>VGXV01000024.1 GCA_016873165.1 Planctomycetota bacterium | reverse complement strand
GGGGGCCGGGTTTGTGGTGCCGATAGCGGGAAATATAAAACTCATGCCCGGAACGTGTTCCGACCCCGCATTTCGTCGTGTTGATGTCGATGTGGAAACAGGAAAGGTAAAGGGACTTTTCTGATATTTTTACAGTAGGATTTGAAAGATTTTGCACATCGCAGGTATAAAAGAAGAAGGCTGGTGGATAAATGAAGTCCACAGCCTTCTTTTTTTGGTTACCACTGTAACAATGCCTTGACATAAACATTCATCTTCGCTTAAAATGAGAACTTATCATTACTTAATCATAAAATTTTTTTAAACATTATTTTTGAAAATATGATAACGAAATTATTCGGAACCTCAAACGATCGGGTATTAAAAAAGATATATCCGATTGTAAAGCAAATAAATTCCCTTGAGCCAAAGATGAAATCTTTGACCGACGCTGAATTACGTCAAAAAACTGATGAATATAAGGGAAGGTTATCAAAAGGTGAAACAATGGATGATATTTTACCGGAAGCATTTGCGACGGTGAGAGAGGCAAGCAGGAGAATCCTGTTGGCTCCAAATGCTGACAGCCCGGACAAAACAATGAGGCATTTTGACGTGCAGCTTATTGGCGGCATAGTATTGCATCAGGGCAAAATTGCCGAAATGACCACTGGTGAAGGTAAGACCCTCGTTGCTACTCTGCCTGCATATCTCAATGCTTTATCTGGGAAAGGCGTGCATATTGTGACGGTGAATGATTATCTGGCAAAGCGTGACAGAGACTGGATGTCTCCGTTATATGAGTTTTTAGGATTAAAGGCAGGGGCTATTCAGTCACATCAACCTTATAATGAAAAAAAAGATGCTTATTTGTGTGACATAACCTATGGCACCAATAATGAATTCGGTTTTGATTATCTTCGCGACAACATGAAAGTAAGGTCGGAGGAGCAGGTACAAATCAGCCGTGGTTTACATTTTGCGATTGTTGATGAGGTGGATAGTATCCTCATTGATGAAGCACGTACACCGTTAATCATTTCCGGCCCTGCGGAAGAGTCTACTGAGAAATATTACATAGCAGACAAAATCGCCAGAAAGTTAAAGAAGGGAACACATTTCGAGATAAAAGAAAAAGAACGCATGGCGCATCTTACAGAAGAGGGCATCGAAGAGGTTGAAAAATTTTTAAATGTCGATAGCCTCTATACCGGCACAAATATGGAATGGCCTCATTACATTGAACAAGCGCTCCGTGCCCATTATCTTTTCAGAAATGATACGGATTATATTGTAAAAAATGGTGAAGTTGTTATCGTAGACGAGTTTACCGGAAGATTGATGGAAGGCCGTCAATGGAGTGATGGATTGCATCAGGCCGTACAGGCAAAAGAGCACCAGCGCATTAAAGAAGAAAATCAAACGCTTGCCACTATAACCCTTCAGAATTTCTTTAGAATATACAAGAAACTTTCCGGAATGACGGGTACCGCTTCAACAGAAGCTGCTGAATTTGATAAGATTTATAAACTGGAAGTTGTTACTATCCCTACGAATAAACCTTTACAACGCAAAAATTTTGGCGACAGGGTGTACAGAACGGAAAAAGAAAAATACGATGCCATTGTTCAGGAAATCGTTGAAGTGCATAAACAGGGAAGGCCGGTATTGGTTGGAACAGTATCGATTGAAAAATCAGAATTTTTAAGCGAGAAGCTCAGGAGAGAAGGAATCGAACACGAAGTGTTGAATGCGAAGCACCATGAGCGTGAGGCGCAGATAGTTGCAAAGGCCGGGCAGCCGGCTAATGTTACCATTGCTACGAATATGGCGGGCAGGGGTACTGATATTGTTTTAGGAGAAGGCGTCGCTGCCTTGGGAGGACTCCATATTGTAGGCACTGAAAGGCATGAAGCAAGGCGTATTGATAATCAGCTTCGAGGGCGTGCCGGCAGACAAGGTGATCCAGGGTCGTCACGTTTTTATGTTTCTTTACAGGATGATTTAATGCGTATTTTTGCTTCTGAACGGGTGAGTTCTCTCCTAAAAACATTTGGCATGGAAGAGGGTATGGCTATCGAGCACTCTATGGTTACAAAATCCATAGAAAGGGCGCAAAAGAAAGTAGAAGCACACAATTTCGAAATACGAAAACACCTGCTTGAATATGATGAGGTCATGGACCAGCAGCGAAAAACAATATACGGGCTGAGGCAAGATGTGCTTGAGGGAAAATACTTATACGATTATATCAAGCAAATGATAGAAGATAGCATCAATGATATGGCAAACTATGCATTTGAAACAAAAAGTATAGAAGACGATGGGCGAGATGCTGAAAGCGCTGAAGACCATTTTGATTTATCCGCATGGTTTAAACAAAAATTCGGCATACAAATTGATTTAAATGAAGTCGAAGAGAAAACCCGCCAGAATATCAATGAATTCTTGAAACAGAAGGCATTTGATGCTTACGAGGAAAAAGAAAATACCATCGGTAAGGATGAAATGGAGAAGATAGCGCAAATTCTTTTGCTGGAAAAAATTGACACAAAGTGGAAAGATCATTTATATGCTATGGACCATTTACGATCCGGTATCGGATTACGGGGATATGCGCAGGTTGATCCGAGAATAGAATATAAACGGGAAGCGCTCGGTATGTTTGAAAATATGAATATGTCCATAAAAGATGAAGTGACTGATCTTATTTTTAAACTGAAAATAGTAGACGAGTCGGAGAGAAAGGAAATATTGCATCCGCTAACATTCATCCATCATGAAGTTTCCGGAAAGGAAAGAATACAGGGGCCACCCGACCCTATAAGCGCTCCTGTTCAGGAAAAAAGTACAAGTGAGGAAGCACAGAAAGAAAGAAAAGTTGAACCGATAAAGGTTGGTGTGAAGGTTGGGAGAAACCAGCCTTGCATATGTGGCAGTGGGAAAAAATTCAAACAATGTTGCGGCAGGACACAATAATTTGCAGGCATTGTTGCTTTATTGATATACTTGTCAAAATAATGTTGCGTATTTATTATAAAATTCTTTCCTTTTCGCATGCCTACGATTTTTGATGCTTTTTATGTAACAGCCCTTGCCTTTGGTTCTCCTTATTTTTTTGTCAAGCTTTTACTGAATAAGCGATTTCGCGCAGGATTATTACAGCGTTTGGGGTTTGTTAAGGTAAAAAATGATAGAAACCCCTGTATATGGATTCACTGTGCTTCCGTGGGTGAGGTCTTGACTGCAAAACCTCTTGTAAAATCCATAGAGAAAGAGTTTAATGGATTTGAGGTAGTATTGTCTGTTAATACAAATACGGGATTCTCCGTTGCAGAGAAATATTTTGAGGGAAAGAGGATATTTTATTTTCCGCTCGATTTGAGCTGGGTGGTTGATAAAGTATTAAATAGATTAAGGCCTCAGTTCATACTATTAATTGAACTGGAAATATGGCCGAATTTTATAATCGCTGCTGCACAAAGATGTATACCTGTTGTTTTGGTGAATGCAAGAATATCAGAGAAATCTGCCAGGTGGTATCGGTTATTTTGCCGTTTATCAAATACGTTCTTTAAAAATCTTTCAACAGAGGAAAATCTTTTTTGTGCAAGAACGCAGGCTGACGCCGTCCGCCTTAAAGAACTGGGGATACCGGAACCTCAGATTTCCGTTACCGGGAATATGAAATATGATAATATTGTGACTGATATTCCTGCAGATACAAAAGAACAGTTGTTGAGACTGTTTGAAATCGGGGCTGATGAAAAGGTTATCGTTTGTGGAAGCACATTTGAAGGCGAAGAGATTATTCTTTTGAGAGTATTTAAAAGCCTTTGCACAAAGTTTGACAAGTTACGGCTGATTATTGTGCCTCGCCATATTGAAAGAGTTGCTGATATTGGAAAGCAGATAGAAACCATGGGGTTTGCCTATGTGAAAAAATCATTGCTTGATAAAGGCAGAAAGGGTGTCAGTCTTAGATATAAACAAGATACTATCATTGTTGTCGATACGGTGGGAGAGTTGTTTGCTATCTATAGTATTGCTGATTGTGTGTTCGTAGGAAGAAGTTTGATTCCCCAGGGAGGGCAGAACATGGTGGAACCCGCCGGTTTGGCTAAGCCTGTAATTGTTGGGCAGCATACCTTTAATTTTAAGGAGGAAGTGCGCCTGCTTAGAGAAGCAAAAGCAATTATGGTGGTGGAAGATGAAGTGTCACTGTTAAAAACAATAACATACTTATTGGAACATCCGGAAGAGTCCGGGGAAATTGGCAGAAGAGCGCAATTAACGGTAATAAGACAAATGGGTGTTGTAGATCGTAATATGAATATATTGAAAGAACATTTTTTGAAAGAGAGGGCTGTACTACTATGAGGAGCGGAAGGTATTTATTTACTTCGGAATCTGTGTCCATGGGACATCCTGACAAAATTGCCGATCAGATATCCGATGGCGTATTGGATGCTATGCTGGAGCAAGACCCGATGAGCAGGGTAGCTTGCGAAACGTTGGTGACAACGGGGGTTGCTTTTGTTGCGGGGGAATTTACTACAAAGGCGAATGTAAATATTCCCGATATCGTAAGAAGTACAATAAAAGAAATAGGTTATACCGATGCGTCTATGGGGTTTGATTATAATACGTGTGCTGTTATTACAAGCATTGGTAAACAATCACCGGATATTTCACAGGGAGTAAGCGGTGAAGGACTCCATAAAGAAGAAGGGGCCGGTGATCAGGGGATGATGTTCGGCTACGCCTGCAATGATACGCCGGAATTAATGCCGCTTCCGATTATGCTGGCGCACAGGGCGATCATAAAACATGCCGAATTGAGACAAAATGGAACGTTAAAGTATCTGCGTCCGGATGCCAAGTCCCAGGTTACGGTTGAGTATGACGGCCATAAACCTGTCAGGGTGCATACGGTTGTTATTTCTACCCAGCATGCTCCCGATGTCAAATATGATACTATTAAAACGGACATGATTGAGAAGGTTGCCAAACAGGTGATACCGGCAAACTTGCTCGATAATAAAACGATTTATCATATTAACCCGACAGGGCGTTTTGTAATCGGAGGTCCTCAGGGGGACTGTGGTTTGACCGGCAGGAAAATTATCGTTGATACGTATGGAGGATGGGGACGTCATGGCGGAGGCGCTTTTTCCGGAAAAGATCCTACGAAGGTGGACAGAAGCGCCTGTTATGCAGCCAGACATATTGCGAAAAACATCGTAGCTGCGGGTTTGGCGGACAGATGTGAGGCGCAGGTGGCATACGCAATTGGAGTTGCAAAACCGCTGGCTATTCATATTACAACTGAAGGAACCGGTAAACTGCCGGACGAAAAGCTTACGCAGATTTGTGAAAAAGTTTTTGACATGACGCCCAGTGGCATTATCAAGAGGTTGAATCTGAGAAGGCCGATTTATAAGCTCACTGCCCGACATGGTCATTTTGGACGCACAGAAGGCTCATTTACCTGGGAAAAGACCGATATGGTGGATGCATTGAAAAAAGCTGCCGGTGTTTAAAAAAAGAAAGGTACGTGGTCGTAAAATATGGCAATAATAAGACCTTTTCGAGGTTTGAGATACAATCTGAATATTATAAAGGATTGCTCGGCAGTGATGACTCCTCCCTATGATGTTATATCTCCGTCAGAACAGGAGCAGTATTACAAAAATCATCCGAATAACATTATTCGTTTAGACCTGGGAAAGGAATTTCCTGAAGATACCGAAACGAACAACAGATACACCCGCGCTTCGGAATTTTTTGGAGATTGGGTAAAAGCGGGAATAATGAAGCAGGAGGACGAGCCGTCAATTTACATTTATGATCAGGAATTTTCCTATGGAGATAAGCATTTTATTCGCAGGGGCTTTATTGCATTGGTAAAACTGGAGCCATTTGATAAAGGATCCATTTATCCTCACGAGCAGACCCTTCCCGGCCCTAAGGCTGATCGGCTTAAACTTATGCAATCATGCAAAGCAAACCTCAGTTCAATATTTGCGCTTTTTCCCGATGAAGATAATGCTGTTGATAACTATTTGCTTTCAGCAACTCCATCAAAACCGGAAATGGAATTTATTGACGGCAGCGGGGTAACGAACAGGCTTTGGGTTATTAAGGAAAAGCGGACAATTCATACAGTCACTGAGCTTATGAAGGGAAAAGCCCTTTTCATTGCCGATGGACACCATCGTTATGAAACATCGTTAGTGTATAAAGAGCAACGGCATAAAGAAAATGGGGGACAACACGGGGAATTGCCTTCGGATTATGTGATGATGGTCTGTGTTTCCATGAACAATCCGGGATTGCAGATATTTCCTTTCCATCGGGCAGTTCGTCAAATAAAGGATTTTAATCCTAACCAGATGCTCCATCGTCTGAAAGATTTCTTTGAGATTGAACAACTGGATAATGACAGCGAAATCGGCGCTGCTATGCAAAAACTCAATAGTGATAGCAAACCTCACAGTTTTGTGATGTATGTCGGTGAAACTGACAAATATTACCTCTTGCAGTTGAACGGTGAGAATGTCCTGGATAAAGTGTTTGCCAATGATCACCCTGAATGGAAGCGGTTAGACGCCGGTATTCTTCACAGTGTTATCATAAACAGGATATTGGGAATACATTCCGGCGAGGCGGGTTTGAAAAATTTTATAAAGTATGTAAAGAATGAAACAGAAGCCATATCGCTGGTGCAATCAGGTGATTTTCAGGTTGCATTTATTTTGCGGCCTACTCTGATAGAACAAGTAAGGGAAATTGCTCTGGCGCGCAAGGTAATGCCTCCAAAGTCAACGTATTTTTATCCTAAATTAATTACCGGTATTGTGATAAATAAAATGGATTAAAGGGAAATTTGTACACTGCTTGTTTTGTGTTTCATGATTAACAATTGACTGTTTACCTGATTTCAGGTAGAATTTTTAAATTATATATCTTATCTGGAGTGGCAGAGGGACTGGCCCTATGAAGCCACAGCAACCGGCCTGTTGAGATTATATCAGAACACGGTGCAGGTGCTAATTCCTGTCTCAAGTTTTGGGAAGAGATAAGATGGGAGAAACAAACAAAAGCCTCATCCTATCTTATTTTTAGGAAAGAGGCTTTTTTTATTGCTGAAAAGATACGGAGAAAAAAATGGGCTACGTAAAAGGGTTGAAATGCAGGGAATGCGAAAAAGAATATCCAAAAGAACCATTGCATGTATGCAGTTTTTGTTTCGGGCCTTTGGAGGTCGATTACGATTATGATGGCATCAAAAAGGTCTTAAACAGAAATGTTATCAAATCGCGTCCCAATACAATGTGGCGTTACAGGGAATTGCTTCCGGTAGACGGCGAGCCGACAGTCGGGAGCCAGGTGGGATTTACACCGCTGGTAAAGGCGAATAATCTGGCGAAAGTTTTGGGGGTACAGGAACTCTATATAAAAAATGATTCGGTAAATTATCCTACATTTTCATTTAAGGACAGGGTCGTTTCAACTGCATTGACAAAAGCAAAGGAATTTGGTTATAAGACTGTCGGATGTGCTACCACCGGCAATCTGGGGAATTCAGTGGCAGCCCAGGCTGCTCAGGCATGCCTGGAAAGCTATATTATTATGCCTGCCGACCTTGAACAAGGTAAAATTATCGGCACTCTGATATATAATCCTAATGTGATAAAAGTAAAAGGGAATTATGACCATGTAAACAGGTTATGTTCTGAAATTGCTGATAAATATGGATGGGCTATTGTAAATGTTAACATAAGGCCATACTATGGTGAGGGCTCAAAAACATTTGGTTATGAAATTCTTGAACAACTTGGCTGGAAGGCGCCAAAACATATTGTAGTTCCCATGGCAGGCGGATCATTAATTACAAAAATCGGGAAGGCAATAAAAGAATTCGTTAAACTGGGTCTTATTGACGGCGCGGATACAAAATTGCACGGCGCCCAGGCCAGCGGAAGCGCTCCGATTACTACGGCGGTCAAAGGAAAGACGGATGTGATACGTCCGGTAAAACCCAATACCATAGCGCAGTCGATAGCAATCGGAAATCCTGCGGATGGTTTTTATTCGGTGAAAAGCATTAATGTTTCCGGCGGATGGGCAGAAGATGTAACGGATGACGAACTTGTTGAGGGTATTAAATTGCTGGCAAGAACGGAAGGTATTTTTACGGAAACTGCCGGCGGAGTTACCGTGGCGGTCACGAAAAAACTGATCGAACAGGGAAAGATACCGCGTGATGAATCTATTGTTATTTCCATTACCGGAAATGGTTTAAAGACACAGGAAGCCGTTTTGGGGAAACTGGTCGAACCAAAAATTATTAACCCGTCCCTTGCGGAATTTGACGCCGTTATGGAAGAAAAAATGGCGGTTGCGCGTTGACAGGTAATTAATCAGGTGATTCCGGATCCGGGGCGCAATACTTAATATTGACTCAGCAGTAGGGTAGGCACCGCCTACCGAATTGAAATAGATGTAAAGACATATATCCGGTGGCTATTTGGGAATTTGTTTAATCTGGCAGGCAATGCCATGCCCTACATGTTACAGCTTACGAAAGATTAAGCATGGTATTCCCCATAATTTACCAATAAAGAATCGATCTGAAGGAGAAATTCTATGCCTTATAATGATACAAATTATGAATGGACAAAAAAGGTAGCACTCTAAGCGATAAGACTGCTTTTAAAGAATTTGGATTGACACAAGATGATATCATGAAGGCAATTAATGAGGGAAAGCTCCAATTTAGAGAGGGTAGTATATACGGGAATCCATATTTTAGATTACTCAGATCAGAAGTTGAAAAATTGGCTGAAGAAAAATTTGGGAAAGATTTGTTTCATAAGCAAAAGGCTAAGAATGAATTGAAAAAAATAAATAAGGAAATAAAAGAATTGAGATCAAAAATCGCAGGGCTTGAAATGAGAAAAAATGAATTAACTCAAATCATTAATTAATACGGCAGGGCAGGAAAATAACGCAATATTGCTGAAATTAATCAGTTGTGTTAAAAGTGGGTTGAGTAAACAGACTGGGTCAAACGGGTAATTTATAAAGGTTTTCCCTGCTTTATTATATTACTGCGAATGGGCAGTATAATTAAACTTTCCTATAGCGGGTTCAGGTTTTTCAACCTGAACCCACAAGTTTATACAGATAAAGTTGCTATGTACAATCGAAGATGTAACCGGCAACATAAAACCATGGGATGTTGTAGAGACGCATTGCAATGCGTCTCTTGAACCCACACCAGAAGGTTGCTGTGCTGTCTAATTCAGGTGTTAGTGTCTACCGGAGCATTCCATACGAGAGCATAGATACCTGACTTTTGGCGGCTCCATAACAGGCCGGTTATTGGTTGTCGTTCATACAGAGCAACAATAATACACGAATAATAAGCGCAAGGCGCGCAACAAAAAAAGAGAGGAAAATATATGAAGACGGTTAAACATGAAGAGATGAGAAAAGAATACAAGCGAAAAGATTTGGACAAAGGGATAAGGGGCAAATATCACAAGGAATATAAAAAGGGGACAAATCTCGTTCTCCTGAGTCCTGATGGGAGCATTCCCAATTTTTTGTAAAATGTGGAGGTATTATGCGGGGGATAAACCACCCGCGCTACGACACATATTGCATGGTAGCGCCGATCCTTTATGGTCGGCTTTATTTTGATTTACAAAAAATTGGGAAAGCTCCCGTCCTGATGTGGCGGCGGTATTTCCCGATGATGCCGCTGTCAGTGAAGCCCTGCGCAATTTAATGAAAATAGCACGGCAATCAGCATATCTAACAAAACACTCCATCTGACTGCTATTTTTTGCTACGCTTCATAGCAGATGTTGAGCTTGGGCGTTATACGGAATAAATTATGAAAATATTCCTTAGCTATCTGACAGAACATAAAAAAACCGCAGGAAAAATCCGTCTTTCCCTGATACTAAAGGGGTTCGAACCATTTTTAGCGCATGATGATATTGAACCAACAGCCGAATGGACCGTTTCAATTATCCAAAATTTAAAAAACTTGCAAGTACCCTTTGGGATTCAATAAGAACCAAAGATTAGCCACTAATTATGCGACTGAAAAGCATGAAGAGTTATTATCCGTTATATCGGATTGGCTAACAAACGAAAACGACATCGTAGCCGACTTTTTCTGCGGTTCCGGCACTACGCTGGCCGTTGCCGAAAAGCTGGGGCGTAAGTGGATCGGTTCAGACCTTGGCAAGTTTGCTATGGGAGCATTCCCGACTTTTTGTAACTCATCATTTATAGTATGCTTCGACTCCGCTCAGCATGACTCGAACTGTCACCCTGAGCGGAGTCGAAGGGTTGAGTTTCTCAGTGACATGAGGAACTTTTCATATTCGGCAGAATTGTTTTATTTACAAAAAATCGGGAATGCTCCCGTTTGCTATTCACACCACCGCCGCTTCACTCGGCAACGGCAAGAACAAGATTGTAGTGGAAGGCGGCAAGATCATTAAGGTTTCCAAAGACAAGGATGGCGTCATAACCCGTGACGTCCTTACCAAAAAATGGACAGACTGGATTGACTACTGGAGCGTGGATTTTAACTTCGAATCCAAACGGGAGATTGTCCGCACAAAAAATGGAGCCACCGGAGAAATGGAGGAAGTGTGGACGGGCGACTTTATATTTGAAAACGAATGGCAATCGTTTCGCACAAAAAAAGACCGTACCCTGGAACTAAAAACATCGTTTCACGACTGCCAGCCCGGACGGTATAAAATTGCCGTCAAGGTAGTGGACATTTTCGGGAACGACACCATGAAGATTATTGATGTCAGCGTGGGAAGGTAACCGCTAATGAACGCCAATAAACGCGAATCAAAAAAATATTAGCGGCCATTTGCATGCATTCTTGGTTAAGTAAAGGGGTAAACAATGGCAAAATCAATGCGACTTTTAAACCCGTCGAATTCGACGGGTTTGGAAAGTCTGATGTTAATTCCACCGAATTCGAGGGAATTAAACCTTAAACAGGAGATTGCAATGGTAGAGAAAATATCTGTACAGGGCAATGAAATAAGCATCATCTCAAGGGAACAAGAGGATTATATTTCATTGACCGATATTGCCAAATATCGAAACAAGCAAGAACCATTTGCGATTATCAATAATTGGATGCGGAACCGAAGCACGATCGAGTTCCTGGGTTTGTGGGAAAAATTAAGCAATCCCGATTTTAAACCTCTCGAATTCGAGAGGTTTAAAAGTGAAGCCGGAAGTAATTACTTTGTGCTATCGCCTCAAAGATGGATTGAATCCACCCATGCCACTGGACTCATCTCGAAGTCAGGCGATACGGCGGCACGTATGCTCATAAGGACATCGCCTTTGAATTTGCATCGTGGATATCTTCAGAATTCAAACTCTATCTCATCAAAGAATTTCAGCGTCTGAAAGACGAGGAACGCAAACAACTTGGCTGGGATATCCGGCGAAATCTGACAAAAATAAATTACCGGATTCATACCGGTGCCATCAAGGAAAACCTGATTCCCTCGGAACTTTCCAAACAGCAGATCAATAACATATATGCATCAGAAGCCGATGTCCTCAATATGGCACTGTTCGGAAAAACTGCTAAAGAGTGGCGCGATACGAATCCCGACAAAAAAGGGAATATTCGTGATTATGCCGATATTTCCCAGCTTGTCTGTCTGTCGAACCTCGAAAATCTGAATGCCCATTTTATCGCCGATGGACTGCCACAGGGTGAACGGCTCCTAAAGCTGAATAAAATCGCGATCCAGCAGATGAAGCTCCTGACCGATGACAGCGGTATTAAAAAACTAGAAGGTGGCAGATAATGGCTATTCATCCTTCTTTCCCGACATCCCCCTATGAAATCCTCAATCCAGAATACCGCTGGTTTCCGGCGGATGAAACCTTGCGGGAGACGAGCTACGAGAAGCTGCTGCCGCCCCTTGTTTCCAAAATTCGTAAAGAAGTCAAATCGTGGCGCGATAATCATTATGAAGGCGCGTCGGTAACATCAAAGGCCCTGCTTTCGTGGTGGTTTCACACAGAGCATATTCTCCCGAAATCAGATGGCAACATGTTTGAGTTCCGCTATTACTTCGCCCAGCGGGAAGCCATTGAGACCGTTATTTACCTCTACGAAGTCGTCAAGGTCAAAGATAAGTACGACCTGATCCGCTATGACTCCTCCGGTGCGGTATCGACCGGCATGTTCGACGAAGAATGGCTTCGCCTTGTAGTAAAAATGGCGACCGGAAGTGGCAAGACCAAGGTAATGAGCCTCATCATTACCTGGTGCTATTTCCATAAACTCTACGAAGAAGATTCCAGGCTTTCCACCAACTTTCTTGTCATTGCCCCCAATATCATAGTCCTTGACCGCCTGCGCGCCGACTTTGACGATATGAAAATCTTCTGGAATGACCCGCTTTTGCCCGATAATGGCTGCGAAGGGCAGAACTGGCAGGATGATTTCCAGTGTGGGTAGGGTGGATAAAGGCGCTGGTTTTTGCGCCGTATCCACCAACAATTATCGCATAAATGGTGGATTCGCTCCGCTTAATCCACCCACAAGGCTCCGCTCAGCATGACATGCTTTTTTATAGATAACATTCACGGTCACCCTGAGCCCTTCGCTTATGTCATGCTGAGCGGAGTCGAAGCATCTTTTACCGCTCAGGATAAACTCCGTCGAAGGGCTGCGTTTTCCTGTAAATTGAAGATGTTTTCATATCCGGCATGATATACGGTAGTCGATTTTCACAAAAAATCGGGAATGCTCCCCTGAGAAACACAACCTGACATTCATTTGTCTTGCGGCACATTGTTTTGGTGATGGTTCTGCCGTATTTAATGATAATTGTCAGGTTTGAATAATTACAAAAAAGAAGAAAATTTCCAACTTAAATTGAACGTAAGGTGGCATTGGTAATTTTCGGGAAATTCTTACAACATTTTGTATTATAATGAGATAAGTGTAGATAATATATTGGGAAAATGGTTGAATATTTCTCAGCATTCCTTATAATATACCTTCTATAAAACGGGAAAAGTATAATGTTTAGTTCGCCGAGTATCCTCGGCGAAAGTTGTTTATAAGCGCAACTTAAACCTTGTCAATAAGGAGTATAAGAATGGTTATGTTGGATTACAAAAAAGCCGGCGTTAGTTCTCAGCAGGATTATAAAGTGGCGGATATCAGCCTTGCGGACTGGGGGCATCGTGAAATTATCCTTGCGGAATCTGAAATGCCTGCATTGATGAATCTCAGGAGAAAATATGAGAAAGAGCAGCCGCTTAAGGGCGCTAAAATCATTGGTTGTATCCACATGACAATACAAACAGCAGTTTTGATCAGAACCCTTCGCGCTCTTGGCGCCGAAGTCCGCTGGTCTTCGTGTAACATCTTTTCCACGCAAGACCACGCCGCAGCGGCCATGGCGGATTCCGGCGTTGCTGTTTATGCATGGAAGGGGCAGACGGAAAAAGAATACGAGTGGTGTATTGAACAGACCGTTCTTAAAGATGGCAAACCCTGGGATGCTAATATGTTGCTTGATGATGGCGGTGATCTTACCTTAATGGTTCATGAGAGATATCCTGCGATGCTTGAAAAAATTCATGGCATTACGGAAGAGACCACCACAGGTGTGCATCGTCTGCATGATATGCTGAGAAAAGGGCAGCTTAAAGTTCCTGCCATAAACGTCAACGATTCGGTAACCAAATCTAAAAATGACAATAAATACGGATGCCGCCATAGTTTAAATGATGCTATTAAACGCGGCACCGATATTCTTCTTTCCGGGAAAAAAGCCCTTGTTATCGGCTACGGCGATGTTGGCAAGGGTTCTGCCCAGAGTTTACGTCAGGAAGGCATGATCGTCAGCATTTCAGAAATTGATCCCATCTGTGGAATGCAGGCATGCATGGACGGATATGAGGTGGTTTCTCCTTACAAAGGAGGGATCAACACCGGTTCCCCGGAATGCATAAATAAAGAATTGATGGCCAGGATCGATTTGATCGTAACGACTACAGGTAATGTAAATGTATGCGACCGTCATATGCTGGCTGCCGTTAAACGGGGAGCAATTGTTTGTAATATTGGACACTTTGATCTTGAGATTGATACGAAATTTATGCGTGAAAACTGGAAATGGGAAGAAGTGAAGCCGCAGGTTCACACGATATACAGATCAAATGACAAGGAAGATTACATTATCCTTCTTTCAGAGGGAAGGCTTGTAAACCTTGGCAATGCGACTGGCCATCCATCCCGTGTTATGGATGGTTCGTTTTCCAATCAGGTGCTTGCGCAGATGTTTCTCTATCGTGAGGCATGGGCAAGCAAACCAAAATCAGAGCGGAAACCGGTGTACATTCAGGTTCTTCCCAAAAAGTTGGATGAAGAGGTTGCCGCTGAAATGGTGAAAGGCTTTGGCGGGGTGATTACCCGTATGACAAAACAGCAATCTGAGTATATCAGTACTCCCATAGAAGGCCCATTCAAACCTGATACCTATCGATATTAAGAATTGTTATTTGAGGAAACAAAATAGTATTCGCAATAAACTATAAAATTTAAAGGAGCGGAATTATGTCGGTAACTGTGCGTATCCCTACGCCACTGAGAACCTTTACGAATGGAGTTGAAGAAGTAAAGGTCGAAGGAAAGAATATTGGTGAGATTATCAGCAACCTGGAAGCGAATTATAAAGGCATAAAAGAAAGGATTTGCGATAATTCCGGACAGATAAGAAGATTTATTAACTTTTATCTCAATGATGAAGACATCAGATTTTTAAATAATCTGGAAACACCGGTAAAAGACGGTGATTATATATCGGTCGTACCCGCCATTGCCGGCGGCTGATCTGGCTTTGCGGGTTCGGGTTTGTAACATTTCTGCTGCCTGTTTGACTGCCATAGCCAGAAAGGGAAAAGTGGTGTATGAAAAGTTCTTTGGGAATGCTCTTATGAAAAGAGAAATTAGCGGGAGAAAATAATCCATTGCCGCTTCCTCTGGTTTTTAGGGAGAAGATCGTGGTCAAACCACATAGATTGAAAGCGGTCTGCCTGAACAATGGCGTATCCATCTTGCAAGTGATCGGATGTATCGTATGGATCTGCCATGATTAATACATCATCTGACACTTCAGCGGGAGTGCCCACGTCATCATACCCAATTGCTACCTGCCAGTGGCCTGCCCAATCAACCCATTCCACCATTACAGGGTTGCCATTTTTTATCTGATGTTTCAAAAAATGTAGGGTAGCAATTTCAGGCTCGGTAAGACTGGAACGGACTTTCCAGCCGGTGTTTTTCAGATAGTGAACCATCTGTTCTGTGGAAGTCCCCGTTTTTTTATTTGCTCCTGTAGCTTTAGCAATTTCCAGTTCATTAAGCAGCACGCCCCGGTAATAAGCAGCCATTAACAAGGCTGCCGGCCCGCAGGTATAGTCGGTGGTTTGCTGGTACGTCGCGAAGTGTGGTAGGATTGTGCGGCTGTCAGTATTGTCCATACGGTAAAAATCCGGGTGTTTGTAATATGGCGAGGAATTATGATTTGCCCTCCCCAAATAGCTCGCAGACCCCCCTAATTCAATCCCTGGTGGGTAAGGAATAGTTTGGCTGACGAGCGTGCGTGGTAAAATAAAGTAGCATAGAACTATGATAAACAATATATACCGAATTTTCCTCTGCATTTTTTTCTTTGTGAATGTTCTAAAATCGTAACAGTTCACCCCTTCCGGATTGTCCCGGTATTTGAAAAGGACCCACCCCTAGCCCCTCCCAAGAGGGGAATACAAGAAGTTCATTCCCAAGAGAGGAATGCAAGAAGTCCCAGTCCCAAGAGAGGATGCAAGAAGTCCCAGTCCCCTCCTGGGAGGGGATTTAGGGGTGGGTGAACTGTTACCTAAAATCGAATAAGCGGCTATGTTTTTCTTAGAAATACAGAAAACAAGTGGCGATTTTTTAGCAGTTGCTTAATTGGATTGATGTTGTTTTACATTTGTATATTGTTTTTTTCGATTAAGGATTTTATCTTTGGAAGATCTTTCAATTCTCTGTTTTTGAGATAATCCATATATTTTTGAATATCACCGTTATATTTATCTAAAATATTTTTTCTGATAGTAATAAATATTTTGCCATTTCCATTTGCGGGGAAAATATAAAAAGGAATCCGTTATGATTGTTAGGCAGTCCTTTGGGTTATTAAATCTTTTTCAAATTCAAGAGTGTAAGAGAGTATCGTTTTTAAATCTATCTTCTTAGAAGCATTCAAAATTTCTATACCCACGATCTTGTCTTCTGAAGTTGTATCTAAATTAACTCCTTCTGCCATTTCTATGACCCCTTCAGGAGTTTCCTCTCCCAGCTTTAAATACAAAGCATCTACATCATCATCGTAATATACTTTCATCCCTTTCTTCCTTTCTTTACAGGATAGTTTGTTATTATTGTAAGTATATCATCTTCCACGGCAACTACAATTTTTAGTGGATACTTAAATCCTTCTTCTGCGTTTTCTATGATTTCGTAAGTACCTGGATGTCATTCCTTCCCTTGTAGAATCTTCAAAATTGCTGACTCTGGAATTTTATATAGTCTCGCCCTTCTTTTTGCATGACGAGAGAACGTTATCTTCACAAGGCGAACCCCCTCCTTTTTATCTTTATTCTATAGAATGCTAGAATACTATCATAAATTAAAGACAGTGATCAACAATAACTATGCACTTAACATTGGGCTTTTGGTTTTATGTCAGAGCCTCTCAGCAGATATTTGAAAAATGTTTTTGCGGATTTTAACGTCCTCTTTATTTCTCCGGGATGTACAATCATTTGTTTCAGTTTGTAAAGAAGATAGCCCGGTCTTAAATAAAAAGACCTTCTTGCATCGTCACAGAATTTGACAAGATCATAAGAAGATAACTCTTCCGTGCTGATTACGGTGTTATGCAAGCCTTCCGGCGTAAGCCACTCGGAGAAATTGTCGGTAGTTATCAATCTCTTTTCTTTATACCATGTATATGCTTCTGTTCCGGGATATACCATGACGGGGTAAAACTGAACGGTGTCCGGGTTCAGCCTTTTTGCAAGTTGCAATGTTTCCTGAAGGGTTTTTTTTGTTTCGCCCGGAAGCCCTGCCATAAAGCAGCCATGTATTAACATGCCCGCTTTTTTCGCATTTGCCATGAAAGATTCCATTTCGCTGAGACTGAGTTTTTTCTTCATGTTATCCAGCACCTGCTGGCTTCCGCTTTCAAACCCTACACATAGAGACCTGCAGCCCGCTATCCTCATTGTTTGCATCGTTTCATAGTCCAGGCCGACTCTGGCATTTGCCGTCCATGAGATGTTAACTTTCTTTTTCAGAATGCCTTCGGCAAGTTCCTTGCATCGTTTTTTATTCACGGTTAACGTATCGTCCTCAAAGAAAATTGCCTTTGCCTGAGGGAAATTTTTGGTGATATATTCCATCTCTTCTACAACATTTTCAATGCTTCTTTGCCGGAACCCTCTCCCCATTAACGTTTGTGGATAAACGCAAAAGGTGCATGGGAAAGGGCATCCTCTTGAGGTGGTAATGGTGACCATAGGGTAGAGAGCGTTGGGATTAAAATAATTTTCTATCCGGAGAAATTTTTTGTACACCGTGCTTACGAACGGTAATTCATCGAGATTTTCAATATAGGGTCTTCCGGGATTATGGATGATTTTGCTGCCGTTCCTGTAGCTTATTCCCTGAACGTTTTTTAAATCGCCTTTTTCCGAGAGGGTTTTGGCGAGATCGGGAAGCGTGTAATCATATTCGTTTCGGGCGATTGCGTCAATGCATGTGTCTTTGTTAAGCACTTCTTCCGGGAGCGCTGATACGTGTGTTCCGACAAGTATTATAAATGCACCTGGGCATGTTTCTTTGAGTTTGCGGGCGACAGTAATGTCATTATCAATGCTTGGTGTGCTTGTATCAAGAACGATAAGGTTTGGTTGAAATGTACCGGTTTTTTCAATGATGTTTTCTATAGAAAAGTTATCGGCTGGTGCGTCTATGAGGTCAACTTCAAACCCTTTCTGTTCTAAAACGCCGGTGGCGTATGCCAGCCACATCGGAAAATACAGAGTGCCGCTCTTCGTCACAGCGGGACTCCGCTGAGGACGCGAGAATTTTTTTAAATAGGGAGGATTGATGAGTAAGACTTTCACAGCCGCTGCCTTTCTAAAAAATAAGTTTATTGTAGTTGCGTATAAACAAACTGAATAACATATTACTAATTAAATTTTTTTACTTAACAGAGACCTGCATTCTTTGTAAACGTCATTTGCAGAAATACTTTCCATGCAAACAGGGTTTGTGCATCCGCTGAAAATATCATTTCCGTAACAAGGGCTGCATTCTGCCTTACTTTGTATGTGTCTGCAAAATGGCAATTGCGGTGAAAGCAATTTCGAATTGCTGGGGCCAAAGATACAGACAGTCGGGATAGTAAGCGCATAAGAAATATGAAAGGGGGCGGAATCGTTGGTAATGAAAAGTTTGCACATTTTCATTAAATATCCCGCTTCGTTTGGAGAATATTGGCTGCTCAAATCAAAAGCAGAATATTTGAGTTCGTCTTTCACTGCCGCATTTACTTTGCAGTCATCTTTCGAACCAAAAAGCAGGAATCCGTATCCATCGGCAGAAAGCAATTTTGCAAGTTCAATGAATTTTTTAGCGCCCCATTGTTTTGTCAATACCGTATCGCGGGGATTTTTCCCGCCGCCACAAAAAAGTCCGATAATATTCGGTTTATATTTTTCGAGAAAATTATTCAAATTTTCAGGGAGGCATACTTCTTTTGTCTGAAAATCGAGTTTTGTTCCATCATTCCGTATAGATAGTGGTTCCAATAATGTATTGTATGCTTCGGCGGCATAGTGATTTTGTAATACTGACGGGTTGACCTTGTGGGTAATAAAACTGCTATTGCCGAACCCCACCCTTTTTGGCGCTCCTATCAACCATGAAAGAAAATGGATGAATTTCGATGCGCTGAAAATAATGATAGATTCAAATTTATATCTTCTTAATTTTATAATGAGAGGAAGAATTTTATATAATTTTCTTCCAAACAGTGCGTCATCGTCCAATACAAAAGTTTTTGTAATATAGGGATTATTATACAGCGCCCCTGAAGACCACTTGCAGGTAAAATAGTAAATTTTACCTGCCGGGTTATTTTTGTAAATTGCGCGTATTGCCGGAGTAGTAAGCAATACATCGCCGAAAGCATGTGTCTTGATTAATAAAATATTGCTACTCATCTGTTTTTATCTTACTCCGGAGCCCACGCATCGGCCTTGCCCTTTACCAGTCGTTTTATTGAATCCCTTATGAAATACAAAAGATCAACTATAAATTTGTGTTTCATTATCTTTAACATTGGTCTTGAAACGAGTATGCCCATAATCCATAGTGGAATAGGGCGGCAATAGAGGTAAAAAAGGAAATTAATATAACTCTTTTTTCTCGATTCAAATTGTCGTGTCATGTCAATAATAAGCCCTTTTTCCTGCGCTCTTTTTTGTAATTCAGTGCCGGGGAGAAAAATAAGAGAGAATACGTTCAAGCGATAAGGTCTGGGGAACTTTTGAATCATATGCAGAGTCTCAATGAGATCTTCTTCTTCTTCAAACGGATTGTCGATAATAAAATCATAGAAGGGCATGAGTTTTCCCTTGAATTGGTTTATTAATCTGACGGAATCCAAAACTTTATCGCAAGAAGGGCCTCTTTTATAAAGCTTTCTGGTTTTTTCGCTGCCTGTCTGTATGCCAATTTGTACTTCATTCATACCGGCATCAACAAGTATTTCTAACTTCCTCTTATTGATATCATGCGCATGTGCCAGACAACGCAACGGCAAACCGATTTCTTTTTTATATAACGCGGCATATTTTTCCAATTGATCTTCTTTCAGGGCAAAAAAGTTGTCATCGCAGAACGTTATTGCCTGCATGCCGGGAATACGGGATTTCATTTCTTTCAGTTCACCAATGACATTTTCCGCGGTGCGAAATCTCAGATATCCGCTGTCAGAATAAAGGGCTTTAAAGGTGGAACAATAGGTGCAGCTATACGGACATCCGCGTGAAGATAGGGTTTGATAGACTACCGTTCCGACTATTTTCAAATGCTCGCATAATAATTCCCTGGTCATTTTGTGCATTGTTTTACCATCCCAAAGATAATGCCCCTCTAAAGAATAATCGGGGTATGGCAGCAGATCAAGGTCTTCGACGATGGGGGCAAGCTGATTCTTTTTGTAATTTCCATCTTCGAGAAACCAAAATCCGTTTATATTGGAATAATCTTCGTTTTTTCTCATTGCGTTGAGAAGGTTTTTTATTGCGATTTCCGCTTCACCAATACAGACAATATCGGCAAACCCTGCGGCATCTTCAGGCCGGGCGGAAATATGTTTCCCTCCCCACATTATGGGAATGTCAATTTTGTTCCGCAATGCTTCCGTAAGTGTTTTTACTGCATTGAAATGGCATGAGAAAAATGATATTCCCACAAAGTATGAATCATAGGTCATCTCTTTTATGGTATCCGTTAATGAGGCAATAGAATGGGCATCCGTTTGTTTTAAAATATGCGGCGTAAATATAATTTCCGTTGAAAACCCTTCTTTTCTCAAGGATGATGAAAGGATTCTGATGCCGTATGCCATTAAATCATCATATGGCGCGATAAAGGTAGCTTTTTTGTTCACGATAAAAATACCCTCCTGACAAAATTAATTTTGTTACTGGATAACTAATCAATTATGATACTGCCGATAGGCGGAGGCTCTGTTTTGTTCTTGTATAAATACCAGAGATAGTGACTTGGAAATTCTCTAACATACCGTTCCATTAAACTGCCAAACTTTGATAATACATTTATTTCCTGTTTTTCTTTATCGCCGCCATTTTCTAACGGGATTTCATTGTCAATGATAATCCTGTGTTTGCCGTTTTTCTCCCTTACCGTGAAAACAGGCAATATCGTTGCTTTTGTTCTTTCTGCGATTTTTACAAGGGAGGGGGAGAGCCTTACCTTTCTTTGTAAAAAGGGTACGGAGATTCTATTGGGATCCAATATTCCGTCAAGTGACATAACAAGTATTTCGTTGTTTTGTAAAACCCGGTAAATTTGTCTTGGTGTGGTTCCTATGTAAAAAAAATGCGCAGGAAGACTTTTCTCGCATTGAAATTCAATTTCCATAGTCTTGTTTTTTACGATTGACTTGTCTTTGCCCGTTAAATCGAGAGGATTCGCAGCGACCTGTGTTATTTTATATCCTTTATACCCAAGGCAGGGGAGTATCATCTTGTATGAGCCAAAGTGGCAAAGCGCTATTATCACCCCGCTGCCTTTTTTCAGGGCGTTTTCCAAATGTTCCATTCCGTCAATGGCGCAAAGGTCTTCTGCTTTTCTGCTATTCAATTTTGGGAATGACCATATTTCAAAAAGATCTTTTCTGAAATTACGAAGGCATTCTATTATTATTTCGCTGATTTCCGAGCCAGTAAACTTTTCTTTGCCAAACAGCAATTCCAATTCGCTTTTCATAACTACGGCTTTTTCTCCATGTGATGACACAGCAGCAAGTCTGTCAGCAAGGGTGTGTTTTAGGTTTAACGGCAAGTAAGGGATTGAATACCGAAGAGAGTAGAGAAAAAACACCTTTGCTGTTTCAGAAAAATTAATAATGTTTTTTATGTTTAAATCGGGCATTTCGCTACCTTTGTTTGCAAACACATGTAGAGACTGAAAATTTTCAGCCCCTACCCAGATTGAATAAATTAACGTTCTTTTGACTAAATCTGGTTGATCAAAATTCCTATTTTAGATTCTTTCAAATGTTTGAATTTGGCAAAAGAGTCTTCGATTGTTTCTTTGGTGGTTTTCCGGAGTTTTGCTGTCAAAAGGACAACGTTTGCCAATGCAGACATGAATAGGGTATCGTTGCATGCAATAACAGGGTCAGTATCAATAATAATATGATCATATTCCAGATTATTTAGTTGTTCGGAAATACCGTCAATCATGGCAATACTGGGGCTGTCGGTAATTTCTTTAAAATGTAAAATATCGATATCATATAAATCACTTTTTCTTATGAGATTTTTGAGAATTATTTTTTTGTTAACCGAAAGGGTGTCTTTTGCCGGTAAATGCCATTCAGAAGTTGAAGAAATATCCAGCAAGAGAGTTTTTTTGCCGGAAACCGTCAATTCTTTTGCCACCAGGAGAGCGATAGTGGAGGTTCCTACATCATTCTCCGCACCGGTAAATAGAATTGACCGCGCAATTGTATCGCCGGAAACGATTTTTGCGCCGGAGATAATGTTCCAGACAGAATTCCTGACCATGGTGTTTTTTAATACTTTTCTGACAAAGTTCCTCTGCTTCAGCAATGACAGTTCTTCTTTGAGTGTTGGGAAATAAGTAAGCAGTTTTTTCGGGATGATGTTGAGACCAAACATCATTTTATATTTCGGCAAACCGTAGAGCACATTCCCATAAAAGTCCTTGCGTGTTTCTGCAAGTGTTTTAATTGATTTGTCGGTAGATTCTTCCAATAAAATTAATGAAAAAGCTATGGCAATGCTGAGAAACAAGGAGACGGCAAAAAACTTTATTCTGTTCGGAAAACAGGGAGAAGACTGTGTTGATGCATCAGCATAGTTGAGCACCGCAAGGTTTGAAGGACTCATGCTTAATAGCACTTCTGTATCTGAAATGCCTTTTGTCAGATTGGTGAACTCCGTATTTAAAGATGATTGCTGACGTTCTATTTTATTAAATAACAGTTCTATTTTCTTTACATTTAACGTTTTTTTGTAAATGATATCTGCCAAACTGCGGAGTATAGAGTCGGTTGTTTTATAGATTTCGAGATTCATTTTCGTATCAAAAGAACGTTTTTCCAAATCGGTATAATATGAATTTCTGGAAAAATTTTCATCCCCTAAGATTCTTTCAATTTCTTTATGTATTGCCTTTCTATATTCTGCTATTTGCATCCTTGTGGCAATAACGTCGGGGTGTGCTTCGGTAAAATCAACCTTTAGTTTTGCGATATTTGTTTCAAGAGATACTATTTCCTGTTTATATGCCTCTAATGTAGGATTTCTTTCGATGGCCTTGCCGGATAAGTAGAGTTCCGGAATTACAGCGATGGTTTTGGTTACCTCTTCCAGAGACTTTTTCTCTTCTTCCGCAGTTTTCGTATTTTGATGAATCAGGTCAATATAGCTATAATATTGTTTTAGTCCCTGTTCTATTTCCATAGTAACATCGATAATTTCGTATTTTTTTCTATACCGGAACAATCTTCTTTCCAGTTTTCTTAATTCTCTCTTTACATATTCGAGCCGCCCTTTCATTGCTTTTTGCGCCAATCGCGCTTCGTCTTTGAAAATATCCGCATACAGTATCATAAAGGCATCAATGGCAGCATTTGCAACCTTTTCTGCTCTTTCGGGAGTAGAAGAGTAGCCTGATACTTCAATGACATCACCGCTTTCTACAACATCGACTCCGATGCCTTCACTGCTGAAAAAAAGGTTGAATTCGCTTCCGATGAGAAATTTATCAGGTTCAACCAATCTGCCTTTTTCATCAGTAATATTCATAGTTGAAATAATTCGTTTCAGGGATTTGGGATTTTTTAGCATTGCAAAGAATGTGTTGTCCAGTTTGTTTTTGTCTGAATATTCGAAATTACTGATATTTGCCGGTAAGCCCATGTATTGTGTTTGAGTCGCATTCGTATGCATCCAGAGTTGTGAAGAAGCCTTATATACAGACCGGCAAGAAAAAGACAGTAATTGCGGCAATAAAGTGAAAACCAGCACAACAATAATAACAATTTTCTTTCTTCTGGAGATTACATCGAGGAATTGTTTTATAAGCGACATTTTAAGGTATCCATTCTTTTGTTTTCTGATCTTTTCTTGTTTTCACGGTCAATTGCAATTGACATAGCGTGTCCAATCCCCAAATAAAACCATATAGGCAAAAAGGTATGAGAAAAAGAGGTAACCGCATTGAGCAGTAACGTTGCTACACCCGCAATATAGATCTGCATCCATTTTTTATATTCAGTGGAGATACAATTGATATATGCCTGAATAAATCTTTTGCATGACAAGATCAAAAACCATATCCACAACAATACGCCGACCAATCCATATTCAGCGAATATATGAACGTATAAATTATCAAAACAGATTTCCGGATCAAGATACGTAAAAAAACCACCTGATCCGCCGCCCAGACCGTAATGATCCTTTATAGAAAGAATGCCTTTCTTCCACCGCTTTATTCTCGAACCTAAGGAAGAAGATTCATCGGTGGTTTCTGTGGATGTCTTGGAGGTATAATCCAGTGCCTTTGCAAAATCATTCGTAGGGATTCTTGAGAGGAAAAAACCAAATACAATAAGAGAAAGAATAAGCGTCCATACGATAATAACGTGTTTATTGACAGAGGCATTTAAGATGGTAAAAATATAAAGCCCGCATAGCAAAGAAAGTAACGGTCCTTTGCTCAGGGTCGTTAACAAGGCTACGAATATTACTATCGCAATGATTGCCAGGAAAAATTTTGTTAATTTGTTTCCCGTATAAATAAATCCAAGCAGCAGCATGAGTGACAGGGAAAGGTAGTATGCAGTGGCAAGCGGGTGCATGAATCCTTGCCCGCGCAACATCTGTTCGGGATTGAATACAAAACGGACCAGATGTTCATTGTAATGGTATAATATGTCCTCAATTGTTTTATTTGATATAAGCGAATAATAGCATACGATGCTGCTGACGAATCCCATAATGACAAAAAAAGCGATGGCAATTTTAATTTTTAAAAAGCTGTTTAAGTTTACTATGGTGAGAAAGAAGAAGCATAAGGCGATAAAAAACATTGCCATATAATATATTCCCATTGTTTTTTCAGTACTCCAGAGGATAGAAATGCATCCCCACACGTATAGCAATATAAGAGGGAAATATTTCCTGATTTGAAAATCTTCCGTTGAAATCCTTAAACCGCGGGATATAAACCAGCAGAACAGGCAATAAAGTATGAACGGTTCCGAAAGGTTGAAAAATGTTCGATAATCGCCCCATATTCTGATTTCAATGCTGATATAGGAAATAAGGATCACTGCAAAAAGATAAGGAATATGCGGCCTGAAGATGGAAAGAGCCACCACAGAAGTAATACTAAGCAGGATGAGGGTTACCAGTGGATTAATAAATGCAGTGGAAGATATTGCTATGCCAAAAGGGATAACAATAATCCATCGGCAGATGTTTAATTTTTTATTATGAATAAGAGAATAGTTCATCTGTGATTAATGGTAGTATGAAAAATCATCCTGGCAGTTCTTTTGGAAGCTGCCAGGACGATTGCATTCGTCAAGATGTATCAATGTTGTATTTTATCAGCAAAAGGTTTTTGCATGTTTCTGATTGAACTTGAAATCGCTTCAGCTTTTTTCTTAAGCTGTTTTATACGATTTGCATCTATAGAATCCAGCCGTTCGGCGATTTGAAGATATGTTTCCAGTTCTGCAACAGATCCATTTGCCATTGAAAGATGATTAAAAAACTCTTTTGGATTTTGTGTTGCCTGCCCCTTTGCAATAGTTGCGGGGATGGATGAAGCGATGCGCTGTAATTGTCCGGCTAAAGTGTCATTTTCTCCTTCCGGAATGTCTTTTGCCAAATTATAACAATCAACGGCCAAATCCATTGAACTTTGCCAGACTTCCAAATCGCGGTACGATTTACCGCTATCAGGGGGTAGTCCGCGTTGCGGCGGCGTTTGTCCACCCGGCGGCATAGGTTGTCCGCGTTGAGGTGATCCTGAAGGTCCTCCCATGGCAGGTCTCTGAGGCGGCATTTGTTTCCCTCCCGCCGGTGGTTGCCCCTGCATGCGCTGGGTTTCCATGGTAGGTTTTTGTTCTGTGCCTTCTTCCGTTTCAGATTCCGATGCTTCATCTTCGCCCTCATCAGTTTCTTCCTCAGATACTGATGTTTCCTCATCATCTTCGCTTTCATCGGTTTCTTCAGCTTCAGAGGCTTGTTCCGAATCATCTCCCTTCTTCCCCTCAACGAATACAGGCACAGAAGATATTTCAATGGAAAGTGTGGTGCCTGAAGACGTCAGAGTTTTTGTGGTGAAAATATTTTTTGAAGCAGAACTCAGTTGTTTTCCCTCGGAAACATTTGGTATTGCTTCTGTTACCGTGTACTTGCTATTTTCGGCAACTTTTAAATTAAAGCTCGTTTTTCCGCTGGTTTTTTCATACCACAGCACATAAACATCTTTCTCTTCCTGAGGGAATTTATATGCGTATATGCTGTTCTTGCCGTTGGAAATTGTCTCTATATTATCCCACTGTGAGTCCTTGAGTTTTTCCGTCATCTGCTTATATGCGTAAAAACTCAGTTTTTTTACACCGAAACCGGGGTCTCCCTGACAATTGCCGTCATATATCAAACCGGTGTATTCAAACATTGATTGGCAATCAAACGGCGGCCATCCTTCCACTAATGCCCATGCCCAAAATATCTTTTTAACACCGTAACTAAGAGGGAATACATATCGTTTTATCACTTGAATGGCCTGTCCCTTTTCGCCTTCTTTACTGCTTGAGCCTGTTTCAGTCATCCATATATCAACATTGGTTAATCCGTTTTCGTCAAGGGCGTTACGCAATGTTTTGTAAGTTTCATAAGAATCGATAATGCTATCGTCAAACCAGTGAAAATCAAATATGTCTATGGAATTCTCGTCAAGCGCCTTGATTAACGGAAGCCAAAATTCATTGATAAGCTCAGCCCTCATTTGCGGCGGTGGGCTTACTATTCCTCCGCTCAGTATTTTTGCGCTTTCATCAGCGCTTTTTACGGCATCTGAAGTAATATTGATGAGTTCCAGAAATCCCATCCATTCACTCCCCTTTTGAGTTTGTCCCCCCATCATTCCCGGCCCTTGAGGCCCGCGTCCCTGAGGTACTTGACCTCCAAACCCTCCGGGGCCTCCAGGTCCTCCCGGCCCTCTTCTCTGGTTCATGCCGGGCGGTGGCCCTCCCTGACCTCCTTGACCTCCCGGTCCGCCTCCCTGTTTCTTTTTGATTTGAACTTCGGGTTCATTTTCAACCTGCCAGTATTTTACAGGGTTTTTAAGCCCTGGCATATCGTCTTCTCCGTCGCCATCGTATCGTTCAACTGCTTTTTTAACAAATTCGATATAAGACTCTTTTGCTTGCGGAACGACAAACTCCCATGTGCCCGGGCGCAATAGCATTGGATTGACATTAATAGTGACAACAATATTTAAATCTTCAGGAATTCTCTTTAAAAAGTTATCCGGGATATCCCAGTTGAATTTTCCGTTTATAATTGAGTCTTTATCTCTTTGCACAAAAGACCAATCCAGAACCGGGTTTGACTGCCGTTCCCATTTAACGCCAAGTTCTATTGCAGTTGCGTAAGGGGGGTTGTCTCCGGGCTTGCCGTCGAAGTCGAAATTTTTTCTTTTTTTCATCATTTCCTCGTTGCTTTTCCTTTTTGGCGCATAAAAGGATGTGGTAAATCCAAAAGGAGAATCAAGCGCGGCGTCATCCCATGCATAGATGACAGAGTCAAAGGAAAAACCAAAGGACAGCATCAAAAGAAGTAAGGTAATGCCAAAAATAGATCGTGGTATTTTGTGCAGCATTATGAAGCCCTCCCGATTATTTTTTGTTTTATTTTGCCTTTAACAGATTCAGCTATAGATGCCATGGTGAGAACAGCTATGTCTAAAAATTTTAAAGACGGATTTAAATAAAATAAATTTTTAATGTCGTCGGTATTCGCAGGAAGAAGCGATTTGGCCGGCGAGATGATTTCCTGTTTAATTGCGATGTTGTATATTTCAGTGTCCGGTTCCAATCGTATCCACCCCACCTGGACGTTTATGTTTCTTTTTAAAATTTTCTTAACAATAAGAGAAACGAATTTGTAAAAAAGCATTTTTATCATCCCGAAATATGTTTCACCGGGTGAATTTATAAACATGGTAATAATGAATTTAATGTCTTTCGTGAGCGGATCAGTGGCAATGAGTTTCAACAGATTCCAAACGTCTCTTTCCTTTATGCCTTTTCCCAGGGAAGTTAATGAAGATGTTGATAATCCATCAGGAGAAAAGGAGATTCCGCTGCAACCGGCATTTTTCAATAAATGCAAAAAGTCTTTCGTAACGCCCCGCACGTCCAGCCAGCACATCCAATTGATTTTATCCTGAAGATTTCGCCGGATTATTTCCTTACATATGCCGGCGGCATGTTCCAGCGGCCTGTTGAAAAGAGAATCTGCAAACATAAAATGCTGTATTCCGTATGTATGGACAAGAGCCTCTACTTCGTTCACAACGTTTTCAGGAGATCTTGATCTTAAACGGTTTCCGTTTAATGCCGGGTAATTGCAATATGCGCAGTGCAACGGACACCCTCTTTGTGTTTGAATTCCGATTGACGCTTCTCCGCTTTTGTAAGGAACCGGATTGACAATGTCTCTTCTTGGCGCCGGAAATTTTTCAAATTGAGGAAGCATTCTTGATCCTGTGTAGCAGACTGTGCCGTTTTTGCGGTAATATACTCCTTTTACTTTGTCCGGTTGGTCAAGGTTGTCTACCAGTTCGGATAATGTTTCTTCGCCTTCCAGGTATACGCCATAATTTATTTCTGAATTAGTGTCCATTATTTCCCTGGCAAACATGGAAAATCCTGTGCCGCCAACGATGATGTGTGCGGATGGGGCTGTTTTTTTTATTGTATGCAAAAGATCCTGAAAATCCCCGTAGTAGTTAAGAGGTTTTTTTCGTGACTGATTGTCTATATTTCGCAGTGAAATACCAATTACCTGGGGATGGTAATCCTGAATTACCTTTGTTAAATCATCCGTTGGATTCAATGAAAGGTTCGGGTCGTAAATCCGTACCTCATGCCGGGAGAGAAAGCTCGCGACATATGAAATGCCCAAAGGATATACCGGCGGGAAAACATCTCCCTTAAGGTAAGATTGAACTAATAAAATTTTCATAAAATGCAAAAGGGGATATTTTATTATGTTACCCCATTATGTTAAAGGTTAAATTAGGCCTTCGGCGACTTTTAACAACGTAGTAGCAAGGCACGCCTTGCCACTACATGAACAGTTTGAAATTAGTTAATCGAAATAACCAAGATCCGTAAGCCGTTCTGCTATCTTTTGGCTATCTTCATCTGAGTAAACTGATGCTTCTTCTGTCTCGAACATATACATGTTGTTGTCAAATTTCGCTGATTTTTTACTAAGAAATTCTTCGGTAAATATTTCATTTAAAATTCTTCCATCGATAGAATTTGGCACTGCGACATCCATTGTGTAAAGGATTGTCGGCAGCAGGTCAATAATTTTTGCCTTCATGTTGGTCATTCCTTTTTTCACATGAGGCGATTTATAAACGAATATTCCATTTGGCGCATGATCTCCGCACAATTGTTTGTACGGTTGAATGACGCCGTGTCGGCCACCGGATCTCAGTTTTTCGTAAAGAGTTTTGATGCTGTTGTATTTTTCATTCCACATTATGACGAGATCCGGCGCTTTATCAAAATAATCACCGGTAAAAATATCCTCTTTCTTCAAAATGGTTTTAATGACAGGTTTTCCATTCTCAGGGTCGGTGAGAGGACTCAGTTTACGTATGATTTCTTCTCGTATTGATTCATATTCTTTTCCCGGATTTACAATGCCATAGGGCTCCTTCCCTTTTACGTTGATAAAAATATTTCCCCATGAACCAAGAAAATAGGCGCGCGTTTTAGACCAGTCAATATAATGGTCAAAGAGGATTTTTTCCGCTTTTTTCAGATATTTTCTTTTGGCCCTTTTGTAGAAGTCCTTTATTTTTAAAACGGGGGATTCTTTCTTTAAGACAAGAAAACCATTTTCAAGCAGCCATCGGTTTACGTCAACGCTTTTATATACGCCATACATACCGTGGTCGGACATTACAACTACACTTGCTGATTCATCCAGATTGTCCAGAAGTCTTCCAATGGCGTCATCAACCCGTTTGTATACCGTATATATTGCGTCCTCCAATCCTGGAGAATACCCCGGATGTTCTTTATCCTGATATCTCCAGAACGAATGCTGCACCCGGTCTGTTGCAGTGAAAACTACCATAAAAAAGTCAACGGGATATTTGGTCATTAAGTAATGCGCGGTTTTTTCACGCATCCCGACCATATCAACCATATGTTCAAGGTATTTTCGGGGGTTATTCATTAAAACGGGGTTATGTTCCAGGTCAATAATATAATTGCCAACTGCCGCTTTTAATTCGTTTTTAAATTCACTGGGATGGGTAAATTCACTGTCTGTGCTCGGGGTGTCTAATCCTGAAATCATAAATCCATCAATTTTATCAGGAGGATATGTGCCTGGAATGTTTATTATTGTTGTTGTATAGCCTGCCTGATTAAGATACCCCCAGATAGGCTGCGCTTTACAATTGGTCCGGTTCATAAAACGAATGCTTTGGTCTGTTTTCGATTTTTCTATAAAATCAAATATCCCGTGTTTTCCCGGATTGACACCGGTAAAGAAAGAAGGCCACGCCACCGGGCTTATCGGAGGAACGGAAGATTCCAGGATGCCTGAGCATCCGTTATCTATGAGTGATTTTAAATGTGGCAATTTGCCTTGCTCCAGCCATGGGCCGATAATATCAAAAGTTGCGCCATCTATCCCTATTACAAATACTTTCTCACCATTTTTCATAAGACACCTTTAACGAGGTTTAGCTTCATAAAATACTTTTAAGTTGCACGGCCAGTAAATAATTGCTATAAAGTCTAAAATTAAAGGCAATCCATATATCATAATGTTATGATTGCCTGAAAAAAGCAAATATACCATAATTTCCGGGAACATTCCACGCTATCTTGAATATTTCATATACACACGGAACCTGCTTTTTGCGCCTATGCCTTTGCCCAAAATAATCCAAAAATTTATTTCCAAATTAAGCGATATTAATCTGAAAGAACTTCTTAAAAGCGGTTTTATTTCTTTCGCTTTCAAGATAACGGGAATACTTGCTTCCTATTTATTAATGCTGATAATTACAAGGAAATACGGAGCCCATACATCAGGAATATTTGCCCTTTTCCTCACGTTTTTGAATATTTGCGCTGTATTTGGGAGGCTTGGCATAGAGACTACATTATTAAGATTTATTGCGGAATATTCTTCTCAAAACAAAAGTGGTCGTATTCATGATATCTATATGAAAGCAATAAAAATAATTGTTCCCGCATGCGTCTTTATCAGTATCCTGTTATATTTCCTTTCTCCCTGCATAGCAAAAAATCTGTTTCACAAAACCTACCTTTCGGCCTATTTCCAGATAGTTTCTTTTATCATCCTTCCGATGGTTATTGTTTTCATAAATTCGGAAAGTCTGAGGGCTCTTAAGAAAATTAAAGAATACGCATTTTTACAGGACTTATCCATACCACTGTTTTCCGTAGTCATATTGGCAATAGCTCTTTTTATCAACAGGTGGGAATATATGCCGTTTGTTGCGTATTCTGTGAGTATTTCAATTGTATTTTTTCTTTCAGTGTTTTTATGGCTGAGCAAATTAAACTTTCCTGCAATTGTGCCAGAAGAAGCAGGAATTAAATATACGACTCTCCTTAATATATCATTGCCTATATTGATATCGAACTCGTTATGTTTATTTATGGGATGGACTGATAAAATACTGCTTGGCGCTTTTAAGACGGAAAGCGATGTGGGAATTTATAATATCGCTTTTAAACTGTCAACGCTGACAAGTATTCCGCTGTTTGCATTTAATAGCATCGCGGCGCCTAAGTTTGCCCAATTTTATGGGAACGGTGATATTAAATCCCTGGCAAAACTAGCCCAACAAGTAACAAAACTCATTTTTTGGATAACGACTCCGGTACTGGTTATGTTTTTTGTTTTTCCTTCATTTTTTCTCAAAATCTTTGGTGAAGAATTTCAACTTGGGAAAAACGCATTAATTATGATGACTGCCGGACAACTGGTGAATACCATGACAGGTCCGGTTGCATATATTTTAAACATGACGGGAAAGCAAAAAATCTTCCGCAATATAATGTTTTTTGTTGCCATAGTAAACATAACGTTAAATCTGGTATTTATCCCTAAATATGGTATAAATGGCACAGCATTTTCAAATATGGTCAGCGTTATGTTGCTAAATATCTTACTTTTTGTTGCTGTCAGGTATTACTATCACTTCTATACATTTTCAATTGTCAATGTTTTTACTTTAAAGAGAAGACTATGAGTTCTTGGACAGCAGACAACGGATTTTTTGCCACTACGCCCTTATTTTAGTTCACAGGTATGTTAATTGTAGTTCCGCCTCCTGTTTCTGTTTCTCCATGAGTTAATACATCTCTTGCCTGAGGATATAGAATTACGCCGCTTTCAAAACTAATAATGGCGCTGAATATCTGTTGAAAATAAGAAAAATACCTTGCAATGTTCGATATAACCATTCTTGGGACAAATACGACATCCCCATGTTCTAACATCATATTTTGTGAAACATCGCCTTTTTTCCACACGTCGTTCATGTTTAAAGCGTAAATCTTTGGTTTATCTTCTTTAGCCCTTCTCATTAAAACGACGTTTCCCAGCTTCGCGTTGCTTGTGGCGCCCCCGGCCCTGGATATTGCTTCTATAACGCTGATGTCAGTATCAAGCACAAAAAACCCGGGCGAATTAACTTCTCCGAGTACAATGGCCTTTTTACTTTGTATGCCGGTAACGTTTACCATAACCTGCGGATCAACGATATAATAAGATAGCCTTTCTTTTAATTCTTCTCTGAGATCAAAGATGCCAATGCCGGCAGCCTGCACGTCTCCAATTAAAGGGAACATTATTTTGCCGGAATTATTTACTCGGACAGATCTTTGAAGATCGTCATGCCGGTAAACGGAAATATCAATCGAATCTCCTATTCCAATGATAAACTGGGATATTTGTATATTGTCCGGTTTTTCAATCTCCTCATTTTGATCTTCTTGTGCTTCAGTATTTTCAGCGGCAGTTTTTATGCCCGGGGAGCTGCAGCCGGTAAAAAAAATTAACAATAAAAAGAGAGATGTTAAAAGTACGGAAGCAATGTCTTTTCCTTTGTAATACAGAAATGAATGGGTAGTTGTCGTTGTCATTTAAGCGTAACTTTCTTTTCAATTTAATGTTTAAGGAATTTCAAATTCCTGTAGGGTGGGCAGTGCCCACCGAAAATAAGCAACATGGGATAAACAGTGTTTTGGTGGGCGATGCCCACCCTACGGTTAAAACCATATAGCTCGATAAACAATGTATTTTTTGCCGTGCATGTATCTTTGATTATTAAATTACGATGCCGCGAATCAAACGTTTATCAATATTTTTCCGTCAGTTCTGTTGGATGAAGCTTTGATTGCATCCATTATTCGTGTAAAAGGGTATTTTGCGGTAATCATTTTCTTCAATTCAAGCCTGCCTGCTGCGATAAGTTTGATAATAGAAGGAAAAATTGCGTATCCTGAGTGCCCTCTTGCCCCAACAATTTTGTTCGCACCGGATACAAGGATATCAAGGTGCATTGATGTTGTTGTTGCCGCGCGGCCGAGATATATTATTTTCCCGTTAATGGCCATTGATTTTTCCATTTCGGGGATAGTAAATGGGGCTGCGCCTGCAGCTTCTATTTGTATGTCGGCCCCCCAGCCTTTTGTAATCTGCATAACTTTTTCTCCGGGTGCGCAGTCTTTCATTTTATTCGTGTTAAAGGCAAAGTCTGCCCCCATTTCCAACGCGATGCGTGTTCTTTCGTCTACTATGTCAAATGCGATAATTTGGCTGGCGCCCGCAATTTTTGCCAATGCAATAGCGCCAAGGCCGATAGGGCCTGCGCCGTATACAACTACGATTGCTCCCGGATTAAATCCTCCTCCCACAATAAACATGCCATTGTATGCGCAACCCGCCGGTTCAATGAGCGCGCCGATATCAAATGCATCTTCTTGTGAATATAGTTCCTGGAAATCATTAATTTTCCAGCAATATCTTTCATGTATTGCAATATATTCAGCGAAAGCGCCGTCTGTGCTTAATCCCATTAAATTAATATGCTTACACTGATTTGGAGAACCGCTTCGGCATGCCTGGCACATGCCGCACCACATGATGCTTTCCGCGGCAATCCAGTCTCCTTTTTTTATGTTTCGGACATTTTTGCCGGTTTGTTCAACAATACCTGATAATTCATGTCCGATGATGCGGGGGAGTTCCGTCAAACCGGAGAATATTATATATCCATCCTTATCGGTTTCGTACAGATGGGTGTCAGAACCGCAAATTCCGCAACTTTTTATCCGTACAAGAATTTCATCATCTTTCGGGTTGGGCACGGGGACATCTTTTATTTCAAACCGTGTATTTTTCCATATCTGACTTCCCACATTTGCCCTTTTTTTAGCCTGTTCTTCGCTGCTTACAGAGTAACTCTTCCTGGGAACCCATTCACCATCCACAACCAGCGCTTTCATACGTGCTCCAGTGTCAAAATCTTCTTATTTATTTTACCGCTGCTGCTTTTAGGAATATCTTTTCTGATTTCAATTATTCTTGGTACTTTGTATTGAGGCAAGCGATCTTTGCAAAAATCCATAATTTCGTGTTCTGTTAAATCCATTCCCGGTTGTAACACGGCAATTGCTTTTGGAATTTCTCCTCTTAATCTGTCTTTTACCGAAATAACCGCTATTTCCTTTATAGAAGGATGTTCCATGAGCACTCGCTCAATTTCCTGCGGATACACCTTTAGCCCGGCAACCTTCATCATGCCGGATTTCCTTTCCATAAAATAAAAATAACCGTTTTCATCTTTTATTCCAAGATCGCCGCTATGGTACCATCCATTGTGAAAGCAAGTTTGGTCGATGTTTCCATAATAATTTTGGATAACTGCCGGTCCTTTAAAAATCATTTCACCAATTTCTCCCGGAGGAAGTTCATTATTATCGGAGCCCACAATTTTTACTTCATACGTTGGGCATGGTTTTCCAACGGAACGTTCCGGAATAAGTTCACCCGGACGGTTGGCAATGGCAATTCCGGTTGTTTCCGTACTGCCCCACACCGGAATAATCGGGACGCCTATTTTTTGTTTAAACGTTTCTATAAGGTTTGTGCGGGTATACATGCCGCCGCTTTCGGGTATTCTTAAAGAACTTAAATCAAACGTTTCGTGTTCGAGAATTTCCAGAAGATTTTCATATAAAGGGGCAAGTCCCATCATACAGGTTACTTTGTGAGTTGCAATCGTATTTGCTATGGTTTTGGGATAAATTTTTTCGACAAGCACCATTGCTCCTCCCAGGTAAAGAGGACGTGCAAATATTTCATGAGGATGAGCAAAGGGCGCAAACATGCACAGATGAACATCGTCATTCTTTAATCCAAGCATGTCGATTGCTGAAATGGTGTTCCAGTATATATTGGAATGTGTGGTTTCCGCCCCTTTTGAATTTCCTGTGGAACCGGAGGTGTAATTTAAATAGACAATATCATGGGGCTGAATATCAAGGTCCGGATTATTGGTTTTCCCCGTGTTCATGATTTCGTTCCATGGGATGCCCCGTCCCGTGTATTTTCCAACAACAATAATGGGTAGCGGCGTATTGCCCGGCAACGACTGAATTGCGTGGTCCAGATATGAACTGTGAACTATCAGACACGCAGGGGCAATATTTTTGAAAATGGTTTCTATGCCTTCTTTTGTCAGTTCATAGTTGATTGGCGCAACAATGCCGCCGGTCTTGGCAACTCCCAGAAAGCTTATCACCAGTTCGGGAATTCTTGGGAGCATTAAGCCTATCCGGTCTCCTTTTTTAACACCTATCTTCAATAATTCGTTTGCCAGACAGTTTGCCGTTTTATTAAATTCCTTATAATTAATTTTTTTATGCTGGCAAATAATGGCAATTTTTTCCGGAGTCTCTTTAGCATGGCGCTCTAACACTGCCGATAAGGTGTGGCATTTGTCATTCATGTTTTGCGATCCTCCTTCCTTTTTTCGGAACGGAAGCCAATTCTTTTTTTTCGCTACTGTTCTTATGTTTTTAATCATTTTTTATCACCGATAGATTAGACTCGAAAGTACCGAATAAAATATATTTTGACGTATTTAAACAATCTTATGGAGACGTTGATTGTTAAAATACATTATAGCCTTATTTTTGATTCCGTATATGACACATGTCACATTTTTAAAAATATTTTATCATCATATAAATAACTTGTTGGTATGTTCTCTTAAAATGACTTTCCTGCCCTTGTAAGATACCAGGGTGTGATTTTCCTTCAGCACTTTAATAATCCTTGTTATTGTTTCCCGTGATGCACCGACCATGCTGGCAATTTCTTTATGCGTTGGGGCGTGTGATATTTCAATGCCATTTTTTGTTTTTTCTCCCTGATCGTGTGCCAACTGCTGAAGCAATCGAATTGTTCTGCCGTATACGTCTAAAAAAGCCAGGCTTTCGATCTTTTCGTTTGCGTGCCTGAGCCTTGCGCAGATTTCTTTAAATATTTTTGTCAATATGTCAGAGTACGTTGCAATTAGTTTGTGGAATTGTATTCTGGTAAGCAAAAATAAAGTCGTGTTTTCTATCGCAACCGCGCTTGCAGACCTTGTTTCGTTGTCCAAAAGCGACATTTCTCCAAAAAAATCACCTTCCTTTAAAAGAGAAAGCACAATTTCCTTCCCGTCTTCATTTAAAAGGGTGATTTTAACTTTTCCGGTAACTACAATATAAAATGTATCTCCCGGGTCGTGTTGGTAAACAATTATGCGCTCTTTTGGAAAATTTTTAGTAATGCCTGCTTCGAAAAGTATTTTCAATTGTTCGTTGGTGAGGCTATTAAACAATGGCACGTTTTTTAAATGTGCGTATAAACTAATATTATCTGCTTTATACATAAAATAACCAAAGAGGCTCCATATAAAATCATTGGTTTTTTTCTGACATGACTATTTGCGAGAGGTCGGCTATTTTCTCTGAGTATAATTCATTAATTTTTTTAATTAATAATAATCTATTGTTGCGAATTTCCTTATCGTCAACATTTACAAATACCTTATCAAAGAAAATATGGACGGGTTCAGCAAAAGCCTCATAATAGGAGAAAGAGGCCTCGACATATTTTTTGTCTGTTATTAGTTGTCCTATTTTATCTTTATTGCAGTTGTAAACTTCCCATAGTTTTTGTTCTTCTTTTTCGCTCAAATATCGTTCATTAACTGATCCGTGGCTATTTACTTTTTTGCCGATATTGAACGTCCTTTCCACCACGGAGACGAGTTCCGGCCAATATTTTTCCTTTGAAAGAAGGGATACGTCTTTTAATCTCTGAAGATAATCATAGATATCATCAAATCCTACGCCTGCATTCAAGGAGGCGTTCACCAGATCATAACGGTATCCTTTTTCTATATTCATTTGAAACAGTCTATCCTTAAAAAACCCCTTTATGTCAGATATTATTTCGTTGTCTTTTTTTTGCGGGAAGGGGGGTTGCAGGCTTAATGATTGCGCAAGCGCCTCTTTCAGTTCCAGATTAAATCCATGTTCTTCTATGATGCGAATTATTCCGTAAGCGTGACGTCTCAGAGAATAAGGATCTTGCGACCCGGTTGGAAGCAATCCAAGGGCAAAACAACTGGAAATCGTATCAAACTTATCAGCGAGTCCCACAATAGCGCCGATTATTGAAGACGGAATATTATCTGTGGCAAATCGCGGCATATAATGTTCTTCTATTGCAATGGCAACGGCGGAATCTTCTCCTTCCCATGCGGCATATTCCTTTCCCATAATTCCCTGTAATGACGGGAACTCTCCCACCATCAGTGTTAAGAGATCCGCTTTACATAGTAACGCTGCGCGTTTTGCAGTAGCGATGGTATTAATACTAAAATGAGGATAATTAAATCTGATTAATTGATGCGACAGATAAACCGTTAAAGAAACAATTCTGTTCGTCCTGTCATGATAATTCCCCAGCTTTTCGAGGAAAACGAGTTGTTTTAAATCCTCCACACGTCTTTGAAGGGGAATCTTTTTGTCTTCTTTCCAGAAAAAACGGGCGTCGTAAAGTCTTGCCTTCAGGACACGTTCATTTCCCTGAATGGGGCTGCTTTCGTTACTTTCGTCACGATTCAACGCGACAACAAATTTTTCTATCAGTTTGCCATTGCTTTTTTTAATGGGAAAGTATCTCTGATGTTCTTTCATTGCCGTTTCAATCACAATATCGGGGATATCAAGAAAATTTTCGTCAAACTGGCATGTGATGGCATTGGGATATTCCACCAGATTCGTAACCTCATCAAGCAGTGATTCATCGTCAAGTGTTGCGCCATGTGGTTTCATTAGTTGCGTTATTTTTTCTTTCAGTATATTGCGACGTTCAGCCATATCGACAATAACCTTTTCCTGTTTAAGCAATTGTTTATACTGATTCCAGTCTGCAGTTGAGAGTTCAATTTTTTTCCCGGACAAAAAGGGATGTCCGGAAAAGGACTTTCCCGCAGTTATATCGTTTATTTTTAACGGCACAATCTTATTGCCGAATAATGCAAGGATTGAACGGATCGGACGGGCAAAAAACAGGTTGTTGCTTTTCCATTTCATCGATTTCGGGAAGGATATTTTTTTGATAATTTCTTCCAACATACCGGGCAATAGGTACAATGTTTTTTCTCCCGTAATTTGTTTCATTGCGATACAATATTCTCCCTTTGCGGTTTTCTTTGTTTTTAGGGCGCTGCTTTCTATGCCCTGTGATTTGGCAAATCCCAAGCCTGCTTTTGTAAGGTTTCCTTCCTTATCGAAGGCGATTGAGGCAGAAGGTCCCTGCACTTCTTCGCTGATGCTTTCCTGTTCTTCCGGCAAGCCTTTGATGAAAGCAACCAATCTTCTTGGCGTTCCTGTGCAATAAATACTTTGAAACGCCAGGCGAAAATGTTTAAAACGTTCCTCTAGTAATGTTTTTATCTGGTTGAGAGACGGAGTTATATAACCGGCAGGAATTTCTTCGGTGCCTATTTCCAGGAGCAGATCAGTCATGTTAAATTATGACCACCCCTCTTTCCCTTCCTTCGCAAGGAGGGGAGAAAGGGGTGGTTTTCCTTAAATTAGAGTCGAAAAATATGTTTTTTGTTAAAACCTTTTAAAGCGTTGCGTGTATCAACTATTAATTTTGAGTGAGAAACGATTAAGTCGTAATCAAAATTGCTATGGTCGGTCACAATAACGCTGCAATCAATTTTTGAAAGAAATTCTTTCGTGAGCGATTTGGACTTTGCAGAGAGCCCGTGATAGTTAATTTTCGGAATGTAGGGGTCTGTGTAAGTCAGTTTTGCCCCTTTGTTTTTTAAAATATTCATAATTTCCACCGCCGGCGATTCCCGAATATCGTCAACATCCTTCTTATAGGCAACGCCGAGGATATGAATGGCCGAGCCCTTGACGCTTTTTTCCAGATTGTTCAATGCGTCGATGACTTTTTCAACAACAAATTCCGGCATAGCGCTGTTGATCTGGTCGGCAAGCGCGACAAACCGCAACTCAAATCCATTTTTTTTCGCTACCCACGAAAGATATAAAGGATCAATGGGTATACAGTGTCCGCCGAGACCTGGTCCGGGATAAAACGACATAAACCCGAATGGTTTTGTTTTGGCAGCATCAATAACTTCCCAGACGTCTATGCCAAGTCTTTCTGACATGATTGCAATTTCATTTACCAGGGCGATGTTTACGCTGCGAAAGGTATTTTCCAGCAATTTCACCATCTCTGCAACCTTTGTGGAAGATACAGGCACGATTTTTTCAATGATCTGCCCATATAAACTCCCGGCTAATTCTGTGCACTGTTTTGTAACACCGCCGACAATTTTGGGGACATTCTTAATGCCGTAAATTTTGTTCCCGGGATCTACCCGTTCCGGTGAAAATGCAAGATAGAAATCCTTTCCCACCTTAAGCTTGTCACCCTCTAATATGGGCAATACCAGCTCCCCGGTTGTTCCGGGATATGTGGTGCTTTCCAAAACCAAAAGCTGATCCTTACGCATGTACTTTTTTATTTCCTGGCTGACATTGATAATATAAGACATGTCAGGGTCTTTTGTTTTTGTTAAAGGAGTTGGCACACAAATACTCATTGCATCAAGTGTCGATATGGCGCTGGCATCATCAGTTACAATAAAAAGTCCTTTTTCCACAAATTGAGCAATATTTTCGTCTTTGACGTCCCCAATGTATGATTTTCCCCTGTTGAGAGAATCGACATGATCTTTGTTTTTATCTATTCCTGTAACACAATATCCGTTGCGCACAAACTCAAGCGCAAGGGGGAGTCCGACATACCCAAGGCCGATAATGCCAATTTTTGCCTTTTTTGTTTTAATTTTTTCTAATAGCTTTTCCATAGTGAAAAATTGATTATAATAGTGTAATTTGTAACACATTAAATATTAGTTAGTTAGGAAAGAAATTGCAACAAAAAAAAAATAATTATCGGAATGTTGCTAACGTGACGAAAGACTTTTTTCCCTCGGATAACTTGTGAGATGTTGATGCAGAAACGGCTTTTTTGACATATTTTTATATTCTTTTCCATGGAGAGAAATTTTTACTGTAATAATCCCTTGTTTTTTATATTTCTTGACTTTAAACAATTACTGCCGTACAATTTATGCATAATTTGACTTTTCAAAAAAATCCCGCTTAAATTAATGTCCAGACAATACATATCAAATCTAAAGAGTGGTAATCAGGTAGAAGACGTTTTCCTTGTTCTCAAAAAGGAAGTTCGCGAGACGAAGGACAAAAAACCATATCTTAACCTCCAACTGGCGGATAAATCAGGCAATATCGATGCAAAAAAGTGGGATGCAAGCCCCCAGCTTTGTAATAGTTTCAATAGTGACGAATTTGTAAAGATTAAAGGTACGGTAGAAAGCTTTAATAATTCACTGCAAATTAAACTTAGCGATATTATTCCTGTCCCTGAGTCAGAAGTGCACATGGATGAGTTTGTACAAAGCACCGAAAAAAATGTGCAGGAAATGCTGAATGAATTGAAAGAGATTATTAAATCCGTTAAAAACCCGTATCTTTCAAAACTTCTCATCTCTTTTTTTACTGATAAGTCATTTGTTACGGCATTTTGCGCCGCGCCTGCAGCAACACAGTATCATCATGCTTTTCTGGGGGGATTGCTGGAGCATATTCTCTCGGTTGCAAAACTCGCAATTAATTTTGCCGGTTTTTATCCTATGATCAAAAAGGATCTGTTAATTGCCGGTGTGATCCTCCACGATATCGGAAAAATTAAAGAATTATCGTACGAGCGGAGTTTTCAGTATACCGATGAGGGTTTGCTTACGGGGCATCTCATATCAGGCGTTCTTATGGTGAATGAAAAGGCATCAAAGATTGAAGGATTTCCGCAGGAACTCCTTAACGTCCTGTTGCATCTCATATTGAGTCACCATGGGGAGTATGAATGGGGTTCTCCCGTAAAACCGGGCACGCTTGAGGCAATTGCCCTGCACTATCTTGATAATCTTGACGCAAAGATTCAGGGAGCTTCTAAAGCCATCAGCGATCATAAAGATGATAGCAGCGCGTGGACGGATTACGTGAAGATGTTTGAGCGGCGGCTCTATAAGAAATAAAGATGCTATGATAGAACCCGTATCAATTATCCAATTTATCCACAGTAGAAAATACACGCCAATGACCGCCGCAGAACTGGCGGAACATTTTGAGATCAGCGATCAGGAGTACCGGGATTTCTGCAAGATGTTGCAGGATCTCGAATTTCGGGGAGAGATCGTTAAAATAAAACGAAAACAATATGCCGATCCTAAAAAAGTGAACCTGCTGGTGGGCGCTATGGACTGTAACCCGAGGGGGTTTGGTTTCGTAGTTCCCGTGAAAAAAGGTGAAGGGAAAGACATCTTTGTAAACGAAGAAAACATGGGTTCCGCCATGCACGGAGATATCGTTGTCGTCCGTCTGCCGGAATTGACGCAGATACCGAGAAGAAGCGAAAAAAGAAGAAGCGATTCCGGGCAAATTGTGAGTGTGTTAAAACGCGCTAATCCGGTCATTGTGGGCACCTTTGAAAAGGCAAAACGATTAAGATACGTCATACCGGATGAAGCGCGCCTGTTCAGAGATGTTTATGTTGCGGAAGATGTCACAAAAGGTGCAAAACCGGGCGATAAAGTGGTGGTTAAGATTATCGAATGGCCATCAAGACACCTGAATCCCGAAGGCGAAATAACGGAAATTTTAGGGAAAGAAGGCGATCCGAAGGTAGACCTCCATTCCATACTCTATCAATTCAAACTGCCGCAGGCATTTCATAAAAAGGTATTGGATGAAGCAGAAGCCATTCCCCAGAAGATTCCAGGGGGGGAAATACAATCCCGGCTTGATTTGCGGGAGAAACTGATAATTACCATAGACCCTGATGATGCCAAGGATTTTGACGACGCTGTATCCCTCGAAAAGGACGCAAAAAACAACTGGCAATTAGGGGTACATATCGCTGATGTGACCTATTATGTAAAACAGGATACGACCATTGATAAAGAAGCGCGGTTCCGCGGCACCAGTGTGTATTTGCCGGGAATGGTCATTCCCATGCTGCCGGAGGCATTATCGAACAATCTTTGCAGCCTCAGGGAAAGGGAAGACCGGTTGACCAAAAGCGTTCTTGTAACGCTTGATTCGGAAGGAAATATACTCAAAAGTACGATTAAACACTCAATCATCAACGTAACAAAACGATTAACCTATAAGCAGGCAACTGCAATTATTAACAATGAACCGGTGGAGAATATACCGGTAGAGGTAAGAGATGTTTTGGGAGAGATGGCGCGACTGGCACAAATATTGTTCAAAAACAGGATGGACAGGGGGGCGATAGAGCTTGATCTGCCGGATGTTTCTTTGAAACTGAACGCAGACGGGAATGTTGAAAATGTTGAAAAAGAAGAAAGGGATGTCTCTCATCAACTCATTGAGGAGTATATGCTCCTGGCAAATGAAATGGTGGCGACGTTTATGCATGAGAACAATCTGCCGCTGGTAAGCCGGGCGCATCCTGAGCCTGACGAAGAAGATATGCTGGAATTTGCCGATTTTGTCCGCGGACTTGAGAATACCAGAGTGGATCCCTTTAAAATACATCAGTTGCAGACTTTTCTGCGGGAAATACGCGGGAAGCCGGAGGCGTATACCGTTAACCTTGTCTTATTGAAATCAATGAAGCAGGCGATCTATTCGGCGACAGAAAGCGGACATTTTGCCCTTGCCCTTGAACACTACGCACACTTTACCTCCCCCATCCGCCGCTATCCCGACCTCATTATCCACCGGGTGCTTGATCAGCATTTTTCCGGTGAATTAAAGTCGCCGATAGTGAAAAAGACGTGGGAAAATTGCCTGCCCGAATGGGCGGGGCATTGTTCCGTTACCGAACGCCGGGCGGAAGAGGCAGAGAGGGAAATCATCAAGCTGAAATTGCTACGCTTCTTTGAAAACCGCATAGGAGCAACCTTTGAAGGCGTTATTACCGGAGTACAGGAATATGGTTTATTTGTGCAGATAAACGAATACCTTCTGGAGGGGCTTGTTCATATCCGCACCCTTGAGGACGATATCTACGAGATAAGCAAAAAACACATGGCCCTTGTAGGTTCCCGAAGGAAAAAGATGTTTCGCATTGGAGACGTGGTGAAGGTAAAAATATACAAAATCGATTTTTTAAAGAGGGAGATTGATTTTGTTCTGTGTGGGAATAGGGAACGGGATACACGGTAAAATTATATTTGCTATCAAAGATATAAAAACCATCTATGTTTTGGAGGAGTTTACATTAACTTTTGAGGTAAGGTAAATATGAAGATAAAAGATATTATAGCAGAAGCAATTTCATTACCTGTTGAAGAAAGAACTATGGTCATTGATTCTTTATTAAAGAGCCTGAACCCACCGGAATCGGAAATAGACAAAAAATGGGCAGCAGTGGCCAAACGAAGGTTGGAGGAACTTCATTCTGGTAAAGTAGAAGCAGTGCCAGGAGAAGAAGTATTTAGAAGGATTTGGAATAGGTTCTCAAAATGAACTATTTGTTTCATCCTGAAGCAGAAACAGAGTTCCTTGAAGCTATCGAATATTACGAGGAAAAGGAATCAGGATTAGGATATGATTTCGCGGTTGAGGTGTATTCAGCTATTGAGAGAACAATAGCTTTCCCAGAAGCTTGGCCAGTTATAGAAGATGATATTCGTCGGTCGTTAGTTCGAAGATTTCCATATGGAATCTTATATTCAGCAGAAAAGGAATTGATATATATTGTAGCAGTCATGCATTTACACAGAGAACCAAAATACTGGAAACATAGAATTTAAATAAATACCTGTCCGGGCAAAGGGGAGTTTTGTTTTTCCACGTCCCACACACTTTGCATGGATGTCTGCATATTGCGGCTAAATGATGGTTCGATTCGGATTATATGGGTAGCGAAAAGATTCAATGGCTATTTGCAAGATGAGAAATAATGAAATAGGAGCAAGCAATTAGAAGCAAAATTTGATTAGTGATTTGTCCCATTATACCTTACGTTACTGTGGAGTGTAATATTCAATGGCTGATGTACCATTTTATGCCAATTTTAATTTTTGGTCTGTATTAGTGGCTTTTGCGGCATTAATTATATCTCTATCGAAACCTATTTACAGACTAATAAGGCGAGGAAAGCTGGACTTAAATGTATACGAAAAGGTTCTCATAACACATTCTTTTGGTAATCCATATCTGCAATTTCATCTAATAATTAATAATATTGGTGGAAGAAAAGTGTTGATTGAATCTTTTGAAGCGGAATTAACTAAAGAAGAAGGAACGAATTATTTAATTAAAGCACAAAATTATTATAAAGAACAAGTTCCACAAGTTGCTATTTTATTTACAAGATTTACACTTTTTCCTTGTGAAGAATGGTCTCACATAACAAATTTTTTTAATGATTTTACTACTGCAGAAGAGAGAGAATACAAAAGTTTAGTTAAGAAAATTAAAGATGACTTAGAAAAAAAATCAAGGATACAAAATGATAAAAATACAAAAATTGAAGCAGATGAAGAGATTATAAAAAGGACAAAAGATTTTTTTTATTGCAAATTTATCTGGAGTCCAGGGGATTACAAATTGCGTATAAAAGTAAATTGCTCCAATGACAAGTACAATATATACCGTGATTTTAGGTTTACTTTATTTGAATCAGATTCTGAAGAACTTCGGTCTTATACGGATAAATATAAATATGGACTAGGCGTATATTATTACGATTATCATGAGATGCCCGGAGTGACTGTAAAGTTACACATGGTTAATATTTAATTATATACTATTAAAAATTCACAATTTTGGCCGATGGTTGTTATTGTAAAACAAATAAGATTTTCGAAATAAGGAACAGATTCTAAGTATCACTGAACAGGCAATCCTTCTACTCCCTGCCTGCTCGGTAGGCTTGCGCCCAAGTTGACAACGAGCGTCATTTTGGGAAAATAATTGCTCATGACTATGTAATGATTGGGTGAATGTTTATAATGCGGAATGAAAAAATTATAAAAATGTGCAAAAAAATAGTGTTTGCGTACATGTTTATTATTTTCCTTTTCTCCTCAAGCTTAGAGGTTCTCCTTTGTGATTCTATTAATGGGATAGCAGAAGCCGGTTGCAAAAAGGATGAGAGTGTCCCTCCAACAAAGAAAAAGAAGTTGTTGAAATGGCTCAAGGCGGGTAATTATCGTGAGACGTATACTGCCGAGCCTGAGGTACATGAGTCCACCGGACCGCATGGCGGCAATGTGCGAACCTACTATAATCCAATCCTTGTGGATGATTTGAATAAAGGGAAAACAACGTTCAGCAGATGCGCGACGATGATAAAGGAACTCTATTTTTCCGAAGAGGAAGAGGTGATTGGGTATGCCGTTATGATCAAGGTAGAGAAGAAGAGCGGGAAGAAGGGGAAGGGGTGGTTGTTCTATGAGACCTTTGACGGCACGAATGAAGACGTTTCTTACGGGAAAGGGATTTCCGAATGCGCTGATTGCCATAGCGACGGAGTTGATTACCTTCTTTCAGATTTTCGCCCGTAATGCAGAGAAGAAATATTTTTATAAATGATATTATATACTTACATAGAGGCGCTGAGGTATAAAGAATGACAAATGTATTTTTCTCCGCATGGTAAAACCTAAATTGAAAAAACTAAAGCCCTCTTTTTATTTTACCTTGACAGACAAGTCTGTCTGTAATATAGTAGTTCATGATTAGTAAAGTTGAAAATCATCCGAAAGACAGAATAATAGAAACCGCGTTGCGTTTGTTTTACGAGCAGGGGTATCTTGCTACTGGCATTAATCAGGTCATTGCCGAGTCGCAGGTTGCAAAGGCAACATTTTATCACCATTTTTCTTCAAAGGAAAATCTTTGCGTTGCGTATTTGCAGGCGCGACATGTGGTCTGGATGAACTGGTTGAAAGGCAGTGTTGAGAAACATGCAACTATCGAAGACCGTATAAAAGGAGTATTTGGGTTTTTAAGCGAATGGATGACAAAGTGTAATTTCAGGGGGTGCGCGTTTTTAAATATTGCTTCTGAAGTTCCCTCTTTGAATAGCAAGATCAGGGCTGAGGTGGTAAAACATAAGGACGACCTGAAGGTATATTTGAAACAAATGATTTCAGAGTTAAAGGATTCTGGTGATCGGTATAAGCACATTGATATAAAAAAAGATGTTGATAGGGTGTATGTTCTGGTGGAGGGCGCGATTGTTGCCAGTCAAAATTACGGGAAGGTGTGGCCTGTTAAGGCTGCCCAGGATGCAGCTTGCATATTATTAAATATTGCTATCTAAAAAAATTTACTCTTTCAAGACAGACCGGTCTGCCTTGAAAGATTTGTGCCATTACGGTGAATTTATGAAAGGAGATTGCAGATGGGATATAAGTTTTTGACAGATACCTATGAAACAGAACGGATAAAGACGCTTAGTACCTGGAGTACGTTTAAAGATGAAGATTTGAAAAGACGTCCGCATCCGCAGGACAGACGGGGAAGAAATGCCCATGAACATATGGTTCATCAATGTATGGGAGAGAATGTGTGGTTTTGCAACATGCTTGGTATTGATGTAGGCGCTCCGCCATTACCGGCAAATGAAACACGTCTGGAATTTATTCAACGATATGCTGAGGATTCCGGAAAGCGTTTGGCAGTTTTGAGGGAGAAAAGCGACTCATGGTGGGAGGAAGAAGTCAATTTTTTTAATGTCAAACGTTCACGTGCCTGGATTGTCACGAGGAGAATTGCCCATACTGCCCATCACCGTGGACAGATGACGATGCTGCTCAGAATGATTGGAAGGGAGATATACAGCACGTATGGCCCGACTGCGGATACCGGAGGTCTTATGCAAAACAAAGCGCAGACGATTTATCCGTATCCGAGTGTTGAGGCCTTGATCGCTGGGGAAACCGCGGGAGGCAATAAAAAAGCTCCTCTGCCGGGACCTGGCGATAAACCCTGTACGGAACGTCCTGATACGAAATAAATCTTCTTCAATACCGTTAAAAAGCCTCTTTTATCTGTGGCAAGCGGTACATTTGATGCCAAACGCGTCAGGGTGTGGGGCTTCTCCCGCCCTGTTATGCGGATGGCATTCATCACAGTTTCCCGTAAAAGGCGGATGTGGTGTATCTCCTGCAGAAGAGTGTTCGGGATCAGGGTGGCATACCGTGCATGAAACCATTGATATGGGGAAGTGGCAATTTGTGCAATGCCGGTTTCTTGTATTGGAACCGCCCCATGATGCGGTATGGTTTAAAGGTTTTGTGTTTGAGTGACATCGTTCGCAGAAGTCTTCCAGATGGCAGACACTGCATTTCTTTCGCTCCCATGAAGCGGCAAAGCCGTGTGTTTTCCTTCTCCATGTATTATTGTGATTCCGCGGTTTTTGATCCCGGTGGCAGTCCACGCACCAGTTGAGGTCGACATGGCAGCGCTGGCAATAGTCTTTGTTGTAGTAGAATTCACTTCCATGTTTTTGTATCCATCGCACATCCTCATGTTTGACCCATCTGTCTTCATGATATAGTGGCATGCGATCCTTTTTTATGTGTTTGTGGCAAATATTACATGCGACTTTTTCTTCCCCTTGTTTTTTGTGGCATGGAACACAGTTGGTGAACATGTCGGGAAAGAGGTCTACCGTAATCGCATCGCTCGTTTCTATTTTTTCGTGACACGATTTGCATTCAACATTTTTTTCAAGATGTGTCTTGTGAGAAAAATTCAGGTCTTTATATCTTTTTGGCACATCATGCTTCACTTTTATTTTCATTCCTGGTTTTGTATGGCAGTAAAGGCATGATTTCGGATCGGAAGTGTCAAATTTCTTCATATGGCATGAGAGGCACTTTGCCATTTTGGGCCATTTTGGTTCCAGATCATCTTTATAATTGTGACAAATATTGCAATCGCTAAGCCCTCTTTCAACGTGTTTTGCGTGGCTGTAATGAATGCCGGATTCTTCGCAACCGCTCATAAGGGTGATTGAAGATAGGGCAAGAATGAAAAGCAGATAGTACGTTTTTCTCATAATGTTTTGCCGGTATTTGCTAAAAACTCATGCTATACGAAAGCAGTAACTGGTGATACATTTCCGGATCAGTATCGCTGTTTTCCGTTGTCCATCGAAAACTGACGTCTGATTTTTCCGTTAATAGATATTTGATTCTCATATAGTAGGTACGAACATTGATCTTTTGTTCGATATCCCGTGAGTATTCATTGTCAAGGATCGTTTGCAGGGTATTGCTCCCATCAAAATTATATTTATATAAAGAATAGTTTGTGCCGCATCCGAGGTCGAACTTGTTGATTTTTTTGTCGAAATCGATTCCGGCATCAGCGCTGTGGTCAACGCCTTTCGCATCCCAATATTCAACAGTGAAAGTAATTTTTGAGTCATTGAGAAAGAGATTATTTACGTTAAATGCGAGAAAACTTCTGTAGTAATCGTGATTAAAGGAATTTTCTTCATCTTTGTCGAGTACGTTCCGGTAATCCAGCCCACTGGAAATTCCGAATTTTTCCCCGAGTCCTTTGTAACCGGTGAGGCTGATGAGATCAAATGACTCAAAAGTGCCGAGTATTTCATAGAAAGGAGAAATATCATTGCTTTGTTCCGAGAGGGAATGTAAGAATCGGTAATACGATAATTGCAGGCTTGTATCCCAGTCTATTTTATCCCAGGACAATTTTGCAAGGAGATCCTTTGGGAGATTGTTTAACAGGGTATATCGCCCATAAAAGTGGAGATCATCATATATCCTTTGCCATACGCTCAATCCTATTTCATCGTCATCGCTGTGGTCGTCATCAATAATGCGAAGATAGTCCAGAGCGGTATGGGTGTCAATAAAAGGCCGCAATGCAACGCCGCCGCCCGCAACCATGTCATCGTCAGGGCTGCTGTACTGCGATGCCCTTAAACCGCCAAAGGCATATGTTTCCACCGGCCCTATCTGCTGTTCGTATTTTGCGCCGTCAAACAAAATATTTTCAACGGAATAATGATATTGGCGGCCTAATCGGAGTTGTGACTTTTCAAGAAGCGGCTCGTTGATATCGGCGTAAAAGTAATAAAGCCGGCCGTTGATGCTATGGTCGTAAGAATCAAGTATGTCTCTGAACGCCCCATCCTTCGATTCATGTCCGTCAAAATCCTCAGACAATCTTCCGGAGCCGGAGATTGAAATTTTGTTATTGAAAAAATCCATTGTTTTAAAGCGGAGTCGTTGGTACATATCGTGGTCGTCATCCCCGCCTGCCCAACGGCCCTCGTATTGGGTACTAAAATTACCTGAAATAAAATTATTATAGGTAAAGCCGCTTTTTTCTGTCAGACCAGTGACTAAATCACTATCGCTTTGATTTGTTGTTTGAGCATAAAGCAGAGAAGGTAGCGAAACTATCAATACCAATGCGATGTATGTTGTTTTAAAAAAAAAGGATTTGGTTTGGTTTTTCACTTGGAGCGGCAATTTATTATTTTAGTGTTTTTAGATTCGTTTCCTTGCAAAAATAAACATATTCAGCATCAGGTGCCGCTAAAGCTACACAATGTTGTTTCGATTTTCAATAAAATTTTTTGGTTCCAGACGGGAAGCATCTAATTCCCAAAGTAAGTAGTAGTATTACCTTCCCGTTTTTATTATAATAAACAAAAATTTTTGAATTCTCGTTATAGTTTTCTCAGGAAATTCGCTGAGGGAAATAATCAATGAAATTTGGAAAGTTTGAAATTTATCCTGTTTCTGATGGGTCCATTTATCTAGATGGCGGTGCAGTTTTCGGCATAGTGCCAAAAGTTCTGTGGCAAAAAATTTTTCCGCCGGATGAAATAAACAGGGTGCAATTATCATTGCAATGTCCTTTGGTTGTGGCAAAAAAGTTTAAAATACTGATAGATACCGGGACAGGCTCAAAACACGACGAAAAGTTTTGCCAAATATATGGATTAGATAAAAAATCAAACCTTTTGGAGTCCTTATACCGGTTTGGTTATCAACCAAAAGACGTAGATGTTGTTGTCAATACCCATCTGCACTTTGATCATGCGGGAGGGAATACTACCGTAAACGAGAATGAGGAAATTGTTCCTACATTCCCAAAGGCAAAGTATTTTATTCAGAAAGGGGAGTTGGAAGTTGCCCTGAACCCTAATGAAAGAACAAGGGGAAGTTATATTGCACAAGACTTTTTGCCGATAGGCGACCCAAAATATCTTCAGCTTGTGGAGGAAGATGTTATTGAAATCGAAAAGGGTGTCTCATTGATTAAAATAGGCGGCCATACACGCCATCATCAGTGTGTGAAAATTGAATCTGAGGGACAAATCGCATTTTTTCTGGCCGATCTGATACCTACCACCGCCCACTTGAATTATCCTTATATTGCAAGTTATGATTTGTTTCCATTGGAAACATTGGAAAGCAAAAAAAAGATACTAAAACAGGCATTTGAAGAACATTGGCTTTTGATATTCCAGCACGATCCTAAAATCCGTATGGGATATTTAAGCAAAGCGGGTGAAAGATTCGGAATTGAGGAAGTCAAAGTCTATTAAATAGACTTTGACTTCTCATTGTTGTTGATTGTTGCTGTTAAACCGGTTGGGTTGTTCCATTTAAGTGTTTTCTCTTCAGAATTCCGTATGTTCCGCAGATAATCAAATAGAAGGTTAAAGTGGAAGAAAGCGCCAGTTCCGGTGTGATGATAAAATAGATAATTGCTGCAGAAAATTCTAAAATAACCGCTTTCATGCCCTGTTTCTTCCCAATTTTGCGGGTAATATCAAAAAAAGGTATTTTGCTTACCATAAGAATACCCAATGCAAAAACAATAAATGGCAGCAAATTCATTATAATATCTATTCCAAACCGTGTGTAGATAAAGTGATGAAGTATGCAAAGCTGTGCAACAGTTCCTCCGGAAAGTGTTGTGGGCAGGCCGGAGAAAAAGTGTCTTGGTATTTTAATCCCATCTTCTTTTTGTGTGTTGAACCTTGCTAGGCGATACGCGGCGCACATCATGAAAAATAGACCGAAACCCCATGAAATAACCGTAGGGCTGTTACCGCACATATTTGTCATGAGGACTGCCGGCGCAATGCCAAATGCCACCAAATCTGCCATAGAGTCGAGCTGTGCGCCGATCTTGCTCGTGGTATTCATCAAACGCGCAAGCTTTCCATCAAAACCATCAAGGATCATAGCCACTATTATAAGCCATGCGGCTATCTCGAACTTTTGATTTAAAACGCACATAATGGACATAAAACCGCACATGATATTGCCTGAAGTCAACATTGTGGGAAAATTTTCTTTTATCCTCAAACCAAGGGCCTCCTGATTATTAACAATGAAATGCCGGATTATACAAATGAGATATTTTACGAATGAATTTAACCTAATGAAGATTTATAAGCCAGTAAGCTTTGTTGTAAATCGTTTTAACCCTACACAAACTATATTCCATTCAGACTAAAAAAACTACCCATCGAAAATATACTTTATAACTATTACAAATGCAAATAGTTATAAAATTTTATGGAAACATGTATTTTATTTTAACTACAGATTTATGCCCAACTGGTGCAGTATGCTTACTGCGCCAGTTGAGTATAATTACTGCATTGGGTGTGGTAAGAAATCGTTCTCCGGTCATTGTTCATAAACCGAATTAAATTAATGTCGTATAGTTTCTCATTATTTGCTGCGGTTGGTGGGCAGAGAAAATTTTCGGCGCTTTTGTTTCGCAAAAAACATCTTTTTCGTTGTATTTTAGGTTCTTTTTGCTTGACAGCATTCTTTTATTGTGATAATTTGTCTCAAATTCATAGCTTTTGAATATTTAAGTATATTTAATTGATTAAGAAATCAGATACCGCAAAAGATTATGAAATAGGATGAAGGGGAATGTTGATTTGGTAAATATTCTTGCTAAATCTTAAAAATAACTTACAGGAGAAAACTGAATGAATGCATACAAAAAGTATTTAGCCGAATTCGTTGGGACATTCGCATTGGTTTTTATTGCTGCTGGTGCTGTATGCGCTGATTTTTATTTGAGACAGTCTGGCGGACAGGGTTTTGGGCTTTTGGGACTTTCAATTGCCTATGGTGTGGTGGTAATTACCATCATTTATGCTATCGGTTATGTATCCGGTTCCCATATTAATCCTGCGGTAACAATATCTTTTTGGATCACGAAAAGAATGGAGCCGAATACTGCGATTATGTATATAATTTCTCAGATCGGCGGCGCTATTTTAGGTGGATTTGCATTAAAAGTTATTTTTCCTGATGCGTTGAGTAGTGTTCATTTAGGGACGAGTGTCTTGGCTTCGGGTGTTTCTATTGGGAGAGGAATACTGATGGAGTTTATTATCTCGTTCCTCTTGATTTTTACAATATACGGAACACTTGTAGATAAAAGGGCATCTGCCGGATTTGCAGGGCTTGCTGTTGGATTAGTGGTATTGTTTGGTTCTCTGATAGGCGGAACAATCAGTGGCGGTGCAATGAATCCTGCCCGCGTATTTGGACCTGCGCTTGCTTCCGGTCAATTTACCAGCCATTATGTATGGTGGATAGGCCCTATACTTGGTGGCATTGCAGCAGGTATTGTGTATGATAAACTTTTCTCGGAAAACAGAAAATAATATACATCTACATCACGGTATTACTACTATTTGTAAATTTACGGCTAAAAAGGTTTCTATAGAATAAAAGAAAAAACGGCAATATGCAAACCTGCATATTGCCGTTTTTTTATTGAAGGTTTACTTTTGTTTGATATAGACATAATCCTTACTGCAATAAAGAAAAAAAATAAAGAGTTTATTGAACCTGCCGTTACAACCATTTCCAGGGAACGAACTCCTTTCCATGTATTGATATCCTGTATTTTAAGTTTGAGGACGAAAGATCAAACGACAAAAGAGGCTTCGGAACGGCTTTTTGCGATAGCGGATAAACCTGAAGATATGAAAAGGATTCCTCTGCAAAAACTGGAGAAATTAATTTATCCGGTGGGTTTTTACCGGCGAAAAGCGGCTAATATTAGAGAAATTTGTGAAATACTCACAAAAATTTATGAAGGTAAGGTTCCTGATGAAATAGATGAATTATTAAAATTGAATGGCGTGGGACGGAAAACGGCAAATTTGGTTGTTTCCATGGGATACAAAAAACCGGGTATTTGCGTTGACGTTCATGTGCATAGGATCACTAATCGATGGGGATACATCAAGTCAAAAAATCCTACCGAAACCGAATTTGCCCTCCGCAAAAAGCTTCCTCCAAAACACTGGTTGAGCATCAATGATCTTCTCGTCACTTATGGCCAAAATATTTGTGTGCCGGTTTCACCGAAATGCAGTCTTTGCCCGGTAAATACCTATTGTAAAAAAGTAGGGGTGGTACGACACAGATAAGTGAACTTTTGTCGATGAATAAAAAACTAAGAACATAGAGAAGAATTTATAAATGTATAAGTGGTATATTGATTAGGTAAGGAAACAATATGAGGCCAAGTTGGATACGGGCAAGATTTCCTGTTGGGAAAAATTTTAAAGAAGTGAAGGATATATTGATGGCACATAGATTGCGAACCGTATGTGATGCGGCATTGTGCCCGAATATCGGTGAATGTTACAATCAAAGAACAGCAACGTTTTTAATACTGGGTGCTGTGTGTACCAGAAAATGCGGATATTGTGCCGTTGCGAAGGGAATTCCGGCGGGATTGGATGAAGAAGAACCCTACCGAATTGCCGCTGCAGTTAAGGAGATGAAATTAAAATATGTAGTGATAACATCGGTAACAAGAGACGATGTCCCGGATGGCGGCGCGCATATTTATGCAAAAACAATTCAGTGTGTGCGTAATTTGGTGAATGATTGCAAGGTGGAAGTGCTGATTCCTGATTTTCTGGGGTCTGTTGATGCGTTATCAATGGTATCGGAATCAAAGCCGGATGTTTTGAATCATAACATAGAAACTGTTCGACGGTTGTATCCAAAGGTAAGGCCGGAGTCTGATTATGAAAGATCATTACAATTATTGAAGATTGCCCGGCAGGAAAGGTTGTTTCTGTCGACAAAATCAGGGATAATGCTGGGATTGGGAGAACAGTGGGATGAGGTAATAGAGGCTATGCAAGATATTAAAAATGCAGGATGTGAAATAATAACGCTGGGGCAGTATCTGCGTCCAGGCAAAAATGCATTGCCTATTGAACGGTATTATACTCCAATGGAGTTTGAGAGATTAAAAAGGGAAGGAGAGAAGATGGGTTTTTTCCATGTTGAGTCCGGGCCGCTTGTAAGGAGTTCCTACCATGCAAAGATACAATCGGAAAGTATTTTAGAAGGCAAAGATAAATTTCTGTTTCAAAAGATTGACTAAAGCAGCAACCTATGATGATATCGGTATAAATACCTCTAATTTTGATATGTTTTCTGACATACTGTTATTTCCTGCAATAACCCCTGAAGGTGAGAATAAGGGCAACCGCTCAGGATTGCGGCTTTTCGGTTCGTCAACCTAGCCCTTATTTTTTTGCTTGATATTAAAAATCTATAATTGTAACATTATGTAACAAATAGAGCGGTAAGCCCGCTGTAAGTTCCTTTGGTGTTCCCTTCCGTAGGTTGGCAAAGCCATAGGATACGCACTTACAGGGCACGCTCTTTTTTTATGGCAAATAAATATCATCATGCTTAATTTTCTCCTGAAAGATATTAAACCATTCCCAGTCATCTTTTTCATATTTCCTGAAAATCCCCCAGGAAAACATATCAACTGCTTGGAGAGGCAGGTCTTCATGGGAAAGGTGATGGTCTATATCAAGCGGTATTTTCGGCTCTATCCTTCCGCTTAATTGCTGTATCAGATAATTATCGAACTCTTTTATTTCTTTCTTGCTCTTGCTTCTGTCTATCACAAGCCCTATTCTTACAGATGCATTTGCAAAAGGAATGACATCAAGGACATTTCTTGCAATAAAATTATAAACCCTGTCCTTCTTCTGTGTGAGGTAATCGTATACACGCCTTTTATTAAGGGTAAGTGTGTAAATTTCAAATGGCACTGATTCTACATGTCTGTAAAAATATTTCTTAATCTCTATAGATTGTTTTGACCCTTTTAATTCAGTTCCTTTTTGCTTCAGCAATTTATTTTGTATTGTTCGTTTTATAGCTTTAGCTATCCTCTTTCTGTTTTCCATTCCTTGCACCAGCATCACTGTAACAGTAAAATACTTTGAGGGGTTTTTAGTAAAAAAATCAAAACCTAAATCGCCGCTTTCGTCAAGATAGAGATAAAGCATTTAAATTTTCATTTTTAAATTATGTATGTCAAATACAGATAAAACCACATAAATGTTGACCGTATTATAAGCAAACAGGGGAAAGTTTCAAGGGTGAAAATACTACATACTGTATTCATAATTCAAAGAGAAGCTATATATTGCATTTTCAGTCATTCATTGAACCCGATGGCATTAAGGCGATAGATCAAAAAGGCGGGAAAGGTAAATTAATGCAAAGCAGGTTATATATTTTTCCGCATACGGAAACAAAAACACTGCATGTTATTTCAATAGGCAATAAAACAGACCAAAAAGGCGATATTAACGAATGTAGAGAGTACATAAAGCCTTTAAGAAAGGGAAAGAGATAATAAAATGGGGAAGAAATATAATAACGTTTTAGAAATGATTAAAGATATTTCCGATGAAGAAGATTTCAATAAAGCATTGGAGGAGGAAATAAAAAACAAACAAAATATCAAAAGCTTTATTTGCAATGAGATGCAAAGCCGGATTAACACAAAAGGAACTTGCTGAAAAAGCCGGATTTACTCAAGGAAAAATATCAAAAATTGAAAACGCATTTGATAATGAACTTACATTGAATGATCTAACTAAATATTGTTCTGCAATCAATATGCAAATCGAAATTGGCTTTTCTGGAATGGATGCAACATTGGCAGATAGGGTAAAATCTCACTATTATGCAATTATTAAGCTTTTGGAGGAAATGAACTGTTTGGCGGAAGGGGATAAAACTATTGAGGCAGGAGTTGCAAAATTTCATGAGGAAGCATTTGCCAATATTACAACTGGATTGCTGGATTGCCTGCTCAAGGCCAAAACAAGAGAAAAAAAGAGTCCCCTTCATGTATCAAGTCCTGTAGATATCAAAACCTTGCTTGAAAGAAGGGAAAAAGAACTAACCTTTAAATAAAGCAATACATCATACAGGTTGTCCTTTTTCCCAATAGTTTTAATGCAAAAGGTTGTCTCTATAATTTCATACCATCCTTTTCATTTTCTCTCTTCTTTGGTGTTCAATAGGGCTGATAAAATAAAAAATACTTGCAATTTTCTTTGGTTTTGCTAAAAATTATACTTGAAGGGAAAAAGCAATTTCCTCTCCTCTCCTCTCATCTTCTATCATCAATTCTTATACATTGTATATCGAGTTTGTTTATGTTATACTATGAAAACTTTCAATTAGGGAAGCATAATGAATATACTCTTTATATACCCTGAGTTTCCGGATACATTTTGGAGTTTCAAACACGCGCTCAAGTTCGTTCGTAAAAAGGCCTCCTTTCCACCCCTGGGACTCCTGACGGTTGCCGCAATGCTGCCGTCAGAGTGGTCAAAACGCCTGATCGACGTCAATGTGACAAGGCTCACGGATGAAGATCTGGCGTGGGCGGATTATGCGTTTATCGGCAGCATGGTTGTTCAAAGAACGTCAGCTCAGCAGATCATTCGGCGTTGCAGGGCGGCTGGCCTCAAAGTGGTTGCCGGAGGGCCTTTATTCACGAGTGAACATGAACAATTTGAGGATGTCGATCACTTCATACTCAACGAAGCAGAGATGACCCTGCCGTCCTTTTTGGAAGACCTGAAGAATAACTGCGCCAGGCGTATTTACAGCACATCTCATTTTGCAGACATTCAAAAAACACCGGTGCCTCTTTGGGAGTTGGCTGATCTCAGGCACTACGCCTCGATGAGCATACAGTACTCACGTGGTTGTCCATATCACTGCGAGTTCTGCAACGTAACGTCTTTGTTTGGGCGAAATTCAAGAACGAAAACCGCCGAACAAATTATTGCTGAGTTAAACAGTTTCTATCGTATGGGGTGGCGCGGACCCGTATTCTTCGTAGACGATAATCTCATCGGGAACAAAAAAAGCCTCAGGGATGAATTGCTCCCTGCTTTAATCAAATGGCAAAAAGAACATGTGTCGCTACCGTTTAACACGGAAGTCTCCATCAATCTTGCCGATGATGAATCCCTAATGCACATGATGTCCGAGGCGGGTTTCGATGCGGTTTTTGTGGGGATTGAGACGCCGGATACGGATAGCTTGGCAGAATGTAACAAAAAACAGAACAAAAACCGTAACCTGATCGAAGATGTGCGGCGTATTCAGCGGGCAGGGTTGCAGGTACAAGCGGGTTTTATTGTAGGCTTCGACAGTGATACACCATCCATTTTCCAGCGACAAATTGATTTTATCCAGAAAAGCGGGATCGTGTCTGCAATGATTGGCTTGCTTCAGGCCCCGGCAGGGACAAAGCTGTACGAGCGACTAAAACGAGAGGGGCGTTTGCTTGGACAGATGTCGGGTGACAATGTAGACGGTACAACGAACATCGTCCCTACCATGGATATCGATACATTTCGGGAAGGATATAAAAATATATTGAGACACATTTATTCTCCGGAAAACTATTATCAGCGCATAAAGACCTTCTTCCGGGAATATAAAGCCCCGAAGATCAAAGCTCAGTTTACCTTCAATCACATCTTGGCATTGTTTCGCGCTATGTGCCATCTCGGTATCCTTGGCGGTGAGCGCGTCCAATTTTGGAAACTCTTGTTATGGACGTACGTTCATCGTCGCGAATTATTGCCCCTGTCCATTACCCTTGCGGTTTTCGGTTATCATTTCCGTAAAGTCAGCAAATTACACGTCCTTTAATGTGTAAGGGGTCACCCATTAGAAGGCTTTTGTCAAGCGAAAAAGATTTCCCCTAGCAAAAAATCGTAGATTTTTTGCCTTATTAAATGAAAAAATTATAATGTCCAAAAGCATTCATTCCATTGACCGCACCCGTATTTTCAGGTTTTTTAGTTACGGATTATAGAAATCCGCACCAGT
>VGXV01000023.1 GCA_016873165.1 Planctomycetota bacterium | reverse complement strand
GACCTATATTGCAATCGTATCGGAGGATGATCACTGATTGATTTAGCAAAAGCACTCATCTGAATAGTTAGTTTCTCTGTAATTGATTTTGATTTCTCCACGGCTTTTCCAGCAAAAAAACTTCCAGATTCAATATCTTCGAAAATTGCAGCAAAGGTGGTGTATTGTTTTTTTAAATTGTTGATAAACACATCTCTCTTTTTCAATAATTCCTTATCAATATTAAGTTTATACGGATCAATAGCCATTTCAATGATTTCTGAAGTAATTGAAGTATTCTGTGCCAATTGTAAAAAATTATTTACAAATTCCTCGTTAATCTGAGAATTGGTTCTCGGGGGCGCTTCAACCTCTTCAGTCAACAATTTTTCTATCTCTTTAATACCTTCTAATGATTCTATCTTGAATTGAACGGCAGCTGTTCTAAGTGCTTTTGCCTTTTCTGGAGTACACCCTACTATGAATAACCAGAAAATGGTAAAACAAAATGCATATTTTAATATATTTTTTTTCTCCATTTTTCTCTCCTAAAACAAAATTTCTTAAAGTTTCTGTACTAAATTTAATTTACTTTGAAAAAAAATATTATACATGTTTCAGAAAATCTTCTTTCCTTGTGAATTCCATTTATCTTCCAATATTTAAAATTCTTAAGTATTTGATTTGTTTGATCAATAGTTATATTTTTCTAATTTTGACAATTTAAAGAACTATTAAACATAAATATTTACTTATCACTCAGCTTTCCAACATATACCCACTACCTTCTTCTTATTTTGGGATCCATAGTTGAGGAACTGAAATTCACTCTCTTTACCAGCTTGCTTAATCACAGCATAATACACAGTTTCATCATTTTTAAATTCGATCGTAGCCCCATTTTCATTTTCATATTTTTTTTCAAGTACTACAGGATTGTCGATATCGAAAACGCCATAAACAGGATGCGATGCTGTTTCACCTGATACCACAAGCACATCTTTCTTTGAGGTAACATAGTAACTCTCAACAGCTTTCACTACGCCATCACCAACGACAACACAAGAAGTTAAACAAAATATTAAAAAAACCGGAGTAATTACTGTTTTGATCAAATATTTTATGCTATATAATTTCATATAATTCTTTCCTCCCCATGAGACATTGAATAAACAGTAAAGGCTAAAACAGTAGATGACCAATAAGAAGTATGTGATACCGCAAAAGTTTCTCCCGCACTTAAAGTATGATTTTTTACCCCAGGAAATTCGGATTCATTCAAGTCACCATCTACGGCAATTGGATCTTTTGGATAGTAAAAATTATGCCATTTAAATGGAAATGGATTATCCATGTGATTCCTCATTTTTAATAGATTTAATGGGCTTCCAATAGTAATAAAGGCAGATACGAGCATTGTAGAAAAATTATCTGTGTGTTGTGCTTCTCTTAAAATATCAGCAGAAATAACGGAACCCAAACTATGACCTACAAGTACACAATGCGGATGCTTCAAAATAACCTCTTTCACTACTTTTCTTATTTCTACACCATTTGGACCTAAGTAAAGAGGCACATCTGAAACAATATCAAAGAGCGTAGAAGAAAGCCATGCTGCGGGAGTATTAAGAAACTGTGCTCTCGCAAAAGCTTTAAATGCTTCATCTGTCAAATCATTAACGGATTCCCAGAGAGCTTCCTGCCAAAAAATACCATCGTTTTGATCTATCTCAGAGGTATTCTTTATATTTTCATAAGGACCTACACGAATAACAGGTCTTGCTACTTCGTGTACATTGTTGGAAAGCTCTCGTGAAAACCCAGCCCGATCTTTATTTTTCCCAGAGCCAACTCCATGAACAACAACAACTGGAAATTTATTATCTGCCATAAAATTTATTCTCCACTTTTTCTGAAAAGTTGGAACAGTTACCGATTAACAAAAAAATTATGCTTTTACCTGTTAAGGATATTTTATTGTTCAATAAAACCAACTTTTACTTATTTCGTAATATTGCGCCTATTTACTCCACTACATTTTAAGAATAATTCTTAGTCGTCCTCTATGTCCCCAAACATCTCCTCATGCTCCTTAACCGATTTTTGCAGCAACTTTAACAGGATATTCGCAGAGTAAGGATTGCAGATGATTCTTGTATGAAAGGTTTCCTTTCCGTCCTCATCGTACGATTGCCCAAAGTCGAGCACAAATTCAAATTCATTTTGCCCGATTTGGAAGCAATTTGCATATTGACCTTCGAGGGGTTTGTTTTTCTTATGTTCAACATTTGAATTGTTTTTCATAAAGCGTTTTAATGTATCTGCTTAAATACATGAGAAACCACAGATTCCACTGATTTCACAGATAATGGTTTTTAACAGTTCCCTTAGTGGAGCAAAGGGAATACCAATGAGAGGGTTAAATGTATTACTGCCTTGTAACCTGCTATTTTACTGGGTCTGGCAAATTATGGATTTTTTGTGTTTTTTTGTTTTATCAAAAAGTGTAACAGGGGGGTGTTACACTTTTTTAAGGTTGGAAGTTAAAAGAGTGTTATTGATGTGTGTTTAATTTTATTGAAACAACCCCCTGCATCCCCCTTTATTAAGTGGGATTTTGAACTATTTTCCCATTATTCTTATTTTCATAATGGCTTTAGTTATGACTGCTTACTACATTTGAAATAGGTTAAATGCTGATATGAAAATTTTTAGTAATCAGATGTGTATAAGAAAAAATTTGAATGAAAAAAATGATGTTTTTTGTATGGTAAATAAAGTGTAACAGAAAAGTGTAACAGGGGTGTAACATGTGTGACATTTTTTGAAAAGGGGACAGTCGGGGAAGAGTTGGGATTTAAGAGTTGGGGAGTTGAAGAGTTAAAGAGTTGGGGAGTTGGGAGTACACGATGCACGATGCATGATGCACGAAACAAGATTCGCGATGCAGGATACGGGATACGGGATATGCGATACACGATACACAAGACGGATGCAGGATGCACGATTCATGATTCATGATTCATGATGAAGGATGCAAAAAACTGGATACGGGATGCAAGATGCAAGGTACGAAGTTAATTACGTGCGGGTTCTGCGTCGCGAAGAATGGGAAAAAATATTACGAAATGAATCTTTGTGGCTTGGCGGCTTTGCGCGATGGGAAAATGGACTAAACATCGTGCATCGCGAATCGTGGTTTGTAGATCATGGATTTTGCATCTTGTGTAATTGGTATTTTACTACTTTCCGATGCACGGTCATTCTTGACCAGTTAAGCTGCTTTGCTGCCTTGCTTTTATTCCAGTCTGTGGTAACGAGCGCGTTTAATAACTGATCTTTTTCACTGTAATGAAGGATTCTGGATTGTATGACCTTCGTTCGAAAATTTTCAGGCAAGTCCGTTAAGGTAACCCACTTTGTCTGAAAATTCATAAAGGATGATTCAAGGATATTCTTCATCTCGCGAACGTTGCCAGGCCAGTTATAATGCATCAAATCCTTCACGGTATCCGCGGTAAAACCCACTATCTCTTTTTGATATTTGTTGTTTAACGTGCCGATAAAATAGTGAAGCAGGTCAGGTATGTCCTCTTTCCGTTCTCTTAATGAAGGAAGGTTTATATTCGAGACGTTGAGCCGATAGAATAAATCTTTTCTGAATTTTCCCTCCGCAACCATCTGTTCCAGATCCTGGTTGGTCGCGGCAATAATCTTGATGTTCAGCGGAATCGTATGTCTTCCGCCGACACGCTGTATTTCTTTGCTCTCAATTGTCCTCAGTATCTTTGCCTGATGATAAAGGCTCATATCGCCGATTTCATCAAGGAAAACAGTGCCGCCATCAGCCACTTGCAGTTTCCCCGCGTTCAAGGCATCCGCTCCCGTAAAAGAACCCTTTTCATACCCGAAAAGTTCACTTTCCAGAAGATGATCGGGTATGGCAGTACAGTTAATACAAACAAATGGCTTTCCCGCCCTGGAGCTATTTTTGTGAATAAGATTAGCGACAAGTTCTTTGCCGGTGCCAGTCTCTCCCGTAATAAGCACATTTGCATCGGTTTTGGACATCTGTTTGATGTTCATTCTGACGGATTCCATTGCGGCGCTTATTCCGATCAGTTTTTGTTTATTGGCTGCTTCCTGGTGCGCGGGGCGAGATGATGATTTTTTTGCATCTTTGTTTGACAGGCAACGTTCAATACTTTCTATGATATCTTCTTTTTTAACAGGGTGTTTAAAATAATCATCGATTCCTATTCTAAGAGCGGCAATAATATTTTCCGCAGAACTATCTTCTGTAACCATAATAATAGGGAGAGACTTGTCCAACGTGCGTATTCTTTTTACAATGGTTAACACGTTATTCGTTGTGCTACAAGAAAATTCAAATAATACAAGATCGATATTATTTTCCTTAATGTACGTATGGAAAACGGATTTATACGGAGTTTCAAGCACGGCAAAACCATTGTTGTGCAGGTAATTTTTTATGACTCCGCCTGATACATCTTTATCCTCTGCAATTAATATTTTCGGTTGCTTCCTGATCACGTTACTTTTCCCCTTTTTCTTTTTTCTACGTTCAGCACAAACGTTATATGATTTAGACCCCTGACAGAAATAAACGAGAAGAAACCTCATCCTGAAATTTACCGCTATTAAATAGCAGCCGTTATCAATATACACAAATATTGTGCCATGTAAAAAAACATGCATCTTCATGGTTTTAGAAATGTGTCAAAAAAATTAAGTCTTGTAAATACCGGCACTTAAGAAAATTCAATATTTTGAAAACGGGGCCAGGTGAATTTTGTGGCACACTTGTGTGTCACACGAAAAGTGTGTCATGACACACTTTTTTGCAGGTCAGAAAAAAATGGGGGCATCCATTTGGGGGGATGTTATAGGAAAGAAGCGTATCACGTTTCGTTGTAACTTATATATTTACGATAACATAGATACAATTAAAAAGATGAACGGCAAAATGTCTGATTTTTGCAAAAATGATATTTTGCACCGAATACCATCGTTTTAAACAGATACTTTTTTCGATAATACCCGCTTTTTTTATGATCAAATGCTTTATATTTTCACAAAATTTAAGAAAGGGGGCTTAAGGCTATTTCTCTAACACATTAATTAGTAGTATGTTATGTGTTATGCATTAATCGTATCTGTATCTGACCATATTAAGTCATGCATGGAACACTTCCTGAAACACGGGATACGATTTTTCCGGAATAACTTGTATAGGGGAGCATTCCCGATTTTTTGTAACTCATCATTTATAGTATGCTTCGACTCCGCTCAGCATGACTCGAACTGTCATCCTGAGCGGAGTCGAAGGGTTAAGTTTCTCTGTGAGATGAGGAACTTTGTAACACTTTAGCTTTTTGAAAAAGACTTCGATTTTCCTTGTTTTATAATGCACCTCTAATATTGGCGCATGGAGCAAATTTCGCATCCATTAACTCCGCACTTTAGTGCGGAGATATCAACAATAAATACACTGGCTTTAGTAGAGACAGGTTTGAAACTTGTCTCTACAACCTAATACAGTGAAAGATATTGGGCTAAGTTTACCTCAGGGCTGAAGCCCATCATTGTTTTTCCATTAACCCCATGCTGAAGCATGGGGTTAAGATATGGGCAATTTTTCAAAAAACTAAAGTGTTCCGGAACTTTTCATATTCGGCAGAATTGTTTTATTTACAAAAAATCGGGAATGCTCCCGTTGTATAGTCAAACAGGAGACCGGGAGCGAGAATACGGGTTTTCTTCCCATCTCCCATCAAGCTTTTTCCCCACAATGATTCAATTGCCTTTCGCCAATAGCCTGTGTTAAAATATTTTTTATTGATTGTACGAAGTTTACACTTACTATTTGTTGTATCTCTGTTAGAACCATTTATGTTGCTTTTGCGGATGGCAAATGGATACCACCGAAAGAAGCTTATTGAAATTATAATAAAGGGGGCTGAGTATTGATTTACGCGATAATAGGCGACATACACAGCAATTATGAGGCGCTGGCTGCCGTTGCGGATGAAATACGGAAGGAATGTGTCGATGAAATATACTGTGTGGGTGATATTGTCGGTTATGCCGCCGAACCTGATTTGTGCATTGATTTAATACAACAATTACAATGTAAAATTGTCGCAGGCAATCACGATTATGCCGTGGTAGGAAAATTTCCCCTGAGTTACTTCAATAAGGCAGCAAAAGAAGCCGCTCTATGGACGTCAAAGCAGCTTTCAAAAAGTTATAAAGATTTTCTGGGGAATATGCCGCTGGTTGAGGAATGCGGCAACATTACCCTTGTGCATGCTTCTCTGAACAGGCCGGAATTCTTTAACTACATCACATGTCTTTCAGACGCTCAATTAAGTTTTGATAAATTACATACACCGCTTTGTTTTTACGGACATACCCATGTGCCATCAGCGCTATTCCTCATTGATGGCGCTATCCGGCTGGAGAAAGGACATATCTTTGATTTAAATAATGTTCAAAAGGCGCTTATCAACGTGGGAAGTGTCGGACAGCCACGCGATTGGGATTTGCGGGCATCGTACGCTATTTACGATTCCGGGCAAAAGACCGTGCAGATCAGGCGGGTCAAGTACAATATTCATTCCGCAATGGAAAAAATCTATAAGGCAGGATTGCCAAAGGAAAACGCATTACGGTTAGGAGGTTAAAATATATGGACTCTCACAAACATACCGGTATTCCCTTTGATAACAACCCCGAACATGATATTTACGGAAGCATAAAAGATAAAGAAATACAAAGTGTGGAATATGAGCGATGGATGGGAGGTCCCCGTGGGCCTGAAAAAATCACTTTTAAAGACGGAAGTTGCGTGATGTTTAAATGCGATATCAGACATTACTGGATGGCAGAAAACCCCGATACTCCCATTCGGGAGGCTATGGTGTATCAGATTGATAAAGTTGTCGGGCTCGGATTGGTGCCAAAAACTATGGTAATTGACGATACCATTGGCGATATCCGGTATAATGGCTCCATCCAGGAATGGGTCAAAAACGCAAAAGACGGATATCAAATAGACAAAATGACCCCTCATGAAAAAAAGGATTACGAACGGTTGATGATCTTTGATTTTATCATCGGAAACAGCGACAGACATCTGGGAAACACATTATTTACCGGCGATGGCAAAATACATGCTATTGACAATAACGCATGTCTTATTATTGATAAAGATGAGGATATCCTTGCATTTCCGGACACAATAATTGACTTTTTTACAAAAAGAGTTTCCCATGACATATCTCATGTTGTGGAATTGGTAGAAACATTTTACAAAAATAAAGAAAAGATACTGAATTTGATAGGAAAATATGTGCATGATAACACAAAACTGGCTCAATTAATGGTAGAGTCGCGGATTAATTATTTGTTCAATATGCTGAAAAACAAAAAACCTTTTCCGAAAAAATATCTGGAATGGAGAAAGGGATTGGATGCGGAAATTCAAAGTATTTTATCTTAGAAGGTTTTAATAATATTGCATTCTCTACTTCATTTCAAATAATATGACCGCATACGTGATTTTCGTGCCATCGCGATCAATATTAACGGTACACGTATCTCCAAAGCGCTTTGTTTGGAGGTAATGCACCAATTCACCGACAGAATTCATTGCCTTGCCATCAACCGACAAAATAATATCGCCCGGCATAAGACTGGCCTTCTCAGCAGGGCTGTTCTCTCTCAATTTTTGTATAACTAATTTCTTGTCTTCCCGGTTTTCCAAATGAACACCCAGATAGATTTTTTGCGACTGGGCGGTGGTAGTTGAAACAACCCATACAAAGTCTGCCGGTTCTAATGGAATAGAAGAGAGAAACATATGATGCTCCCTGGCCGGTATTCCTTCATTGATCATAGTCGGGTAGAAAGTGTAATACGGCAGGAACGTCCGCCTGAACACCCTGGATGGGATTCCAATATCATAGATTATGTGGCCGTTTCCCACAAAAACTAACATTTTCTTCCCTTTGCCTTCCCAGGAGGATAAATAGTCCACGATGGATTGCGCCATATATTCTTCCCACAGACATTGAACATTGTTGTATTTTTCAAGATTTTCCTTTCCGTGCATATGCCCGCCAATAACTTCCTGTAAATAAACACGGTGAAAAAAACCTGTGGTATCAATTTCGGGGAGTCCGGTCTTTTCCTCGGGTGTTAAAGATTCAAGCCCTTTTTCGCTCACCATTTTGACCATTTCCTTTGGCGCATTTAATGCGCGCACGCTGATCTTCTTTTCCCGCGCAAAGTCCAATATATCTTTATACAGATAATAATCGAAGCCCCATTGCTTATCCCAATCCGTATATTCCAGAAATTTTCCTTCATCAATTTCTCCGGCAACCCATTGGTCTAAAAATGGCTGATAGGGCTTTGTAAACATTTCCATGCCAATAGCTATATTTTCCCCGTATTTTTCATAACATGCCTTTAAAACCTTTAATTGGGCATCATGAGTGGTCTTCAAGGCATGAATTTCCCCCACATAGAGAATGCTTGCGGAATCAAAAAATTTTGACAAATCAGAAAGGTGCATTGTTATTCCTGTCGGCACATGAACAATATCACCAACCTCCACTTTTTGCGGAAAATGCTGTAATCTGGTCACTTTTTCTTCCTCTGAAAAAGCATTTAAAGGCAACATTATCATAAATAAAAAAAGAATTGCTGCTGTTTTCCCGAAATTTTTCATCCATAAGTGTTTAAAAAGGCTTTTTACCACCCTAAAAATATTAAACCCTATCGGCGTTAATTTCGGAAGCCTGAAGTTTTCAACCTTTGCGGCAGACAATGATTCTCCATAAATTTCTATTCTGTTCAAATCTTGCTCCCCCATATTATGTAATTTTGCCGTTCGTAAAATAGGAACCTCGGATGGCGGTATCCCAATAATCTCCGCAATCACACGGTCAATGGCAATGCAATCCCTGCCGCCAATTAACAATGACACTTTTCTGGGAATTCCTCCCGAAGGACCGCGCTCTTCCATTGCCATGACTGCGTCTACAATAGTAAATGACGGATTTATTCTATGATAATTCGCCAGCAACATCTCCGTATACCATCTCAGGTCGTTGTTTGACCGGAAATGTCTCCACACCTTTCTCTTGCCGCTTACACAACCATACATATTCTTCACCGCAGCCGTATATAACAATTGCACATGCGCCTTGAGTTTGGGAATATTGATAACCGCATCGACATCCAACGCTTTCCCGGAAACCGTTAAGTGAAAGGTTTTTTCCCCGCATGTTGCTTTTACTCTGCGTACGTTATCAAGCTCAATAATATCGATCCCGTGTTTCTCCGCAAACGCATCAAGATTCAAACGCCTGGCAATCTTTGATACCGCCCCAAAAGCAGGACTGTCTCCAATAACAGGTATTGCACCAAATTCCAATAGTTTTTCTGCTATTGCTTCAATAACACAAGGATGAGTAACCGTACAATCTTCGGGAGAACTCTCTTTCAGAAAATTCGGTTTCAGAAGTACTTTGGAGCCTTTTTTTATAATATTATCAAGGCCACCGAAAAATCCGAAAGTCTGGTCAAGGGCAGAGGAAATCTTTTTCTTGTCATAGTCTTCGCAACGAATAACGGAAACGCTTGTTGTGTTTACCATACAATCATAGAATAGGCGTTAAATGAATTAATACTGATTGATACGAGGGTTTTGGGGGAAGCAGAGAGAGGATACGTAATAAATGCTTCATAAACAATATTCTTGTGCTGAATTACCTGATCTCAATTACTGCGGAGTATGATATCACAAACCTATCACGGTTGTAAAACATAAAATCATATAACCCTCCTTTAATAAAATAGTTCTTCCGGTAATTTTACCAACAGCCGGCGCTCTAAAGGTTTCCTTTGCCGGGAGCATTCCCGATTTTTTGTAAATAAAACAATTCTGCCGAATATGAAAAGTTCCTCATGTCACTGAGAAACTCAACCCTTCGACTCCGCTCAGGGTGACAGTTCGGGTCATGCTGAGCGGAGTCGAAGCATACTATAAATGATGAGTTACAAAAAATCGGGAATGCTCCCCCTTTGCCCGTCGTGTCTTTAATAACAGGCAACATTTCTTCACAACTGATGTTTATTCTTCTTTCCCTGAGAAATGTTCTCCCAGAGATACTGGCGTATTTGGGCATCAGAAATAATGTCTTCGGCTTTTTTTCTGAGATTTTTTGTTTCATACAGTTCCAGATCGGCAAATTTCAGAATATCATCTATTTCCTTATGATCGCCGGAATATACACCGATACTCAATCCCAATTTCATTCCGGGAATCAATGATTGTTTGTTCCATTGATCAATTAAATGTTGAATCCGGTTTGATAGCTCAATCCCGACAGACTTATCCGCCATCGGAATAAGCATGATAAATTCATCCCCGCCAAATCTTGCGAGAATATCGGATTCACGCACTGCTGTTTTCAGGATGTTCGCGATTGCACAAAGCGCTTTGTCACCCATAAGATGCCCATGGGTATCATTAATGGTTTTTAATCCGTCAACATCCATCATCAGTATGCAAACAGGCCTTTGATACCGTTTAACACGTTCAACTTCAAGACGGAATTCCTCGTTAAAATAATGACGATTGTTCAAACCGGTAAGGGAGTCAATCATCGCCATTTCTTTTACCGTCTGATGAAGAAAGGCATTCTCTATTGCAACTCCTGCAAAGGTGCCGATAGAGGATAAAATTACCATGTCCTTTATTGTAAAACCTTTTGTTTGATGATTACGCTTAGAGGTATCAGAAATACTTGATTCAGGCATAACCTTGTTTATCAGTTCAATAGCGCCCATCACATGGTTATTTCCATTTAACAGAGGCACACATATCACCGATTTTGTAGTAAACCCCAATATGCTGTCAATTCTTGTGCAGAAGCGAGGGTCATTCCGCACATCTTCCACAATAACCGATTGATTGTTCTGGCAAACCCACCCGGCAAGCCCTTCTCCTTTTTTCAGAAAAACGCCTTCCAGTTTACCGGCATTCACTCCCATCACAATTTCAAACTTCAGTCTCTCCGTTCTTTCTTCAATAAGGAGCAACGACCAGTACTGAGGCGCAAAATATTCCCCTATGGTAATCATAACGCGTCTGAATACCTCCTTGGGGTCCAATGAAGAGGTGAGAGCTTTTCCGATCTTGCAGAAAACCTCAGACAAGTCCTGGACATATTTTTCTTCTATTGCTGTTTGATTTATGACTTCATTACTTTTCATGGTTAACGGGAAATGCATGAATGTTCTTGTAAAATACAATACTGCTGTAGTCAAAATACGCGATAAAAATAATTGACTGACATCAATCGTTTTTATTTATATCATATTTTCAACTATGGTTATATGACGTGTATCACAAAACAAGCAATTTTTTGTGATGGATTGTTCCGCGGAACTCATTTATATGAATACAGACACTGATAATCCGGCATGCAGGGTATATCTATCAATGTTCATATTCGCATTTTTTTGCAAATTCATGTATTTTGTGGAAATTCTCCGTTAACTGCCACCACCCGTTTTTAAACGTAGCGCGATCGGGTCCGATCATTGCAGAGGCAAACCGGATTGAATTTGCATAAATAAACCATTGTTTTACCCACAACATTTCAATTAATTCATCAAAAGGATTTGATGCATCGGCAAACCCCTTGTCCCACATGTTTTTCATAAGAGTTGTAGCATTTAAAACCATCGTATCTGTCTCTGATAATGTTGAATCGAATTTTTCAAAGTGACCGGAAACCCAATCATTATTGTGACAGCTATTGCAAACCTTTTTCATCTCATTTTTTCGTACCAATTGTTCTTCCTCATCGATCAAATATTCTGCGGCCACTTCATTCATATATGTCGCAGGCAAAGGCAGCCCATCTTTATTTTTTATTTCGTACGTTTTCCCGCTTTTCGGCTGAGGATGAGAATAAATAAGCCCAAATATTCTTACCCATAACCGCGAACCAAAATCATGCGTCCGGGACACAATTTCCTTGCCTTCAGGGTTTACCAGCAAACTATTATGACATGTTGCGCAGGTGGGCGCTTGAAAATCCATGCCAACCCTCCACGGCACATTATTCCAATTCCATGTATCCTGTTTTGAAAGAAATATGTTTCCGTGTTTGCTCTCATTATATACTTCGTAAGCAGGTATATCCTGTTCAAGATGACACTGGGAACAGGTATAGGGTTTTCTTGCTATTTCGATAGAGAAACTATGCCTTGGATGGCATGAAGTACATGCACCACGACTCCCATCAGGATTAATCCTCCCTACCCCCTGATTGGGCCAGTTTTTAAGATTGGGAACTTCAATATTTCCGAAATTGGTTTTAATTTTTCTCATACCGTCCACTGTTATTTCGGCGCCATGGCATGCATAGCATGTTTCCAGTTTCGATTTTTCAGATGCATTTGAATAATGGATAGTGCTATCTCTTACTTCTTTTATTGACGGAACGGCATCAACAAATTGGCTATAGATTTGATTTTCCCTCAGATTGTCTAACGCATATGCTTTTTTGCTGCCGGAAAATTGCGCCGCTTCTTTTGCATGGCATGTTTTGCAATCGTTTGGAGACACAACTACATTGATGTGAAATCCGAAATGTTCAAAATTGTCTTTGTGGAGAGAACTATTTTGGCTGTGGCATTCATAACATCCAACGACAACCGAACCAATATCTTCCGGTATCGTCTCGCTCGAAACTCTTCTTTCCAATAATGGTTTTTTAAGAGCGATTTCAGGGGTTACTTTCGAATGCCTGCTTGTTTTCCAATCTTCTACGATGCCCGGCGTCACATTTCTATGGCATAATATACAAATCTGTGTTTGTTCACTGACGGCATACGGTAAATCCTGCTGTAATTTGCCGATAGCATGTGTTTTTATAGGAAATAGAAAAAGAGAAGATGCAAATAGCACACAACCAAATATTTTTTTCATAGGAGATGCACCAGGAATAACAGACTCTGACGGACTATTCTCTATTAGATGAAAATTGATAATTATTTTTACCCAATTCTTTTGCACGATATAAGGCGATGTCCGCGCTTTTCAATAGTGCATTCACGTCTTTACCATTATCAGGGTATTGTGCAATTCCGATACTGATGGTAATGTTTATTTCGTTGCCATCGATCATTATCGGCTGTCTTACCGCTTTCAGTATTTTATTTGCCACATTGATTATATCTTTTTCATGCTCTGCTTGTGTCAACAAAACAGTAAATTCATCGCCGCCCATTCTCGCAACAGTATCAGACTGCCGGACAGTATGGCTCAATCGATAAGCAATTTCTACAAGTAACTGGTCTCCCATTTGATGGCCAAGCGTATCATTAACATTTTTAAATCCATCCAGGTCGAGAAACATTACTGCAAGTCTGTTCCGGTATCGGTTTGCGTTTGAAATGGCTACAAAGAGGCGATCATTAAATAATCGTCTGTTTGGCAGATTGGTGATTTCATCAAAATATGCCATGTGCGTAATTACTTCTTCCGTCCACAGGTGCTGGATAGCAATGGAATAGAGCACCGCAATGCGTTCCAACAACTGAATATCCTTTTCGGAATATGCATTTGCAGCATTTCCCACGGTTATCTGCCCGACAATTATCTTGCCGAGCATGGCCGGCACGGACAAAAACCGTTTCAATGGTACACTCTTTCTTAATAACACATTTGCACCCGAACCATCTGACGGCTCATTCATTACAAGAGATTTTTTATTTTCCAGCACCCATCCCCATGGTCCACGAAAATCATTAAACTCAATGTTTCCTTTTGGTATATCGAATATTTCTGAAACCTCACTGGTTATCGCAGGAGAAACAAAACTGTTCGTTTGTTTGTCAACGTATCCGGCATACCCAACAGGACTGTTTGTCAGATATTTTGCATACCCCAGAACAAGCATCGACAAATTTTCAATTGAATTGTCCGGCTTTATTAAAGCCTTTGACAACTCCACCAATGTTGCGTTAACTTTTGCCTCCCATGCAACGGCATCTTCTGCTTTTAATAGCCGAGCCTCATACTCATGCAATTTTTGACGCAATACCTTTATTTCTTCAATAAGTTGTTGCTTTGTTTTATTTTCATCCATATGTTGTGGAAAAACCTGATTATTGACTGTATTTTTTAATTTTTCTCCGTTAATATTAAGCACTATTGATAACGTAAATATTCTTATAACACGTAATTTCCAAATAACAAAATAAAAATAGCTTTCAAGTAAGAGTTAATTTTCTTGACAATTCAACTTGTCATACTACAATGCCATTAAGTTGCTAACATTATATTTAAAAAGGAATTCGGAGAAAACAAAATGAAGAAACCATATCATTATTTTGAATTTCTTTTGGGATTAAAATCAATCTGCAATTGTACGATTTTTTTTGCCTGCTGCATGGTCATTGCCAATGTGGGATGCGGTAAAAAAGAAAGCCCGGTAACTACTGAAATAATTGAAATAGAACGACTAAAAACAGTTGCCGCCACTCCTGTTCCCTATGCGGTTGCAACAAGTGTAAAACCCGTTGAAGACGCAAAAAACATTGTTGACAATCAAGCGCCAAAGACAACGGTGGAGCCGACTCCAACGGAACAGCAGGTTATCATTGATCAAAAACAACAATCAGAACAAACTGTCCGGGAAAAACCCCTTACAGCGATAGAGTATTACGATAAAGGATATGAACTCTTTAACCAGGGACTGATAGAGGAATCGATAGAAGCATTTAATCTGGCAATAGATTTAGACCCTGCAATGAAAAAAGCATTTAAAATGCTCGCTTTGATATACAGCAATTCAGGCAAAACAAGCGAAGTAATTGCAAACTATAAAAAAATGGTCGAATTGGACCCCGATGACGCCAAGACTCTCCTTGAGATGGGAACCCTTTGCTATAAAAAACACATGACTGACGATGCTATTCAGGCATTTGAAAAATATGTCGCTCTGGATCAAAACAATGCCACTGTCTACTATAACATGGGCTGTATTTACGGCAAAAGAAACGAGACCGATAAAGCAATAAAGGCATACCATAAGGCGCTTGCCATTAATCCGAATCATATCTCAAGTCATTATAACATTGGAGTCGTATATAATAATGCAGAGAGATTCGATGAAGCCATTGAAGCGTTTAAAAAAGTTTTAGATATTGCTCCGGAAAATATTGATGCACTCTATAATCTTGGATTTGCCTATAATAAAAAAGGCCTCTATGATGAATCGGTGGAAATTTGCAAAAAAATGATCAAATTAAATCCTGCAAATGCCGGCGCACACCTATTGCTGGGAAATTCGTATAATAAACTCGGCAAAAACGAAGAGGCGAAAAAAGAATTCGATATTTATAAGAAACTCGTATTTTCGAAATGAGATTATTAAAAAATTCCCTTATGAAAAAATTATTGTTTTTAATTTGCTTTTTTCTCTTAACAAGCAGTCTGTCATCTGTTGTTTCCCTTTACGCCCAAGCGACACAGGAAAGTAATCAAACAGGGGAACCCATCTCTGCACAACAACAACCTCCTCCACTTCCTGAAATAACTCCAACTCCCCGGTCAAAACTCGAAATTATCCAATATATATTGCTGCCATTTGCAATAGGCGCATCGATCTGGCTCATATTGCGTCTGGACAAGATGGAGCAGGAAGAAAAGGATGAAGGCAAGGAAAAGTAATACATGAAATAAAACATCCTGTTGATTTTATGAGGAAAGTCAAATCCGTGAATCATCGGAAACTAACATTATTGTCTCTGCTCATTATATTGAGCAGTTTCCTTTTCCTCAATTCCTGCGCTCAAATACCGCGCGATGAAGAGGAACTTACCATCATTGTGCGCCCGTTCAAAATAACCCTTCATTCGGGTTCAGAAAATAATGTCTGCGTTACACTGTTGGATAAAGATAGCGGCCCTCTTTTCGGGTTAAAGATCAAGGCTCTTAGCGCTGCACCTCACATTGCAACCGTTACCCCGGAAACCATTACCGACGCAACCGGAAAGGCATTTTTTACCATACATGGCGTCTCCCCCGGAACCACAAGCATTATCTTTTCCATTGCCGGACAAAAGGCAAAACTGCGGGTTATTTCCCTCGATCGTTAATTTTCTGCCACGAAAGCATGCGATTTCTTCACAATTGTGTTCACATGGAGAGGCAGGTATGAAACCTGTCTCTCCATGGGAACAAGAATGATGGATTTGCAAAAATTTGGGAATGCTCCCGATGGAATAAGAAGCACGGTGACCGATTTTTTCTGTAATGATTCTAAAGGGTCTCTTTCATCCGCAATGAGAAAACAAGGTTGATTATAGTCAAACAAATCGTAACAATTTAGTTTTTTGAAAAAATCCGCCTATAATGGATATGATTTGTAATGGCAAGGCGTGCCTTGCCATTGAGCTCCGAAGAGGGTCGCATCTTAAATCTTAAATGATAGTTATTTTACACAATAAGGCACTTTACATTCTTTTGAAATATTTCATAAAAAATCAGACAAACAAAGCGTTACTTTAGCTCAGGAGTTAGAAATAAATGTTTATCCGAGTTTTTCTACGGAGAGAAACCTTGATATTTCTTCTCTTATACTCTTTGTGGTAATAGAATCCAAACACGTTTTGGGAAAACAAGTTTTTCTCTCTTCATCCGAACAGGGGCTGCAAGGTGTTGAGTGGTGGCATATTTTAACCGATTTTCCCTTCGGCCCCCATACGTCAGGGTCGGTGGGGCCGAATATTGCAATGGTTGGAATTCCCACTGCCGCTGCTAGATGGGTAATGCCGGAATCATTTCCGATAAAAAGATCGCACCGTTGTAGTACCGCGGTAAGTTTTGGCAGGGGTTGATTGTTGATTACGCAAATGTTATTGTATGATAATTTGCTGATATGGTGATGAATAACGGTGTCTGCCGGTCCGGTTATGATGAAAATCTGTGCGTCAGGATGTTCTGTTAACCATTGAATTATTGAGAAATAATTTGCTAATGACCAGCATTTATGAGTACTGCCGCTTCCCGGATGAATAGCAATCATTTTTTGTCCTGTATTACGTTCATTGATGCGTAAAAAATTTTCTCCTTCCATCAGGTCTTCTTTGGTCAAATAAATGTATGGTGTGGAGTTTGAATATGGTATTTCCAATAATTTCAGAGAATTCAGAAGATGATCGATTATATGAATTGACCCAGAGCCTTCAGGGAAGGGCTCATGGCACAGAACTTTTTTTGCGCCTGAGTTGTAAAGATTTTGCGTGAAGGTTTTATCCTTATCTGAAATAAACGCGATGACGAGATCAAATTTCAATAATTTCTTTGTTAACGAGTTGGGTATCTGCGCATCTTTTCTGAATAATATCGAAATATCCGGATGGTCAAACCTGCTAATAGCATCGGCATAAAAACGGCCATGAACGAGTTCCAGGTACGACGGATACCCCATGATTTCAATAGATGAGTTGGGAAAGTGTTCGCGTAAAGCATGCAGGGTGGGCAATGTGATAATGAGGTCGCCAATCGCACAGGGTCGAATGATGAGTATATGTTTTATGGACAATGATAAAAGAAGATGAATGTATTAATAAAATAATGTCAAAAAGGAGATGAAATAACGAAAGAAAGTAATCGAAGAGAACAAAAAAAGCGTATCACTTTAGTTTTTTGAAAAACTGTGACAACATAAGGTAAATCTTGCTTACCGGTTTAACCCTGACAGGGTTTCAGAACCCTGTCAGGGTTGCAAAATAGCTGGAAATCATATTTTTTCAAAAAACTAAAGTGATACAAAAAAGCAGATATTTCTATAGCCTGACTATACAAATATCTGCTTTTTTGAAGCTTCATGCTTTTACGAGGTACATCCTTTCTCTTCTCTCTTCTTTTTAATCATTTCTGTAACCTTATTAAAGAATCTGGGATCTCCGTCTTTTTCCGCTCTTTTTCTCGCTTCTTCTTTGATTTTTTTTACATCAAGGATATTGCCCATGCACTCTTCCGCAGAATTGCACCATTCAACGCATGTGGGCACCTTGTCTTTAAATATGGTAGTCCCGCATTTCGGACAATCCGCCTTTTCCTCATCGCTCCACATTTCAACATCACAGCCGCAATTATGACATTTCCGGTCGATTGGCGTAGGTGTTGCGTTTCGTATACTGCCGGGACATTTAACCTTTCCCATTTCGTATCTCCTTTGTCAATTGATAATAATTATTTACTACTTATCGTTATTTAAAACGAAATTTTATGTTAATTTGTTTCACAGGTCAAGAATTTTCTAAGGAGTAAGCCGGTAAAAAATGTTACCCTGTTTCATACACGAATGCATTGACATTGATTCGTAACTATTATATTATCAAACATCAAATTTCCTTACCGTATTGTCTTGAAGATTATTACTTATAGCCGAAATTCTGTAATATGATGCAGATTAAGGCGGATAACCGATAATTGCAGATAGAATCACAAACAATGAACAAGTATCGAAAAACAAAAATCGTTTGTACCATAGGTCCTGCAAGTAATTCTCCTGCCATGATTGAACAATTGATATGTGCCGGGATGAATGTGGCGCGTCTCAATTTTTCTCACGGCGAATTATCCATGCACGAGGAGTCTATTTCCCATATTCGTGCTATTGCTGAAAAATTAATGGTGCCCGTTGCAATATTACAGGATTTATCCGGGCCAAAGATGAGAATCGGGACACTTTCTGCCGAAACGGTTTTCTTAAAGGCAAACGATACGTTTATCCTCACAAACAGGGATATTGATGGAAATGACCGTGTTGTGTCCACGACATATGCTGATTTGCCGTTGAATGTTTTGGTTGGTGATACAATTTTGTTAAGCGACGGCGATATAGAATTGGAAATTATACAGAAGGATGAAGAAAATGTTTATTGCAAAGTGATTGTGGGAGGAGTTTTAACTTCCAAAAAGGGAATAAATATCCCCTCACGAACCTTGCCGATATCTCCACTCACGGAAAAGGACAAAAGGGATCTGGAATTCGGGATAGAGCATGGGGTTGATTATGTAGCGATGTCTTTCGTAAAAACGGCGGAAGATATAGCGGGATTGCGTGACCTTATCCGGAAAAGAGGAAAAACAATACCGATTATCGCAAAAATTGAGAAGCACGAAGCGGTGGATAATATCGAAAAAATTGTGAATGCCGCCGATGCAATTATGGTTGCAAGGGGAGATTTAGGGGTTGAAATACCGCTTGAAAGGGTGCCTTCTGTGCAGAAAATGATCATAAAGCTTGCTAACAAATACTCCAAACCGGTGATCACCGCAACGCAGATGCTTGGTTCTATGGTGAATAATTATCGCCCGACGCGGGCAGAGGTTACCGATGTTGCAAATGCGATATTTGACGGCAGCGACGCCGTAATGCTCTCGGAAGAAACGGCAAAAGGACGTTATCCGGTTGAGGCGGTTCGCATGTTGACGAAAATTGCGGAAGAAACTGAGCCCGGTTTGCCGCATATCAATATGTATGAAAAATTCCGCATGCCGGAAAGCCATACCACTACCGTTCCTGATGCCATAAGCATTGCAACGTGCCAGGTTGCAAATAAACTGAATATGAACACAATTATTACCTGTACCCAATCGGGAAGTACTGCGCGTTTTATTTCAAAATATCGGCCACGGCAGAAAATCCTCGCGGTAACGCCGTCGGTAGACACATACAGAAGTCTTGCTCTGGTATGGGGAGTTATTCCGGTACTTACTGAAGCTATGGAAAATACCGACGATATGATGAAAAAGGGCATTGAAGCGGCAAAACAGGCAGGCTATATTGGCGAAAATGAAACTATTGCAATTACCGGCGGCGTGCCTGTCGGGCAGCCGGGATCAACGAATTTGTTGAGAGTGTGTTAAGATGAAGAAATCGTTAACATGCGAAGAAATGAGAGAACTTGACCGCAAGGCGACTGAAGATTATCAGATTCCCGGCATTATTCTTATGGAAAATGCAGGAAGAAATGTGGCTGAGGAAGTATTGAAAGAGATCAATAAACCGGAGAATGAAAAAATAGCCGTTTTGTGCGGCAAGGGCAATAACGGAGGGGATGGGTTTGTTATCGCAAGACACCTCCATAATAAAGGTGTTCCGGTAGAAGTCTTTCTTTTTGCTAAAAAAGAGGATATTTTAAAAGGCGACGATGCCGGCATAAATCTGAAGGTTCTTCTGAATATGAAAATAACGGTAAAGGAATATATTGATATTCAAGCGGTAAATGATGCGCTGGATAATTTAAAGAACTATGCAATTCTTGTTGATGCACTGTTCGGGACAGGATTGTCCGGTGAAGTACGCGAACCGTTCAGGACATTGATTTGTGGGGTTAATTCCCTGAAGAAAACAATCATATCGGTAGATATACCGTCCGGGTTGGATAGCAACACAGGCAAGGTTTTGGGGGCTGCGATCAAGGCGAAAAAAACAGTAACGTTTGCAGCCGCTAAAAAAGGATTTTATGTCGCTGAAGGGCCACATCATACGGGAGAGGTTGTTGTTACCGACATAAGTATTCCGAGTGAATTATTGTTATAATAATATACTCAATATGTTCATATTGAGTATATATAGCAAAACAAATATGGTTTTCGAAACATTAAACAGAGTCTTCCTTTTACAAATAGAAATACCCTTCGACTCCGCTCAGGGTGACAATAAAAGTCATCTATGAAAAACATGTCATGCTGAGCGGAGTCGAAGCATATTATAGTATAAAACTTTCGAAAACCAGATGCTTTTAACTATATCGCGAACGGCGCTACTTCGTATAACGCGCCTTGAATTCCTCTTGGCGGGCTTTTCTTTTTTCTTTTTCTTCCGGATTCATTTTATTCAGATACCATCTGTGGTTCTCGCTGTTCAGGATTTCATTGAGGCGTTCTTCCGTTATTTTTGCTGCCTTCTGTTGTATTTCATCGCCGGAAATTTTCCCCTTTTCTATTAGTTCTTCAAGCTCAGGGATGAAATGAGAGTAAAAGTTTTTGGCGAGGTCATACGTTCCGTGCCAGTGTGTCCAGTCTGGTCCGCTCATGGCTGCGGCATGCCTTGCGCGCCTGCCTTCGTGGTGCCAGAGTTCGAACCACGTGAAATCAATTTTATTGGCAAATTCCACCGGTTTGAGAAGCGGGGCAGCCAGCGCCATAAGTTCTTTGCCAGGAGCTGCAAATTTTTCATGGTACAAATTAATCAGGGCGTCATATTGCAGGTAAAATGCGTCAATAAACTGCTGATTATGACAATTGCGGCAGACATCCTGCATATTTTCTCTCCTGGTATGCCAGTTTACTTTTGCCCCGGGAAGCCCCATTTTCTCGTCAGACAGTTCCGGGCGCACAGATATTGCAGGTCTGTTATTCCATGAGATACGCATTCCTACATCATGGTTTACCGGCTGGTTCGGCGTAGCGGAGATGTGGCAGGTTGCACAGGTTGGGGCGGCATTGTAATCATCTCCTAGTATCCATTTGGGATTGTCAAGGTTCATCTTGTCGATATTGGCATGGAAAGCTATGCCATGTTTCGATTCCTCGTATATCTCAAGCTGGGGATGATCGGGTCCCATGTGGCATTTGCCGCAGTTTTCAGGACGGCGCGCCTGTTTTGATGAGAATATATGGCGCGAATGACAGGCCGAACAGGAACCGCGTGAGCCGTCCGGATTGATTCTTCCGATGCCGGTATTCGGCCATGTTGCGGGGTCAAGCTTGCCTCCGGGGAGCACCTTTACCTCGCTGCCGTGGCATTGCCAGCAACCATTTACCGCTGCGGCAGATACTCCTTCAGGAAATCCCGGTGTGACAAAACCACGGTTTCCTTCAACTACCTCAGCGAGAGTATTATCCAGTGACCCCAGTATGTTTCCCGCATAGGCATGGTGCGATTCCGAAAACTCCTTTACTTCACGTTCATGGCATTTGCCGCAGTCGCGGGGACTGACGATAACAGAGATAAGTTTTCCTATATAAGTTGTTCCATCCGCCAGTTTGACGTCATGCCGGAATGCATCAACGTCTCCTTCTTCTGCAACATGACACTCGTAGCATCCGATGTTTGCCATGTAATGCTTGCTGGCTCCCCATTGCTGATAAAGGGTTTTGGATGTGTCTTTATGACACCGAATGCACTCTGCTGACTCAGGAGTAATGGTTGCCGGTGAAAAGGTTCCCGCTTCCTGAGCCGTGCAATACAGCAGAACGACGACGGATATAGCTGCTAAGAAACGTAGTAAATGATTCATAATTTATGATACCTCCATTAAATGCGAAAGATTTGTATATTCTATTCGTTTTTCTTGCGAAAAATACCTGATAAAATAGGTATTGCAAGGCGCAGCATCCAACTGAAAATAAGCGCCCCAATCGCCCATATACCGACACAGACCATAGTCTCATTGTACGTTGGGATATATTCCACGATTTCTCCCAGCGGCGTTGGTAAAAAACCAGGGATAATCAAACCGGGCCCTTTTTCTATCCAGATGCCCACTGTTGCCAGGATGCACGCCATGTTTAACCAAACAAAACTGCCGGGTTTCCTGGAATAACCGCTCAGGAGTATTATAATTGCAGCAATCTCAAATGTAATGGCTGTCCATATCCACGGCACAAGCGCATAATGTCCATGCAATCCGAAAAACAGGTAACGGGCGCTCGAATTATGCAGAGACTGGCTGTAAAATTCTTTAAAAACTTCGCATCCAAGCAGAAAAAGGGTTGTTAATAACGAAATTGTCATAATCTGCCTGAGCAAGCGGAAGGGACGGTCGCCTATGTGATAGCCCGTTGTCATGCGGATTATCTGAAAGGCGATGATCATCAGCGCAGGCCCTGCAGTGAATGCCGACCCGATAAAACGCGGGGCTACAATGGCAGAATTCCAGAAAGGACGTCCGGCAAGACCCACGTACAAAAAAGCAGTTACGGTATGGATGGAAATAGCCCATGCGATGGAAAGAAAAACGAATGGCATGTAAAGTAGCTTATTTGGCTTTTTCCCAAGATATTTCATATATAGCAGGTAGCCGCATACGTGTGCATTTATCGCAAGATATCCAAGTAAAGCCACAACATCCCAACTCAGCATTGACACAGGAATGTTAAAACGCCCGATGCCAGGAATCAAATGCCAGAAACGTCCTGGGCGTCCCAGGTCAACCGTGACGAATAGGATACACATAACCATTACGGCAACTGCAAACAACTCTCCAAAGATAACAATAGTGTGCATTTCTTCATCCTTATAGAGATATGCAGGTATTACGAGCATAACGGCTGCGGCGGCCATGCCAACCAGGAAAGTAAAGTTGGCAATATAAATTCCCCATGAGACCTGATCTGTCATTCCGGTGGTAATAAGTCCTTCCACAAACTGATTACAGTAAGCCCTAAGCCCGAAAAAGGAAAGTAAAGACAGGAATATCATCCATGCATAAAAGGCCGTACTGCCGCGAAAACTTAGTCTGATTGCCTGAAAGAGGAACAATCCGTAGTTGCGGATGAATTCGGGGACGGCTTCATTTTGAACGGATTTATAATTATTTTTCATGTATCAAACCAGTAATAAAATTTAGGGCGTGTTCCCATTTCTTCTTTAAGCACGTAGACCCGTTTCTCCCTTAAAATATGCCTGATAACACTTTCCGGGTCTAATAAATTGCCAAACTGCCTTGCGCCGGCCGGGCAAGCCTCTGCGCATTTCGGAAGAAGACCTTTGCGGGTTCTTCCCAGACAGAATGTACACTTTTCCATAGTTCCCTTTTTGCGGATCCGGTTGCCGAGGTATGCCATATCGGGATTAATTTGCTCTTTAGGTATATTTGGTTCTGCAAAATTGAAACGACGCGCCCAGTAAGGGCATGCCGCCTCGCAATAACGGCATCCGATACACCAGTCGTAATCTATGACAACGATGCCGTCCTTATCTTTCCACGTGGCGCTTACCGGACACGCTTTTACGCAGGACGGGTTTTCGCACTGCTGGCATTGAACCGGCATGTAATATTTTCCCTCAGCAGGCACAGTTTCATGAGAATAGTAGTGATCGGATTTTTCAACGTCAAAGGTGCCTGCCGGCATTTCAAGAACACGGATATACTGTATTTCTGGGTTGCGCGACTGGTTGTTTTCCTCCACGCAGGCATGCACGCAGCGTCTGCATCCGATGCACCGGCTTATATTTAATGCATAGGCAAATTGAACATCGGCAATGGGTTTTGGGTCTTGCACATTTGCGTCTACTCCGTGGCGTTCTTTAATTTCCCTTTCAATGCGTTTCAGTATCCTTTCCATTCTTTCTGGTGTTAGGCGTTCGTAGTGCTGTTGAAAAAAATTCTCCAGAGACGTATCGTTCTTAAAGTTCCGAAGCGGCAGCAAAGCGGTAGCGGTTCCCCCGATCATCAGAGCCCCCAGCGCGCCAGCCTTCATAAAGCTTCTTCTGCTTAAAGGCTTAAACATCTCCCGTTTCACGGATTCATTATTTTCCTGCGGAAAATTATCTGTGCCAGTGGTATTTCCTGTAGTTTTATCAGACATTTAATGTGTCCCCTTTTTCACATGCCTGCCGGTATTTACAGGTCCAGACATGGGCACAAGCTTCGGGAATGCAGGATTATGCGGATTGTGGCATTCGATGCACGTCAGCAAATACCACCCCTTTTCCTTGCTGTTCCAGTAACCGTTAGCGCGCCCGTGTGTTCCAACTTTCCAGTCACGATAAGTTGTTCCATGACATTGGGAACAAAGTTCTTCCGGTTTGTCAGAAGGTATTTCCTGCCCGTCGTTCGTCACATAGACATTTCGGTTTGTTTTATGATGGCAGCTAAGACAGATGGTCGTTTTTCCGTGATGTAGTTTTACATCGGTGTGTTCAAAGATTGTGTGCTTTTTATTTCCATCAGAGTCAAACACGCGATGGCATTCATTGCAGGTGTATTCGAAAAGTGTGTCGCGGCGTAGTTTCAGAGGACGGAGATATCCCTGAACAGGGGTATAATCAACAACATTATTCTCTCCACCCGGGGTTTTGATGTGATCAAAAGCAAAAGAAATAGCGGGACATGTACAGAATAAGCAAAAGAAGATGCATAAAATATTTACTTTCAGCGTGGTTTTTCTGTAAATTTCAGGTATTAATAACGTAATAGATACCATATTTAAAATTTCAGAATAGTGTTCACATTATAAAATATTTTGAACTATACTTTATAATCGGACGAACATTTTAAGGACGCTTCTTATGATAGTCTTTCTTTTGGCGAATATACGGTATTAGAGCAAAAATCAGTGAAATTGCAAGTGGATAGTGCGGCAATTTATTTTATAAAATTTTACTGTGACTTATTTAGTGTTACCTATTAAACTACCGAACTGTTGCTCATTATCAAACAAAGTATAAGATCGAATCAATACCGGACGGTAATGTTTTATGCTGAATACAAATAAAATTTGAAATTATTCTAATTTTGTATAAAAATGATAAACTATTTTTTTATTTTGCAGCGCACAGGCATTTATGTCTTTATGTAGGATAAAAACGTAAAAAATAAATTTTTTTAAAGGATGTATTATGGGTAAGGTTTCTTATACGGAAGAACACATCAAATCGCTGGACTGGAAAGAACATATTCGTCTTCGACCAGGGATGTATATCGGAAAACTTGGTGACGGATTGTCTATGGACGATGGCATCTATGTGCTGGTGAAGGAGGTGGTTGATAACTCTATCGATGAACATGTTATGGGTTTCGGAAAGACGATCGAAATTAAAATCAGCGAACATCAGGTTGATGTGCGTGATTATGGACGCGGCATTCCTCTGGGGAAAGTATTTGATTGTGTTGCCAGAATTAACACCGGTGGCAAATATGATTCAGAAGCATTCCAGAAATCAGTCGGCTTAAATGGCATTGGTACGAAAGCGGTGAATGCGTTATCAAGTTATTTCATGGTGCAATCAGTCCGTGACGGCATGATGAAATCCATTGAATTCTCCAGAGGAGAGATGAAGAAAGATTTTCCGTTAGAGAAGACCAGCCATCGGAACGGGACATTAATCCGATTTTTCCCCGACGAGACGATATTCAAAAACTTTCGTTTTATTCCTGATTTCCTTGAGAATCAAATCTGGAATTATGCTTATTTGAATGCAGGACTGACGATTGACTTCAACGGCCAGAAAATTCATTCGGAAAATGGCCTTTTGGATTTGTTAACCCGTAAAACAGACCCGGAGACTATACGATATCCGATCATTCACTTCCGTGGTAAGGATATTGAATTTGCCTTTACCCATGCCGATCAGTATGGTGAAGAGTACTATTCTTTTGTTAACGGACAACACACCACCCAGGGAGGCACGCACCTTGCCGCTTTCCGTGAAGCGGTGGTTAAGACGGTTCGTGAGTTTTATAAGAAGGATTTTGACGCTTCCGACATTCGGGCTTCTATCGTTGGAGCCATCAGCGTGCGTGTGCAGGAGCCGGTATTTGAATCTCAGACCAAAACAAAACTCGGTTCGCTGAATATCAGTCCTGACGGCATCACTATTCGTGCATTTGTTAATGATTATGTTAAAAAAGAACTGGACGATTATCTCCATAAACATGCAGATACCTCCGACAAACTCCTGAAGCGTATTTTGCAATCCGAGAGGGAACGCAAAGAGATTGCCGGTATAAAGAAACTGGCGAGCCAGAGGGCAAAGAAGGCCAATATCCACAATAAAAAATTACGGGATTGCCGTGTGCACTATAACGCGGAAAATAATGAACAGCGGTACGAAAGCACTATCTTTATTACGGAAGGAGACTCGGCAAGCGGTTCCATTACAATGGCGCGCAATGTGGAGACACAGGCGGTATTCAGTCTGAGGGGAAAACCTCTTAATTGTTTCGGATTGACGAAAAAGGTAGTTTACGAGAATGAAGAATTCAACCTGTTGCAGCATGCCCTGAATATAGAAGACGGCATAGAAAACCTGCGCTACAATAATGTGGTGATAGCCACTGATGCAGATGTGGACGGAATGCACATCCGCCTGCTGCTGATGACGTTCTTTTTGCAGTTTTTTTCCGACCTTGTCAAGAACGGGCATGTTCATATACTGGAAACACCGCTTTTCCGTGTTCGCAACAAAACAGAGACGATTTATTGTTACAACGAGGATGAGAAGCTTGCGGCAATTGAGAAAATAGGCAAAAATCCGGAAATAACCCGTTTTAAAGGATTGGGCGAGATATCGCCCAACGAATTCGGACAATTTATCGGTGAAAACATACGTCTTCAGCCTTTGGTGCTCGGGCAAAAGGATTCGATTGCGCAGATGCTTAATTACTATATGGGGAAAAACACCCCCGACCGTCAGACATTTATTATTGAAAACCTGTATGTTGAGAAGGATGTAGCGTGAGAATATGCCAGCAAAGAATAAAAAGACGAGTGATTTGAAAAATTCCTCAAATGAAAATAATGCCATTCACGAAGCCCTGCATGTTTCGGAAATGTACAGCAACTGGTTTCTGGAATACGCGTCGTATGTAATTCTGGAAAGGGCGGTTCCTGCCCTGCTTGACGGATTAAAGCCCGTTCAGCGCCGCATTTTGCATTCCATGAAGCAAATGGATGACGGTCGTTTTAATAAAGCGGCTAATGTTATCGGACAGACCATGCAGTACCATCCTCATGGCGATGCGGCCATTGGTGAAGCGCTGGTGAATTTGGGACAAAAAGACCTTCTGTTCGATACGCAGGGGAACTGGGGAGATATTCGCACGGGTGACTCTGCTGCAGCGCCCCGATATATCGAAGCGCGTTTATCAAAGTTTGCCCTTGAAGTGGCGTTTAATAATCAAATTACCGAGTGGCAGCTTTCGTATGATGGTAGAAAAAAGGAACCGGTGCTGTTGCCGGTAAAGTTTCCTTTGCTGCTGGCGCAGGGAGCGGAAGGAATTGCCGTTGGCCTTGCCACCAGGATCATGCCGCATAATTTTATCGAATTACTGGAAGCTTCAATTGACATACTTCGCGGAAAAGAAATAACTCTCCTGCCTGATTTCCCCACCGGAGGCATGGTGGATTGCAATAGTTATAATGAAGGCTTGCGGGGAGGGAGAATCAGTGTTCGGGCAAAAATAGAGATTTTTGATAAAAAAACACTGGTTATCCGCAGTATTCCCTATACGACAACCACAGCAAGCGTTATGGATTCCATAGTAAAAGCGGGGGAAAACGGCAAGATAAAGATAAAAAGGGTGGTGGATAATACTGCGAAGGATGTGGAGATTTTGATTGAACTTGCCCCGAACGTTTCACCCGATGTTACTATTGACGCACTCTACGCTTTCACTGATTGCGAAATTTCCCTGTCGCCCAACACATGCGTTATCATCGATGAGAAACCAAAATTTCTCGGTGTGAATGAGATTCTGAAAATATCCACGAAAAACACCGTCGGGTTATTAAAACGTGAGCTGGAAATCAAACTGGGAGAACTGCAGGAATCGTGGCATTTTTCCTCTCTGGAAAAGATATTTATAGAAAAACGCATTTATCGGGACATCGAAGAATGTGAAACATGGGAAAAGATAATTGCCGCAATTGACAAAGGATTGAAGCCGTATAAGGAGAACTTTCAAAGAGAAATAACCGAGGAAGATATCGTCAGGCTCACCGAAATCAAAATTAAACGAATATCACGCTTCGATTCATTTAAGGCCGACGAGGCCATCAAGGCACTGGAAGGAGAAATCAAGCAAGTAAAGTACGACTTGAGACACCTTACCAATTATGCCATTGCCTATTTTGAAAATTTAATAAAAAAATATGGACAGGGCAGGGAGAGAAAAACACAAATCCGTAATTTTGAAACCATTCAGGTTACGCAGGTAGCTATGGCCAATCAAAAACTCTATATGAACAGAAAAGATGGTTTTATCGGCTATGGCTTGAAGAAAGAAGAATATGTGTGTGAATGTTCTGACATAGATCATATCATTGTTTTCCTCTCTGACGGTACATTTCTGGTTACGAAGGTATCGGAAAAGGCATTTGTCGGAAAGGATATTGTCCACGCTCAGGTATGGAACAAAAACGATACCCGGATGACATACCATTTGATCTATCAGGACGGAAAAGATGGTTCCGCTTATGTAAAACGTTTTGCCGTTACTTCCGTTACGTACGACAAACCCTATGATTTGTCACAGGGAAATAAAGGCTCAAGAGTTCTTTATTTCAGCGCCAATCCGAACAGCGAATCGGAAGAGGTTACAGTAACCCTGAGCCCAAAATGTTCTGCCCGTAAACTGACATTTGATTATGATTTTGCCGGACTGGCCATAAAGGGGCGTGCTTCTATGGGGAACCGGATTACAAAATATCCTGTTCGTAAAGTATTCCATAAAAAAGCCGGAATATCTACTCTTGGAGGGCATGACATATGGTATGACGAGACTGTTGCCAGACTGAATAGCGAGAGCCGCGGCAAATATCTGGGTAAATTTGAAGGGGAAGACAAGATACTGGTGCTAAATAAAGACGGCACACTGGAATTAACAAGCTTCGAGCTGACGAATCATTATGACGGGGAGAAGATATCCATTATTGAAAAATACAATCCGGAAACTATTATCACCGCTGTACATTTTGACGGAGAATCAAAACATTACTACGTTAAACGTTTTAAACCGGAATCCGACATTGTTGGCCGTATCTTCCGATTTATAGGGGATAGCGAGGGCAGTATCCTTTCCCTCGTTGTTACCGAACCTGATCCAAAAGCGGAGATACACTGCCTTTTTGGCCGCAAAAAAGAAAAGCGAAACGAAGTGGTATCTTTGAATGGTCTTGTCGATGTTAAAGGATGGAAAGCCCGCGGCAACCGATTAAGCAGTTATGAGGTAGTTGACGTCAGGATAGCTGAAAACCAACAACCTGAAAAACCTGAATCAATTCCCGCGTTTCCCGCAAAAAAACATTATTATCAGTTAAAGCTGTTTCCTGATAACGAGCAGAAGCAACTGATGCTCTGACAACCGTAATGAAAATGAATAAGCACATACAGTGTGTTATTTATCTTTCATAAGGTCTTTTATTTGATTTTCATCGGTTTTTTTCTTTTCCGTGATGTAATCATCTATGAGCTTTGTTACATTGGGAGGCACTTCGCTGAACTGAACGGCAAATTTGTAATTATCATATGCGTTTGTTTTTGTGGAATGGTCAATACGAACGACAATCCCCTTTAATCGTATCTGAGGACAGTCAAATTGGCTGATAGGCAATTTGAACGTTATTAATATTTTTGTTTTCAGGGGAAGAAATTCTTCCAGCACGCACTGAGCTCCCCCGCAGCTCAGGTTTAATATCATTCCTTTAAACGAACTGGAATATGCACCGATTATGGCAGGTATGCAGGTGTTTATTCGCGGATGTTCTCGTTTTTGATCAAAATCATTGCCTTGCATCATATTTTTTCTTTCTCTATGAATATAGGAAAATGGTTCATCTAAGGGAAAACAGCAAAGAAGGAATACTTGCTTTAATTAACATGTATGAATAAAATTGCATATATCATTCATCCGGTTCAAATGGGTCATCCACAATACTTCCGTTAAATTTATCCATGTGGATTTGTGCTGATTCTCTTTGCTGAAAGGCATGGATGCGATTATCATTGGTTTCATTGGTAATAAGTTCGCTTTCAACAAAGTGTGCCATATAAGAATCTATTTTATTGCCGCGTATTTCATCGGTGACAATGACGTGGTCAACATTATGTTTATTGTTTTTAAACCATTGCACGGCACAGTAGATGGAACAAAATTTTTTAGTGGCGCTGTCCTTGAGAACTATTTCTACTTCGTAAATGGGGGGGACAGGTGAACCATCATAATCGCAACGGGGAGGTTTTACATATTTCTGGTAAAATACTCCAAGTGTTGCAATTATAAAAAAAATCACCAGTCCTATCCAGAATTTTTTTGTCATAAGTTTTCCGTTTTATTACGTTAAAACGAGATGTATTGTAACCATAATCAATGATGCCAGTAAACAAAACGCCGATAAACTGTTTATTCGTGCGACGAATATTTCGGTTACCTGCGGTGTTTTGGAATTTTTGCAAATAAGGCACAGTATATTCATCCAGCCAATGCTGAAAAGGCCAATGATAAATAGTCCCAATATGAGAGGCGCGTCAGGCACCATGCCATTTCCGATAAAGCAATACAAACAATGATGAAAGGGGAGTTGCATGAGTTTTGGCGCAATTATCTCGATAAACGACAGTATTGTCACCGGAATGGCAATGAGTCCGATTCCGGACTGAATGTAAAGGAATATCTTGTCCGAAAGAGGCATCAACAATTTTCCTTTTTCCGAAAGTTTTAGAAACAACAGGATGATAAGAATAATGTTTATAGAATAATAAAGGATGAATAATGGGGTATCAAAATTTTTTCCGAAGACAGCCTGTGGAATCATGGCGGAAGGGCGTAGTGGCACGTCAAAAAAGGTGGCGCAGCAGGATACGGAAATAAGCGGTTTCATAAACAGTATGTAATAAATATCAGCGCCGCTGTCGATAAAGAGTAAACCGCATAGGGGAAGGAGAAAAAGCAGTATTTTCCTGGTTAATGGTGTTGTGGGGTGCGCTTTATCCACATAATAACAAAAAATCCATCCTCCCATAAAGAAAAACGAAATAGGCTTGATAATTTGCAGGAAAGTGACTGTTACGGGCAATATTTGGGTTACGCCAAATATGCACATTGCCCCCGGTATTTCTATTACAAAGCTTTGAAGCATAAAGTAAAACCATGGCCATGCGAGCATTCGTATGAAGATAACTATGCATGCCAGGAGAAATATCAGATACCCTTTTTGTTCATATTTTGTTTTTAATTCCGATGACACAGATGTGCCGAACGATAGTATTGTTTTTAGTGTTGCTGAAAGGAGAAATCCTCCCAGAGAGAGTGAAACTACGGCAATGAACAACATGATGATGGTATAGATGTTGAGAATCATTGGAATCTGCCGTCTTTCATGGTAAATGTTTCATCGGCGATTTTGTTAAAACGGGGGTCATGGGTGGCTACGATAATAGTAGCGCCTTTGTGTTTCAATTCGTTCAGGGTGTTCAGAAGCTTTATACTCGTTTCTTCATCGATATTGGATGTCGGTTCGTCGGCTATAATGATCTCAGGATTGTTTACCATTGCCCGCGCAATGGCTACGCGCTGTTGCTGGCCTCCGCTCAGCTCTTCCGGGGTATGCGTCATCCTGTCTCCGAGATCCATTATTTTCAAAAGTGATTGTGCCCTTGTGAAACGTTCCTTCAGAGGAATACCCATTGGGATGAGTGGGTATGAAACGTTTTCCCAACCGGAGAGTCTGGGGATAAGGTTAAAATCCTGAAAGATAAAACCGATCTTTTTACGCCGCAATACAGAAAGAGCGATATCCGAAAATGCGGTGATTTCTTCTCCGTCAATATATACATTGCCGGTTGTCGGCCTGTCTAAAGTCCCGATAATGTTCAGGAGCGTTGTTTTGCCCGAACCCGAAGGCCCTTTCAATACTACAAAACTATTTTTTGCGATGGTGAGATTTATTTCCTTCACGGCATGTATTTCATGTTTTGTATGGGCTCCATACGTCTTGCATAGTCTTTCCGCCCTGATCATTATTTCATTGCAACAACCGGCGATTCGGTTGAAGCCCTCCATGAGGAATAGATGCTGCCTACCATGGTTAAGAGAAAGGCGAAGAAAAAACTCAGCAAAAACGGCAGGGGAAGAAATTTTGAGGGCATGTTGAATTTTGGCAAAAGGGTCGTTTCCGCGATAAAGAATTGACCGATAAATGCCCCGTTGAATCCTTTGATCCATAGAATGGACAAAAGCAGCGCTATTGCTGCCCCAAGGAGGCTGATCAGTAATTGTTCAAAAGTGATAAGTTCCAGCACTTCCAGTGTATTCCATCCGGTGGCTTTCATAATGCCGATTTCTTTTTTTCTTTCGGATAATCCGAACCCAGAGGCTACCAGAATTGCAGGGATTCCTAAGGCAAAGGCGACAACGTATAATGCGGTGAAAACCCCTTCTTTCAGTAAAAATCCCTTTTTTACAAAGAGTTCGATAATGTGTTTGTCTTGCAACCGGTAGGGTTTATTCATCAGTATGTTGTATAAATCTGTGGCTATTTCTGAGTTATGTCCGGGAATGCTGTATATTTGAATATCTGTGGCAACTTCCGGTTTTCCGAATAATTCACCGGCGTCTTTGAAAGACATAAAGATCAGGGAGGAACTCCAAATACCTGAATCTGCGGAAAACATTCCAACAACGGTAAACACCTTTCGCTGCTGTCCGCGCATGCTTAATTGATCGCCAATGTTTAACCGAAAATGTCTTGCTAATTCGCTGCCGACAACAACTTCATCGGGCTTTTCAAATATTTTGCCTGAAACACATGATACGGAAACGGGAACGTATTCTTTATCGATTCCAACGATTACCGCCAATTTGTTTTGCAGATAGGCCCTGCCGATGATGCGCGGCACGGCCTTTTTTACCCCAAAAATATTCCTGATTTCCCCCAAATATTCCAGAGGGACAGGGGCATTTCTGCCAAACTCATCAAAGGTTAGGTAGAGATCGCCTCCTTCCCCGACCGAGGCAAGGGATTGTGCCCGTATTCCTTCTGAAATCGAGATTGCGGTGATAAACGGCGAAAGTATCGCTATTATGCACAGGCAGACTACAATGGTTTTTGTCCTGTGTCGTAATAAGTTTTCACTTGCAAGCAGAAGTAAGTTAATGTGTTTGCTCAAGGCAAAAATGGCACCCTGTAGTTTAATGTATGAATTTCAATTTGCAGGAGCGAAAGATTTTCAGCCCCTGCATTGAAATGTTTTGTTCCTAAAATTAAAAGATTATTGTAATCCAATATCTCCGGATATTTCAACAGGGAAACTATTTTTCCGCCTTCAAGATCAATGTATACTCAGAGTGCTTATAAAATGTGAATTTTCGTAACAATTTAGTTTTTTGAAAGCGCATTGCCTATAAGCTCCGTAGGAGCGCTCTGTTTGTAGCACGAAAATGAATTAATGAATTTAGCCCTGTAGGGGTGGCCTGTTTACTATTTAAGTATGTCAATTTTTACTCCCATTTCTATTGTATCAGAGATAAAAGAAACGGTGCCGGTATGGTCGGGGCAGTAACAATAACCTCCCGGAATGGGCCATTCGATGTAAGTGCATCTTGAGTCTATTCTTGGGTCGAAATTGATATAACACCAGGAAGGTTTTGTCGTTGCGCCTATACCCACACCATACAGGAGTTTCTGAAAGTCCTTCTCGTTGCGGGTATTTGTCCTGTGCGCGGATAAGAAGTCTATGGTTAAACAGGAGACCACGGCAATTATAAGAAAGGCGATGGTGCTTAAGAGAAAAAGGGCATTTTTAGTCATTTTTTCGCATATTAATATACTAATTGTTTCCGGTCTTTTTTATCGCATAAATTTTTTAAGAGCATGTACGTCTTGTTGAAAAAGTTTCTTTCGGTCGGATGTTGTTCCAAAAATTTGTCCAGATGGAGAAAAGCGACTTCATATTCCTTTTTGGTGATGTAGTTATCAAGCAATAGAATCATTGGGCGATTATCGTCAGGGTTACACATCATTGCCTGTTCGCAAAATTTGACAGATGTGTCATAATCCGCATTTATATTATAATTACGTGCCTTATACAAAAAAATTTCGCCAACAAGTTCGATATCCTTCATAATCTTTTTTTTGGGATGATACCGGTCTTTCTTTTTTACGATTCCGTCGCTGTGGGTGTGTTCAAATAATTGTTCATGAGTGGTAGTATCGGAAACTGAATTATAAATATGGCCGGGAATTAAAATATTCTTTATGTCAATACTATAATGGCGGCAGAGAATGGTAAATCGTATCGCATAAGAAAGGCAATTTCCCACTTTAGTATTAAGAGTATCTTTAAAATCATAACAATCGTTATATGTTCCTTCACTGGCATTTTCTTTTAACCAGCCGAATATTATTTGTGCTTTTTCTATGGGATTATCGATAGTGTTAATGTTTGTTTCTTTAGCAATGCGTGAAATAAGAAGGTCTATTTTTTTTTGATATGATTGAATCTTTTTATTGTTGTGTACGCCTGAAGCGATAAGGCATGCGCGATCCAAAGGCATATCAAGGTGATTGTCTGTAATATCCTGAAGGAGGGACATTTCTATATCGTTATAGGTAAAGTGATGTACCGTGTTCGTTTGTTGTGTCGCCTGACAACCCGGAAAAATGACAAAAGACAGAAGACAGAGTTGGAGAAGCAAGAGAGCGTTTTTCATGTATTAATCTATTTTTTCTTTAATAACCTCCATTAATCGTTCCTGAGTGAATGGCTTTTCCAGATATGCCAAATCAGGGTCTATTTCGAATACTGTTTTATTCGAATGGGGAGAAAAACTGCTGGCAACAATGACGGGGATATCTTTGTAATGCGGATTGGATTTTATTTGCCTGAGAAATTCATCGCCGGGCAATTTATCAAGCAATAAGTCGAGAATGATAAGATCCGGTTTCTCTGTTTTTATCATGTCCAATGCCTGTTTCCCATCGGGCGCGTGAACGATTGTGTAATCAGTATCTTCAAGCATCATTTCGTAAAAGAAGAAAAACTCCTGTTCATCTTCAACGATAAGTATTTTTTTACTCAAGTATAGCTCCTTTTAAAAAAGTATAGCCTGGTTTATGAATTTTCTAACTGTACCACCGGCAAGGTGAATCTGAAAGAGGTGCCTTTTCCAACACCTACGCATTCAACCCAGATATTTCCTTTGTGAGCTTCGACAATATTTTTGCACAATGCAAGTCCCACACCGGAACCATACATAGTGGGGTGTTCCTGATAAAATCGTTCAAACAGTTTGTAATATTCTTCTTTGGGCAACCCAATGCCCATTCCGGTGTCTTCTACGGATATTTCCAGATAAGAATCTTTGTATTTCCCATAAATATTAATAGTGCCTTTTTCCGTATATTTTATTGCATTATCTATAAGATTGGTAAGTACACGTATAATTTCGGTTTTGTCACCAACGGTTGCCGGTAAATTTTCTGATGGATGGTATGTCAGTGTCAACCCTTTTTTTTCCGCCAGAAGTTTCATACCCATTATAGTTTGATTGATAATTTCGTCCATGTGTATAACTTCTTTTTTAAAGACAAAGCGTCCCGACTCCAGCACGGACAAATCGAGTATACTTTCCATGGTTTTCCTTAATCTTTGCAAACTGTTATTGATGATCAGTTCGAATTTCTCCTCTTTTGAAGGGTCGCAGTTTTCCTTTTTTACTTCTTTCATCCATAAATCGATAGCCATCTGTACCTGTGCAACGGGAGACTTTAATTCATGAGATACATCCCGGACCATTTTGTCCTTCATTTGATCGAGGGTGAGCAGTTCTTTATATGCCTTTTCCAGATCATGGCTTTGTTTTTCGAGTTCTTTATTTATTTGCGTGAGATCTTTTGTGCGTTCTTCAATAATTTTTTCCAGATTGAAGGTGTATTCTTCCAATGCGTGTGTTTTTTCTTCGACGGAATCCGCCATTTTGTTAAAAGAGTTTGATAGCTCACCTATTTCGTCTTTTGTGATAATATTTACACGTTTGCTAAAATCACCTTCTGCAATACTTTTAGTTATATCGGTAAGATACACTATAGGTTCTGATATTTTTTTACCGAAAACGAATGCGAAGGAAATTACGGCCAACGTCAGCAGTGACACGATCGATATAATTATCTTATGTAATTTTTTGACAGGGCCATACCATTCATCCTTGTCTATTTCCGCAATGATTCCCCATTCCAGGTCGGGTATCCATTGCCAGAAACCAAGTACGGTTGTACCGCGGTAATCCTGATAGCCGTTTGCATCGTACCCGGTGCCGCCTTTTATACATTCCTCAACACTTTTGGTAAATTTACCGGTAGTGGGATTGATTAATCGTAATTCGAGCGTCGTTCTTTGTTTTACCAGCCCGAAATCTTTGAGGGAGCTTAAAAACTTTGATTCGGAGATCATGAAACCTTCTTTGTTTATAAGGTATGTTTCTCCGGTTTTTCCAAGACGAACACTTCTCATGAGTTTATTTATTTCCATTACATCGATTCTCATGCAGACAACGCCAATAACCTTGCGTTCATATATAACCGGCGTAGTGATAAACAGTGTTGGCATGCCTCTTTCCAGGTTGCCGTATTCATTTATTATGGGAATTACCGAGGGGATGATTGGCGATACATAGGTAGAGCCGATTATTGCCTGTTTAAAGAATTCAAATCCTGCGATATTCGTGATAGCTTTTCCCGTTGAGGTGGTAATTTTTAAGTCGCCGTTTCTGTCGCAAATAAAGATTTCCTTATAACCATAGGTTTCTTTTGTATATTTCAGATAATCCATTAAACGGTAAAAGTTTTCGCTGCTTTCAGATTTATAGATTACTCCCGGAACATTAGGGTTTTTTGCAATCAGCCATGCATCTGCTTTTCGTTCTTCAATCCATTTTTCCACAAGTTCAGCCTGTTTATGGCCAATACTGTCGAGGTTTTGAATTAAAGCGTCACGTAAAGCATTTTCTTCCTTCGGATAAATATACACCATTGTAATGAAAATGGGAAAAGTGGAGAGAAGGATTGAAGAAAAAATAATTTTTTGCTTTATGGAGTTGAAGGAAGAAATGTGGAAATTTTTAGAAAAAATGAAATAGTAATTTTTCAGATGCGGATAAAATTTCAATAACAGTTGTAATAAATTACTCATATCCTACGTATGAAAATAATACTGAAAAATCAAGATCGTAAAACCATACCTGGAACTGAAATTATTTATTGGTTATTTCTTTTGAGATCTTTTTCTAATAAAAGAAGGAATGTTTTTCATGTGTTTATCGATTAATTCGTTTGTAATTTCTTTTGAGCCCGTTTTTAGGGCGAAATCTTCAATTGATTTTTTTGCTTTACCGCGAATGAAAACCGGAATTCGTTCCAGACGGATTCTGGCGTCTTCTGTCCATACAGGTTCCGTTAATGATGTTTTTTTACCGCTGGGAATGTTTTTTAAATAGGCCTGGAATTTTGTAATGATGCCGTCATTTTTAATTGTGCGTTCATTGAGGAACGTCTTAATTTTATCGACAACTTCTTTTTTATGGGAATTGGTAAATTTTTGCTTTGCCTCATCCCATGCTTCCATACGGAGTTCATCAAAACCAATATTTTTGATACGTTTTGATGCGAGCATCATTGATTCGTCTCGTATCTCGGAAAGGAACTGAGAGTTAATTTCGGAGTATCCGTGTTGTTTCGCTTTTTTTTGCATAAGTTTATAAATTCCGGGACGCACGAAATCAGGCGCGTTTAAAACGCGTTTCTTCGCTTCTTCTGACCAGGGTATTTCACCGGTTGTTTGTCCGGTATTTTCACTATGAGCAGATACGGAATTTGTATTGGTTGTACCCGGGAATGCCGTTTTGTTGTTTGACATCATTTCTTCCCGTGCGGCTCTCATAACCTCAATGGTTATTTCCCGGTAATTATTTTGCACGGCAAATCGTTCGACATTTTTTATAATCATTCCTCTTCCGAAGGAAGGTATTTGTTTCAGGATGGCACGGGCATCTGAATTCCATGTCATGGTAAAACACTCCTCCGTACCAAAGGTTTCGGACGGTTTCAGTTGTATTGTCTTATTGCCAAACTTTCCCGGCACATAGTTGCACCATGCGTCCTCATCCATTTGATTATTTGTTGCCGCAAGGGCACGTGCCCGGCATCCCTTGCAAATTTCTTTGAATTCACATATTCCGCATCTTCCGTTTAAATCCGCATGTCGTAATGTTTGAAACTCAGCATTGTTGTTCCATATATCCACGAAACTTCTTTCCCTGACGTTTCCGCTGATATTTGGCATGTAAGGACAAGGGGTAACATTTCCTTCGGGGGTTATTCTGCAGTAATGTGTTCCGGCAGGACAGCCACCGGCGTATGTTCTTATCAGCGGTGAATTATTGTCATGTTCATAGACAATTCTCCGGTAGTGCGGGGCACATTTTGCCCCCACCATCATCTTTCCCTTATATTTTTCCTGAATGGCATAAAGCCGGTGTAATGTCTGATCGTACTGTTCCGGTGTGATATCCGTTAAATCTTGTCCTTTGCCGGTACATACCAAAAAGAACACGTTGAATACCTTGGCGCCGAGTTTGTAAGAAAAATCAATGATATCGGAAAGTTCTGTAATATTATCCCGGGTAACCGTAGTTTGTATCTGGAATCCGATTCCCTGGCGGCGGCATGCCTCAATTCCGTTAAGAGTATCATCCCATGTTCCGGTTAATCCTCTGAAGGCATCGTGTTTTTTTGGTTGCAGAGAATCGAGACTGATGCCTACTCCGGTGACTCCGCATGATTTTAACCTTTTTGCTTTATCATCATCGATTAGATTCCCATTTGTTCCCACTACAACCATCATGCCCTTTTTTGAGGCATAATGGGATAAATCATAAATATCATTTCTTAAAAGAGGTTCTCCGCCCGTAAGGATGAGTAAAAGATTCGGGTTGAGTTCTGCCATTTGGCCGATAAGCCGAATGCCTTCTTCCGTGTTTAGTTCGTAGGGAGATTGTTTGGTTAAGGCATTGGCGTCAAGATAACAATGATCGCATTGCAAATTACAACGATATGTGGTGTTCCATGAAATGGCGTAAGGTTTATATTTCATCGATAGTCTCTGTTTAATAAGAAATATTTCTCATTAAAATATATAAGATAAACTATTAAAAAACAATTATATTATCAGAGAGGAATATTTTTTTACAAATATTTATGAATGTAGTAAATTGCCTTGAATACCTTGGAGTTGCTGATAGAATAAAAACTTTGCGATATTATTTTATGAATAACCTGTAATTTTTAATGCGGAGATAGTAAAGGGAATGAAGACGATTATGAATAAATGGAATAAAATAGCTCTTTGTATTCTGGTTCTTTTTCTTTTATATGGATGTGGCAAACAGCAATCATCTGATACTGTCGGTTCAAAAGATACAGGAATGATTCCTGAAAGTGGTACAGAATCGCAGGAAGGAAAAACTGAAATCAAAATTCCTGAAAATATGACGGCGGAACAGTATTATAATTTTGGAGTAGAAAATATTAAAAAAGGACAATTTGACGTGTCAATTGCAGCGTGGGAAAAAGCGATAGAGTTGGATCCTGCAATGGTGGCAGCATATGAAAAACTTGGAAAGGCATATTATACTCAGGGCAGATTTGATAAAGCCAGCCATTTGTATAGAAGGGCGATTGAGATGGATCCATACAATGCAATGTTGTATTTTAGTCTGGGGGTAGTGTATCGGATGAATTTGCAATATGAGGATGCTATTGATATGCAAATGAAGGCATTATCGTTCGATCCGAACCTTGCTATAGTATATAACGAGCTTGGTTTGACGTATTGTAAGCAAAAAAGATTAGATGAAGCGGTTGCGGCTCATAAGAAGGCGATTGAATTAAATCCGAAACTGGGGAGCGCGCATAATTATCTCGGTGTTGTTTATTTATTGAAAGGTATGAGCAAAGAGGCGGAAGAAGAATTTAATGAATTTAAAAAGTTTGAAGCAGGCAGCCAAATGCCTCAAGGTCATGGAGCGCCTTCAGCACACTAAAAAAACGGAGTGTATACATACTACATTTCTAATGTGACGGCGCAACCGTGCTAAGCGAATAGTGTAATTTTATGGAAAGAGAAATGCAAATCAGGCGGGATTATTTTGCCTTTCCATATGTTTTAAGATTGCCAATTGAGTGATTGCAAATTCTTCTATTTTTCTTGATTTATGCAAAACATGAAGCCAGTCTTCCTGCGTTCCGTAAGAACCTTCGTTTTTTATTATCTTTTCTAAATTTTTTAAATCTAATTCTAATAGTTCGAGTCTGCTTTTGATTTCTTTCACCTTTAGCAACTCCTAATTTACGGATTTTTTTGTTGATATTTCAGACCCATCGTGAATTGAAAATTCATCTTTTGCCTTTTCTGTCCAACCTTTAGCGCTATATGCGATGCCGAGTTTTTTATGTAGTATCTTATTTTCCGGTTTAATTGCCAATGCCTTTTTGTATTCATCAATAGATTCGTCAATTGACCCTATGGAAAAATAAGAGTCTCCGAGATTATAATGAATATTTGCCTTTTGTTGTGTTTTGTTTGCAGGAATAAAGTTTAACGATTGTTTATATTCACCTATCGCATCGTTGTATAATCCTTTTCGTTGATAAGCATATGCAAGGTTGTAATGAGCTTCCGGAGAGTCATGGTTTTTGGTAAGGTCTGTTTGGAAGGCGCATATTGCCTCGTCCAGCAATCCCATATCCCGATACAACAGGCCAAGGTAGTAATAAATTCTTGGATAGTGGGCATCGGTTTCCAATATTTTATTATATGCGGTGAGCGCTTCCGAATAGTTTCCCTGGTCTCCGCATGCAAGAGCAAATTGAAAGATGTCGTCTTTGCTCATATTCTTTAACTTTTCATTGATCTGCTGTTGGGTTGGTTTTGCTTTATTTATACTGATGTGAGTATTTTCACTTGCGTAATCATTCGGATTATAAAGCATCCCTACATTTGTGTATTGAGAATCCTTGCCGCATCCTAAAACGGAACAAAAGCAAAACAGACTAAATAATATTGGACGAGTAATTTTCATGTTTCCTTGCTTTAAAGATAAAAAATGTTTTAACGATACTAAATAACAGGTTAAATAAAACATACGCAATTTTCAAGCAAAATAAAAGGTACCTTCATTGAAAAGAAATAGTGAAAGGAACAAACATTGATCAAAAAAGTTTAGTTGCAAATATAGAATGATTTTTGTATACTTAACTTATTCTCAATTCAGGGGTTGCTGTTACATGTGTGATAAACAGCTACATTTCGCAAAAAAATTTAAATGGTAGGAGTAATAAGTAAATTGCATAGCCAACCTGTAAAAGGAGGGTATACAAAATGAGAAGTATTGCATTGCTCAATCAGAAAGGGGGGGTAGGTAAAACCACTACGACGGCAAATATGGGTGCGTGTCTTGCAGCATTAGGGAGAAAGGTGCTTGTTATCGACATGGATCCCCAGGCTAATTTGAGCGTACATCTCGGAGTGGACATTCATAATTTGCAAAATTCCGTGTATCATCTTATTATGGGAAACTGTCGCCCTTCAGATGTCATTATGCATACGGCAAATATTGGTCTTGACATTATCCCCTCCACAATAGATCTCTCCGGGGCTGAAATTGAATTGGTTGGTATTGTTGGAAGAGAAACCGTACTTAAAGAATATTTGGGGGATTCGATAAAAGAATATGATTATGTGCTTATTGATTGTCCTCCTTCTCTTGGTTTATTGACAATTAATGTTATGACATTTGTGAATGAATTGTTCATTCCCGTACAAACTGAATTTTTTGCATTGCAGGGAGTGAGAAAATTACTGGATACGTATGAGATTGTAAAAAAACGTTTGAATCATAATCTTGAGATTACCGGTGTGATTCTTTGTATGTATTCAAGTCGTGCGCGTCTTTGCAACGAGGTTGTGGAAAAAATTAAAGAGTACTTCGATGAAAAAGTGTTTGATACGATCGTAAGAAAAAATATAAAACTTTCAGAATCTCCCAGCCATGGTCAACCGGTTATTTCCTATGCACCCGATTCAAGTGGTTCGGAAGATTACATGTCTCTTGCAAAAGAGGTGGTAAAGAGGGAAAACAATAATAAGCATTAAAAAGACATGTTATTATCTGTAGATTTCGAGGAGAACGATGAAAAAGAAAAATGTGCTCGGGCATGATCCGCTTGGTTGGATGAAGGTGGAACGAGAAAAGAAGTTGGTTTTGCCTGAAGGTGTGAAAGAGGAAAACAAAACCGCTGCAAAAGACAGTCAGCAGGAAGTTCAGGATTCCGTAGAGCAGCAATCTTTGCCTCCCCGGAAGGATGAGGGTGAAATCAGCGTTGTAGGGGATAATCAAACGGAAAGAGTTTTTAATGTTATTACCGGCAGCAATGAACCACCACCGCCGCCAAAACCTAAAGTGGTAATTGGCCGTTTGTATGAAGAAATATCAAAAAAGACTGCAAATGCCGGCCAGCACCAGGGTGTTGCAGTGCCAGTGAATGCATCGAACAGAGTTCTGAAAGCAGAGCAGCCTTTTCCATCCCATGAAACAGGAAAAACAGACATGGGCATTCAGTCAGGGACGATTAAATTACCGGGTGCCGAACCGAGGATTCAGTTTTCCACGTATCTGATTGTTGCATATACGGTATTGTTGCTTATTTTGGGATATTTTGTATATACGGATTTCTCAAAACGTACAAGCAGACTTGAAGCGAAAATATATGCATTAGAGAGGGCTTTGCGTTTACGATAATGCAGAAAAATGTGAGCAATTTTTGAATATAACAAATCGATGTGTGGGGGATGGTGTATGACGTATGAAATGTGTGTTTAATGCCCCCCCTTTATAGATTCATGTTTTAGCTTTTTATTGTGGTGTGTTCACCGCGAAATATTTTTGTGGTCCCGTTGTTTAATTTTAACATTAAGCCGCCGTTATACGATATTCCGATTACCTTGCCGGAGTATTCTTTTCCATAGTCTGAAACGATGATATCTTTTCCTACGGTAATACAGTAGTTTTTCCACTTTTCAGTAATATATTTAAAGTGTTCATCTCTGAGAATTAAATACCACTTGTCGATATATTGAAGCAGTGTTCTGGCGAGAAGTGTCCGGTTAATGTGCTCTTTCGTTTCAATTGCAATTGAAGTTGGAAGGATGTGCATTTTTTGGGGCAAATCACGCTCGGTTAAATTAACGTTAATTCCTATTCCAATTAAAAAAATCAGTTGCTTTTCGTGATTTTTTTCTATTGTTACCAGTATCCCTCCCAATTTTTTTCCATCAATTAATATATCGTTTGGCCATTTGATTTCGGCCTGTAATTGAAAGGATTCACGGATCATTTCCGTTATTGCAACTGCGATTGTGCCGATCAACAGACACAAATTGTCAGGTTTGATTGTATGTTTGAGCAGAATAGTGAGGAGCAAGCCCTTATATTTTGGGCAAAGCCATACATGGTTTGAACGACCTCTTCCGTTTGTCTGTTCTTCGGCAAAAATGGTAGTGCCATTTTTAAAGTTTGTTTGTATAAGATCCCTTGCCACATCCATTGTCGATGTGGTTTTTTCATAATAAATAATTTCACTTCCGACAATTTTTGTTCTTAAGCCATTCATTATTTCTTCAGGCCTTAAGAGATCGGGGATTTTTATTTTCATTGAAGATGCTATTTATAGGCGTATAATCAAAAATTCATAGAAAAGCATGTGAAACAGTACCGGTGCGGTCAGCAGACAATACGTTTCACTATATGTCATAATTTATTTTGAAAGTCAATAGGATAATAAAGAGAATAACGTATTTTATCTTTGTACCCCTTTTTTGTTGAGCAAGTTTTTTGACTCTCGGGAATAAAAATCTTTTGTAACACTTTAGTTTTTTGAAAAATTGTAATAACATAAGGCAAATCCTGCTTCCCGGTTTAACCCTGACAGGGTTCTAAAACCCTGTCAGGGTTGCAAAATAGCTGAGAAATTATGTTTTTTCAAAAAACTAAAGTGTTACAAAAATCTTTAGAGGGAAAAACTCTGCCATACTGACAGTTGTGATACAGGGTGATTTTTCTATTCTGTCACAATGGCATATTAAAAGGGTAAAATTATGTTGTTAAAATAAATGTAACCTCCGATATTTATGTTTGTTATGGTATATTATTATTAACATCATGACACGGCATTTATTTTGCTAATCGTTTGTGGATTAATATATTTTATCGATTATTATTTTTGAAATTAATATAATCTCTAATTTGGAATTTTGAAAGGAGGTACTTGATGGCGAAGCAATTGGCCTTTAATGAAGAGGCAAGAGCCGCTATTGCGAGAGGGGTAACAAAACTTGCCAGGGCAGTTAAGGTAACCTTAGGGCCAAGGGGGAGAAATGCAGTGTTGGATAAGGGGTACGGGAGTCCTACTGTAACCAAAGACGGGGTAACGGTGGCGGATGAGACGGAACTTGCGGATCCTTATGAAAATACAGGTGCCAGGTTGGTAAGAGAAGCGGCTTCCAAAACAAGTGATGTCGCCGGAGATGGCACTACTACTGCCACGGTTCTTGCTGAGGCAATATTTTTGGAAGGATTAAAGTGTGTAACGGCTGGCGCAGATCCAATGGCGATTAATAGAGGGATGCGCAAGGCTCTGGAAAAGGTTGTGGACAAATTGAAAGATATGAGCAAAAAAGTACAGAACCAGAAAGATGTGGCGAGTATCGGTTCTATTGCGGCAAACAACGATAAGGAAATCGGAAAGATGATTGCAGATGCGATGGATAAGGTTGGAAAAGATGGAGTGATCACCGTCGAGGAAGGAAAGGGTCTTGATACAAATGTGGAGGTTGTGGAAGGCATGCAGTTTGACCGTGGATACCTTTCCCCTCATTTTGTTACGAATCAGGATACCATGGAAGTGGAGTTAAAAGATCCTTATATTCTTGTGTATGAGGATAAAATATCGGCAATCAAGGGTTTTGTGCCATTGCTGGAAAAATTGGCAAAAACAGGAAGCCCGCTTTTAATCATTGCTGAAGATGTGGAAGGGGAAGCGTTGGCAACTCTGGTGGTAAATAAGCTCCGCGGCACTTTAAGTTGTGCAGCAGTAAAAGCTCCGGGGTACGGGGATCGCAGGAAGGCGATGTTGGATGATATTGCTATTCTTACAGGAGGAAAAGCTATATTTAAAGACCTCGGAATACAGTTGGAAAACATTGATATTCGTGATTTGGGGCGTGCAAAAAAGGTTACCATTGACGGCGACAACACCACTATCGTTCAGGGTGCCGGAAGTTCTGATGCCATTACCGGGAGAATCAGCCAGATACGGAGTGAAATTGAAATAACAACATCGGATTACGACAGAGAGAAATTACAGGAGCGGTTGGCAAAGCTTGCAGGCGGCATTGCTCAGATATTGGTAGGAGCCGCTACGGAAAGCGAGATGAAAGAAAAGAAAGCAAGGGTAGAAGATGCGCTTCATGCCACAAGGGCTGCTGTTGAAGAAGGCATTTTGCCCGGAGGAGGCGTCGCTCTTTTAAATACTATTGAAGTTTTAGAAAAACTTAAGCTGGATGGCGATGAAGCAATGGGCGTTGATGTGGTAAAAAGAGCGCTTTCCGCTCCGGCAAAACAGATATTTAAGAATGCAGGACTTGAGGGTTCTGTGATTGTTAAGAAAATATTGGAGGCACGGGATTATAAGTATGGATATGATGCGGACAGGGGCGATTATTGTGATATGATAGAAGCCGGCGTTATTGATCCTACTAAGGTGGCAAGGAGCGCTCTCCAAAATGCCGTAAGTATTGCCGGAATATTATTGACCACCGAATGCATCATTACCGATATTCCTAAAAAAGAAGGTGAAGGTATGCCTGGCGGTATGCCCAGAATGGGTGGAGGCATGGGCGGTATGGGAGGCATGGGAGGAATGGGTGGCATGGGTATGATGTAATCTGCGTTCGTGAAAAAGTGCATATAAATTATTTTGAAAAAAAGATATCTTATAATTAATTTATCGTCAAGGAGGTAAATAAAAAGATTATGGCAAACATTAAACCGTTGGATGACAGGGTGGTTATTGAACCCATGGAGGCTGAGCAAAAAACAAAGGGGGGAATCGTTTTACCTGAAACCGCAAAAGAAAAACCAATAAAAGGAAAAGTGATTGCAGTAGGTGAGGGGAAATTGCTGGAAAATGGTAAGAGAGCGGAGTTGTTGGTAAGGGTTGGAGACTTAGTTCTATACGGAAAATATGCAGGAACAGAGGTTGCGGTTGACGGGAAGGAATATTTGATTATGAGAGAAAGCGACATTTTAGCGAAAGTTAATTAAACTTGAGCAATGGCGAATGATTAAATTATAATTTCATGGAGGTTATAACATGGCAGCAAAGCAGTTAATTTATGATGAAATTGCCAGAGGGTCGCTTCAGAAAGGGATAAAACAATTAGCAGACGCTGTTCGGGTCACAATGGGGCCGACAGGAAGGAATGTGATTCTTGAAAAAAGTTTTGGCGCTCCTACTGTTACTAAGGATGGTGTAACTGTTGCCAAAGAGGTTGAATTAAAAAACCCCTTTGAAAATATGGGCGCAAAAATGGTGTGTGAGGTGGCGTCTAAAACCAGTGATATTGCCGGGGATGGCACCACTACTGCGACGATACTGGCAGAGGCGATTTTTAATGAAGGCCTGAAGTATGTTACTTCGGGCGCAAACCCAATGGCTCTTAAAAGGGGCATTGACAAGGCAGTGGAGATTGTGGTTGCAGAACTGAAACAGTTAAGTATGCCGATAAAAGGGCGTGCAGAGATTGCTCAGGTGGGCACAATTTCCGCAAATAATGACACTTCCATTGGAAATCTTCTGGCGGATGCTATGGATAAGGTGGGGAAAGATGGCGTTATTACGGTTGAAGAAGCGAAAGGAATAGAGACTACTTTGGAAATTGTGGAAGGTATGCAATTTGACAAAGGATATCTCTCTCCTTATTTCATAACTGATGCACAAAATATGGAAGTGGTGTTTGAAAATGCCTATATATTGATTCACGAAAAGAAAATATCCAATATGAGAGAACTTCTTCCTTTATTGGAAAAGATTGCCGGAAGCGGAAAACCGCTTTTGATTATATCTGAGGATATTGAAGGCGAAGCGCTGGCAACTCTCGTTGTGAATAAGTTGCGTGGTGTGTTAAGTTGTGCGGCTGTTAAAGCCCCGGGGTTTGGTGACCGCAGAAAAGCAATGCTGGAAGATATAGCGATATTAACGAATGGCAAGGCAATAACGGAAGACTTGGGACTGAAGCTGGAGAATATTGGCATAGATGATCTTGGCGTTGCAAAGAGAATAACCATTGATAAGGATAACACTACTATAATTGAGGGCGCGACTACAAAGGGGAATATTCAGGCCAGGATTAAACAAATTAAATATCAGATTGAACAGACAACGTCAAATTATGACAAGGAAAAACTCAGCGAAAGACTTGCGAAATTAGCGGGTGGGGTTGCGGTGATACACGTTGGAGCTGCTACAGAAGCGGAAATGAATGAGAAAAAGGCGCGAGTGGAAGATGCATTGCACGCTACCAGGGCTGCTGTTGAGGAAGGCATTGTTCCGGGAGGTGGGGTAGCCTTCATACGAACAATACCTGCATTGAAAGAGGCGGCTAAGAACGCCGATGGAGATGAAAAGATTGGCATGAACTTAGTGGCAAAAGTGCTGGAAGCTCCGGTGCGTCAGATTGCGAATAACACCGGAGTAGATGGTTCGGTCGTTGTCGAAGAAATAAAAGGTCTTTCCACAAATACGGGATACAATGCCAATATCGGTGAATACGTTGATATGTTTGAGGCAGGTATTGTTGACCCTGTAAAAGTAGCCAGGGTTGCTTTGCAAAATTCGGCAAGTATTGCCGGATTACTATTGACGACCGAGACTATGCTGACTGAATATAAAGAGGATGAAGAAGAGAAACCCATAAATGGTAGTATTCATTAAAATAAGTGTTCAAGTTACCTGTTATTAAAAGTAAAAAGGCTGCTCAATGTAGCCTTTTTGCTTTTATGTGCTTTTTAAGATGAAATAAAAAATCATTAAAAAGCAGGTTTTTAAAACGCCCTTGTTTTGTTTTGTGCTATGTACTATAATTTTTTAGAGTTTTTTTATAAATAAACCAGAGATAAATTTCGAAGAATAGAATACTTATGGGACGAGATTACTATCAGATATTGGGAGTAAGCAGAAATGCGACCAATGATGAGATAAAAAAGGCGTATCGGCAACTGGCGATGAAATATCATCCCGATAGAAATCCCGGGAATAAAGAAGCTGAACAAATGTTTAAAGATGCGGCAGAAGCTTACGGCGTGCTGAGTGATGCTGAAAAGAAGAAATTATATGATCAATACGGCGAAGAAGGATTAAAAAGCGCCGGTGCGCGGGGTTATAGCTCCTTTGAGGATATTTTTGATGCATTTGGGGATATTTTTGGCGGTGGCAGCATATTCGATGAATTTTTTGGAAGAGGCAGGGGCAGGGGAGAAGCCGGGAAAAGAGGGGCAAGTTTAAAATGTGATATCGAGATAGGGTTTAAAGAGGTTGCTACCGGTGTAGAGAAAAAAATCGAACTTATGCGAAAGGAAATTTGTGATGCATGCCGCGGCACTGGCGCTAAAGAAGGCACTTCTCCGGTTACCTGTCCTTATTGTGGCGGAAGGGGGCAGGTGCAGCAATCACAAGGATTCTTTACGCTGCGCACAACGTGCCCGAAATGCCGTGGTAATGGAAAAATTATTGAATCACCGTGTAAAAAATGCGGTGGCACAAAACGGTATCCCAAGAAAGCGTCAATATCAATACAGATTCCGGCAGGAGTGGAAGACAGCACGAGGCTCAGGTTGTCCGGTCAAGGTGAATCTGGCGAAGATGGTGCCCCTTCGGGTGATTTGTATTGTGACGTCCACGTCATACCTCATCCTATTTTTAAAAGGCATGGCAATGATGTGCTATGTGAAGTGCCCATTAGTTTTACCCAGGCGGTATTAGGGTGTAAAATTGATGTTCCCACCTTGACGGGTACCATTATTCAGGTAAAAGTGCCAAAAGGAATACAGAATAATGAAATCATTCCCATTAAAGGAGAAGGGTTTCCCAGTTTACACCGGTATGGCAAAGGTAATTTACTGGTGCAGGTAATGGTTGAAATACCGACAAAGATTTCTTCGCGCCAGGAGGAGTTATTAAAAGAATTTGCGGAACTGGAAAAAGATAATATTTCTCCCCGGCAAAAGAAGTTTATGGAAAAAATGAAACAGATATCGTAATGATTTTTAATGATAGATACGTAGTATGAAAGATGTGGATCGGTTTTTTATCGAGAGGAGGAACAGCTTGATTTTATTAAGGCATTTTGATGCTGAAATAAAATTTAAGTAAAAAAAATATGCCAACATACGAATACAGGTGCAATGAATGTAATCATGAATTCGAGGTATTTCAATCAATAAAATCAGATCCGGTGAAGGAGTGTCCTTCCTGTGGACGATTTTCCGTTGAGAGAATTATCGGATCGGGCGGAGCAGTAATTTTTAAAGGTTCTGGATTTTATCAGACGGATTACCGAAGTGATGAATATAAATCCAAGGCAAAAAAAGAGTCGGAAACTGCAAAGCCGGAAACAAAAGATACAAAAGCAGAGAAAAAGACGGAAAAATCGCATGCCGAAAGTTAATTGCCCCTGTTGTAAAAAAATACTTTTCTATCGTGAGATCAAAGATTTGCCATATTTTCCTTTTTGCAGCAACAGATGTAAATTGATTGATTTCGGCAAATGGATGGATGAGAAATATTGTATCGCGGAAGATGAAAGTAGTGATGGGGCAAAAAGCATAGTGGAGAAGGGAGAAGGAATCAATGGTTGAAACAAAGACACATATACATAGCTGGCGTGATATCTTTATTGCTTTTAAAATGGCATTCGATCCAAAGAAGATGTTCCTTGGGTATGCCGGTCTTCTGATAAGTTTGGTGTGGTGTGTGATGGCGGTGTCATTTTTTTCTGCGTTGAAAATAATAAATGTGTCGCCGTTCTTTTTTATAAAGATTATTTTATCTTCAATGCGGGAGAATTGTCCCATACATGGATCAAATTTTTCATCGGTTGCTACTTCATTCAGCATGGGCGGGTTTTTCGCTTTCATGGTTGTAGTTTTGGGGCTTTTGGCGATATGGTCGTTATTGGGTGGCGCAATTACCAGAATAACTGCGCTTGATTATGCAAGAGATGAAAATGTTCGGTTAATAGACGCAATTAAATTTGCCAGAAAAAAATTCTGGTCTTTTTTTTGGTCTCCTATGATTCCTTTTTTAGGAGTATTTTTCTTCGGGTTATGTAATGTGATTGGGGGATTGATAGGAAGAATACCTGTACTGGGAGAATTAGTTGTCGCGCTGGGATTTCCTTTTGCTTTTATTGCCGGCTTAATGATGGCATTTGTTGGGATAATCGGAGTATTGGGCATGTGTTTTATGTACCCGACGATCAGCGCCGAGGGATCGGATGCCTTTGATGCGATGAGTCGCGCATACAGCTATGTGCTTTCAAGGCCGAAACAATTTTGTATGTATTGTGGGATATATATAGTATATGGCATTATTTGTCTTTCAATCGTTGCTCTTTCGGCATGGTTGGTGATTCATTTGTCTTTTTGTACCGTAGGATTTGGGATGGGTGAGAAATTTTTTGCGGTTAAATCGTATATATTACAGAGATGCAATATTGCCTGCCTCGGTTTTTGCATGAAACCTGTTGATAAAACACAGGCAGCGGTTTCCATTCTCGGCGGATGGTCTTTAAAATTTCTTGCGGGCATGTTGATTGTTTACATCTTTTTTATAAAATTGGCAGTGTGGAATTTTTTTATCAATTATATTTTTTCGGCAAAAACGGTTATTTACTTTTTGTTGAGGAAAGAGATAGACAGTACAAATTTTACTGATGTGTATTTGGAAAATAACGGACAGGATCAACTGACATCCGGTATCCGCAATAATGATTCAAAGGAGTTTTCTGAAAGCACACGTAATGATGGAGAGAGAAATCAATTTACCGATGAAAACACAAAGAATGAATAACGGAAATATTCGTCCAGAATAAAAATAAGGCATATCTTGCTGCTTCATTTCATACTGATAGTATTGAGTGAATTTCCTTCCATAATATTTGATAGTGTCTCGTCATAAATAAAGAATCGGGCTTATTTTCATTTCCTGGAAAACATCACGCATTAAGGGAAATCTTTCTGGATTTACATTACAACAATTTATTGTGTGATTTTAAAGCAACAGAGTATAATCTTTTTTAGTGTATTTATATTAAATTTATTATTGTAAATCTATTTGAGTTAAATATGCCGTTACCTGTAGTAGTGATTGTTGGAAGACCAAATGTAGGAAAATCAGCGTTGTTTAATTGTTTTTCCAAACGAAGGATATCTATTGTTGAACCCACCTGTGGTGTTACCAGAGACCGTGTATCAACGGAAATACGCCATAAAGACTATGTGTTTGAGCTGGTAGATACGGGAGGCATGGGGGTCATGGATTCTGATGGGCTTACAAAAGATATTGAGGCGCAGATAGAAATTGCGCTTGCCGCCGCGGATAGTGTTCTTTTTGTGGTGGATGTGCGTGAAGGCATAACGCCTCTGGACAGAATCGTTGCGGAAAGATTACGACATATAAAAAAGGAAATAATTCTTGTTGCGAATAAGGTAGATGTTCCGAAATTTGAATATTTAACGGGGGAATTTAATAAATTGGGTTTCGGGAAACCATTTCCGGTTTCAGCAATAGAGGGATACGGACGGTCTGATTTACTGGATAAAATCATTTCTTTTTTCCCTCCGCAGGATTCCAGCGATATCCCTTCCGAGGCTATCATGAAACTGGCAATTGTAGGGAAGCGAAATGCAGGAAAATCTACTTTAATTAATACTCTTGCCGGGGAGCAGCGTGTAATTGTAAGCGAGGTGCCTGGAACAACAAGAGATTCAATTGACGTAAAATTCGAAATGGATAATAAACAATTCCTGGCGATAGATACTGCCGGTGTGCGTAAAAAAAAACAGGTAAAAGATTCCATTGAATTTTACAGCATGGCTCGTGCGGAAAGATCTATCCGGAGGGCAGATGTGGTGTTATTCCTGATTGATGCGACTCTTGCAATCTCAGAGGTAGATAAAAAATTGGGCGCATATATAGACTCAGAAAGAAAACCATGTGTGATTGTTATTAACAAATGGGATTTGGTTAAGGGGATCGAAATGGAAAAATACCATGCGTACATCGCTAAAAACCTGCCGGGTCTATCATTTGCCCCACTTTCATTTATTAGCGCTAAAAACAATGATCACGTGGTTGAAATGATTCATCTTGCCATGGATCTCTATGAGCAGGCCAACACACGGGTTTCTACTGCGGAATTAAACAAAGTAGTGGAGGATGCATTGACACTGCAGCGTCCTTCGCAAAGAAAGTCAAAGACTCCAAAAGTGTATTACAGTACACAGATAAATGTAGCCCCTCCTACGTTTGTGATATTTGTGAACGATCCAAAGCTTTTTGATAGTAATTACGAACGATATCTTGGCAATCAACTCCGAAGCAAACTGCCATTTTCAGAAATTCCCCTTAAATTTTATTTCCGTGAAAGATCAAAGACAAAACAGGACACAGAACCGTCTTAGTTTGTATAATCACGAGGAAGCGGCACAAACCTGATTTCTGAAATATCTTGTATAAATTATCTATAAATAATAATTATTATATAAAAATCAATTTGATTTTTATTGATTCTTTTTATATATTTTAGTCAGGTTGTACATGGGGTTTTTATAATTAATGAGAAAGGAGATCAAATGAAGAACGTAAACGAGAAAGTTTATAAAATGCTATGTGAGGTACATACGGCGGAGATTGGCGCTGTTGGCATATATATGGATCAGCACACAAAATGTGAAGATTTGGGGTTAAAGAAACTTGCGGAAATTCTGGAGAAAGATGCAATTGACGAAATGAAGCATGCGGAAATCCTGGCGGAGCGAATTTTATTTTTGGGCGCAAGAGTCAAAAACCAGAAACACGAACTGCCTGTAGAAAAACAGGTAGATCCTGTTGAAATGTTAAAACTTAATATTGATATCGAAATTAAGGCTATTGCGAGATTGAACGAAGGCATCACCACCTGTTTTAATGAAAAAGATCATGGCAGCAGAATGCTTTTGGAAGAAATCCTCAAGTCGGAAGAGGAACATTTAAGCGATCTGCAGACAATGGTAAGCAATATTGAAAAATATGGCGATACATACGTGGTTTCGCATTTAATGTGACGCTATATGGAGGAAACCTGTCTGCGCTCCATATTGGCAGATAACAAAAGGAGCAGACAATAGTAAAATATCCGGGTTTTAATTATTAAAACACAGGATGATTTTGTTTTTCCCCGAGGAATATTATGCAAAAGATATTGCCTCTATATTTTTGATTCTATTAAAAGATGAACCGGACACGATCTATCTGTTAATTATTGTGCAGATTTATTTTCTCTCCCGATTCAACTGCTTTCCTTTCATCTTCTTCAAAGCGTTCAGATACCTGCAATTCAGCATTTTTCCCATCGCTATACTGAGTAATTTCAACTAACAATTTTCCTGAGAATTATATTTGGGATATAGATACGTGCAATGAAAATGATGGGGAGGGAAATAAGGTGTTTTTAGTAAATTTATGGTAAGGAATTTCAAAGTTGCAGAACGAAGCGATTGCTTCGTTCTATATCAAAAAAGCAGACGCAAGGCCTCATTAAGTGAAATTTTGGAAACATACACTGCGTAATACATTGACATTGCGGTTTTTAAAAATGTAAAATGTACTTTAGTTTAAGATTGAACGGAGCCGTTTTTAAGGTTTGTATGAATAAAGGAAAAGGAAATAGCTTTGGTAAAAATGCGTGTGGTGTAGGTAATAAATGAACGAGTCTCATAGGAAAACGGAATCAATGAAAAATGTTGAATCTTTACCCATAGACAACAACGAATTAAGATCTTTATTGATTGATTATAAACAAAAGAATGAATTACTCAGGGAAAGTGAAGTACGTTTCCGCACGGTAACAAATGTTCTGCCTGTGGGAGTTTTCTATACAGACCACGAAGGGAATTTTTTATTCGTTAATGAACAGTGGTGTAATGTTACAGGGTTCACTGCGGAGGAATCACTGGGGAATGGGTGGGTGTATGCCCTGCATCATGATGACAGGGCGCGTGTATTGAGAGAATGGGAAAATGCGGTAAAAAATAAACGGGCATTTAAATCGGAGTTTCGCCTTGTTCACTATGAGGGGAAAATTACGTGGGTATTATGTGTGGCAGTTCATGTAGTTTTTTCTGATTCAAAGGAAATAAAAGAGAGCGCCGGCTATGTGGCAACAATTACCGATATTACCGAACGCAAACTTATGGAAGACGAGTTGCGTAAAAGTAAAGATACCCTTGCCCATGCCCAGAGAATTGCCCAGTTAAGCAGTTGGGAGTGGGATGTCGAAAACAGAAAACTGCGTATTCCGGAAGGTATTTTTCACATGTACGGTTTCAGCCGGGAAGAATCTCCCGGCAATATTGAAGAATTTATAGCGTGTGTGCATGAAGATGATCGTAATTTTGTGAAAGATTCGTTTTATACAACATTGCATGAAGGAAAAGCGCTTGATATCGAGTACAGGATAATTCTTCCCGATGAAACTGAACGTGTCATCCGGTCGTATGCTGAAATTATTTGTAATGATGAAAAAGAACCGCAGAATATTATTATTGCCAATCTGGATATTACTGAAAATGTGTTTATAGAAGAAGAGCTTCATAAACTGCACAGGGCGGTCGAATATGGCCCTGCGTCCGTGATGATTACGAATACCAATGGGCAAATAGAGTATGTCAATCAAAGATTTACCCAGTTAACCGGGTATAAGTATGATGAGGTTATTGGTAAAAATCCATCTATTTTAAAATCCGGCAGCACGCCTCCGGAATTGTATAAGCATTTATGGAAGACGGTTTCCTCCGGAGAGGAATGGCGTGGTGAATTATGTAATAAAAAGAAAAATGGTGAACTTTATTGGGAATCAACCTCGATCTCACCGGTAAAAAACCGTAAGGGGGAAATAGTACAATTTATTGCTATTAAGGAAAACATTACTGATCAGAAAGCTCTTGAAGTCGAAAGAGACAATAATTTCAGAAATCTGAGAAGATTAATGGATTTCTCTACGTTTCTCAATGAGGAAACACAAGAAGATGTGTTATTTAAACATTTATCCAAAACCTTAAAAGAAGTTTTAAATCCGGATGTGATTGCAATATTTCTGCTGGATAATGACAACCATTTACTGAATGATGTTATTATTGACCCACCGGGAATATCAGACAAAATAATAAAGAATGAAGTGCTTCTTGATCCTTTATTGTGCCGGGTAATAAGGACAGGCAAGGAGCTTTATGTTGCCGATATTGTAAAAGAACATGCATGTGAATGCCTGGCATTTAAATTTGAAGAGGGCGGCGGTTACGCATGCTTTCCCTTAATAACCGGCGGGACGACGATCGGAATATTGTTTGTAATAAAGAAAGAAACAGAATATTGGCATAATGAAGAGGTACGGAAATTATTGGCAACATATGTTGGCCTTGCAATGTCAGCGTTACAAAGAATCAGATTAATGAATTTTGCAAAACGCACGGCAATTACCGATGCGTTAACCGGCATTTATAACAGAAGATTTTTTGATGAAATGCTGAAGAAACAACTGGCATTAACAAAGAGGCGCAATGAACATTTATGCTTGCTTTTATTGGATTTAGACCACTTTAAGAGCATTAATGATACGTATGGCCACACGGCAGGTGACCGGGTTTTGCAGGAAGTCTCGAAGATTTTAAACAATTCTTTGAGAACTTCAGACGTATTGGCGCGATATGGTGGTGAAGAATTTGTAATTATTATGCCGGAAGCAGATATTGCACATGCAAGAGAAAAAGCAGAATCGATTCGTAAGTCAATAGAGACATCATGCTTTGATACGATTGTTCACGGACAAATGCTTAAACTGACCGTAAGCATAGGAATTGCTTCGTTTCCGGAACATGGTGCCGGTGAAACACTGGTAAATGTAGCAGATGATGCATTATACAAAGCCAAGAAAAATGGGAGAAACCGGGTAGAAGTGCCATAGTTATTCATCAAAATCTCTTTATGGCGGTTTCTCCTGGCACGAAATGTATCTTTCATTTCCTTAAAATAGTTAAAAAGGTCTAATTAAACTGTTTATTGGAGTGTAAGGGAGAGTTGTGTATTGTGATGCATTTTTTTATCTTCCATACATAAATAAACGGGGACATTTTTACTCTTTTTCCGTATCCACGATGTCATAGAGTTGTAAATGAATGATCGTACCTCTGCCGGGTACCTCAGTTTTCCATCAAAACCGGTTAAAAATTCCTCATCAAGCAGGGTAGTTTCAGGGAACCGGTTTTCAATAATTTTCTTTAATTGTGGGGATACCCGCAGTGTGCCCAAGCTTAGCCACGCAATATTTTCTGCTTCAATCTTGTCAAAAGCAGCATTGACCAATAGTTCGTAATCCGCTTCCCATCCATCATAGTAAACAATCGGATCGAAGTGGAAAGCCACACGAAATCCTGCCGCTATGCATTTTTGAGCGGCTTCTAATCTCTCATCAAGAGAGGCGGTAAAAAACTCTGCGGCATCAATTAACTTCTGCGGATTTAATGACCAGGAAATGATGACATTTTTTGCCCCGGTCAATGAAGTAAGCAGTTGTACATTATTGCTCTTTGTCTTAAACTCGAAGGTGCTTTTGGGATAGTGCCGGAAGAAGTTTACGATTTTGGGAGAATATTCCATGATGTGGTCGAATGCAAGGGAATCGGTAAATTCTCCCGATCCAAGGCGCATGTCCTTTTTTAAATTCCTGAAGACGTCAAAGAAATCTTCTATATTCACAGGCAGCATGATACCCGGTGAATTAACATAGTTTTGAAGAAAGCAATAGGCACATTCATAAGGACATCCGCTTCCTAAATTCATCACAAAATATCCGCACGACGAGGAATCATTTGAACAGGGGCAGTATTTGTAAAAATCAAATTTTTCACGGATAAGATAAAAACTTTCAAGTCTTTTATTATAGTCAACTATAGTAAATTCCCTGGTTTTCACGTGTTCACGGTAGGACTTGATTGTTGTAAAAACACTGTCAGGAAATTTGTCACGTATTCGTTGAACGGTTTCTGCAGACAAAACGGATTCTTCAACAAAAAACTGTTTTGGCGTTATGAGCGGTTTTCTAGTGAGATCCACCTTGAAGGCGGGATTCACATCGACATCACAGAATGCCTGGCTTATTTTAAGCCCCTTTTGCTGAAATGAAGGATAACGCCGCTCCAGCAAATAGTTTTTAATAAAAGAAAAACGGTGGGGCGGAGAAGGTATCTGCTCTAAAACATCTGAAAACCCAATCTTTTCCCGTTTCGCAATCTCAAATATAAGGCGTGCTATTTCCTGCTGCTTGTTTTTGCCGAGATAATAATATTTTTTGCTGACGACTGCCTTCAGATGGTCAATGTCGATTATTGTGGGATGTATCATTGCCCGTAATCCTTAATATATTTGCCGTGTTGCATGGGAATAGTATACCATCTTGCGGGTACTTTTAAAGAAAATAGATGTATTTTGTTTTGACTGTTCTATGGGATAATTTTGATTGTCTCATTAGTATCAGAATGCTATCATTCTGATACGATCGTTTGGATAGATTTGTTGTCACTTACCCCGGATGATGTAAAAGCAGCTATTCATTATGCGGCGAAGCTATGTGAATATGAGGCATATGCGATATGAGCATAAAATTTCTGCCCGATGAGAATATACCGTTTTAAATCTCTTAAAAAGTAACGTGAAGGAGAGAATATATAATGAGTGGAATAATAAAACAAATAAAACATCCCTATGTTACAAGGGATAAAAAAATAAGAGGTGGCGTGCCTGTTATTTCAGGTACAGGAATACGAGTGCTGGACATAGTAATTCGATATGAAATTATGGGGCAGTCTCCAGAGGATATAATAGTCGCACTGCCACAGATAAATTTGCCACAAGTTCATGATGCTCTTTCATATTACTATGAACACAAAGAAGATATCGATAGTGCATGGAAAGCGGAACTTCAGGATATAGAAGGTATGAAGAAAAAACATTCTTCCATACTGGAGAAGAAACTTGGCAAGATTAAAGATATACACTGATGAAAATGTTGATATACGTATTGCCGCAGGATTAAAGAGACGTGGAATCAAAGCTGTTTCTGCACATGAAAAAGATATGATAGGTGCTTCAGACATAGAACATTTCAGATACGCATCAGAAATAAAGGCCGTTATTTTTACTCATGACCAGCATTGTCCGGTTAAGAAATTGCGAAAGAGCGCCAATGTTGATCTTTGAGAGTATGAATTTCTGCCAGATGTCCGTCAGGAGTCGGTAGGTCAACGACGAGATTGCGTGCTTCGTTTTGTATTTTGATGC
>VGXV01000022.1 GCA_016873165.1 Planctomycetota bacterium | reverse complement strand
CAGGGTTATACAAAGACGGGCTTACGGCCTAAGAGACGAAGAATATCTACGCTTAAAAATTCTGACATGTATGCTTCCTGAGATATGAAAATCCCTAAAATCTACCCACTCGTTTCCACGATGACCCATCTTTTTTAATTGGATATGACGTATATTCGACAGGGAAAAACGTCCCATCGGCACGCCAGATAATATCATCAGCCACATGAATGCTTTCGCCTTTTTTAAATGCCTGAAATACTTTACATTCTCCAATGGGAAAAGGGGTGCCATCCCGGTGGCTATGATGAATCGTGTTGTGCAAATCCTTTCCTATCAATTGTTTTGCATTCTCATACCCAAGCAAATTAATGCATGAGGCATTTACAAATGTACACAATCCGTTCGCATCAATGCCATAAATACCTTCTCCTGTAGAATCAAGCAAAAGTTGAATTCTTTCGTTGCTTTCCACAAGAGACTCTATTGCTTTTTTCCGTTCAGTAATATCTCTTACAATTACCATGTAAAAATCAGGCGCTTCCCCCGCCTTCCACATAGGCGATGCCGTCATATTCACCCAAACAATGGACCCATTCTTATGGAAATATCTCTTTTCCATGGTAAATTCGTGTATTCTGCCATCAATTAATTTTTGCATATTATCCGATTTAACCGGAAGGTCTTCAGGATGGGTAATCTGGCCGGGTTTTTTTTCTTTCATTTCATCGATGGTGTAGCCAACGATATCACAATATTTTTTATTGCCTATAACAAATTTATCCGTCTTCACTTCGTGAAGCGCAACACCAACAGCCGCCTGTTCAAACATTACCCGAAAACGTTTTTCGCTCTCCTTCAGGGCGAGCTCTATTTTTTTCCTTTTTTCAAACTCCTTTACAAGTTGAATGTTTTGTTCTTCAAGTTTCCTCGTACGTTCCACAACGCTTTGTTCAAGAATTTCATTGCCTTTTTTCAGTGCTATCTCCATCTGTTTACGCTGTGAAATATCCGTTGATATTCCGCATATTCCGTAAGGAACACCCTGTGAAGTAAACAGCGGAAATTTTATTGATATATATGTATGTGGCCCGTCATCATGGGGAGCAATTTCTTCCATCTCCATCGGCATATTTGCTTCAAGCACTTTCTTATCATTTTTTTGAAACGCTTCCGCCATCTCCTGGGGAAATATATCGTAATCTGTTTTCCCTTTTATTTGTTCTCTTGTAATATGAAAAAGCTTTTCAAATTGCTTATTAATAAGTAAATACTTTCCCGATATATCTTTTATGTAAATGCAGGCGGTAGTATTATCCAGCACTGACTGCAATTGTCTCTTACTTTCCAGAAGAGCGTCTTCTGTATAGCTTCGTTTTACAATTTCTTTCTGCAGGTTTTTATTTGACTTTTCCAACTCCTTTGCCAATTCAATCATATGCTCATTTGCTATTTCCAGCTCCACGCGAATGGCATCAGACACCTCTTTCTCAATAAGATATTTTCTGTGATTATCAACAACGTTTTCATTGAATCTTTCGAGATTTCCCAATGATTCTTCTTTACTGTTTTTCCCCGATGGAAGATATTCATTAAAAATTTTCTCCCGGATTACATAGGGCAGCGTAATTTGCTTTACCACAGGATTAAGGCTGAGAAACAAACTGGCGGTTTCTTTATTGATCTTTTCCCTGGAAAAAATAGCAATTATATAAACATTCCCCGTTGGGTAAATGCCTCCGAATCCAAATACGGATTGAATGGCAAACGGCTCCACAAATTCGGATTGTTTAGGGATAAGGTTACTTCCCACAGCGTTTTCCACACAAAAAGCGCTTAATTGCTTGTGCCGTTCTTTTATTAAAATGCTCATATCTAATTGAGAACCGGAAAGTATTTCAATTCCTATCTGCCTGAAAACAGCGGAAAACATAGGAAATTTGGCATGAAATTGAGGATCGGAGAGGAAGAATGCCTGATAGTTTTTAGAATCTTTTCGACTCCTCCATTCTTCCCTGTCTCCATATGTTCCCATAAGTGTCAAATAACGGTCTTCAGGCAATGGTTTCTTTTTCTGCTCTTCAGACTGAATATATGCCCGGATATCCTCAGGAAGATTATGATAAGAACACGTATTAAAAAAGCGGACAAGCACAAAAGGGTTTTTCCCGCTATCGGTCGTAAATGATTCATAGAAAATTTTTGTAAATTCTTGTGCAACTTCCTCTAAACAAGAAAACAGAAAACATTTTCCCTTAATATGTTTGGATAATTTTAATATTTCAATTACCGATAGTTGATTAAGATTTATGCGCATGATAATTCTCGTTTTTCAATAAATATTTGCAATGATGAAATAAATTTTCTCGTTCCAAAGCTCCGGCTTTGGAACGCAATGGTAAAGGAAGCTCCTGCTTCCTGTTCCGGGAAGCAGAAGCTTCCCAAGCACGTGCGTTCCCAAATCGGAACTTGGGAACGAGCCTTGTAACATTTACGCTGAATAGCCTTGTAAGGGTGGATTAAGCGACAGCGAATCCACCTTTCCTGTGCATATTATTGGTGGATTCGGCATAAAATACAACGCCTTAATCCACCCTTCTTAACTTAATGACATTGGGTTGCAATCCTCTGAACGTATTCAGGGGACAAGCAAGGCTAACGCCTCTCCCTACATTTAATACGTTTAATCGCTTCATCCTTCCGTAATACCAACGCATTTTCCAGGGGAATCATTTCAGTCTGAAAGATAGCTGAATAATGCATTATAATTTTATCATATATTTCCAGCAGATGAATCGGTCTCTCCATTAATTGTTGCAGAGAAACAACCTTTACCCCATCAATCCCGCATGGGGTGATGTATTTAAATGCAGAAACATCATTATTCCCGTTAAGTGAAAAACCATGCATCGTATAACCCAGCGCAATCCTGACGCCGATAAAACCTATCTTTGCATCATCTACCCAAACACCGGTATATTCTTTTCTTCTTTTCGCGGTTATCCCATAATCCGATACTACTCTTATCATAACCTCTTCAAGCATCCGCAAATATTCATAAAAGTCATTGGTATAAGAGCACATTTTTATGATGGGATATCCTACTATCTGACCAGGACCGTGATATGTGGCAAGACCTCCCCTGTCCGTTTTGTAAACAGAGATGCCCCTATCCTCATAGAATTTCTTATTGGAAATGAGATTAGATTCCTTATATCTGCGGCCATACGTAAAGGTGGGAGGATGCTGAAGAAGCGCCAGGCAATCCTCTATTTTTTCCGCAGACCGCAACTCCAGCAGTGTTTTTTGCAGATCCCAGGCCTCACCATATTCCACCATATCCGCCCGGAGGATTAGACTTTTTCTGTTCATAAAGAGACACCCCCCATGTCTCCAATATATCTTTCACCCTGCGAAGAAATGCGTCGGCATGTGCGCCGTCCATTGCCCTGTGGTCGAAAGAAAGGCTCAAATACACCATTGACCGGATGGCAATTGCATCATCAATAACAACCGGTCTTTTTACCACCGCTCCAACTCCCAGTATGGCAGCCTGAGGCTGCAAAATCACAGGAGTACCGAACAAACTTCCATTGACCCCATAATTCGTGATGGTAAACGTCCCCCCCTGGACATCATCCGGCTTTAATTTTTTTGAACGGGCATTCACTGCTATCTCCTGTATTTCCCTTGCCAATAGAAGCAAATCTTTCTTATCCGCATCCTTAATGACCGGCACTATCAGGCCATCTTCAAGAGAAACGGCTATTCCCATATTAATATAATTCTTCCGTAAAATACCATTATCCGTCCACGATGAATTTAAAACAGGATATTCCTTCAATGCCTGTATGGCTGCAAATGCGATAAAAGGAAGGTAGGTAAGATGTATTCCTTCCTTTTTCATAATCTCTTTATTCAATTCGCGGTATTTTGCCACCGGCGTCACGTCAACTTCGAATACGGTTGTTACGTGTGCCGCCGTTTGTTTGCTCAACACCATCCTTTCAGCAGTGATCTTGCGTCGTGGATGCAGCGGAATAAGGGTTTCCCGCTCCGGCTCTTTCGCAATTTCTTCTTTTGGAACCGTAATCTCCTTCCTTGCGGAAAGGTACTCCATTATATCCTTTTTCGTTACCCTGCCAAATTCTCCGGAACCTTTTACTTCCGATAAATTAACGTCATATTCCTTTGCCAGTTTTTTTACCAGGGGAGAATATCTTTTCTCATGAATTTCAACCTCTCCAACGGATGCTGCCGCTGCGGATATTTCCCGCCGCTTTTCTTCCTTTTGTTCTTTTCCTTCTTCCTTTGTCTGCTCTGTTCTTTCACGCTCTTCAATCTGGGCAATAACGGTCTGAACAGCAAGGGTATCGCCTTCCTTATACAGAATTTTTTTTACCACCCCGGAGACCGGCGATGGTATTTCCGTATCAATTTTATCCGTACTGATTTCAGCCAGAGGTTGTTCTTTTGTAACGTAATCGCCTTCGCAAACCAGCCATTTAAGGATGGTTCCTTCTGCCACACTTTCTCCCATTTGCGGCATAATAATATCAACCGGCATATACCCTTCTCCTGATTAATAGCGTATTATTTTATCTATCGCGTTTACCACGTCTTTTGTCTGAGGAATAAAATGTTCCTCCATGTGAGGACTATAGGGCACAGGAGTATCGGGCGCCGCAACACGAATAACCGGGCCATCCAGATACTCAAAGCAGTTTTCGGCAACCAATGCGGAAATCTCTCCGCCAACACCACCCGTCTTTGTCTGTTCATGGAGAATGATAACCTTATTCGTCTTCTTAACGGAATCGAAAATCGTTTTTTTGTCCAATGGCAATAATGTTCTCAAATCGACAATTTCAACGGAAATGCCCTTCGCTTTTACTTCATTTGCCGCTTCCATGGCGGTATGCACCATTGCTCCGTAAGTAATAACCGATACGTCAGATCCTTCCTGAAAAACCCTTGCTGCACCAATCGGCACAATGTAATCGTCTTCCGGGATTGTATCTTTTATGCGCCGGTAAAGATATTTGTGTTCGCAATATATTACGGGATCATTGTCACGAATGGCCGCTTTTAACAAACCCTTCGCATCGTATACCGTCGATGGCGCCACAATTTTCAACCCCGGAACATTAAAAAAATATCCTTCGATGCACTGGGAGTGAAATGCGCCTCCATGTATGTTGCCGCCATAAGGAGCCCGGACAACAATAGGCACGGCGGAACCCATACGATAATGAAATTTTGCCGCAACGTTTATCAATTGATCGAAAGCGCATGAGATAAAATCGGCAAACTGCATTTCAACGACCGGACGCATCCCTACGAGTGACGCCCCTATTGCGGCCCCGGTAAACCCGGATTCCGATAAAGGGGTATCAAGCACCCTCCACTCGCCATATTTCTCGTAAAATCCTTCCGTTACCCGAAACGCCCCTCCATACACTCCCACATCTTCGCCTAATATAAACACGCCCGGGTCGCGGGACATTTCTTCATCCAGCGCTTCCCGTATTGCTTCAAGATAGGTAATTTGCCCCATACGTGTCTCCTTTAAATATTCACATAAATTCCACGAAAGAAATATATACCGGAGATAAAAATTGTTTATAGACGCTTTCCTCAAAAGGGTTATTCGTTTTATACTCTTATGGTACATTTACATCCCTGAGTATATTCGTGATTTACCCACCCCTGCCCCTCCCAGGAGGGGATTTCTTTTTTTCCACACGGGGGAAATTTTCATTTATGCACCTCTTGGGAGAAGTTTTTACTTATTCCTCTCTTGGGAGGAGACTTTGCTTATTCCCCTCTTGGGAGGGGCAGGGGTGGGTTCTTTAATAATTCTTTCCCATCCATACAACTCGCCCGATAACCAGAATTTCACCATTCTCTATCTGATCCGCTTTTGCTTCGATTGGCTGATACGCAGAATTATCACATATCATACGAATGCTGCCACCGGGAAGACGTTGTACACGCTTAACAAACGATGCTCCTTCAATACGCAAAAGATATAATCCGTCACGATCCAGCAGATTATCTTTTTTATTAACAATAACAACATCACCGTCTTTTAATGTGGGCGTCATCGAATCATCTTCTATATTAAACAAATAAAGATTCGTTCTATTCGTGCCGAATTCAGCCTGTAGCCAGTCGTTTTTAAAGGCAATAAATTCTGTTTTGCGGGCTGTTTCATCTGTTTTCTCACCGGTAAATATTTTTGGATTGTATGTCGGGATATTTACATATTCACTCGTCGTTTCCTGTTCCCCTTTAACAAGCCAGTCAATTGATGTTTGATGCAACAAACAAAAACGAACGAGCAATTCGGAAGGAATCTCATTTTGCTTTTTGAACGAAAAAAATGCCTGAGGGGTTATTTCAAGACTTTTTGCAACATCATCGTCTGATTTCGTATTCAGCACCTCTCTCAACCGTTCTACAACCTCTGAAAATTTTATATTGTACATTTCAATTTCCCAAAAAACCCTTGTGGTAGATTATTAGAATAGACGCTAAACGATTTTCTTTTCATACAGATGTTATTTCTATCGGTGTTGCATAGACGCCTTTCATGCCGTCTTCGGGATCAGGGTAAGGGCTCTCCTCCGCAAACGCCTCCGCCTCTTCTATTTCCTTTTTTACCCGGATATCAATGCCGTCGAGTTCCTCTTTTCCCGCGATGTTCTTTTCCGTCAAATATCTTTCCATGTATGCGATAGGGTCCTTTTTCTTCCATTCCTCCAGCAATTCCCCCGGCACATACTTAGCGCTGTCGTGCTCCGAATGCCCGTGCATGCGCATGGTTTTGCATTCGATAAACGTAGGTCCCCCTCCATTCCTTGCAATTTCATATGCCTCTTTTGCAGCCGTATATACTTCAACAACATTGTTGCCATCAACGATTTTACTTGGAATTCCATAGGCGCGAGCTCGTTCCGCAACATCTTTAATATTCATTTGCAGGCGTAATGGCGTCGAATATGCGTATTGATTGTTATTACAAATAAATACGATGGGTAATTTTCTCACAGAGGCAAAATTCATTCCTTCATGAAAATCACCACGGCTTGTGCCTCCGTCGCCGGTACACGCCACCGCAATCTTTTTTTCTCCGCGCATTTTAAAGGCCAGGGCCACCCCTGTGCCGACAGGATAATTATCCGCCAAATGGCTTGGGAATCCGACAACGCCATACTTCATATCGCCGATATGCACATTGCCTTCTTTTCCGCCGGTCACCCCCGTTTTCTTCCCAAAATACTGAGCCATAATACGTTTTGCCGAAATGCCCCGTATCAGAAACACCCCCATATCCCGGAAGTATGGAGCGGCAATATCATCCCTTTCAAGCGCATATCCGTATCCGACAGAAACAGCCTCAGTGCCGTTGCTCGTCCACGCTCCTCCCATAATTTTACCCTGATGGTAGAGCGATGTTACACGGTCCTCAAGCCTTCTCGTTAATTTAAGATAATAATACATTTGCAGTAAATCGTCTTTTTTTATTTCCATATGCATTTCTGCCTTACAAAATAAAGGTTTTTTTAATACGTAGTATGATTTTGTAACACTTTAGCTTTTTGAAAAAGGCTTCGATTTTTCTTATTATAACGCACCTCTAATATTGGCGCATGGAACAAATTTCACATCCATTAACTCCGCACTTTAGTGCGGAGATATCCACAATAAATACACCGGCTTTAGTAGAGACAGGTTTGAAACCTGTCTCTACAACCTAATACGGTGAAAGATATTGGGATAACTTTACTTCAGGGCTGAAGCCCATGATTATTTCCCCCATTAACCCCATGCTAAAGCATGGGGTTAATGCATGGACAATTTTTTCAAAAAACTAAAGTGTTGCATGATTTTTGTATAATAAAATTCCCTAAAAATACACTATCACCCGCCGGTAATGGCCCTATCAATTTCCCTCTGTGCCTTCAGTTCCGCAACATGATGTTTTAGTTCTTCAATATGTGATTTTTCCCATTCAGCAAGATCGAGCAATAGTTTTTTAGTCGCAGGTTTTGTTGCTTTTAATGAAGCGTTGTAATAATAATCATACGATTCCTGTTCTTTTTTTATCGCTTCCACGAGAATATTTATAATTGAATTTACCTCTGATGATTGTTTGATTTCCACACATCACTCCTTTCTCATGAAAAATCAAGTGCTATAAATCATATTCCAAGCTTTATCGTATGCAACGGTTTCAGACCGGACAGGGTTGGATTTTTCACATTCTTATGCTGAATCAGTACTTTGAAAACATCCCCCATACTATCGGGCAGGAAAAGATTTTTTACTTTCAACACCGTTTCAGGATTATCTCTTACTCTATTTAACTTTTCCAGAATCCCCAAAGCAATCAAATAATGGGATTGTTTCACAAAACCGGTCGCTTCCAATCCGAATCCTTTCCCCACGTTTATGAGATAAGAAAAATTTACGGAAGCGGTAATGTCCTGCTCTCCCAAACGTTCGTAGTACTTCCGGTTAACACCATGCCGGTAATAACACCGCACGGCGCCCTCCCTGCCATTATTCTGATAGAGCCGATACGAGGTGTCTCCATAATCAATCGTCATCACAAAACCACGTTGTAACTTCCGCGCGACATGATTCAAATAACCGCAAACAGCAAGATTCATTTCGAATATTTGGTCTTCTCTTAAAGGCAACTCAGCATCGGCACAATAGCCTTTTAATTCCCGGCTGCATACCTCGTCAATAATTTCACAGAAATCAATGCCGTTGTATCCTACATATATCTCTTTTATTTCTCCCTTTTTTACTATTAGTCGATGAACAGGCAGCGCATCTGCAAATTCATTTGACAAAAAACACCCCTGAACGTCATCGAATGAGAATCCATCCTCTGTGTATGAATGCCATGAAAGTTTTTCATGAAAAATATCATTCTCGCATAAAAGTTCCTGCTGTTTTTTCCGCATATGAGGATTCGATTCAACAATAATATATTGAATATTTTTATAAAACTCCGGATATTCGCTTTTTATATACCGCATACAATCGTAGCATAACCAGCCGGCATTAGCGCCCATTTCTACAACAGTAAACGTGCCACATCCCAACGTTTGCCACATTTCTTCCAATTGTACCGCGACCAGTTCTCCGAACATTTGATGGACAGCAGGACTTGTATAAAAATCTCCCGATTTGCCTACGGGCGTGATATTCGAATTGTAGTACCCATGTTCAGGATGATACAACGCCATTTGCATAAATTCGGCAAAGGTAATTTTCCCCTTATTTTTTATCTTTTCAATAATCAATTCCCTCAGGATGCCCATTAAACAAAACCTTTTCAGATCAAATTTTTTAAATACGACGAACTAACTCCCGGATATATCGTTTTACCCCTTCAACACCGGAATACATTACCCCTAGTTCCTTTGACTGCGTATTGTCAATCGTATTAATTGGTTTTTTAGGTGTGCCGCTGATAATTGATCGCGTGCCGCACATTTCCCTGGCAATTTGGGCAACGCTCATATTGTCGATATACATATCCGAAAGATTATAAATTTTCCCGGATGCATCCTTATTGCCAATCGTCAGTTCAATTGCCCTTGCCACTTCTTCTACGGAAACTATTTTTCCTCCGCCTGATACTTCCACATCGCGACCATGCTTAATGTCTTTTACAATATTATACCATGCCGAATGGGCAAGATGAGGAGCAACGCCGTAAATACCCACAGGTCTGAATATCGTTATTTCAAATTGTTTTGAAAGAAAATACGAATGGCAAAATGCCTCTACGGACGCTTTATAAGCTCCATAATTTGAGTCAGGCATTAACGGATGCAACTCGTCAAGACGAATATGGGGATAAATAAATCCATAGACAGCGCAGGAACTGATAAAGATACATTGTTTAACGCCTGCATATTTTGCGGCGTCAAGCAGTTCTATACTCCCTAAAAGATTTGTCTCAACAAATCGCTTGATATCCTTATTTCCCGCTTCATGAAATGACGCGCCGTTTCTTTCGTACGCCATATGCAGAATAATATCCGCGCCATGCACAAATTTTTTCAATGTCTCTTTATCATCTAAATTCCCCTGAACATACGTGATGTTTTTTTGATAATCCTGCAGATGCAATATATTGCTTGTATCCCGAACAAGCGCCTGTAGTTGAAAGTCTTTATCAAAAAACCTTCTTGCTACATAATACCCCAAAAATCCTGTTAAACCTGTCACCGCAATTTTCATAGCTATACACCTTCTTTTTCAACGTATAAACTGCTTATTCGCCGGTAGTATGTGCGGAATGCATAGAGTAACGATGGTGCCTTTTCCCAGATCTGAATCGATCCACATCCTTCCCTTGAATTGTTTACAAACATAGTATGCCTTGGTCAAACCGAATCCGCCGCCATGCGTTTCGCTCTTCAGAGTATTTGACCCTCGCACACCGTACTCAACAACCTTCGCAATTTCATTTTCCGGGATGCCTCTTCCGGTATCAGACACCGTTATCACTATATTGCTGCCATCGTCAACAAGGCTTGCCTTAATTTGCCCTCCCGGAGGCGTATATTTTCTTGCATTGGCAATGAGGTCCCTGAAGCAATCCTGCACAATTGCGGGCATGAGAATCGTTTTGCCATCGTGACTTTCGACACACAGTTCAACCAAATAGTTGTTTGATCCCTGTTGTTGAGGATCATAAACAATACCGTAACGTCCCATACTGTTTTTAACAATCGCATCAAGAACATTCCGTATATCTTTTTTAAAATCTTCAACAGAAAAAAGAACCCACGGATCCTGAGCATTGAGTCTTGCCATAATCTCCCGTGTGCGAACATCAAGAACATCAAAAACGTCATTTAAGTTTTCTAATAGTTCCTGAATTAATTTTTGTTGTAAAACATTCGGTGAAGTCTCTAAAGTTTCATAGACATCTTCCCTGATAATACTCTTGTACTTCTCCAGATTTTCTAAGGTATTCAGGGTAAGACCTTCATCTCCAAATGAATATAATATGGTATTGCAAAGGGAAATACTCTTTTCCATGCATTGCTTGTTCTCTAAAATATCACGAAAAAATTCAAGTATGGTAATTATTACACCTACAATATTGTACAAGCTATGCATCGTAAGCTTGTTTTCTTCATCAGGTGAAATATCGAGCGGTTTGTCAATTTCTACTTTCATGCGTATAAAATTCTTTCTTTAATCTATCAGATTTGAAAAATTACCTGTTATTTTAAAGGCGTATTATCAGGTCGAATTTAATTTTAATAAATAAAACATTATTTATTAATTTCTTTTTCCATACTTATATCACTTAGAGTTGCGAAAATCATTCCAAAAATTTTATCGCAAAAACAAAAAACTTTCCAATTGTTGTATGCAATTAACTCACAGAGCGATAAAGATATATACATTTTCTTTTTGATCCTCCAATACAATCATAAAAAACATAAGGTAAGGATGAATCACAATATGGCATAAATGCCTTATTGGTCATTCACCACTATGGCATCCACACACCTTTTTCTTTGAGAATTATACTTTGTTTCACCTATTAAAAAAAATTTCCTCGTAGAGAAATTTCATAAATTACCTATATATCAACACATATATTTATATCTGTAAAAAACTATTTTACCATTGATTTCAAGGCACAAATTTAGCTTAAGTTTACAATGCAGTTTACAAATAAGATAAAAGTTGAAAAAGTTTTATAAAAAATTCCCCTTCCACTAGTATTAACAATTAAATAATATGACCAACAAAAATACACTACACAATGAACTCCATAACCTCCCGGAAACAGACGTCAGTGCATTAGCCTATGAATTACAGAATCAACAACTCGGACTCAAAATGCAGGAGGAAGAACTCCACAAATCTCAGGCACAGCCCGAAGAAGCCAGGCAAAAGTACTTTAACCTTTACGACCTTGCCCCTGTGGGATATTTTATCCTGAACGAGAAAGGGTTCGTTACGGAAGTAAACATGGCGGGAGTTTCCCTGTTGGGAACAGAGCGGCATTTTCTGATAAATAAACCTTTATCAAAATTCATGATAAGGGAAGATATCGACATCTACTCCATGCACCTGCGAAAATCTGCCGAAACAGGAAACAAAGAATTCTGCGAAATAGTAATGTTGAAGGGAAATCAGCCATTTTACGCGCAGCTTGAAAGTATCGCGGCAAAAGATACCGAAGGAGATAATATTCGGTATTTTACCACCATAACAGATATTTCTAAGCGCGTAAATTTGGAAAAAAAATTAGAAAGCTTGTCAAAATTTCCCAGCGAAAACCCCAACCCTGTATTGAGAGTATCAAAGGAGGGAAGGATTCTCTATGCCAATAACGCCAGCTCACACTTATTGAATTTTTGGAACTGTTGGATAAATCAAATGCTCCCCGAACCATGGTTGAAAATGGTTAACGATGCCATCCGCAGCAGTTCAACAATTTCATACGAAGGCGAAATCGGCCCTTATGTGTATTTTTTTACCTTTGCGCCCATAGCGGGAGAAAACTATGTCAATATATACGGAATTGACATCACACAACGAAAGCGGATGGAACAAGAACTGCTGCAATCAAAGAAATTGCAGGCTATGGGGGTTATGACCACCGGCATTGCGCACGAGTTTAACAACATTCTTGCAATCATAGACGGAAAGATACAGATGCTGATGCGCGAAAACAAAGGCAGGGAAAAATTGCTGGAGGAATTGCGCCTTATTCGCAGTTCCGTCAAGGATGGCGCAGAAATCGTTCGCCGCATGAATAAATTCACCAAGGCAAGAGAAGATCGTGACTGGTTTGTAGCAATTGATTTACAGGAAGAGATAAAAAGCATCATTGATTATACGCGCCAAAGGTGGAAGGTTGCGGCAGAGGGGGCAGGAATCACCTATACGATAAATCTGGATGATATTCAACGTGTTCCCTGCATAAAAGGCAATCCTTTGGAACTGCGGGAAGTATTGTTAAACATGGTCAATAATGCCCTTGACGCCATGCCGGAGGGAGGAACACTTTCCTTTTCGACAAGGGAAGAAGGCGGAAATGTTGTTTTACGTATTTCAGACACGGGCATCGGCATGGATGGAGAAACACAGTCAAAAGTCTTCGATCCTTTTTTTACCACTAAGGATCATGGGACGGGGTTGGGATTGAGTATCGTTTTCGGGATCGTCAAACGGCACGGGGGCAAGATAGAGGTGCAAAGTCAAAAGGGAAAAGGCACTGCCTTTATAGTAAGCTTTCCCGCGGAAAAAGAACCCACGGATATCGCGGTTGCTGCGCCAGAACCTGGTAGTAAGAATTCAGAAAAGAAGTCCATGGAAAAGCACTTTCTTACAACAAATGATACAGGCATCCGGCTACAACATTGAACATCGCTCCTTCAGGTTTATAAATTCCGTTTGAAACGTCAATTTAACATGTATTCAGCGCTCTCTTGCGCTTTCTTCTTTCTCCCTTTTTGCATAGCAATCTTCATGATGTTTAATGATAATATCAAGTTCCAGTCATGGCATATAATCAACAAGTAGCATGCGCTCGTTCAGCGGAAGTTTTCTCATTTCTTTTATCGGACAATCATCAAATGAAATTCCAAAAGGACACGTCACAAGAAGCCCCCCTCACCCATACCCGCTTATCTCTTTCATTCATACGAACCACCTGTTATCGATAATTGTCGTCCCTTGCACTACACAGAATTACAAGCATTTGCTTTACTCCAACACAGAAACCGCAATTTATCCGACCACTATAAGAAAATATAATTCTTTTCACAAATAAAATAACTATCATGCATGAAAACAAATACTTGTATTCGTCGTTCCAATTTGATACTCTTTTGATCACTCAAACCTCACAACAGGCTAAATCTAATACGTAATATTTTACCACTTTGACTCAGGCATAGTTTCAGGATGTTATACGGGTGTATTCCAAAACATTCGTTGCATAAAGGAGTCTTGTAATGTCGCTGATACTGTTGAAGCCATGGTTACGGAAAGGCCGTACCGAACATCATGGTCGACAAAAAAGGCCATTGTTGAAATAACGGTAAATAAAGGCATAATTTACGATGCCGATGTGGTGGACGCTTGTCTCAGAGTCTTTAATGAAAGAGGATTTCTGTTTAAGTAAATCACGAAATGCTATGAAAAATAACGTATTATCTGAAAATGAACTTATTGAGGCCCTTGGGAAATTCAACATACACGATCATATTTGCCAGATTTGTGACACACAAGAAGAACAATTAGAAATTGCCGTACCCTTTATTAAAATCGGTTTGGAACGTGGCGAAAAATGCATTTACGTCGTTGATTATCAGGCTTCTCAAGTACCAATAAATGCCTTGCAGAATGGGGGAATTGACGTCAAAAATGTCCTGAAAGCCGGCACTCTATCAATATTTGATAAAAAACAGGTGTATCTTAATCAGGGCAATTTTGATCCGGACAAAACAATACAGTACTGGCAGAAAATTATTGCTTCTGCAAAAATGGAAGGATTTAACGCATTAAGGGTGGTAAGCGAAGCAACCGGGTTGCTTGCTGGCAACCATAACATTGAGAAATTTATAGAATATGAAGCAATGCTTAACTGCTATTTTCCCGGTATTGACGCTGTTGCAATCTGCCAATATAACCGCAAACAACTTCCGCCCGAAGTAATTGCAAATATCATTCACACACATCCGAAAATCATATACCGTGGTTTGGTATGCGACAATTTCTATTATGTGCCGCCGGACGAACTCCTGAAACCCAACCAAAAAGCATTGGAAGTAGACCGCTTTCTGGGAAATATCTATACCCATGAAAGAAACAATATAGCGCTTAACCGCGAAAATACCCGACGTAAATACGCCGAAGAAGAGTTAAAATTGCAGGAAGAAAAAATATCTGCCATATTAAAATCAGTCGGCGAGGGCATTATCACAATAAATCAGGATTCCGTTATCCAATTTGTAAATCAGGAACTATGCAATATTTTCGGATACTCTAAGAACGAAATAATTAACCAAAAACTTGAAATCCTCATACCACAGAAATACAGAGACGATCATCATAAAGGCATTGAAAATTATATTAAACAGGGGAAAGCGAAAATATTGGGAAAACGAGTGGAACTCGAAGGACTTCAAAAAAACGGGAAAGCCGTTCCCATTGATCTGAGAATCGAAGAAACAATCGTGGAAAAAGGCGGTCAAAGATTTTTTACCGCGGCAATCAGGGATATATCAGACCGCAAACAAAAGGACGAACAGATTAAAATGTTATTTCAGGCAGTGGAACAAAGCGCCAGTTGCATTGTAATCACGGATACAAATGGCAATATAGAATATGTTAATCCGAAATTTAACGAAATAACGGGATACACCCTTGATGAAGTCATAGGACAAAACCCCCGTTTTTTAAAAACGGGAAAAACCACCGATGAAGAATATCAACATTTATGGAAAACTATTACTCATGGCGGCACCTGGCAGGGAGAGTTTTATAATAAGAAAAAAAACGGAGAATATTATTGGGAACTCGCCCAAATAACTCCCATGAGAAATCAGGAAGGAGTGATAACCAATTTTCTTGCGATCAAAGAAGATATTACCGACATAAAACGCACCGAAAAAGAACGGACAGAATTAAGAGAACAGCTTTTCCATGCTCAAAAATTAGAATCGGTTGGCAGACTTGCCAGTGGTGTCGCGCATGATTTTAACAACATCCTCACGGGTATAATAGGATATGCCAACTTATCACAACTCGAATTGCAGGATGATGATCCCGTCAGAGAATACATCCATAAGATACTTTCAACCGCGGAAAAAGCAGCCACCTTGACACAAAGCATGCTTACCTTTAGCAGAAAACAGAGTATTAATGCCCGTCCTGAAAATATGAATACTATTATTAAAAACGCGGAAATATTCACAACGATGCTTATGAGGGAAGACATCGAGTATATCTTAACGTTATCGGATACAAACCCTGTTGTTATGGCAGACAACACAAAAATTGAACAAGTGATAATGAACCTTGTATCTAATGCCAGGGATGCTATGCCTGATGGCGGAAAATTAATGATAACTACCGGCATTGCAGAAATTAATGATGAATTTATAAAATCACGCGGTTTCGGAACGAAAGGAAACTACGCGCTTATTTCAGTATCTGACACAGGAACCGGCATCGATGAGGAGCAAAAAGAGAAAATATTTGACCCTTTTTTCACCACCAAACCGGTAGGGAAAGGCACGGGACTCGGCCTTTCTATTGTTTATGGAATTATCAAACAACATGAGGGTTTTATAGACGTTCAAAGCAAATGCGGCAAAGGTTCTACTTTTAACGTATATTTGCCTTTGGCCACCAGTAAAATTAAAGCACAGGAAAGAAACTTTATTCAAGAGGCATTCACAACCCGTGCGAGCGACAATAAAACGATATTGATCGCGGAAGATGACGAATCGGTAAGATACCTTATCAAAAAATCACTGGAAAAATTTGGGTATACTGTGGTAATCGCGCGAGACGGAAAAGACGCCATAGATAAATTTATGGAGCACAAAGACAACCTGGATCTTTTGATATTGGATGTAAAAATGCCGGGAAAAAACGGAAAAGAAGCGTATGATGAAATGAAAAAAATCAGACCGGAACTCAAGGCTATTTTTCTCAGCGGTTACTCGGAAGACATAGTCGACAGCAACATTTTCAGGAAAGAAGGTTTATCATTTATTCAAAAACCCTTTTTGCCAGCAAAGCTTTTGGAAAATGTCCGATGTGCTTTAATGCAGTAAGTTGAGGCTGAATAGTAATGACGTTGAGTGTTCACAACACTCCGGCCTTAATGAAACAGCGCTATGTTCCTATCAAAAGATATACCCGTATCTTATGGTGGAGGCGGCGGGAATTGAACCCGCGTCCCTGGATGCTTCAATATAGGCTTCTACGTATATAGTCCATTTTTTGATTTCACCGTTAAAACCCCAATAGACAGGGTTTTTAAAAGCTAGCGCAGCTAAAAAGTTCATTTAGCCCCCACAGCGCAAAAGGACTAAACTAACCTGCTATTCGTCGTTTCATCCATTTCGCAGGTAAAACGAATGAAACGTGGCTGTCAATTAAGCAGCCATTGCCATTGGTTCTTCGGCATTTAATTGTTTTGCCAGGTTTTTAATGAGGCCGCCTGACAACCTCAATACGCAACCTATACCTCATACAATCCGGTCGAATCCTTTCGCCCCCTTATTTTAAATCAATTGTAACATAAATGAGGAAAAATGCAATTTCCCAAAATTATATTTTTAAATTTCTTGCCTTATTTTTGTGATCAATTTCACAACACCATTGTCACCCTTCGTTTTTTTTTCCAATAGTACCAAATACCGTCCTTTCATAATTTTGTATTGAAAAAGAGTATGAGATACAAAAATTATTGATAATTTTATTCATATCCCCGTTTCTTTATAAAAGCAAGCTATACACTGTAAATATTTAAAATAACGATAGATACGTATTAATTTAAAAAAATATATTTAATAAAGACACAAAATTCTCCGCTTCTCTAAAAACTAAAATTTCCTATTACTCTTTTTAGGCATGAGAATCGCTCTATAGCACTACGAGATTAAAAATCGTATATCAGATTGAATAGTTCCGGAGAAGTAAAAAATAATTATGGTTAGCAATGTAAGCCCATCGGCATCTGAACTGCTGAGACAAATACAAAGGTTGTCTTCCCAAACAAAGCCAAAAATGGAAACCCAACCGGTTCCTAAAAACAATGCAACAAATACTCACGCAGAAAATATAAAAAAAATACTTTCTACTATAAAAGCAAACACTTCAAATAAGACACAATTCAAACTTAACGCGGTGACGCAAAAAATTGACGAAATAAAGACGAATAACAGCGGAAAAAACTTGCAGATAGCGGAAAGCTATAATCCTATACAATTAGAAAAAATCCCGCTAGGCAGACAATTAGGTTCGTTCCTTGACACTTACGTTTAAAACGGACTGTCGCAAGAAAAAAAATACGGATTCACCTGGCAAATGCCATTCTCACGCAAAATTACGAAACATCCGCAAGCGGTAAGTACCCCCCCTCTCCCCTGGCTTCGCATTCATCTCTGTAGTTTCCTCTATGATTTTTCAGCAAAATCCCAACCACTGCACTCTATTCCCCAATAAAGCAGCAAGCTGGTTTTTGAAGAAAAGGAGGAAAACAAAAACCAGCTTGCTTTTAAAAAAAGGAGAAAACTTTTACTCTATAAAACACTCATATTTTATGAAAAGTTCCCATATCAACACAAATTTTGTTTTTGTGTTTCTTTAAATTGTTGTATAGTATGGCAATGATTATGGATCATATCTATTTATAAAAAAATAAACATTTACCGCCACTCGCACCAGGATGAAATTAATAAAAAAAGTCCTTTTTATAACCGGTATATGTTTTTCTTATATCATTATCATTTATCTTACATATTGTGCCGTTGCGAAAGTACACAACACACATGACCCCTTCTATGCAAAAAAAATAGTCATTACTACTTTTTTTACCAATGTAGTCCTCTTCGCGGGGAGTATTTATCTGGTTTTTAAGTTGAAAGGTTCGCCAAAAAATAAATGAAAAACGAAAAAAAATTCTTAATAGTTCTCTCTGCAGCACTTTTCCTCTTTTTAAACATCAGAGTTGTTTTTGCAAAACAAACTATCAATGCAGAAGCGCTGAGGCAGGAACTTCTCGAGCTTGAAAAATATACGAAACCCCTTATAGAAATATTCCAAAAAGTTCCGGAACTGGTAAAACCCTCTGTTGTAAGCCTTATAACAGAAAAAAAACCCTACGGGGACAATCATCCTTCCCAACCGGAAAACCCTGATCAAAGCCCGCATGCCAATAAAATCCCTAAAAAAGGACTCGGTTCCGGCATTATTGTGGATGAACGCGGTTTCATTTTAACAAACAATCACGTTATCAGTGATTTTTCACCGGAAGAAATCACTGTGGTCACTTATGACGGGGAATATTACAGCAACATTAAAGTTATTGGTGTTGACCCCAACACGGACCTGGCAATTATAAAAATAGACGGTGAAGGTTTTTTCCCTGCAAAATTCGGCAACTCTGAAGAAGTGCGGGTCGGCGACTGGGTAATAGCCATCGGTAATCCTTTCGGATTCCAGCAAACAGTATCCATGGGTATTATCAGCGCCAAAGGAAGGACGCACGTAATTCCCTTCACGCTTCCCTTTCTGTATGAAGATTTTTTTCAAACTGACGCAGCCATCAATCCCGGAAACAGCGGGGGACCGCTTGTTAACTTAAGGGGAGAAGTTATTGGTGTCAATACTGCAATCGCTACCCACACCGGAGGCTCCCAGGGCGTGGGCTTCGCGCTCTCTTCAAGCATTGCGCAAGAAACGGTTGAAACCCTTATAAATACCGGCACAATTGTAAGAGGATATCTTGGCATCGGAACACAGGATATTACCGATGAATTTGCAATAATGCTGGGGTTTAGAAATAAATATGATATCCTAACGCATTTTAGTTTAACCAAAGATACCGGGGTATTTGTAATGGAAGTATGGAGCGAAACCCCCGCATCTAAGGCGGGGATACTTCCGGGCGATATTATTTATGAAATGGATGGCAAAGTGATAAATAATTCTATGGATCTGCAACACGTTATCAGGCATGCGGGAATTGATTCCCGCATTGTTATCAAAGTTATAAGAAATGGCGCCGAAAACACCCTGGTCGCAATAGTTGAACAGCAACCAGAAAACCTTGCCGGGAAAACATATACTGCTTTTAGAAAACAGGAAGAACCCGCAAAGTTCTCCATAGGGCTGGTTGTCAACGATTTGACGAATGAAATTGCCAAATCGATGGGACTGGAAAACGAGAACGGCGTGTTGGTAATTGAAGTAGACATCAACAGCCCTGCAGGGCATGCAGGCATAGAACCCGGCGATTTGATTACCAAAGTCGGAGCAAAAAATGTCAATTCGGTTATCGAATTCATGGGGATTATTGAAGAATACATGAGTTCAAACAAAACGATCACTGTGTATATTAAAAATAAAGGGTTTATTACTTTAAAATAAATGTATAAACTCTATCAAATATTTTTTACCATATTTTCCTGGTCAACATTTGTTTTGTGCTGGATATTTTCCACATCCCTTTCAGTCCTCCTCAGCATGGATACAAAAAACAAAGAAAGGGTATTTAACACGATGGAAAGGGTTTTCAGCCGTATTTCATTTAAAATCATAGGTATGAGGGTCGCCCTGGAAGGCTTGGAAAATATCCCCAAAAACGAGCCTGTCATTTTTATCGCGAACCACCAAAGCATGATGGATATAAAACTCTCTCTTGCATACATACCGGTAAACTTCAGCTTTATCTCAAAAGAGGTTATCTTTCGCGTGCCGGTATTGGGCGCTTATATGTTTGCCTCCGGACACATCCCTATTAAGAGAGAAGAGGATAGAAAGGCGTATACCAGCCTTATCAAAGCAATTGATGAATTAACCGCAAAACAAAAATCACTGGTAATATTCCCCGAAGGCACAAGAAGTGAAGATGGCAGTCTGGGAACGTTTAAAAGAGGCATTTCGCTTATAGTCTTAAAATCAAAAAGAAGAGTCGTACCAATGGCAATAAATGGAAGCAACCGGTTTATGCCAAAACGCGGATTTTTATCTCATCCTGAAAAGAGATACGTGAAAATAGCATTTGGAAAACCCCTTTCGTTTGATAATTCCAGAACCGATCGCGAATATACCATTCACGTGACCGATACATTAAGAAATGCAGTGCTGGAACTTTTAGAACAATGAGAAAATATAATATCCTTATCCATTCACATTCTTCTCTATTCATACATCTCAAGGAAAAATACTATAAAAGACAATTCCGCTTGCCCTTTTAAAAACTGGGGAGGGGAATTTCTATAAATGGTTTTTAATATTGACTTTGACACTATTTCTATATAAATTAAAATAGATAATAATTTTATGTATTGCAAAAACATTATTTATGTAACTGACGTTTTTTAAGGAATTTGCAATTGAAAAAAATCTTGATTTTCATCTGTCTGATTCTTTTTTGTTTTGGCTGTTCATACAGCAACAAAAATGATATCGGGAATCAAAATAAAACAAGAAAATACCAACTTGCAACGGATTATAACAATCTCGGTGCAAAATACGTTGGAAAGGACATGATAGAGGAAGCAATCGTTCAATTCAAAAGAGCCATTTCGTTAAATCCCGATTTTGCAGAAGCACACAATAACCTTGGCGTATCCTATTGCAATATAAATGAATATGATGAAGCAATAAAAGAATTTAAATTGGCAATTAAATTAAATCCTGACTATTCCAAGGCACACGATAATTTGGGGTTCACATACAGAAAGAAAGGTTTGTTTGAAGATGCAATCACAGAACATCAAAGAGCATTAAAAATCAATCCTCAGGATATGGAGGCAAAAAAGAATTTAGAAATAGCCATAAATGAAGCAAGTATTGATGCAAAGGAAAAAGAATTCCAAATTGAAAATAAAGGAATATCTCCGGGATATATTATCGGTTATAATCAATATACGAGGGGATTGTTAGAAGACGCCCTATCTTCATTTAAAAATATCATTAAAGAATATCCCACTGATTTAATGGCGTATTATTACCTCAGCTGTGCTTACAGAATGAAAGGGATGACTCCTGACGCAATAAACGTCTATAAAGATCTGCTGACGAAAGATACTTCCAATACTATAGCCCGACTAGATCTTGCAGATGCTTACATGGAAAACGGCCTTTATAACGAAGCAATTCTGGAATATGAAAACGTCGTACAAATCACCCCAAATAATATCCATGCTCTGTGCAAGCTCGGAGAAGCATATGCGGAAAAGGGATTCCCGGGAAAAGCTGCTCACATATACAATAAAGCCATCGCTTCAAATCCTGATTTTTCTAAGGCATACAAAGAACTTGGCAGCGTTTATATGCAGGCTGGCCTTTACGACAACGCAATATCAGCATGGAATAAATTTCTTGAACTGAATCCGGGTTCATCCAAAATACATTTTAATCTCGGTCAGGCATATGCGTGCAAGAATATGCTTACAGAAGCTGCGGCTGCATTTAAAAAGGCGCTGGATATCGATCCGGAAAACATACAGGCCCATTATAATTTGGCGTATACCTACGATAAAAGCGGTTTGCTGGATAATGCTTTTCTTGAATACAAGACTGCCGCAAAATTGATCTCGGCAGCGAAAAATAAAAAGAACTCAGAATCAACTGATACACAAAACGAAGCTGAAGAATTAATCGTTACCTTTGGAGAAAAATGACAATCGGGAAAAAATGACCATGAAGCCAAAACTAAAAGTACTTATTATAATTATTATGGCGTTGATTATTGCGATGATTGCACTTTATTCATTCGTAAGCGTTTCCCGTGCAATAGATCAAATTCGCGGCGCCGATTTATTCTGGAAATGTTTTGCAATATGGATAAAGAGTATCATATTAACTCAAGGGGTACTTGTAGTTGGAGGTCTTTTTTTGTTCATGCTGAGAAAACCGAAAGGTACCGGATAACTCATACATGTTACGGTTTGTCATAATTTTTGCCATCGGCTATCTCATTTATCTTTCGCTAAAAAACAGCTTAAAAGGAAAACAAAAAAGGCAGCATGCCAAAAACAGTAACGCGGAACAAGAAAAAGATACTTTTACTACAAATCTCGTAAAAGAAATTTCTTATGTGTTTTATTCTGCAACAAAGGATAACTCAACATGCGACGTTTGCAGGGAACTTGATGGAAAACATTTTTTACCCAATCATGAAATACATCATTCAATAAAACCTCCCCATAGTACTTGCAAAAACCCTGCTGGCTGCCGTTGCTCGCTTGTCTATGTAACAGAAGATGATGAACAAAGCCAAAAAATCGAATTGATTTTAAAAAAATATGGCGGCACATGTAATAAAAGTACGCTAGAAAAAGAACTTAAAAGGTAAATATTTGACTGTGAACACACCGAAAACAATTATCATATTTGTAACGGCATCATCTGTAAATGAGGCCAGAGAAATCGGAAAGACATTGGTAGAAGAAAGATTAGTCGCTTGTTGCAATATAATAAATCCCATTGAATCCATATTTCAATGGCAAGGAAAAATTAACGTTGAAAACGAAGCGCTCATGATTTGCAAAACAAAGGAAGACCTCTTTAAAAAGGTTGAAGATCGTGTCCATAAATTACATAGTTACGATGTGCCGGAAATTATCGCCGTGCCCATAGCCCATGGCTCGAAAAATTATCTGGATTGGATAAAAAAAGAAACCCTGCAATAAAAGAGATTCCTGTCTTTTCATCGTGATAAAAAATTATTAAAATTGTATTTATAAAAATTAAGGCTTTTTTTGCACCGTTTTAAGGAGTTATTACATTGGCTAAGGCTTTGGCATTATTATCTGGTGGTTTAGATAGCACTTTGGCTATACGCGTTATTCAGGAACAGGGAATCGAGGTTATAGCGCTGAATTTTGTCACCGTATTTTGTCGCTGTACTTCTCATGGCAGTTGCAAATTAGAAGCAGTAAAAGTTTCGGAAAAATTTGGAATACCCATAAAAGTAATTAACACCACAGACCGATTTTTAGAAATAGTAAAAAAACCAAAACACGGCTACGGCAAACATATGAATCCCTGCATAGATTGCAGAATTAATATATTCCGCGCAGCGGGAGACTACATGCGGGAAATTGGCGCAGATTTCATCATTACCGGTGAGGTTTTGGGACAACGACCTATGTCCCAGCGAAAAGAAGCTATGAGAATTATTGATAAAGAAGCAAACCTCACGGGGCTGGTACTACGACCATTGTGCGCAAAGCATATGGAACCAACGATACCGGAAAAGTTAGGACTTGTAGACAGAGAAAAATTGCTTCAGATCAGAGGGCGCTCCAGGAAAGAACAGATACAGCTTGCAGATGTTTTTGAAATCAAAGATTATCCTTGTTCCGCCGGTGGATGCTTACTCACGGACCCGGAATTCGCACATCGTATGAAAGATTTGGTAGAAACATCTGACGCCGACGCAAACGATGTTAATCTTCTGAAAGTGGGAAGACATTTCAGAATCGATAACACCACAAAAGCCATTATAGGCAGAAATGAAACAGAAAATGAACGAATTACCATCCTCTTTAAAGATGGCGATTATTTATTGAATCTTGTTGATATACCAGGCCCAACCACTTTGGTTCGGGGAGAAATTACTGAAGAAAAAATTTACACTTCCGCTCGCATAACCGCAAGATACGCAAAATCGCAATTTCTCCCCCAGACAAAAGTAGCAGTGAGAAAATCGAATAATGGTTCACCTGCTGAAATAATAGAAATTGTTCCTATGAGACCTGAAGAAGCCGACGATCTCATGATAAACAAGAAAACCTCTTTTAATAAATAACAAAAATTTTTGTAAAATCCTTCTCTATGATTTTTTAATAAAATCGGACGGAAAATACTTGTAAATGTTTGACTTGGTTTTATTACCGGTTTAGCTATGAAATTTTTCTCTTTTAAACTGCCAAAATACCTCGATAAATTAAAAAGAACCGCCTCATCTGCGGAGAAAACCTCTTTTATTAGAACAAATAAACAATTCTCTTTTATTGTTGGAATCGTCTTTATTATTTGTGGTGTTTTACTTTTTTGCTACTGGTTTCTCAAAGAAAGACCTTATTATGAAAAACTAATTTCTGAAAAAGATGAACAAATAAAGACATTAAAATTTTTACGCATGAAACAACAAAAGATTGACGAAAATACTTACGAAGCAAAAATTGCCGAGTATGAGGAAAAATTAAAAAACGAATATATCCCCAAATCTTTATATGATGAAAAAACCAAGGAATACGAAAAAAAACTTTCCTCTTACGAAGGTGACTTTTTTTCAAAAAAAGAACATGAAGATCAGTTGAAAAAAATAGAAGAAAAACTCAAAGAAGATCACCTATCAGAAATAACATCTCTGAAAAAAGAAAATGAAAAGAAAACGACGCGGCTGGAACAGAAAATATCTTTACTAAAGGATAAAAATTTTGAACTTACGAATATCTCTGGCAAATCAATCGGTTTTATTGAAAAAGAAAAAGAGGAATTGGAAAATACCCTCCCCATTGAAAGAAAGAAAGCATTAATATCTTCATTAATTTTCCCTGAAACCCAAAATAAAACACTCGATATTTACACACTCAAAAAACTTGTTGCTATAAAGGAGAAGTTGGAAGATATCGAAAAGATGAATATCCACTTAAAACCGGACACCTATTTCGAATTAGGACTTATTTCCTATTATAATGGTCAATACGACAAAGCAATAGAACAATGGGAAAACGCGGTTTCCCTTGATAAAAACAATTTAAATGCTTACTTATGCCTTGGGATAGTATACAACCAGGAAAATATGTCGGAAAATGCTATTGTAATTCTAAAACGCGCAATAACAATTAATCCAAAATATGCCACTTTGCATCTTGCCCTGGCGCGTGTTTATGAACAAAAAGAGGTGTTGGATAACGCCATCTACGAATATTCAAAAGTATTGGAAATACAGCCGGAAACAATTGAAATATTAAATAACCTAGGAAATTTATATGAAAAAAAAGGAATGAAAGGAGAAGCCAAAAAGGCATTTGAACAATACAAAAAATTAAAAGAAAGCACTACCGGCTAAAAAGCCCCCCTCTTCTTCTTTAATTTAAAAATGAAAATGCCTCTCTGCATTATTTAACATGCGCCTTTTTTGCTCAAAACGGCAAATAATGTCAAAAACATAATTTTAATATCCATAAATATTGATCTGTTACGCACATATTCTATATCATATTTTACCCAATCGTTGAAATTCCCAGAAGACCTTCCGGAAATCTGCCACAAGCCTGTTAGGCCGGGTTTTACCATAAGCCTTATATCTTTCCATACATCATAGCCTACCATTTCTTCCTTCGCCAAAGGCCTTGGCCCAACGAGACTCATTTCACCTTTTAAAATATTTACAAACTGAGGTAATTCATCAATGCTCCATTTTCTCAGAAAAGACCCGATCCTTGTTATCCTCGGATCTTTTTTAATTTTAAATACGGGTCCCCCCATTTCATTTACAAGATTTTTTTTCAAGATTTCTGCGTCATCAACCATGGTTCTGAATTTAAGCATAAAAAACTCTTTACCACTTTTCCCACACCGTTTCTGTTTAAAAAAAACAGGTCCTTTGCTGTCCAATTTCACTAAAACAGCAATGAAAAAAAACAGAGGGGAAAAAAAAAGTATAAAAAACATACTCCACACTATATCGAAAACCCTTTTCACAATATTTTCTATATTCCGTTTCAAACTAACGTAATCATCTTTTGAATTAATATTCGAGTTAAATACATTCTGTGTTGCAATCTTGTTTGATAACATGTCAGTCACCCATCTCTCCACGAAGTTAAAAAAATAATCGTAATAAATACAATTAAAAAATTTTAAACTCCACTGCCTGATATCGGATCCATCGTATTAACCGGCACAGCCTTCAGATTATATAATTCATTACCACAGTAGCAATGTTTGTGCCAGAGATTCTCGTTTAGAAATAAAGTCTATTATAATTCCCTATTATCAAATATTTATGATAAAAACCGTTATTATACTCAATTAGAAAACCAATGTAAGCAAAAAATAATTATTTTCCTTTTTATGATAGAACTATTTTCGTACAAAAAACAAACAATGTCTTTTGCGCGAATAAACAATAAACAGTTGGTATCTTTTCATTAATAGTTTTATTTATTCCATTTGATTGTTATTATATAAAAAATAGTTATTTATGAATATGACATTTGTCACATTCCTGATTTTTTTAGAAATATAATCAGACTTTACACAAGAAGATTGATTCAGCGGGTAAGGAAGATTGAATAAGCTTGCATAGTACACACAAGATTACCTGTACAAGATATCCCGTTTTTTCAGTGACTCTGTATACTTTCTATATCTTTCTTCACTTCATCAGCATCCGGTGCATCAGGATTAAGCTTTAAATAGATTAAATAATCCTTTAATGCTTTTTCTTTGAGTTCCAACTCCCGATAGGTATTTGCACGATGAAGATAGGCAAGGGGATTATAGGGAAAAAGTTCTATGGAGACATTAAGATCCGCAAGGGCATCAGAAGGCATTCCTAATAATTTTTTTACGAGAGCGCGTTCATAGTAAGCGCCTGCAAGCCCTGGTTTCAGCTCTATCATTTTATTAAAATCCTCAAGAGATTCCCTGTAACGCGCGCTTCCACGGTATGCTTTTGCCCTTATATAATATGCAAAAACATTCTCAGGCGCCGATTGAATAAAGGCGGTTATATCACGTATGGCTTCGTCATAACGCATTGCATCAGCATGCAAAATACTCCTTTTCATGTAAACATCCACATTCCCGGGATCCAACTCCAATGCCTTATTAAAATCTTTTAATGCCTTTTCCGGTTCATTCGATTCGGCATATGCCAAACCCCTCGTTGCGTAGGCAGGCGCATATTCCGGATCAAAAGCAATAACCGTGCTTAAATCCTGTATTGCTAATTCGACCTTGCCAACAAAATAAAATGCCATGCCTCTGTTATAATGTGCCAATTTAGAATTAGGGTCCAGTAATATTGCCCTGTTATAATCCATTATGGCATTATCAATTTTTTCCATATTGGCATAATAAGACCCCCGATTATAATATGCAGGCGCATAATCAGGGTTCAGATCAATCGCCCTGTTATAATCTGCTATCGCTTGTTCATTATTTCCAAGTTTTTCATGGAGCACCCCCCTGTTGCAAAAAGCAACCGCATCGTTATCACGCAATTCCACGGCTTTATTCACATCAATTAACGCATCTTTTATATTTCCGTATTCTTTTTGAATAAGAGAACGATTCAAATAAATGCTGGAAAGAACTTCATCAATAGTAAGATTTTTTAAATAATAGCCGTTCTTTATGCTTTTTTGCGAAATAGACTTTCCGGGAATATTCATGTAGTAACGATCCGGCATAGCCAATCCGTTGTAGCCTGTTTCTATGTTTCTTGTATGATTTCCCTCTGAATAACGCACAAACATGTGTTCAGGAACACTCACACCATATATTGGCAATTGAAGTTTCTGCGCTATACAAAGATATAAAAGAGATAATCCTACACAGTTTCCTGACTTGTTGTCCAATACCTTATTTAAAAGTACATGTTCAAGATTTCCCGTTTGGACATATTGAAATCTGAGTGCATGAAAAAGTATTGTGTTTATCGTGCTGATCATATGCTCCGGAGTTTTATCATTTCCAACAGAGGCTTTTATCGTTTCTGTTATTTCCTCTAATTGTTCCAAATAACGTGTTTTGTCTATGCCCGGATAAGACTCCATCGCAATGTCAAGTATAATGTTTGCAAGGTCTTCTTTTTCTGTCTCAATCTCCCATCCTTCGCCAGGAATAAAATCATCCGCAAACACATGATCAGCGCTATTGCCTTTATCCAAAAAAGGAAAAACTCCGTAGATTGCACATAAGAAAAGACAATATCTCAGGACACCCCTTACTATATTTTCCATAAGTAACTTTTTAGCATAAATCATATAAGAGTGGTTAAGAGTGGTATGGATGTTATACAACAGGACAAAATAGACTTGTAATTTTGGAGTAAACAATGGGTCAATAGGCATGCTTGTTGACAAAACCGTTCCAGAGTGTAAGCCAGATTATCTTCAAATCAAATCTCATCGACCAATGTTCAATATAATAAAGGTCGTACTCTATCCGTTTTTCCAGTGAAGTGTTGCCACGCAAACCACACACCTGTGCCCATCCGGTAATTCCAGCCTTCATTTTGTGCCGTAACATGTACCTTGGAGTGGTATTTCTGAAGTTTTTAATAAAAACAGGCCTTTCGGGACGCGGCCCCACAATGCTCATATCCCCTTTCAACACATTGAAAAATTGCGGTAATTCGTCTAAGCTTACCATCCGTAACAATCTCCCTATTTTCGTACATCGGGGATCATCTTTCTTTGTCCAGACAGGACCTGTGTGATCTTCTGCATTTATGTACATCGTCCGGAATTTAAGCAAATTAAAAAGTTTTCCATCCAGTCCCATTCTTTCCTGCGTGTAGAATACCGGACCTTCCGATGTTAGTTTTATCAATAATGCTATAATAAACATAAGGGGCATTGTAAGAACCAGGACAATTGTGGCAAAGACGACATCCAACACCCTCTTTAAAATCACATTCCATCCGTAAAGAGGGGTATCACGAAGGCCAATAAGCGGCATACCTTCAAATTCGCTAACATTCCCGCGCAATGTTACAAAATCAAAAAGATCGGGCAATACCATAATCGTGACCATTTCATCACCTATATTCTCCAATACTTCTTTTAATTGATAATGTGAATGAAAGGGTAACGTGATAAAGACAATATCAATACTATGCTTAATAATTAAACCGCGAATGTCGGAAAATTTCCCTAATACTTCAATACCCGATATTTTTTCTCCCACGCTGTTTGAATCATTAGACAGAAATCCGGTTACCTGAATACCAAGTTCCAAATGTTTTCTTAATTTACCAACAAGCTCTTGCCCCAGTTTCTCAGTTCCCACAACCAATGCGTATCTCTGGTTGTAGCCTTTCTGCCGTATAAATCTCAAAAATTCCCTGAATATTGCCCTTGTAAAACACAGAAAAATAATGCTAATAATCCAAAAATAAAAGAATATTAACCGGGAAAATTCATCCTGACGAAAAAGAAATGTAAGGGAAATAAGTATTAATGTCGCAAAGGTGGAGGCCTTTGCAATATCAACAATTTCTGATAATTTCGTAGAAACCCGGCGGGGTTGATACAAACCGAATGTCTTAAAGACAATTCCCCAGAGGGGAATCATGAAAATTAATAAAATGATGTAATTCTTGAGAGGAGGTATACCCTTATACACAGGAATAATTTCGGAATAACAGCGCAGGTAATATGCTGTTATCCATGAAATGGAAAGGGTACACCAGTCGGCAAGTAACAACAATGATTCAAAAAATTTGCTGTGTTTTTTTAGCATAGGTAAGCGCTACACCAAACTACCCTATTTGTCAATTTAAAAAAACACCTGTATTCCCTAAAAATATCGCTAAACCAACACGGCATATCGGAAAAAACCACCATGTAATTCTGTTACTTGATTAACCAACGTATACACGATGGATTTTGTTTGAATACTACATCTAACATGCTGGCGCAAAGCTGCTGTTGTAAAACTTTGGTTATTTCGTATCAGCGTAAACGAGAGCCCCGGTTTTGCATGCCTCTACACACGCCATAGTATCAAATCCCTTGCAGTCATCACAATTAAAAGCATATTTAAGTTCAGTATTTTTCGTTATAGCGCCAAAGGGGCACGCAGTTACACACTCCCAGCATCCAACACATTTTGCCTTATCGATAACAACATTTCCATCCTCATATTTCGTAATCGCGCCATACTCACAGGATGCCATGCATTTTGGTTTCGCGCAATTCTGGCAGACCGTCATATAAGGGTGATCTTTTCTGATGGATACTTGCAAGCGATATTGTGATTTTGGGCTTTCCATAAAAGCCTCATAAAGATTTCGGGAAGATGAATGCCTTACCGCGCATTCCATCATGCATTGTTTACATGTTATACATTTGCTTCTTACGAATTTCTTTTTCTGCATTGGCTATATCTCCTAAGTTTTGCAAATTCATTAATGTCGATATTTTATAAAAGAATACCAAAAGTCGCAAACAAAATCTCATTTCAACCGGTCTTCAGGGTCAATGACCGTAGGAGCGACTATCTTTTTTAAACCGGCCCCTTTGGCAGCATCCATTACATCAACGACAAGGCCATAGGAAACGTTCTTATCTGCACGTAAAACAAGGGTTTTTTCAGTTTCATGGGAAAATGCTTCCCGCAACACAGGTATAAGGTCTTTTCTTTCCACCGGCTCATTCTGGAAAAACAATTTTCCATCACGGGAAATTGTCAATACTTGTTCTTCTACCTTGCCAGTGGGCGTGTGTTTTGTCGTGGGAAGCTCAAGTTGAATATTGGGTTGTTCTATAAAGGTTGAAGTAACCAGGAAAAAGAGAAGGATTATGAACAACATATCCACCAATGGCGTAAGATTAATAAATGATTTTGAAGGTGTTTTTTCTCTGAATCTCATATTGAACTCAATTTTTAAAAATAGTTTCGAATTTTTCCAAATCCACCCGCATTTGTTTTAATATACTTCTTAATGTCCCTGGAGGTATTTCCTTTTTATTCATTGGAACGATTGCAATGTAACCTTTCTCGTTCTTGTATTTTCCGTGCGAACCTCTCTGTGAAATGAAAGCGAAGCGAACCCATCAAATCCGTTTTCCCTTTCCTGTTGGGTGCGCTCCGCTTCACCCAACCTTATCTTTCATATTGCGGGTTCGGTTTGTAACCCGAATCCTATGTTTTATATGGTTGATTCACCACCGCACGCACAGGGCGTTATTATCCTAAACAGACATGATGTATTGTTCTATTGAGTCAACCTTCTTGATAAGCTCTTCAGGGCTTTTACTGGTTTGAATATCCTTTTTAAGTTCCTCTAACTTATATTCGATATCCAGTTTAACCTTTTCTTCCAGAAATGAGCGTCTGAATTCATCAGAAGAAAGCTGATTTTTAAAGTATTTTTCTGCAATATTCATTTTTTACCTTTCCATAATTTTCTCATAGTCTTAGCCTTCTCAATCTCATTTTTAGGGGTTTTCTGCCCCTTTTTAATAAAGCCGTGCGTAAAAACTATTTGCTTATCCGATCCATAAAAATAAAGGCTTCTCGAAATCCTGTTCTCAAAACTTACCCGCAGTTCAAATATGCCATCATCTAAATGTTTGGATAAATTTTCTTTAGGTGGTATCCCAATGCTTTTTAGTTCTACCAGTTTTTCGATATATGCAAATGTCTTAGCGCGTTCCTTGATAAATTAAGGTATCCAAAAACTCTATCATAGGGACTTTTCCACGAATTTCGGCAAAGTCATAGGTATATTTCATTATACCGTTCCATTATTTCTATTCCCGCTTTCGTCATTGGCATTGCCGTTAAACGGATAATATGCCACGAGGCCGTCCCTCAAATCAGCAAATACCATATTTGTATTATCAAGGGTTGTTATCGTACATATTTTCCCAAGATTCGATAGTTAATAGCAACTTCATAAAACTGTCCTTTTTCCAAGACTTGTTTTCGATGTCTTGTCTTCCTTTAATTCTTTTCTGAAAAGTCCTTTCATTGTAACTTAAAATAAAAAATACTTTTTTTCTATACTTCCGGCGGATAGAGCTTATTGAGAATAGACATGGAATATTCTTCTATTTCACGAACATAGCTATCCACTTTTTTATCGAAATAATTATATGCGACTAAAGAAGGTATTGCAATGCACAGGCCAAACACTGTTGTGCGTATGGCAACCGCAAGGCCGCCGGCAAATGCTTTCGCATGGCCAAGGCCAAGTTCCGATATGATGGCAAAAATATCTTCCAGTCCCAGAACGGTGCCCAGCAATCCCAACAACGGAGCAATCGCGGTAATTATTTCCAGGAGCCAGAGACGTCTTTCAAGGATTCTTGTTTCCTGCTTTCCCACCGCCTGGATATCAATAAATTTTTCTTCCCGGGAGAGATGATTGTTTAAAAGGATGCGCCGTAAAAGATTGGAAAAAGGGCCTTCAATCACCTCGCATTTTGATATTGCTAATGGTATGTCTTTCGGACTTCGTATCGCTTCTATTGTCTGTATTATTTCAGGTTTGAGTATCTTGCTTCTTCTTAAATTAATTGCTCTCTCCATAATAATGGCAAGAGAAAGAATAGAACATATTAACAGCGGTATCATTATTATTCCGCCGCCTAATAACCATTCCAAAATTTCATATCCTCCTATTTCTTACTTTTATTGAATAATTAAAAAAAGAAAAAATTAAATCTTACATCAATCGATGGTTCTTTCATATCCGCAGGAAAAGGGTCAAGCGGAGAAGCGCCTTTAATAGAAGAAACAAGCCGTGAGGCAAGCTGAAAATTACCCGCATCCTCCACTATATTTACCTTTTCAATTGTTCCATCTGGCAATACTTTAAATTCAATGATAATTGGTTTATCTTGTCGGGTCTCCAGTTTAATCTCAGCCCGTGTGCCATATCCCAGAAACCAATACAACGATATTCTCTGCCGAATATGTTTAAAATATGCCGCATATTTATGCTGTTTTACGTTAAAAGAAGGCGCGCCAGGAATTTCCGCATTCGATAGCGTATCTTCAAACAATATCGGATCACTGCCGGAACCTTCATCCTTCGCATTTACGCTGAAAGACACCTTTGCCTGTTCTTTTTCTGCCGTTGCAGCCTGTTGGCTTATTGCCTGACTTACGGTGTTTGCTTCAGTTCTGTTTTGCTGAGTAATTCCGGTAACCCCTGAAGGAGGCGGAATCAGGTCATCTTTTATCTCCGTTTCAGTTTTTTCCCCATTTTCACTCTTCACCGTTTTCTGCATTTCCTGCGATTCGGATATCAGATCACCCTTTTTTTCTTTCGAAGCATTTTTGCTATTCCTTGTTTCCTCCAAAACATGTATTCCCTCCCGGCGGAGAATTTCCTCTGGGTTCTTTTCCTGTCGCACACCGGCTTCTGCTATTAATTTTCTGCTGTGTTGTTCTTTTCCATCATTCTCTGTTTGAACAACTTTATTTGCTTCCGTTTGTCTCTCTCCGGATTGTGTCTTTTTAAATTCTTTTACGGTAACTCTTTCCCGCTGCACCCCCATGATGTTTACTTGTTCTTTCTGAATTTCCTGTTTTTTCTCCGATTGGGCAGATTTCTGAACAACATTGTTTTCTTCTGATTTTTCTTCCTTTTTTACGAACTGCTCCACCTCTTCCTGTGCCCGGCTTTGCTGCTGGTTTTCAATGGAAACACCTTGCTCCCCTTTTCCCAGAAAAGGAGCTTTTGACTGTCCATCCGCGTAAGGTTTGTTGTTAGCCGATTTCGCATCATCGGGATTCTTCCCTTTTGCTAAAGAACCTTTCTCGCCAATCCTGTCTGTTTCATCAGACGGCGCTTCATCTTCTTTATTTTTAGAAGTATCGGTAAATGTTTCGTACTTTTTCTCTTTTTTTTTCTCTACGTTGCTTTTCTCCTTTTTTAGCTCAGGAATCGGGAATTTCTTCTTGTTTTCTTTATTTTCAAGCTCAAACGTAATTGTGTACTCATCCGGCTCACGCACAAGGCTATCCCTGAGTGACCTGATGCTCAATAACTGACTTGCCTGAGGGGAAAAGAAAAAAAGAAGACCATGAATTGCTAAAGAAACAATAATAAGGAGGGCAAATAGGTGTCTTTTATAAAATTCAGAACGGATTTTAATGAACATATTATACCGTCACAGGTTGACCGGCAACAGTTTTAACGTATGGAGATCACAAGATATTCGTTTTCTTATTCGCATTCGAGTTTAACGCATGTATATTTTCTTGTCAATCAGAATATAAACGCTTTATTTTACATGATTTTACACACTAAATAACAAATATAATGATACTTTAGAAATTTTTATTGAAAAAATCGTTGTTTGTACAAACCATCTATTTTCCATATTTGCGAAAAAGAGAAATTACCGGTAATATATATGTCTTTATCATTGTATGTTTTAATAAATAACTAAAGAACGGGGACAAAAATGGGTTTAAACTGTGGAATCGTTGGTTTGCCAAACGTTGGAAAATCAACCATCTTTAATGCGTTAACATCTGCCAAGGCGGCATCTGCAAATTATCCCTTTTGCACAATTGACCCCAATGTGGGAGTGGTAACGGTTCCGGATATACGTTTAGATAAAATTGCCGAATTAATACCAACGGAGAAAATTGTTCCGACAATAGTTGAATTTGTTGACATCGCAGGCCTTGTAAAAGGCGCAAGCAAAGGCGAAGGACTGGGCAACCAGTTTCTTGGCCACATTAAAAATGTAAATGCCATACTGCATGTAGTGCGCTGTTTTGAAAAAAGCGATACTATTCATGTGGAAGGCAGTGTTCACCCGATAAGAGATATCGAAATTATCAATACGGAATTGATTCTTGCGGATATCGAGACGGTTGATAAGAGACTAAGCAGAAGTGAAAAACTTTCAAGAACCGGCGATAAAAAAATCCTGGCAACAATTGATGTTTTGAAAAAAATAAAAGACTCCCTTAACAACAACATCCCGGTACGGCAATTATCCTTTACAGACGAGGAAAAAGCCGACATTGCAGACCTGCATTTAATAACGTCAAAACCGGTATTATATGTAGCCAATATCTTCGATCTTGAAAAGGATAAAAAACACATCGATGCCATTTCCGAATATTCAAAAAAAGAGAACTCAAGGTTTGTCATCATTTCCGGCGATATTGAATCGGAAATCGCCCAAATGGAGCCTGCGGAAAGGAAGTCTTATTATGAAGAAATGGGGATGACGGAATCAGGACTTGAAAAACTTATCAGGGAAACATATCATTTACTTGGATTAATTACTTATTTTACCGCAGGACCAAAAGAAATAAAGGCATGGACGATTAAGCAGGGAACAAAGGCCCCCCAGGCGGCAGGAGTAATTCATTCTGATTTTGAACGGGGTTTTATCCGCGCGGAAATATATGGCTATGACGATCTCATCGCCTTGGGTTCTGAACAAAAGATAAAGGAAAAAGGGCTTTTACGCGTGGAAGGTAAGGAATATGTTATGAAAGACGGCGATATCGTCCACTTCCGGTTTAATGTTTAAAAAATTTAATCACCATTAAATAAACTTCTCAGAGTTTAAGTGACAGAACGAAAAGCATGGCGAATGTAATACGGCTGGCAAAACTGGTGGAGGCAGGAGAGAACAACGAAGCGGTTGCGGAGGCGGACAGATTGATATCTCAGGGCGTTCCCGTTAAAGAGATTATTAGTAATGGTTTGATAGTTGCCTTAAGAGCACTGGAAGAAAAATGTACCACAGAAAATTTTCAACTCCTCGACGTTCTTCTTGCTTCACGTGCAATGACCGAAGTAATTGATCAGGTAATTGCCAGAAAACTTGAAAATGCCATGGACCAAATCTCCGATCTATGCATTCCGAAAAATCCTGATACCAACACAACAAAAACCCTCGTTATCGGCACTATCCAGGGAGATGTGCATGATTTGGGGAAGCATTTGGTGGCAACCATTTCAAAAATGTCCGGCATTAGAGTTATTAATTTAGGAAAAGATGTGCCGCCGGAAGTATTTGTTGACGCAGCTATCAGGGAAAAAGCAGACATTATCGGTGTTTCAAGTTTAATGACCGTATGCCTGCCTGCTATTAATGAAATAAGAATTTTATCAATGAAAAAGTCAATACAACCGGTAATTGTCGCCGGTGGCGCCGCTGTTCAGCAGGCAAAACATAAGTATATTGATGTTGATTATGTGGCCTTTGACGCTTTTGACGCGTTACATTATTTTCTGAAAATATAAATATGTGCATATCATCCTAATAAAATGCACTCTGTTATAAATCGGGGAAATATTACGATGAATTCTTTTGAACGCGTTAAAGCCACCATAGAATATGAAAGAGTTGATCGTATACCGGTTATTCCGGAAGTAGCAGGAGTAACTGCAAAACTATGCGGGAAAAGCGTAAGAGACTATGTTACCGATGGAGCAGTAATTGCGGGATGCCAGCTCAATGCTCAGGAACATTTTCAGTATGATGCGGTATTTGCTTTTGCAGACCTTTGTGTAGAGCCGGAGGCTATAGGGTGCACACTAACCTATCCTGCGGATAATTATCCGCATGTGAAACAGCCCGTTATGCAATCCATCAGTGACTTGGATAAGTTGTCTGTTCCCGACCCTCTTGAAAGAGGCAGGATGCCGGAGATTATCAAAGCGGTAAAGATATTGAAGAACGCCTGCCAGGGAAAAGTTCCTGTGGTTGCTCACGCACTTGCGCCTCTCACAATTGCCTCCCGGATAATGGATATCGAAAAGTTTCTTTACGCGATAGTTGACGAACCGAATAATTTTAAAAGGCTCCTTTCGTATACCTGTGAAGTCGCGTTAGAATTCATAAAACATTTATTGGAAGCAGGGGCGGACAGCATTATTATGTTTAACCCTTCTGCCTCTCCTGCGATACTTCCCCCAAAAATATTCAGAGAGTTTGAACTTCCGAATCTCGCAAAAATATACGGTTTTATCAAAAAACAATATCCGGAGATTATTACATGGTATAGTGTCGCCGGAGCAACTCAGGAAATAATCAAAGACATGGAGAATATCAATCTTGATGTAATGACCATTGACTATTTGGTGCCACTGGATGTTGCCTTCGATTTGTCTTCATCTCTGTGTTTTAACGGAAACATAAAATCACTTTCTTTCGTAAATGAGAGTTCCGAGGATATTTTTACCCAATCAACCGAACTCGTTCACGCTTCTCTGGAAAGAGGGCGGTTTATACTTGGCGCGGGATGCGAGATACCACCAAATGCAACACCCGACACCATTACGGCAATGGTAAATGCTTCTCATGCAGTTTCACAGAATTATAAAACATACGGAAAAAATGGAAAAGGGATGAAATGCATCTCTTTTTCTCCATATCAGAGAAAAGTTTATGTGAAAGAGGATATCGGCCTGATTGAAGCGGCAGCCCTCGCCGGTATCCACATACCACAACTTTGCAATAAGTCCGGTGTTTGCGGATCTTGTATCGTCCAACTGGAAAAAAGCGCTCCGATTCCTTATTCAAAAAAAGAGGATATTGTCCTCACCTCCGAACAAAAAGAGAAGAACTATCGTCTTGCATGCCTATTCAGGGTTTCATCGGATTTGGATGTTTATGTTCCAAAAGAATCAAGAACCGATCCGGAAACCATGGTATACACAAAAGATGTTTCTCTTCAATTTATTGACAATCTGGCAAATGAATATGTAATGAATCCCTCTATTCAAGTAATTCCCGTTTCTTTGGAGAAGAAATCCGATTCCCAACCGGATGTCGAAGTAATCTGTGCCGCTACAGGAAAAGGCGTGAATATTTCACCAATTATTTTGCAAAAATTGCCGAATATGATCAGGGGCAATAAGCCTCTCTTTTGCATTCTGGATAGCGGTAAAAATGCGGTGGTTGACATCAGCCATTCCCGTGATGCGTTTGGAGTGGCATTAGACATTGGCACCACGACTATTGCCATTTATATTCATAATTTGGAAACGGGCAAACTTGTCGCCTATGGTTCTTCCATGAATCCACAATTTTATTTCGGGGACAATATCATAACCAGAGCACAACAGTACATGAGTGACGAATCAGGCAAGCATGTACTCAGGAATAGCCTTTTGAAAGGAATTAACAGTCTCATTATGAAAATAACCAGAAACGCATGCATAGATTACAATCATATTTACAAAATGATTGTCGTGGGAAACTCTGTTATGCATCATATGTTTCTCGGTTTTGAAATCGAATATCTTGTAAAATCCCCTTTTGTGCCGGTTCTCTTATCTCGCTATGAATACACAAACATGGATACGTATACAAAAGAAAGACTTGCAATGAACGAAAACGGAAGGATTGTTTTCCCCCCTCTCTTGAATGGTTTTGTAGGATCAGATTTGGTTGCCGGCATAATTGCCTCAGAACTGTACCGTTCGGAAAAGCCGGTTTTATATGTTGATCTGGGAACAAACGGGGAACTCGTCATTGGAAATAAAGACAGAATCATCGCCACTTCTGTTGCAGCAGGGCCCGCCTTTGAGCGTTCTTACGTCGCATCTGGCAGAACCGCCGGTCATGGTATTATTTATAAATTAGATATACACGAAGATTTAACCATTCACTATGCTACCTATAAAGGAAGCAAACCTTCCGGCCTGTGCGGAAGCGCCATAATTGATGCAATTGCGGCTTTTTTGCGGCTTGGTATTATTAACCAGAGAGGTTATTTTGTAAAAAAACCGCAGTTTGATAACCTGAGAAATGACAGATATATTCTCGTCCCCAAACAGGAAACCGCTTTTTTCCAGCCGTTAGTAATAAGCGCCCGCGATATAGAAGAGGTTCAAAAGGCGAAGGCAGGCATTATGGCAGGAATATTTATTTTGCTCAAGGAATATGGTATTCGTATTGAAGATATTGACAAACTTATATTGACGGGATCTTTTGGCATGAATTTAAATGTGAAGAATGCCATCCGTATAGGATTGCTTCCGGATATTTCCACAGACAAAATAGAATGTATTTCAAACGCCGCCGGTATTGGAGCACAGATGTGCTTATTATTCAAAGAAACTGAGGGGAAAATAGAAGATATTTTAGATAAAATTGAACACATTAATGTTGCGAACCATAATGAGTTTAATAATGTTTATATTGATTCTATGCAATTCGATACTTCTGCCTGAATCATTCTTTACAAAGAATGAAAAAATCTGAAACATAGAATAGCTACAACAAATGAATATCAACAAAAAAATATCACTTTTATTGTTGCTCATGCTGGCGGTGGCGGCAGCCAATTTGTTCGTTGTATATCGCTATCAAGATACACAGAAACATGACAATCACATTGTTAATGTTGCCGGACGGCAGAGGATGTTATCACAAAAAATTTCAAGACTTGCTCTGTCAATAGTCTATGTTAATGATAATACCAACGACCGTCAGTTTCTTGAGGAAGCGGTTAATACCTATGATTTATCCCTGCAAACACTCTGGAATGGAGGAGAAAGCATGGGAATAATAATTCCTCCCGCTCCTTCAATCATGAACGAACTATTCCAATACAATAGCGAACTTTGGCAGTCATTTAAGAAAAAGGTGGCAATTGCAATCAAGAATACACATGACACGAAAACTTCCAGGGATGCCATTGATTTTATTCGTCAGAATAACGATAAACTTTTGAACTTAAACAATGAAATAACACATGAATTTGAAAGAATATTCAGCGCCAAAAATTTCAAATTGCGGATAATCCTTCCTACTATGTTGGTTTGTGACATAATAATTTTCATTATTGGTTATCTGTTCTGCATTAGAATTTCAAAGCCCATAAAAGAACTTTCAGAGGCGGCAAAAAAAGTAGGTGAAGGGGATTATTCAAGGAAATTAGAGTTTTCTTCCCATGACGAAGTTGGCACATTGGGAAAAACGTTTAATAAAATGATTGATAATATAGAACGTTCAAGAAGTTCATTGGTTGCCGCGAAAGAATTTACCGACACAATTCTCAGAAGCATGATAGATCCGCTTATTTTGGTCGATCTTGAAGGCACAATCAAAGGAATAAATCAAGCTACCAGCCATTTACTTGGATATACGGAAGAAGAACTTTTAGGAAAACCGGTAGGGATAATTTTCAAATTTAAAGAGGAAGCGCCGAAAAAAACCCGATTGCAGGAACTGACAAAAGAAGGATTTATAAGAAATTGCAAAACAAAATCCGGCGAAAATATTCCCATCGGTCTGCATACATCAACCATGCAGGATTTAAATGGGAAATTATTGGGGTACGTATGTATCGCCAGAGACATGCGGCAGATAAACGATTTGATTCTGGAACTGGATACCGCCAATGCAAAACTTAAGAATTGGTCGAAAACACTCGAAGAAAAAGTGGAGGAAAGAACCGCAGAACTAAAGCTGCAAAGGTATTATCTTAAAAAAGCACAAGAGATCGGAACTATCGGAACATGGGAATTAGACGTTCATAAAAACAAGATCTATTGGACAGATGAGAATTATCGTATTTTTGGTGCTTTACCTGGCACTGAACTTACGTATGATGATTTTCTTAATTGCGTTCATCCTGAAGACCGTGATTATGTGCAAAAGGAATGGAACGCAGCCCTCAGCAATAATAAACCGTATGACATCGAGCATAGAATTGTGGCAGGCAACAACATTAAATGGATCAGGGAAAAAGCAGAATTAGAATTCGACGAAAAAGGCGATTGTATTCGGGCTATCGGTTTTTCACAGGACATTACAGATCGTAAGCAGGCGGAAGAAAACTTAAAACTCTTGAATGAAACTCTTGAAAAGCGAGTCGCCGAGAGAGCTGAAGAACTTACTGAGGTTAAAAATCAGCTTTACCATGCACAAAAAATGGAGTCCATTGGAAGACTGGCAGGTGGAGTAGCCCACGATTTTAACAACATGCTCATGGCGATAATCGGATATGCGAATTTGACAGAAATGCAATTGAAAGAAGATGATCCGGCGCGAGAATACCTGAGCAAAATAATCGAATCCTCCAACAAGGCCACAAATCTTACCCAAAGCCTTCTTGCTTTCAGCAGAAGACAGCCGGTAAGCCTTGAACCGGTAAATCTGAATGATGTTATCAGGCAGGCTGAACAACTGTTTCTAAGAATAGCAGGAGAAAACATCAAATGCAATGTAATACTTGCGGATAAAGATTTGAAAATAATGGCAGATAAAGACAAGATAGAGCAGGTATTAATAAATCTTGTAAGCAACGCAGCAGACGCAATGCCGAAGGGTGGAAAAGTTTGCATAAGCACAGATATCGTGAAATTGGAAAGTGCATTCGTCAATAATTATGAACTTAAGAATACAGGAGAATACGCCAGAATAACTATTTCCGATACCGGAATAGGGATGAGCGAAGATATCAAAGGAAAAATATTTGAACCTTTTTTTACGACAAAAGATAGGGGAAAAGGAACCGGCATCGGCCTTTCAATAGTTTATGGAATACTAAGGCAGCACAACGGTTGCATTGAGGTTGCAAGCGAACCGGGCAAAGGAACAACATGTACTCTCTATTTACCCTTAACAGATCAGGAAATTATATATTCTGATAAAAAGGAGGTGGCAAAAACTCAGGCTGCTGTATTCACAAAAGCAAAGACAATTCTGCTGGCCGAAGATGAAAAGGCGGTAAGGGAAATTGTTACGAAGACGCTCGAATATAAAGGCTATGAAGTAATTGCATCAGAAGACGGAGATGATGCCATACAAAAGTATAAAGAGAATAAAGGACACATCGATCTTTTGTTATTTGATGTGATGATGCCCAAAAAAAGCGGCAAGGACGCATACAATATAATCAAAAAACAACGATCGGACATAAAGATAATATTTATGAGCGGTTATTCGGAGGACATAACTACAAATAGAGCAATTCTTAATGAGGGGCTCTATTTTTTACAAAAACCTGTCACTCCGGATAAATTATTACAAAAGATCGCAGAAGTGCTCAGCGATTAATTCCCGGATATCCTTTTCTCTTTCATAATTTATTTTTGTAAGCTTCAATCAATTCATCCCGTGTAAACAGAGATTCAAAAACAACATTTTTGTTTTCTATATTTTCCCTGCCACCTTCCTGACGGTCAACCAGCGCAATAGCCTTAACAATTTCCAGTTTATGCTCTCTTGCCCTGTCTATTGCCTGAATTGTAGAACCTCCTGTGGTAACCACATCATCCACAATTACCACCTTATCGCCTTCCGAAACATTACCTTCAATGAGTTTCATCATTCCATAGGATTTGGCTTCTTTTCTGATAACAAATGCCTGAATATTACTGCCCTGCATTGCGCTTACCATTGCGGTTGCAAATGCTATGGGATCTGCTCCATGAGTAAGGCCGCCAATGGCATCAGCATCAAGTTGTTTGATTTTCTCAAAAAAAAGCTGCCCTATAAGCAACATTGAGGCGGAATCAAGTGTGGTCGCCTTACAGTTAATATAATAATTGCTCATCTTCCCCGAGGTAAGTTTAAATACAGGTTTTTCATTGTATTTAAACGATTTTTCGATAATTATCCGTAGCAATTCTTTTCTGGCGTTATCAATATTCATTTATACGATTCCCGCAAATATTAAAATTAATTTTTATCTGAAGTGTTTGTACTCATTTTAACATAAGAGAGACTTTATGGTTTTATTTAATCCCACATTTATATTGCCTGCTTCTAAAAGATATTTCATTATTTTTTGCCTTTCACCGGCATCAATATCTTCAAAGTAAATACTGGTTGCATACGTTTTCCTTTGAGATTCTTCTGCGGGTAGTCTGTTTTTTACACGTACAATTATTCCTGATCTCACGACAGTTTCGTTCTTTACAGGGAGATCAAGAGTTACCTTAATCGTTGTAAAAGAAGGGAAATATTCAGAGGTTTCACAACATACTCCCCGTTCGCTCAAATTGATACTATTGGCGGAAAATACATTGCCATCAACATTCAATGTAACGGGAAAATTCGTATCAATCCTTGGAAACAATCTTCTTTCGATTCTTTCTTCCGGCATGTTATGCCACCCCTTTCTTTCAGTTAATGGTGCTGGTAATAAACATAAAGTTCAATTAACAATGCGGTGACAACGATAATCGCAATAATAATGATTGTCTTTTTCACAATTTCTCCTTCTTTAAGGTAGTAATGTAGCAGAGGAGGGATAGTTTTTAAAGCAAATATTTTTTAAATAGCACTTCTTCCAATATTTTTCAATAATTCTCATTTTTCATATCGCTCACTCATAAAATCATAATTTAGTTTTTATATGTCCATGTCAATTGTATATCAATTACATATTTGTATTTGATATTGTTGCAAGACGTCTTCACTTAAAATATGATAATCGAATTCTTTTTTATAGTATTATTTATAATTTTCAATATAGACCATCACTAATCCAAACAATGCAAATAACTTGACATAAGTTCTTTTATTTGTTAGCTTAATCGAAATTTTATTAAGATTTGTCTTTATTATCAACTGCTTTAAATATGAATTTTTAAAACAAATTCTGAATGACATTTTTATAAAGAGAAAGGAGAGAGGGGAAAACTTATTTTCTGATTATTAAACAATCTATTTGTTTGTCGCATTTTTACTAAAAGAAAGGGGAATTTAATGATTAAAAAACGCTTTTTTGGTTTACCAATAATATCTGTTCTACTTTTTACAATGACTTTTTTTTACGTAAGTGATCATCTCGCTTATGCACAAATACCCCAACCTACGGGCACTCAACCTCAACCGAATTTTTCTCCGCGGCCACAGCCATCAGGAACTCCGCCTCAACCAAGTTTCTCTCCACGGCCACAGCCATCAGGGACTCCTCCGCAACCTAGTTTCTCTCCGCGGCCACAGCCATCAGGGACTCCTCCTCAACCGAGCTTCTCTCCACAGCCACAGCCGTCAGGAACTCCGCCTCAACCTAGTTTCTCTCCACGGCCACAGCCAACGGGAACAGGTCCTGGACCAAGACCATCACCAGAACCACAACCGACACCGGGAGCTGTAAATCCACAAATTTCAGGTGGATGGACCCATAGTGTTGCATTAGATTCCGATGGAAAATTATGGGCATGGGGAATTAACGAGGATGGGCAGTTGGGGGATGGAACAAACAGCAGTCAAACAACTCCTGTAGCTGTTCAGATTGACGATCTTACCACCATTATCGCAGTAGATTGCGGCGGCGATCATAATTTGGCGCTTGACGCAACCAGTCGTATTTGGGCATGGGGATATAATGGCGACGGCCAACTCGGCGGAGGAACAACGGAGGAAAGCAGCAATGTTCCTGTTCAGATACCTAACCTTACCGATGTAATTGCAATTTCTGCCGGCGGAGAATACTCCATGGCATTGCTCTCAAACGGTTCGGTAGTCACATGGGGCGCCAACAGCGACGGACAGCTTGGCAATGGCACTGATGAACCAAGCAGCACTCCTGTCATAGTAAGCGGTCTGCCCTCTATAAAAGGAATTTCAGCAGGTGATGCACATGGTTTGGCAGTTACCGAAGATGGTTTTGTTTACGCATGGGGATTAAATGATGTAGGGCAAATCGGCAATGGAGAAACAAGCGCCAATCCGGTATTAACCCCTGTACAAGTTGAAGGACTGAGCAACGTTGATGCTGTTTGTGCAGGCACAACGTTTAGCCTGGCGCTCGACAATGATGGAAAGGTATGGGCATGGGGACTTAATGATGAAGGACAATTGGGCGACGGTTCTACCATCAATAGCTCAACACCCGTAGAAGTCATCGATATTGCAAATATTTCAGCCATTGCATGTGGAAGCGACCATAGCCTTGCCATACAGGACGGCAAAGTGAAATCCTGGGGATTAAACGATGAAGGGCAACTCGGAGATGGTTCTACAAGAAGCAGCTCAGAGCCGATTGACGCCACCGGGTTAAAAGATATCGTGTATGTTGCCGCAGGAGAATACCATAGCCTTGCAATCACTTGCAATGGCAAGGTGTATGTTTGGGGATTAAATGACGAAGGCCAACTGGGTGACGGCTCTACCAAAAATAGCAAAACACCAAAAACAATCGATTTAAATGTTGGCGCTACTGAAGGCTGCGCAACAGGCGACTGTGAAACAGAAGACATTGAGGCAGATACAAATAGATTAAACCTCAAAGTCGGAGAAAGTGCAGAAGTGACACTGACTGTAACCGGAGAAGATGATTGTCTGGTTGAAGGAGAAAGTATCACGGTAAAACTTAATAAGAGCGGAAAACGGCGTATTACTGTCTCACCTGACAAACTAACTTCAGACGAAAATGGCGAGGCATCTTTTACAGTTACCGCAAGTTCAAAAGGCAAAGCCAAGATCACCGTTAAGGCTGGCGGCAAGAAGGAAAAGATAAAGGTAAAAGTCAAATAATAGCTATTTTACCTTATACATAATTCAAATAAGGGGGATTTCATGGAAAATGAAATCCCCCTTTTCTTTTAGAGTGTGTTATTCGGATAAATTATTGCATCGATAAACCTTTAATTTGTTTCATAACTTCATTTGTAATTTCAACAATCCTCTCCCGATCATTTTTGCCAATTCCCACATTTTCAAAGCCAATAGGCAGTCCAAAATGTATTTTGATTTTTGTTCTTTTGGGAATTTTTGCCCCTTTTGGCAATGCCTCATATGTACCCGTTATAAACGCCGGCACAACTTTGACACCGCTTTTCAACACAAAAAAACCTATTCCGGGATTCCCGGATTGTAAAACACCTTCTTTACTCACACTGCCTTCCGGAAAAATCCCCAAAACGCCGCTTTTCTTAAGCACCGTTAACCCTTCTCTGATTGAAGCGGTGTTTGGCCCTTCTTGTCGAACACAAATACAATGTAACAGTTTAAAAAGCCGGTTCAACTTGCCTTCATAATATATCTCGGTCATTAAAAACGAAATGCGCCTTGGAAACATTGTCTGAAGCACAATCGGATCCATATAGCTGAAATGATTTGCCACAACGATAAGAGGGCCGGTACGAGGAATGGAATTCTTGTTTACTGATTCTATCCGGTAAATTAACTTTAACAAAATAATACCAACGATCTTTAAAAACAGGAAAAAAATCTCATTTAAAATTCTCAAATACATTCTTTCCCACGAATAAGATACTATGAAGATAGATACAATAAATCATATAAATGTGATATTATATCATTTTAATAAACCCTATCTACTTAAAACATTAGCGATATTTATATTCCTAACATACATATTTTATGCATGAACCCATTGATATTAAAACACGGGAATTAGCGGTATCTGAGCAGGACAAAAATATTGTGCTTACCGCCGGCGCGGGAACAGGCAAAACTACTATTTTAGTGCAAAGAATGTTGCATATTCTCTTAGCACACAAAAGCCTCCAATCGGTGGAAAGTCCTATTCTGAAAATCGTTGCATTGACATTTACAGAGAAGGCTGCCAGCGATATGAAAATCCGTCTCATGGAAGAACTGGAAAAAATAGCGGCAGCAATAAAAGGCGCTTGTAATCAGGAGGAACAACAAAATGCTGATACATTTATTGCTCGTTTACAAACAACGTATCACATGACCTATAGTGAAATTGAACGGCGAACATTGAAGTCTCTGGAAGATATGGACAAGGCCATGGTTTGCACAATTCATAGTTTTGCCGCATATATTCTCCGCATGTTCCCAATAGAATCGGGAGTAACCCCAGGTTTTACCGTTGATGAAGGGTCCATATTTGAAGATCTTTTTGAAAAAGAATGGGTTAAATGGCTCGATACAGAATTATCGCTTACCTCAAATAATTCATCAACATGGAAAAACGTTTTAACAAGAATAGAACTTGATTCAATTAAATCGCTCACAAAACGTTTATCAGGTTTTTCCATCCCTTTAGATACACTGTCACAGAAATCAGACAACTCCTCATATATTCATTCATTAATAAATCCCTGCTTTAATACTATCAACACTATCATTCCAAAATGCCAAAAATCAAACAACAAACTCTTGTTACAACTGCAGGAACTCTCAAATATTTTTAACGCATTAAAAACTCATAGCATTGATTGCTTAAACAATATAACGTATGACTTCGAAAAATCTATCTCCACGGCAAAAACCGGATGGAGGGAAGAAGATTTTCCTATTGCACAGGACACTGTCAAAAAATGCCGTATCCTCCTAAAAAAATTACAATGCGTTGACGAACCTTTCGTTAAGACAATATTAAATCTTATTTTGCCGTTTGCCAAAACCTTTCAGCAAATCTACCTGTCTCAGGGATATGTTTCATTTGACGGACTTCTGACCCTTACGAGAAATTTGCTGCAAAACGATACGTATCGCCGTATCAGAGCTGCGCTCAAAAACGAATATACGGCAATTCTTGTGGATGAATTTCAAGACACAGACCCCATCCAATACGATATAATTCTTTTTCTTTCTGAAAAGATACATAATCACAGCGACACCATACATAATATACCTCTTGAACCGGGAAAACTTTTTATCGTTGGAGACCCAAAACAATCTATTTATTCTTTTCGAAGAGCGGATATTGAAGCGTATGAACACGTTGTCAAACAAATTTGTGACAATGAAGCGCCGCTCAACCTGCAGGAAAATTTTCGAAGTCATTCGGGCATTATAAATGTGGTAAATGACCTTTTTGATGAAAAAATAATAACAGAACAACAAGGTCTGCAACCAAAATACATACCTATTCATGCCAACCGTGATCCATCTCATTGTTTTCAAAAAGTTCAGATTATAAGTGTTTCCGGTATCAACGGGGAAGCATTAACTGCGGAAAGCGCCAGAGAGGCAGAAGCCGATTGGATTGCAAAGTGGATAAAAGCTAATGTGTCGTGCGGCAATACTCATAATACGTTGGAAAATAACTTTCTTCCTAAACTTAAATACAAAGATATCGCTCTGCTTTTGCGTTCATTCACACAAATACGGCCTTACGTTGAATCCTTAAAAGAGCACAATATACCTTTTATTGTGGAAGGAGAAAAATATTTTTATACAACCCAGGAAATTATCGATTTCATGAATCTTTTAAGAGCAATTGAAAATCCCTTTGACACTGTTGCCCTGGTTGGCACTTTGCGTTCACCTTTTGCAGGTTTTACGGATAACGAAATATATCTCCTTAAAACGAATGAACTGCTCGATTACCGCAAAACAATCTCAAATAAAACCGGTCTGGAAGAGACAATAAACGGCTTTTATGCATTTCTAAGAAACTACCATGTACGCTCGGGAATTATCCCTGTCTCTCGTCTCATTTCAGAAATCATTCATGATCCCCACTTTACCGGCATAACCGCAAGTTCATGGCAGGGAGAACAGAAACTTGCAAACCTTCAGAAATTTTACCAAATAGCCTGCAAATTAGAACAAATTCAGGGCATTTCTCTTAAACATTTCATAAACAGCATGAAACAATACATAGACGATGCAAAAGAAGAAGGAGAAAGCCCCCTTTCCGACGAGACACTCGATGTGGTGAAAGTTCTCACCATTCACAAATCAAAGGGATTGGAATTTCCCGTGGTAATTCTGGGAAATTTACATGGTGAAGTAAAAAAGGACAACGAAACAACTGATTCCGCCGTGTTTGACTGGAATACATCTTCCACAGGAATAGCGCTTGGCAAAGGCGAACAGCAACTGAGGAATCTTCAAAGCATCGTTATTGAGAATAAGATAAATGAACGTGCATGGGAAGAAGAAAAACGTGTTCTGTATGTCGCCATGACAAGAGCAAAAGAACGTTTAATTCTTACAGGCACACTAAAGAGCAACAACAAGTCATATATCGGATTAATCACGAAATCTCTCCATGACGCATACGGCATCGAGCTTAATAATGAACTTCATACAGCTTCCGGTCAGCCTGTAAAAGTTACTTTCGGTGTCAGCGAAATATTTTTTGAAAATTTTAAATATGATGGCACAAGACGCTTCGTTTCAAAAACAGAAGGAAACAAATGGAATGTGGACTGGAATTCTTTTGTCCAGGTATGGAATAACCGAAAACAAGCAATGCTGAAAGAAATAGCACAGCCGTTGTTTATATCTCCCTCTGCTTTATGTGAAGAAGATACTCCCATGCATTATGAAATTTCTGCTCACAACAAAAACGGAAGCTCCACAGAAATGCAGCGAAAACATGCTGCAACAATTGGCACTTTATGTCACCAAGTTCTGGAAAAATGGGATTATCAGGGAACACAGCAGGAATTTCAGGACTTAATAAATTCCTTAATCTTAATAAACATTAACAAAACAAACACTCACCAAACAATATTCAATTTTATAAAAACGGAAATTGTCAACATACTCACCAATTTCTTTCATTCCGAAGCATACAATGAACTAAAGAATGCCATGATAATCGGGCGTGAAATGCCGATACTCCTTCAGTGGGATGGACAAATAATGAGAGGCACAATTGATATTATTTACGAATTTGAAGGATTAACAATTATTGCCGATTATAAAACAGAAGAAACACATTTAAAAGAGACATCCTTTTCCACACATAAATACCACACTCAGAAAAATATTTATACGGAGGCAGTAAAACGTTGTCTGAAAATCAATAACCCTGTATTTAAAATTATTTTTCTCCGAATAGGAAAGTCTGTATTAATTTAATGTTTAGAAATTTCAAATTCCTGTAGGGTGGGCAATGCCCACCCTACGGTTAAAAGTCACCGAAGATATGATAAAACTATTTTTATTTCTTCTTTTTTGCTTTTGCTGCTGTTTTTGTGCCTTTTGCTTTTGTCACGTTTTTTGTAGCAGATGTTTTTGCCTTCTTTTTTTCTTTTGGTATTGGCGCAGGATTGCAAAGCAGGTCGCGCTTAGGAGCAACGCGGCCGCAGGAATTACATACGTATTTAAGTGTTACAAGTTTAGGAGCGCATACATGGCGCGGGTCGCTGGTTACCACGCCACAATAATAACATGCCACCGCCTTTTGCGTCTCGACCGGTTTGCATAAATGCCCTTTATTTGTTGTCGTCATGCCACACGTTCCACACGTATAAACAGCCATAATTTTCCTCCTATATCTGTCCTTGTTTAGACCCAAAATAAGTTAAAAGATATTGATACATTTCCTCCTCTGTTGCAAACACATTTTCCAAATAATAAACGGCTTCTTCAATATTTCCCTTCTCTAAAAATATTAAACCGATATTCCCATAAGCAGCAGTGAGACCGTTGTCAAACACAATAGCCTTTTTGTATTCTTCGATAGCTGCATCATACTCTCCTTTTCGATAATAAACAGTTCCAAGATTATTACGCAAAACGGCATTTTCAGGGTCTTCCGCAAGAAGCGTCCTGTACTCGATTATCGCTTTTTCATAGTTGCCGGCATTTTTATATGCCAAAGCAAGTGAGGAACGTATTTGCTTATTTGACGGATATTCATTCACCGCGTTTGTAAATGTCACTATTGCCTTTTCATACTCCATACGATCCATAAATCTGTTGCCCCGCATTAACAGACGCGTTTCATGAGGCGCAAATGTTCCCCAACACCACACAAGAGTAGATAACACTATTAAACTAACCGCCGGAAAACTTCTTTTTTCAAGAACAGTTTCTGTTATTGTTATACGCTTCCTTTCAAGTATTTTTAGTAGTATCACGGCAAAACACAATCCCCATGCTGCGCCAAGAAACGTCTGAAAACTACCCAAATATTTTTGTGTATAAAATGCAGTAATTATTCCGCAAAAAATGAGAATCAATTCGGCATAGATATTATAATTGCTCACTTTCGGAATCAACCACCTGAATGTGCGGGTAACAGATAGTGCATTGATGCCAAATTTATAATCTAATGTTCCGTTTTGACAAGCACCCTTACAGGAAAGGCATCGTATACAACTTGCGCTTACCACCGCGCTATGCTGAGCGATCTCTTCGTGTACCGTTATCCCCATTGTGCAATTTTTCGTACAACTCATACACCCGGTGCATTCCCGAATTTTTCTTATTCGCCAAAAACTAACATTCTCAAATAGTGCAAGCAGAGGAGCCCATGGGCACACATATCTGCAGAATGCCCTCGAACCCATAAGATAAACAAAGAGAAACGCATCAAATAAAATAAATAATGCAATGATAACAGGACTGCGTGGAAGATCCGGTGTTATAACCTGTGTATCGCCAATATTAATGTGGAATTGCGGGAAACCGTAAATGTGCCAGAATTCAAAAATGGCAGTGATTGTTTTCAGAAGAAATACGTATTGTATGATATTTGCTTTGGAATGAATAATGGAAGGACGTATTCCGCATTTATGAAGCGCTCGCAAAGCAAGTTCCTGGAAAAAAGCAAAGTGACATCCCCATCCGCAGAAAACCCTTCCAAAAAATACTGTCACTGCAACAACAATAATAAAAAAAACGGCGGCGGAATTTAGCAGGCCAAACCCAAAAAGGTTAACAATGCCATTTAAGCTGAATGTTCCCACCTTCCGGAATCCATATGTATACCACAATAGAATGTGGATGATTATGAATACATTAATTGAAAATAGAACCAGTATCCTTTTTTTATTAATATTCATAACAAAATAAGACTCATCAAACGAATACTATAGTTTTAAGATAAATCTCTTTTTCGGCATGGTTTCTTAATTCGTATCATAGACTTGAATCATTCGGGCAGGCATTTGGGAAAAAGGTTTTCGAATTTTATTATCAAAAACCTCTCTGTTTTACACTTCTCAATATACCCCCAAGGGGATTTGAACCCCTGTCTCCAGGCTGAGAACCTGGCATCCTGGGCCTCTAGACGATGGGGGCGTTTAACGCCAAAAAAAACGTTACCGAAAGTATGTTTCGATAACCAAGTAGGATATAAGGCTACAATATTTATTTTCTTATGTCAACAAAATTCAACTATATGTAACACTTTACTTTTTTGAAAAATTACCCCCTGTCTTAACCCCATGCTTCAGCATGGGGTTAAGGGGAGAAATAATCATGGGCTTCAGCCCTGAAGTATAGTTAGCCCAATATCTTTCACTGTACCAGGTTGTAGAGACAGGTTTCAAACCTGTCTCTACCAAAGCCGGTGTATTTATTGTGGATATCTCCGCACTAAAGTGCGGAGTTAATGGATGTGAAATGTGCTCCATGCTCCAATATTAGAGGTGCCTTATAAAATAAGGGAAACCGATGTCTTTTTCAAAAAGCTAAAGTGTTACAACTATATTCCTCTCACAAAACAATAATACTCTTATTGAACACTACCATTTTTCTTTTACAGAGAAATTCTTTTTCCTGATTTTGTAATTTCTGTTTTTCCAAAATCAGGCATATCTTTTAGATCTTTTGAATTAAAGACCGGTCCGTCGATACATATTCTTTGACCACTGCAATCGCATTGACCGCAAATACCAAAACCACATTTAATATATCTTTCAATTGATACTTCACACTCGATGTGGTGTTCATTGCATAATTCATATACTTTGTACAACATTTTTTCCGGACCGCATGCATATATTTTTTGATAATCATGTTTCCCTACTAATTCCCTCAGCAAATCAACCGTTGTTCCCTTGTAACCAAAGGAGCCATCATCCGTGCATAGTCTCATCTCTTTATAACGATGCCGAAAAAGCAATTCCGGCATAGTTCGTGATCCCTGGACAATTGTCGCATTTTCCTGTTTATCCGCCAAACATGCAATAGAAGCCATCCCGATACCGCCTCCTACGATGCACGTAGCAGCATTGCCCTTTATCAAACTGTATCCCCTGCCGTAAGGACCCCGTATGCCTATCTGATCACCAATTTTTTTTGTGTGCAGGGTTTTTGTAAAATTACCTCTTTTTAATACAGTTATACCGGCAATATTCCTGTTAATATACGAAAGGGTAAATGGCTTCTCATCATTAAGCGGAATCCATACCATAACAAATTGTCCCGGGTCATAATGTCCCATATATTCAAAAAAAAATGTTTTCGCGTTTGGAGTCTCGTCTTTGATATCACATATTTTTACTATTTTTGGTTGTTCAATCATGAGCAATACCCACAAGATCATTAATATTGTTATAACCGTTTTCAATCATCCACTGCTTCATTTCTGCGCACACCTTGCTGAATACATCAATTCCCCTCGTGTAAACGCCTGTCCCAATGCCTACGGCCACTGCTCCTGCCATCAACATCTCTATAGCATGCCGTCCGGTAGATATACCACCAACCCCTATAATGGGAATCTTCACTGCCTTATAAACATCATACACGCAACGCACTGCAATAGGCCGCAAGGCGTCTCCCGTAACACCTCCCACCTTAAATCCCAACACAGGTTTTTTTGATTCAATATTGATAATCATGCCAGGTCCCATTGAATTTACCGCAGTAATACCGCTTGCCCCTGCGTCCTCTGCTGCTTTTGCCACAGTAGTTATTTCAGGAATACTCGGGGATATTTTAACGAATATCGGTAAATGTGTTATTCGTCTTACCGCGGAGGTTATATCGTACGTGGCTTTTGGGGTTCCCTGCCCTGAAAGAAGACCAAAACCTGGCGTATGAGGACAGGAAAGAGGTATTTCAATAGCCGAAAACCCGGACTCCGATAACCCTTCTGCAACCTTAACAAACTCATCATTGCATGTGCCGATAATACTGGCAAATACAGGCGCACCAATCTCTTTGAGGTTGGTAAATTCGATACGTGCGGATTCAACACCAGGATTCGAGTAGCCTACGGCATTTATCATCCCGGCTTCGTACGTAATAACCGTTGGATTATTATGCCCTTCTCTTGCTTCTTTGCTTATTGACTTAATCGTTACCGCACCTGCGCCGCACTCCGCTACCCGTTTCAGCAAAGCCCTGGTAGTCCCCAATATCCCGGATGCTAAAATCGTCGGATTCGATAATCGGATATTGCACAAATTTACTGATAATTTTACGTCTGTCATTTCACCAGTCACCTTTTAAGGTTGCAATAAATTCTCTTAGTTTATTTATTCTCATACCAACTTTTACATAATACTCCATACCAAAAATGCTTAACATACCATTATGAGTAACAATGTTAAGATGCCTTTCCAAAAAATCCGGCAAACCATGAGGATCGTACCCTGCGTTAAACGCATATAGCACGCCCTTTCTGTCTGCCTCTTCCTCAAACTCATTCAGATGGCTTTTTAATAATAACTTTGCAATTGCATTCTCATGAACATTATCCTGCTGAGAAAAAATATGCTTAAGTTCCTGATAAAATTTTGACGCATGTCTCAGTGAGGAGTGCGCAACTTCATGCCCGATAATGCAGGCCATTTCATCTTCCGTTGTCGTTAATTGCAATAATCCGTTTGTAATATAAATGTGCCCGCCCGGAGAGGAAAAAGCATTGATAGAATACGATTGGACTATGCTGCATACGTAAGGAAGTGTTTTTCTCTCTGAAACAGAAACAATGAGTGATGTGATATCATTTATTTTCTTATTCAGTTCCTCATCGGTTTCAAAATATAATTCACGACTTAAATATTCATCTACTTTCTTGCCAAGTTCAATTTCTTCTTCCTCGGTCAATCCGGCGCCATCATGATTCAATTGCCATTCGTCATTTGCAAAGCCACAGAATCCGGAGAAAAAAACAACCTCTATTCCTGAAAGAATAAAAATGACACAAAATATTCTTTTTAATACCATCGATTTATTTGAATATCATGCTTACTTCAACGATTCCAAAAACTTTTCATTAAAAGAATCCTGAAACAGTTTGATTTGCATTTCACGCGCTATCTCGTACCAATTGTCTATCAACATATCTTTTACCGCCCCTCTCAGCGTGCATTGAAAACTTATTACTTGCTTATTCTCCTTTGTCGTTGCGGTGTTAATCGAGACGATAGCATACCCGCCGATTTTCTTAACAGGCAATGTGCATTTACTAAAAATATTATTCGGAGAATATGTTATGTCATTATCTCGTATTGAAGGCAATATGATTTTTATTATCTTGTTTATCTCAGAAAGGTCGTCAATATGCTCCTGCCAGAATATTCTATCCTGATAGGTCAATTCACAAAATTTAACGGAAAATTCCGAATGAAGATTATTTTGGATAAACGATACCAATCGAGAATATTTTTTGTATATACCGGTAAAGCCGGGATACATCGTCTCTCTTTCTTCATCTTTTTTAATCCAGTTAAAAAAGATTTTGTTAAACTGCAATTGCACCAGCCAATTCGTATCAACGGTACTAAGCCGATACAATACGGGACCCGTCGAATTATAATCAATTTTTGGCTCCATAAGATAATCGTTCATTTCAAGATCTTCCAACGGATTTCCATATCGAATGACCGGGTAATCTTTTTTAAAGGCGCTGATAATTTCAAATATCAATCCGCCTTTCCCTAAAACAGGTTGTTTCAGAGTGACTCCCATTATTACTTCAGACACAGGCGGCTTAGAATAGGCATCAGTCATATTTCACCTTTTCATAATAAACATTAAAAATATTCGATTGCAAATGTTCAAATCTCTCTCGCAATTGAAGCTGTCTTAATTCAGGACTATATACCAGTATCGGAATTTAAACCAATATGATATTTAAGAAATGGAGCGGGCGATGGGAATCGAACCCACATATCTAGCTTGGGAAGCTAGTATTCTACCACTGAATTACGCCCGCTTTTAAAACTCTATGGTATGGAATCTTGATTCGTTTAAATTAGATTTTTGACTATTGTTTGTCAATGCTGAAATACCACAAAGGGTTCCCTGATATGTGCCTCTTTTTTCCAATTCCTGCGTTATCATTGCAGTGATGTTCGCCTTACTGATTCTCCAAATTGGCGATATCAGAAAGTTGCCGTGAGTATCTCCGACCAATCTTTGCACCGTAACATTCGGCGGTATGCGTTCCAAAAAATCTGCGACCAGCCGCACATACTCATGAACATCCAATGTTTTCACATTTCCTTTGAAATATTCTTCCGCCAATGCAGTGTTCTTTGCCACATACAAATGATGCAACTTTATTCCCTGAATATCCATTTCCGCAACAGCTTCCGCGGTCTTCATCATATCATCGTACGTTTCCAGAGGAAGGCCTAAAATAACATGAATACACATATTGATGCAAGTTTTTTTTGTAAGATTGACTGCATCAACAAATGCTTTATATTCATGCCCCCTGTTAATGCGTTTCAAAGTTTCTTCGTGTATGGATTGAAGACCATATTCAATCCATACATGATATTTTTTCGTGTAGCTATTAATAATATCCAGTATCTCTCCATTGATGCAATCAGGCCTGGTGCCTATGGAGAGGCCGATTACATCCTGATCCGCCATGGCTTCTTCATAATATGCTTTTAGCGTGCCAACATCCGCGTAGGTATTGGTAAACGACTGAAAATAGGCAATAAATTTTTCAGCGCCGTACCTTTGTCTTTGAAACGATTTCCCCTTTTGAATCTGTTCCGTTATTGATAAATATGGTTCCTTTACGTTTGGGCTAAAACTTTCATTTGCACAATACGTACATCCCCCCACGCCAACACGTCCATCCCTATTTGGACAGGTAAAACCCGCATGGAGAGCGATTTTATGCACCTTGAATGGAAATTTTTCTTTTAAATATTCACTGAAAGGAAAGAAGCGATATTTGGACAAATATTCACTTTGAGTATTTAAAGTAGACAACTTCTTCATACGCCAAATTTAACACGAATGTAAAAAATTATCAAATACAAAACATTCCATAAAAAAAGAGGGTAAAATCCCTCTTTTCCTTTAAATTCTTATTATTTTTTAATGTCTGCTCTAAGCTCAAATCATTAATCTACATGTTTGCCCATTAATTTCTGATATGCCAAATACTCTCTTTGTGCTTCTTCTTTCATGCCTTTTCTGTCATATATAAGAGCTAAACCATAATGTGCCTTTGCGAAATTTGGATCGATTCGGATCGTTTCTTCAAGCGCCCTTGCGGCATCATCTAATTTCCGGTCTTGTGAATATGCATTTCCCATGTCAAAATATATTTCAGGATTATACGGGTTTACTTCAATAGCCATCTGTAATGAAGTAATCGCTTCATCTAATGCCCTCTTATCCGAATAAGGATTTTTTATGTTATAATGCGCGGATGCCGCTTTTTGAATCGAAGAAACCGCCTTAACCAGTGTTCGTTTATTTGCATATGCAGTACCGAGTTTATAATGAGCATCGGCATCGTCAGGACTGAGTTTCACAACGGTGCGAAATTCCTCAATAGCATTATCGAACAATTTCTCATCAGAATATACAATTCCAAGATTATAATGCACCTTTGGATTTTTAGGATCTATTTCTATAGACTTCTTATAAGAAGCCACAGCGTCATCCACATTTCCCTTCTCATAAAATGTCAAACCGAGGTGACAATGTGCCAATGCATGATTGGGGTTTATCTTCGTAACTTTCCCGAACTCATCCAAAGCATTATCGAAAAGTTCCTTATTAAAATAAATTTGACCCAGGAAAAAATGGGCATCCGTATAATTGGGATTTATTCCAATTGCGGTTAACATCGTTTGAATCGCTTCATCTGTGTTATCTATCTTTGCATAAACAACACCAAGATTGTACAGCGTCTCTACAGCTTTTGGATTAATTGCCAATGCGCTTTTATATTCGGAAACAGCCTCGTTAAATTCTTCCTGCGCTTTGTTGATATCACCAAGCTTATCATGCGCCAGAAAATTTTCGGGTTCCAGCTTCAGTAAAGACTTGAAAGTGGCTTTCGCATTATCCCACATTTCTTTTTCTATATAAAGCAACCCTAACTGAAGATACGCCTCACTGTAATTGGGGTTTATTTCAATCGCTTTTTCCAACTCCACGATCGCTTCATTCAGCATCGCTCTGTTGTTATATGCTATCGCAAGATTAAAATGAGCCTCCGCCAGGCCGGGATTGATACGAATTGCTTTTTGGTATGAACTAATTACTTCATCAGGCATATCTACCTTAGAACATCCACACATACCAAGAGAAACTAATACTGCCATTGTCAATGGTTTATAAAATGGCGATACTAGATTCTTTATCATTTTACCGTTTCTCCCATAATTGAATTAATTATTCCAGACAATTTTACGGGAATATATCAAATAGCCTGGATATTGTCAAATGTTTATTTTATCGATATTTAGACATTTTCTTCACAATCATTCCCAGCTAAGTTTTCTGATTTCTTTTATTGATCGAACAAATTCCTCAGAAACTTTTGAAACTGAAATATCATCCTTAAATCTTACATTGATATCATACAAAATTTCATCTTTTACGATATCTTTCTCGAATCCATAATTTTGCATTTCCATTGAATTTCTTTTTAATATTTCCAAAATTATTTCAAGACAAGATTGAGTGCCTGCTATACATAATTTTAATGTCTGGTATTTATCCCGTCTTATATCTCTCTCAAAAAAAGGCACTAACAACAATGTAAAGAGTACTATCATAGTCGTCAGCAGAGCAGGAATAAAGCAACCGCTCCCTATCGCCAAACCAATGCCCGCAACTACCCATAAAGATGCTGCTGTAGTTAATCCCCTTACAGACGCCTTAAATCTCATAATTGTTCCTGCCCCTATAAACCCAATGCCAGTAACTACCTGAGCCGCAATCCTCGCAGGATCAACCCTGAGAACAGAATCAGTCGTATATATTTTATATTTATCAAATATGCTTTCCGATACCAGCATCATTAAGGTTACCCCAACGCAGACTAAAATATGCGTACGCAAACCGGCAGGTCTTCCCCGTCGCTCTCTTTCCCATCCAATAATTCCGCCTAAAACAGCAGCCAATAAAAGTTTTCCAATGGCAGTTTCAAATCCTCCTACTATGCTCATACTATCTCCTTATTTCTAACAGTTTTTTACCGTGTTTTTGCATTGGTTTTATCTTAATGTATCACAATCATAGAAACTCAGAAAAATAAATTGGTAGTTAATACCCTCCGAAAGAGCATATTGAAGTTTTAAAAATTCTGAGTTATTATAGTTTTTTATCAGACAATGCAGTTTGCTGCAGGACAAAAAATGAATCGTTGGTTTTATATCTGAAAGGGACAATTGTATGAAAATTTCCATTGAAAGCAAATCAAGAATAAAGATGATTCCGGAAACCGAACATGAAAAGGAGAGCCTTGAAGCTTTGTGGAAGATTCTGATCCGGTGTGAAAAAGACAGCAAGGTGCTTTGCCCTATTGGCGAATACATTCCCTCAAAAAATGATGGCGCCAACTTTGCCATACAGGGATAGTGATTATCATTGTGGGATAGAAAGCACACGGTCACATTTTAAAGAATTACTCTGGGATATGCAAATAGTCCTCATACCCTGACAGCCCGGACAATAGAAAAAAATTTAATGCGTATTTAATCGAATAATCTGGTGATCATTTTTCAAGAATAAATAATTTATTCAGAAAGGCAAAAATATGATTAAGCAACTTGTTTTTAAAAAGAAAGAATTCAAAGGCGTTGTCCTGGCAAAGGAATTTACGGCAGATATCCTTGTTGAAGGAACTGATATTAAAGGAGAACCCATAGTCACCCTCAACAGCAACAATGGCCTTCCCTATGTAAAAGATTTTTATGCCCGATGGGGAAAACCCGCAGGGAAAGAAGAATCCTCCAATGTGGTTTTGCTTACCGTGAGGTTCGAAGATACAATAGTGGAAAGTAATAATAACTCACTCAAAGGATCATTATCTGTCAATATCTACGTGCAGGGAGCCAATAATTACATAATAAATTGGAAATAATCTGAAAAGTTTAAGCGTTTACGTTATGCAGCCCTATCTTGCAAAAATGAGATATAGTCAAACACATCTGGTTTTCGAAATATCAAATACGTTTTTGCTCGGAAACATAACCCTTCGACTCCGCTCAGGGTGACAGATTCGTCATGCTGAGCGGAGTCGAAGCATTAAAAGACTAATCGAAAACCAGATTTATTTGACTATATATCCGGAGTTGGAAACAAAATCGCGAATACGAATGAGATATTCAGAAAAAGACAACACATGATCCGAGTATAAACAATACCTTGTTGGCGTATGCAAGGTTTGTTATTTAAGGCTGGTTTGTGTGGTTATGCTTCCTGGTATATACATGCATCTAAAATGGCCAGCGCTTCATTAATGACTTCCTTGGGCGCTTTCTCAAGAAACTTTACGTTCCGGCTTCTATAATTAATGGATTTGATGTGTTCAACCATAATATAACCAGAAAGGCAGATACCATCTGGGACTTTTATATGAAACGGGAAATTTCTTTTTGTGGTTATTATCGGGCAGGCAATCGTAAGGCCGGTATGTTTATTAAAGAGATAATTACTTATAATGAGAGCGGGTCTTCTGCCTTTTTGTTCATGACCAGACTGAGGATCAAAAGAAACGGTTACAAAATCCCCCCTTCCTGGTATATAAACAGGCATCTCACCATACTTCCTTTCCTGACGGATTGCCCCAATCTGATTCCATTGATTTATACCCCACGGGTATTTTTTTTACCAGATCATGTATGTTGTGTTCGTGATATTCCTTTATAGCGGTCTTATTGGCAAGGCTCTCAATC
>VGXV01000021.1 GCA_016873165.1 Planctomycetota bacterium | reverse complement strand
CTTCGGAGAACTCTTGTGTGTCACAAACCATAGCGTTAAATCTTCTCCCGCCTTTTGAACTTCCATAATGCGGCATGAGGGCACATTATTAATACAAGTGGCAACCGCTACCTTATTGACAGAAGCCAAAAACTCCTTCACTTTCGCTTTGACATCAGACATAAATATTTCCTTAATAAAATTACCGCGGGGCTAATTCACATTACTTATAAAGTCATCATACAAAAATAAAAGATGCCAAGTCAATTTGTAATATCTGATCTTTGCAATTAAGATGTTATCCTGCTTAACCTGCACGTGAGACATCTTTCTTTTGGCTTGACTTGCATTTGGCAAAAGTTTCTAATAAACATTCAATATAAATGAAAGGAGAAAACAGTAATACATGTCAAGCAATGCCCCTGTCGACAAAAGCATGGTTATTAACGAATCCCTTGAGGCGCTTGCACTGGTGCTTGAATACAATAATCGTGATTTCCCCGATCATCAGCATGGCCGCCGTGTGGGAGAAGGGTGTGCGCTCATAGGAGAAAAACTGGGATTACCGCCAAGAAAGCTACAGCAGATGTATTACGCAGGACTGCTGCATGACATTGGCAAAATTTCTATCGATATAAACCTCTTGGGAAAACGCGAAAAACTCACCGATGAAGAATTCACCGTTATAAAAAAACACTCAATATTTGGCAGCAGAATCCTGGCAACCCTTCCGGGTCTGAATGATCTGGCGCTGATGGTTCGCTGGCACCATGAATGGTGGAATGGCTCCGGATACCCCGATGGTTTGGCGGGCGAAGAAATTCCAATAGAGGTAAGAATTTTGTGCGCAATCGACTGTTTCGATTCATTACAAACCCCACGTTTAGACCGCGACAGGAGATCCCCCGAAGATGCGTATACAATTATTGAAGATAGCAGGGGAAAGCAATTCGACCCTAAGATTATTGATCTGGTACTCGAAATGATTCATGAAAAAACCCTGGTGCCGGGCAAGTCTTCAAACAAATTTCTTACTTTAAAGAAAAAATATATCGATGTGCCAATATATGGCTATGGAGAGGAACTGAAGGCATCGAGCATGGCAGGCCTGTATCCGATCCTGCGCCTTTTTGCCCGTGTAATCGATGCAAAACACAAATATACGCGAGGTCATTCAACAAGGGTCTCTATTTTATCAAAATACCTGGCGGAAAAAATGCAGTTATCCCCTTCCGACATCCTCAAAGTTGAAATTGCCGGCCTTCTGCACGACGCAGGCAAGGTAAGCGTTCCTATTGGTATTTTGGATAAGCCTGGTCCCCCGGACGACAAAGAATGGGAAGTAATTAAGGGACATGCTCCCCACTCTTTTGAAATTTTAAGCAAGGTATCATTCCTGAAGGATATTGCCGATATCTCCGCAAGCCATCATGAAAAGTACGATGGCACCGGTTATCCGAATCATCTTGCGGGAAATCAGATTAATTACCTGGCGCAGATAATCGCTATTTCAGACACCTATGACGCAATCACTTCAACCCGTGCGTATCGCAAGGGTTTGCCACAAGAGTATGCTTATGAGGTTATACGCAAAGGTATGGGCACTCAGTTTAATCCAAATATTGCCAGGATTCTGCTTGATAACTCACCAAAATATATCAGCGCCCTCTTTGATATTCACGAAGTAAACGACTGACAACAGTAAATACTTCCATAAAAAAATGAACGGGGGAAAAAAGTTAATTTTCCCTTTTTTTACCAATCGATGAGATGCGTTCTTCCCGCTCCCTCTTCATCTGTTCCGCACACTTTTTCAATACATCTTCAACCGGCTTGGGGTCATGCCCGGTAATTTCTTTAAACCGGTTGTGAGAATAAACAGAATCATTTATAAGACTCTCGGCCAATGCCCTTGCAATAGAATTCGGGACACCGGTTATATATTCCACCCAGAGAGAAGATAACGATATGGCAAAAAACGGCACCGTGAAAATGGCATTTGCGTAACCATGCGTCGATTTTCCGCAAAGAGACAACAAATCACGATAACGCATGACATCAGAACCAATTTCAAAAATTTCATGTCCTTTAATGTCTATTTTTATCAATGTCTCAAGCACTTCTACGGCATCATCGAGCGCAATGGGAGCACAAAGAGAATTCAGCCACTTTGGCGTTATCATTATGGGAAGGCGTTTTGCAAGGTAATATACCATTCGGTAGGAAGCGCTGCAGGTGCCCAGGAGTATGCTTGCGCGGACTTCACCCACACTTATTCCGTGCGCAGCAAGCGCTTCTCCTGTTTCCTTTCTGCTCTTTAAATGGTGCGATAGTTTTTCATTCCTTGGAATAATACCGCTCATATAAATAATCTTTTTTACATCTGTCTTATGTGCCGCTTCCCCTACCTTGTGGGCATACATTTTATCAAGAACCCCGAACCCTGAAGATTTTAAAGAATGCACCAGATATATCAGTACTTCCGCTCCCTGGAGGAATTTCCTTATACTTTCAGGGTCTTCCAGATTTACCGCTCTCCACATCAATCGCGGAGAAGTCAAACTCTTATCGACCTTGTTTTCCGATCTGCATGACGCAATAATATCATGCTCATTGGAGATAATAAGTTTTTTTGTCAGGGTATGTCCAACACAGCCTGTTGCACCAAGAATTGCTATTTGCATGGCATTTGAATAAACGTTTATAAAAGTTATCTACATTAATAGGCTTTTACAAAAAATCGGGAATGTTCCCGAATTTAGATTCTATTATGCCGCAGATATCATTTTCCTATTTACTGATTTGCCAGTTTCTCTTCGCTGCCAATACCGCTGACCAGTTTGTTGAAATAGGCGGGTGGTTTTATTTCAAACGTCATTATCTTGCCGTTGAATGGATGCTTGAAAGATATCGAATGGGCATGAAGCGCTAACTGTTTATGGGCGCCATTTTCCTTTCCATACTTTTTATCGCCCACAATCGGATGTCCCTGTTCTGTAAGGTGGACTCGTATCTGGTTCTTCCTGCCGGTCAAAAGTTTAATTTCCAGCAAACTGAAATGCTTGGTTTCTTTAAGAACTTTATACATCGTATGGGATAATTTCCCTTTTTTCGTGTCAGGCGTGGAATAGACCACGTGAGCTCTATTTTCGGCGAGGTAAGTGCTGATTGTTCCCGACTTTTTCTCAAGTTTGCCATGCACAACAGCAAGGTACTTCTTTTCCACATCCTGCCATTGTTCCTGTAAATCAAGTTTGGACTTTATGTTTTTAGCAAATACCAGTATCCCTGATGCATCCCTGTCAAGCCGATGGATGATAAAAACATGTTTTCTTGATTTCGAGTTCCCTTTGCGCACATAATCAGTGAGAATGTAATAGGCAGTCTTTGTTTTATTTGTTTCCGTACCCATCGTCAGAAGACCTGCCGGTTTGTCTACTACCAGAATGTCTTCATCTTCGTAAAGTATTTCTATTCCCTTTGGATGATGCCTTTTGGGTGAATTTTTCTTTTCAGGCATATTGTGTAATCTCATACCATTATCAATTGTCAAAAAAAACTACGATTCCAGATTTTTTCTATCATACCAGATGTGTTTCATCTGCTTTCCAAACTTTAGCGCCTGCTGGTGATCGGGAAACCATATATCAATATGTTTTCCCTTTACGGAACCTCCGACATCTTCTGCCCTAAAAATGGTGTCTTCAAACCCCTCTATCTTTAAAGCACTCCCCAGACTGATTATTTCACTATCCACTGCAATTGTTCCCCATTTCGCCTTTTTACCTGTTGCCGTCATTCCATACCATTCATCATATGGAGGTTTATCACAGCAATCCTCACAGGAACAATAACCCGTTACAAGAAAAACTTCAGCAGACACTTCTTTTTTCACTGTTGCAAGAAACGTAAAGATAATACCTGCTGCAAATAACAACAATACATTTTTCCCCACACCTTATTCTCCTTTTTAAACTATTTCATGTATTCTTTGTTTTTTATCTCTTAGCGCCCTTCGCAGCTTTGAAACGAAAAGTATATTTCTCCCTTCCTGCTCATTCGCACTGAGCTATACAGACGGAATGTTAAGAATCAGGTAATAAATGTAACCGCTATAACCGGCCAATAACAACGCCCCTTCCCACCTTCCCAGCGAAAATCTTATCCATGTGAGGGGTAATAGCACAAGGGCATACAATGCCATAGCGCCAAAATCAACAATGTTGAAACCTTCCCTTGCAATGGGATACGCCAGGGAGGCAACGCCTAATATTCCAAGAATATTGAATATGTTAGAACCCACGACATTGCCAATGGCAATATCAGCTTCTTTTTTAATAGCGGCAACTACTGAAGTTGCCAATTCCGGCATGCTCGTTCCTACCGCGACAATTGTCAGCCCGATAATGACCTCACTTACTCCAAAAAATCGTGCCAATTCCACCGCGCCTTTGACAAATAGTGTTCCGCCGCTAATAAGCATGCCCAAACCCATCGCAATCAAGCCGGCAGAAATCCATATCTTTCCCTTAATTTTAGGAATTCCCTCCTCATATTCGCTTTGAACAGACGGCTCTTTCTCTTTACGTGCCTGATAATAACAATAGTAAACATACGCAATAATTCCAACTATCAGCAACGCTCCATCCCAATACTGCAACCGCCCATCCATAAGAAGCGCCCACAGTACTCCGGAGACAACAATCATAATAGGAATCTCTCTGCGAACTACCTGCGCCTTCACCGACATCGGCTGAATAATAGCCGCTAACCCAAGGATGAGCCCGATATTCGCAATATTAGAACCAATCACATTCCCCAAAGCAATAGAACTATTACCCCGGAGCGCCGATTGAACGCTTACGGCAAGTTCCGGACTACTTGTCCCGAATGCTACAATGGTTAATCCTATTATCAGAGGAGCAACACCCAAGCGCAATGCCAGCGCCGACCCGCCCCTTACAAGAGCTTCAGCGCCAATCATTAAAATCACAAAGCCGCCAATGAGATACAACAACATACTTAGCATAAATTTTTTTCACACTTTCTTTAATTGCAATGAGCAATAATTCCCGCTTTGTACAATTATTATCAAATCAGGACGATATCATTCGCTCCCATGACACGTTCGCAATAATGGCATCGAAGTTTTAACGGGTTTTTACTGACCAGGTGTTGTTTTGTCTTTACGTTGCCATAATTGCTGACACAGTTCGGATTAAAACACTTTACGATACCTTCGATCATCTCAGGCACCACAACTTCAAATTTTTTCACCACCTCGTAATCCTTGATAATGTTTACCGTGGCATTCGGAGCTATAAGGGCAATCTTGTTTACCTCCTTCTGATCGAGGATTTTTCCTCCAATCTTTATGATTCCCTTTTTCCCCAGGTATTTGCTTGATAAATTCATGCCGACAAGGACTACATCCTCCTCGTCCTTAATGTTTAAAATTTCTGCAACCTTTAAAGTACTCTTGCTGTCAATATGATCGATTACCGAACCATCTTTAATAGCGGAAACGTCTAACTGTTTCATTCTATCGCACCTAATACAGTTGCCAAAATAGCCTTTCTCACGGGCACTCCGTTACGAGCCTGCTCAAAATATATCGCGTAATTTGTTCCATCAAGGTTTTCGTCCATCTCATCCACACGCGGCAAAGGATGCATTATCTTTAAATCATCCTTGACCCCCAATCCGTCAAGCATGGATTTGCTCAGCCGGTAAATCCCCCGCACTTTTTCAAATTCTATCGGATCGGCAAAACGCTCTTCCTGAATCCGTGTACAATAAATCACATCGAGGAAATTCCCTATGCCTTGCAGAGATTCCGCCTCATGGCATACTACATGCCTGCTCTGCAATTCTTCCATATAATCCTTCGGCATCCTTAAATTAGGCGGAGAGATAAAGTACATTTCCGTTCCAAAATAGGCAAGGGCATAAGCAAGGGAATGCACTGTTCTGCCATATTTCAGGTCTCCTAAAAACCCTATTTTAAGACCTTCAAGAGTGCCTTTTGTCTTTTGAATGGTATAGAGATCAAGAAACGTTTGCGTCGGGTGCTGATTGGAACCGTCACCGGCATTGATTACAGGAACATCCACTATATCCGCAACCAGTTGCGCCGCGCCTTCACGATAATGGCGAAGAACAATGACGTCACAATATCCCTCGATCGTTTTTACTGAATCACTGAGAGTTTCGCCTTTTGCAATAGAAGTGGTACCGGAGTCTGCAAACCCTACCACCATGCCTCCCAGTCGTTTCATTGCCGTTTCAAAACTTAATCTGGTTCTCGTCGACGGTTCAAAAAAAAGCGCTGCCAGCACTTTTCCTTTAAGAACGTTGGAATAATCGGCTTGTTCCATTCGTTTCGTAACGTCAAGCAGGTATAATAACTCTTCTTTATTGAAATGAAGGATAGAAATAATATCTCTTTGTTTAAAACCGATCATTTATTCCTACCGGGTTGATAGAGGAGTGGCATTAATTAACATGGGAATGATCTTATCAGACCAATTTCGACATTACAAGCATTTAATTCTCAGAGAACATAAAACACTATTTTTAAGAAAGCAAATTTTATTGACATTAAATAAAATATTTCGTTATAGTAAATTTTTTCTTCCTCTTTGCACTCTATTGTTCATTTTGGCAAATAACAGGAACTATGTATGAAACAAATAAACGTTGGCATTATCGGCATGGGTACTATTGGGACGGGTGTCGCAAAAATTCTTTTGGAAAATGAATCGCCCCTGAAGGAAAAACTCAATGCTATCCCTGTATTAAAGGGCATCGCTGATTGTAATCCGGATGCAAAGAATAAAATTGTTTTGCCCCCGGAGGTAAAGTTTACCACTGACGCTCATATATTATTAAATGACCCAAACATCCATATCATTGTTGAACTTATAGGCGGAGTGACCGTTGCAAAGGAATTTGTCATCAAGGCCCTAGAAAACGGAAAGGATGTCATTACCGCAAACAAAATGCTTCTTGCGCTCCACGGCTCTGAATTATTCAGGAAGGCTCGCAGGCACGGAAAAAGCATTTCTTTCGAAGCAAGCGTGGGAGGGGGTATTCCTATTATTGCAGAATTGAGAGACGGCTTTATTGCAAACAAGATCGAATGTATTCTGGGAATCGTTAACGGCACAACAAATTATATATTAACCAAGATGACAAAAGAAAATGTCGAATATCGCGTGACCCTTGAAGAGGCACAGAAACTAGGCTATGCAGAAAAAGACCCTACGATGGACGTTGAGGGCATCGATTCGGCGCACAAGCTTGCCATCCTTGCACGAATCGGGTTTGGCGTAGACGTTGATTACGAAAATATTTATTCTGAGGGTATCAGCAAAGTGGAGCTTTCGGACATCTGGTATGCCCATGAATTGGGATATACCCTAAAGCTTCTTGCAATAGCAAAAAAGAGAGAGTGTGGGCTTGAACTGCGGGTGCATCCGACACTCCTGCCGCACGAACATCCTCTCTCTTCAGTAAATGGAGTATTTAACGCCATTTGTATCAAAGGCAGCGCTGTCGGGGATTCAATGATTTATGGAAGAGGCGCCGGAGAAATGCCCACGGCAAGCGCCGTAGTCGCTGACATTGTTGATGTGGCGCTCGGAAGGGCAAACATCACCTTCAATGCTATGAAAATCTTTTCCGGACAATGCGAACGTGTTTCCGTGGTCAATATGAAAGAAATAAGAACACGGTATTATTTGCGGTTTTCCGTAATAGATAAACCCGGTGTGCTGGCAAAAATTTCCGGTATATTGGGAAACCATGAAATAAGCATCGCCTCTGTGATTCAACGGCAGGCAAAAGAAAAGGGACATGTCCCCCTTATCCTGATGACCCATATGGCGGAAGAAGGCAATTTGCTGAACGCACTTTCTGAAATTAAACAGTTAGACATTGTAAAAGACCAAACACGATTCTTACGTGTTGAAGAATAGGAGACATTCTTGAAATACTGCATTATCATTCCTGACGGTATGGCAGACTATCCCATTGAAAAACTGGGCGGAAGAACGCCCCTTGAAACTGCACGCACCCCTTATCTCGACCTTTTATCGGAAAACGGAAGGATAGGCACCGTTCAGACTATCCCACGCGGGTTTCCCCCGGGAAGCGACGTTGCAAACCTTACTATAGTAGGGTACGACCCCGGCGACTATTATACCGGCAGGGCTCCTCTGGAGGCGGCAAGCATCGGCATTCAACTGGGAGAAGAAGACTGCGCGTTTCGTTGCAATTTCATCACTGCCAACGAGGATACACTGGTGGATTTTTGCGCGGGACATATCAAAACAGAAGAGGCCAATATCCTTATACAATTACTTAACGAACGGTTTGGAAACGATGTTATCCAATTTTATACAGGGAAAAGCTACCGCCATCTTATGGTATATAAAGGCCTGCAGAAAATAGATGCCTCGTGTTTTCCTCCCCATGATATTATGGGAGAATCGATTAAAGCGCATCTTCCGAAGGGGAAAGGAAGTGAAATTCTCATTGACCTCATGGAACGTTCACGGGGACTGCTGCATAACCACGACATAAACAAGGTGCGGGTTGATCTTCAGGAAAACCCTGCCAACATGATCTGGTTATGGGGATACGGATACCGTCCCAAAATGCCTACTTTCCAGGAACGTTTCAACCTTAAAGGAGCGGTGATCACCGCGGTAGACCTGATCAAGGGAATTTCCCTCTATCTTGGATGGGATATCATAAAGGTTCCCGGCGCTACCGGATATCACGACACTAATTACGGCAACAAAGGCAAATACGCCGTAGAGGCGTTAGAAAATCATGATATAGTGCTGGTTCATATTGAATCTCCTGACGAGGCGGGGCATGAAGGCAATATAAAAGAAAAGGTAACTGCCATTGAGCAGATTGACAATAAAATTATCGGGCCAATTATGGAGTCGGGGAATAAATTCGGAGAGCTTCGCATTCTGGTGCTTCCCGATCATTATACGCCAATTGAAAAAAGAACGCACACGCCTGAACCGGTGCCTTTTGCGATATGCGGCACCGGGATTCAAAAAGGGGAAGGAGTTCCGCTTACGGAAGCAAATGCTGTGGCATCAAAACTTCATATAAAAAAGGGACATGAATTAATAAACCACCTTATCTCAGGCTCTTTCTGATGTTTGAACACAGAATCATTAAATTGCGGATTATTTTTAGCTCGTCCCGAAGCTCCGGCTTTGGAACTCAATTGCTACAGAAGCGCTGCTTCTACGAACAAGAAGCAGCGCTTCCTTACTATTTTAATGAAAATACCCTGAACGGAATGATTTTATATCGGGATTATTAACTTCCTCACAGATGAGTTCCTGCGCTTTTTTAATGGCATCCTCTTTTGTTGTTATATTTCCGTCAAGCTGCTCATCTTCAATCTTTGTTAAAATATGCTTAAAGGCCGGCCCGGGGATTAAACCCATTGCGATAAGGTCGTGGCCGGTAATCAAGGGTTTCGGTTTGACTTCTTCCTTCGAAAGTTTTCCAGACATTTCCCGGCAGAAATAATAGTCAGATAAATCTCCAGAACTCGCAAGGGCGTCAATTCTGCATAACTCCTCAAGTTCTCTGTATCCCTCATGGGCAAAAAGGCGCTTCAATTTGTTAAGCCTCATTTTCTGCGCGTCCTTAAAGCAGAGATGTTTTATTACGAGCCAGACAATCTGTTCTTTGTCGGCATTCGAGGTTTTCAGGCGATTACAGATTCCGGCGGCAATCTCAGCGCCCACTTTTTCATGCAAATTAAAACGAATGCGGTCAAGTTCCTGAAAAGTCTGCGGCTTTCCGATATCATGCAGCAACACCCCCATCGCCAGCGTCCACGAAGGATTTTCCATTTTGGAAAGGCACAACAAAGTATGCGTAAAAACGTCCCCCTCCGGGTGAAAATTTTCCGGTTGCCGAACGCCTTTCATCCCTGACACCTCAGGAAGTATTTCGCGTAAAAGAAAAAGCTCGTCTAAAAGTTGAATCCCGACATGCGGATTTTTGCCAGTAATTGTTTTTTGCAACTCCTCACGAATTCGCTCGGCGCTGACGACATGAATCTGCGGTGCGAGACTAATAATCGCTCGTTTTGTATCTTCATGAATCTGGAATTGAAACCGGCATGCAAATCGGGCTGCGCGTATCATGCGCAACTTGTCCTCGGTAAAACGTTCAACAGGATTGCCAATTGTTCTGATGATGCCTGCGGCAATATCATCCCTGCCTCCGACATAATCCAGTATTTCATCTTTTATCGGGTCATAGAGCAGGCCATTGATCGTAAAATCCCGCCGCTTGACATCTTCTTCAGGAGTGCTGAAGGACACGTAATCCGGATGCCTGCCGTCACTATACGATCCTTCCGTGCGAAATGTTGCTACTTCAAAATTATGCCCGTCTTTTACCACAATCACAACGCCATACTGCGCGCCGACAGAAAAGGTCTTCTTAAAGAGATTCATAACATCCCGGGGAAGGGCATTGGTGGCAATATCGTAATCGGCAGATTCCCGCCGCATAATCATATCGCGCACACAGCCCCCGGCAAAAAGGGCTTTATAGCCGTTATCCTGCAACGTTTTTACAATTTCAATGGCATTTTGTTTTATGGACATACCATACTATCGTACCCTTCTTAAAAAACCAAGGTGAGGCTCCTTGCTGGAATAGAGATCATGCACACCTCCTTCTGCCTGGGCGGATGGAGATCTCATTTCAAAACGAAGGCTTCCGTCGTATAATCCCGTATGAAGATCATGGATGCTTTTCCAGCCAAGTTCCTGCAGCGAATGCAGCATACTTTGCATCAAATATTGTCCGAGATGAATAACCGATCCCTTATCAACCACCGTTCCCGAAACACCCTGCGCAACTTTTACCCTATCTTCAACGGACAAATACCTTTTTCCGCCTCCCCGTTCCATTGCTTCGTGAGACGCCATGCCTCTGTATTTTTTCACACGCATGCTCCCCTCATAAAAATATTCTCCGGGGGATTCTGTCGTGCCGGCAAGTAAACCGCCCATCATCACGGCGCCTGCCCCAAGGGCTAATGCCTTTACAATATGCCCTATATGGGCAATTCCACCATCGGCAATTACAGGGATATTTGCGTATTCCTTTGAAAATTTTGCGGTCTGATACACGGCAGACCCCTGAGCCCTTCCCACGGCAAGAGTATCTTGTGTAATGCAGATGGAACCGCTTCCCATGCCGATTCGAAGGGAGTCAACACCGGCATCAATCAAGGATTTGCATTGTTTTGCGGTGACAACGTTTCCTCCAATAACTTCAATGTGAGGATAGTTTTTCTTAATATATTTTATCATGTTGATTTGAAAAATCGTATCTCCCTGCGAAGAATCGATAACAACCACATCCACCCCTGCCTTCTCCAACTCTGCAAGCCGCTCCTTATCTTCCTCACGCGTAGAAAGCGCGGCTCCGGCAAGAAGTTGTTTGTCCTTATTTTTTGATGCAAAAGGGAAATCTTCATTCTTCAATAAATCAGTGCGGCTCATAAGCGAAACAAGCCTTCCCTGCTTATCAATAAGCGGCAATTTCCCCTTTTTACTTTCTCTTAAAATCTTGTTTCCATCGGCAAGAGAAATTCCGGCAGGAGCGGTAACCAATTGCTTGGTCATTACCTCACTTAACCGTTTCATTCGGTTTTTCTCAAAATCAATATCCCGCTTCGTAACAATTCCCACTAATCTGGAATTTAATGTACCGTCTTCCGTAATAGGAATCCCGGAAAATCCATATGCCTCCTTAATAGTATCCACATCCCTGATAGTATGAGCAGGACTAAGAACAACCGGCTCCGTGATAAAACCATTTTCAAATCTCTTTACCTTCCGAACTTCCTTTGTTTGCTCTTCTATGGTATTGTTGTAGTGAATAATGCCAATGCCACCCAGCAACGCCATGCTAATGGCCATCTTCGACTCCGTTACCGTGTCCATCGGAGAACTGACAAGAGGTCTCTTAATCTTGATATTTCGGGTAAGATTGGTATCAAGGGAAACTTCTTCTAAAACAAAATCTATATGTCCGGGAAGCAAAATAAAGTCATTATAGGTAAAACCCTCTTCCCGTTCGAAAAGCGTTTTTGCATCAAGTCCATTTGGTGGCATGGGTTGTGTTATTCACCTCCAAGTAAAAAACATATGTGGAATAAATGATGTACTATGGCAGATAAAATCGGCATTTACGTTTCTCTTTTAACTCATTTGAGGATAAGTTGCAATGTTTTTTTAACTCTTTGAAAATCAACATTTACAGACTTATATCAAATCGAATTGTTAAGAAATAGTATACAGGCCAATTCCCCGTTGCGCAAGGTGCATAGTCTCTGCCATTGAGAAAAAACCTTCTCTGCAGTAATCTGTCGTTATTTACTTGACATTACCTCCCTCGTATGGTAATAATCTGCAATCGCATTTGTTTAACAGTCATTACATTTAGCATTGAAGGAGAAATTATTTTATGAATGTGTCGAAATTAATTGGTTTGGCTGCAATTGTGTTGTCGGTCGGGATAAAAGCAAGCTTCTTGCCACAGAATCTTTTAGCGGAAGAGGCAAAAGCGGCTGAGGAATGGAGTCTGAGTCAGGAAGAAAAAGAATTGGTGAATGTAACAAATGACGATATTCTCGGCGAACGAGGAAAAGATGGAGTATGGGAGTTCCATTTGTATACAACGGACGGATATATAGAGATGACCAACGGCGATTTGGTATGGGTTTTTGGTTATACTCATGCCAAGGGCAGTTTTAAGGACGTGGGAGAGGTAAAGACAAAAGAACAAGTCGAACAATTACTGGAACCCGTTAAAGTGCCGTCAGATCCAATACATTTGTTCGTTGGGGAAAAAGCCAGAATTACGCTTCATAATACGGGAATGCACTATGCGGACGAACATTCGGGAATCAACCATGTTGCGCACACTATTCACTTCCATGGTCTTGATCTGACCCCTTCTGTTGACGGAGTGCCTTCTTTGCCGGTCGACCCTATCCTGGAACATCAGGCATTTACTTACGAAATTACCCCTCAGTATGAAGGTTCTTTTATGGGACATTGCCATGTGGACAGTTTTAACCATATTTTAGCCGGCATGTATTTTCCTATCATTATCCATCAGGACAGGACAAAAACAGCTTACGGATATAAGTACGACCGGGATTATACTTTGTTTTTTAGTGAATTGTCCTCCACTGCAAATGAACAATTACAAGATGCAGGTGTTGTCCACGGATTACAAGACTGGAAGGCCGATTATTTCCTGATTAACGGCAGAACGTTTACGGATAATCTTTATCATCCGCGCTCTGTAATAAACGATCCACGTTCCCGAATTGTGGCTCATGAAGATGAAACTGTTTTGTTGCGTTTTATGGCTATCGGCGCCGATCATGTTTTTGCGGTTCATCCCCATGGTTATCATATGGAAGTAATTGCGCTGGATGGAAGAAAACTAAAGAGTACCTATGAAAAGGATACACTGTGCATCACAAGCGGGGAAAGGATTGATGTATTGGTAAAAATTCCTCACTTTGCCAGCCAGAGAAAATGTCTGTCGTGCAATCTGGGCGCAGGAATAACGATTATGCACGATCATAATCTTCGTGGAATGGTGTCTACGGGCAAGTATCCAATGGGCGCCCTGACTATTTTCGATGTACAGGGCAAGGAAAAGGCTCCTCAACCGGAACAACCGGTGAAAGGGAAACCCTATAATCCTTTGGAACATTAATCATATCACTTAGCCACAACAAAGGCTCTGCCGCTTTTCCTTTCTTTTCTCCGACCTCTTGTAAACTTTTCAAGTTTACAAGAGGTTTTTCTTTTTCAATTATTTTTCAAATAAGACCAAAGGGGAATGTCTTTGGTTGAGCCTTTCGTTCCACCAGAAAATTCAACATGTTGGGATAAGTATTCCGTCAAAAGAGAAATCATGTATATGAAAATTTTTTAACTTCTACCAAAGAGTAAGGAAAAGTAATTTTTGTTTATATTTCAGCTTCAAATAGTAAAAGCAACTTTTTATTCACTCCTTTTCCTAATAACTTCCAACATTTATTATGAAAAATTAACGCAACCCAGTCTTTATCTCCCACTTCTGAATAAAATCCTTTATTTATACTCGTATATTCTTCTCTGTATTTTAATTTTCTCTTACATACGCAACATTTATCCATAACTTTTTTCCTTTGTTAATGGTGTAAGTAGTACCTTTAAAATATTTTTTAATTTTTCTAATGATTGTATATGAGAATATTTTGATGTAAAGGTTCCATTATTCTTTTGAGTTATGGAAATTAGAGGAGAAGAAAGGAAATCTAATATCTCATGTAACTCTTCCTCTTTAATTTCACTTAACTGCTTTGCCTCACTTTCGTAATCCAAGCGACCTTTTATCTCCTTCAAATCTCTTGGTTTAAAATCTAATGCTGTAATTACTCTCACGATATAATTAATTTTTTCTTTGAATTCAGATTCTTTTTTTCTTAAATAATCATAATCAGCATAATTAATAAGCCCCTTTTTTCTAAGAAGCGGCTCAATCTCATAAGGAGAGATTGTAAAAGTTTTTAACAAAACAATAAGGTCTCGTAATGCGTCAACTGGCATCAGTGTGCATTGTTCCAGCACAGCATCTTTAATAACAGCAGGGTCAAAACCTTTACTTATAACCAGAAGAAATGTAGCGTTATTTTCATTTTTGTGTCTTTTAAGCCTTGAGAAATTTAAGTGATTCAATGTACTATTTGTGGTACTTTTACAATCGATAATTCCTTTTATGGGTGATTCTACAAGAATATCTGTGTTACCTGAACCTCCAATATGTCTTACTTTAAAACCTAATTTTTCAAATGCTTCGCTAACAGTTTTTTCAAATACAATTGGGCTCTTACTGTTTGAACTTGAAGTAAGAAGTCTATCTTCCAGTTGTTCTATAATTTGATGCTGTTCAACAGGTTCGTTCTTATCTCTTTTTTGCCTAAGAGGCGTGAATTTCTGAAGGGTTGGAAGTATACCACCTCGGAATTCACTTGGCCTAAAATCAAATTGATTCAGATTTTTGCTTACATCATATTTACCCTTGCCAGAAACACGAAAACTATATTCATTGTTTTGTCTTGTAATAAATACTTTCCATTGATTAGATATCGGTTCTGTTGGGAGCATTCCCAATTTTTTGTAAAATGTGGAGGTATTATGCGGGGGATAAACCACCCGCGCTACGACACATATTGCATGGTAGCGCCGATCCTTTATGGTCGGCTTTATTTTGATTTACAAAAAATTGGGAATGCTCCCGTTCTGTTCCCTTTATCATTTCTAAAAATCTTCTATTGGTATTACTGCTATTTTATCCTCAGTTTCACAAATAAACAGAATGAACAGATTTTTATCCTTATGAATTAATAAATCATCACTTTCCACACCAAAAAAGAATTGATTTTTATGTGCTTTAGAAAAACGAAAATAAAGTATGGCAGTTGAATTCAATTCATAAAAGCTTTTACTATACACTCGTTTTACAAAATGTCTTCCTTCCATACGCTTTAGAAATAAGTCTTTTGGATTTTTAGACATCTAAATGTTTAATTCAGAAAATATTTAACTACAGAAACTATTTTTCTATCGATTTTCCTTGCTTTAACACAGCGTTCAACAAGCTCAATTGGATATTGACAGGGATGTATTGTTTTTTCAGAAGGTGTATATATCAGACTTAGTAAACCAGAGAATCGTTTCATAGCGCCCGGAAAAACGTTTACTTGCATGTAAACCGTGATTGAAACGCCAGATGATTCGGTTTCGAAGCTTTAGATTATTTTTTTTAAAAATATCGTAGTAAAAGATATCCAGGGGGAAAACTTCTGAATTCTCAACAAAATTACCCACCTGCCAACAAATACTGCCATCATGCCTCAATACCCGAACAAGCTGCTCGATTATTTTTACTTGAGATTCCAAGTAGTGCTCAATGCGTGTTTTATTTTCGTACGCTTTACCGAGATTGTACGGCGGAGAAGTAATGATAAGTTTTACCGTCTCGTCTGGAAGTGTTTTAATAAACTCAAATGTATCACCACAGTGTGAAATAATGCAGGATTCATGGTCAAAATGGTCGATAATTTTTGGTATCTTAAAAAGAGGTAATGTTGTAGTCGTCATAGGTAACATACGTTTGTTTATATTGTTGGGAGACGATTTTTTACTCAACTGTAGTATTTGAGTTTTTGCAAAACCCGAATCACTCTATTTCTTTCCGTGTATATTGTCAGGCAGAAAAAAGCAGGCCACGCAGTGTATTGTAAAGAGGGTCATGAGATCACTCATTAAAAGACTTTTGCTCAAACCTTATGCCTCAGGCATCCTTATAAAAAATACCATTCTACAACATCATATACGGATCGACGTCGACAAGCGACTGGACGCCTTTTGTGGGTTTCAGCATATCGGAAACACATTGCAGCGCATCGTGAATCCTTTGATGGTCTTTTGCTTTCAGTAAAAGATGCCACCGGAACTGATTGTTAATCCTCGTTACCGGCGCGGGAGAAGGACCCAGTATTTCAAGTTGTTTATCGCTTTCTTTTGCAATTTCTTTCAATGCATTGCCAATAACCATGGCCTTTTCCTCTGTGTTCTTTTCCGACACTCCCCGGAAGATAATCCTCGCCAGCTTGCCAAACGGAGGATAGTTTAACGGTTTTCTATATTCCAATTCTTTTTTCGCAAACCCCTCATAGTCATGAGCGGCGGCATAGGTAATGCAGTAATGTTTCGGATTGAAAGACTGCACAATCACACGTCCTCCCCGATGCCCCCGTCCCGTACGCCCCGCAACCTGAGATATCAATTGGAATGTCCTTTCTCCTGAGCGGAAATCAGGGAGGTTGAGCATTGTATCGGCTGAAATGATGCCAACCAATGTGACATTGGGAAAATCCAAACCCTTTGCGATCATTTGCGTCCCGAGCAATATCCGGAATTCTCCCTGCTCAAACGCCTTCAGCGCTTTTTCATGAGAACCGTGAGAACGCATGGAATCGCTGTCCATCCTGAGAATTTTATATTCGGGGAATTTTTTTGCTATCTCGTCTTCTATCTTTTCCGTGCCGAAACCACGGTAATTAACAGAACCCGCAAGACAATCGGGACATGATTCGGGAGGCAACGCTTCCGAATGGCAATAATGACACATTGTGATATTTAAGTTTTTGTGGAAGGTAAGAGGGATATCGCACCTGCGGCATTTCAATACAAATCCGCACCTTTTACAATGAATGTAAGGGGCAAAACCCCTGCGGTTTAAAAATAAAATCACCTGTTCATTCCTGGACAGCGCCTGCTTCATATAATACTCAAGCCGTTGTGATACAATATGGTATCCCCTTTTCTTACGAACTTCCTCAAGCATATCCACAATTTCCACCGGCGGAAGCTGAAGCGCGCCTATCCTTTTGGAGAGGACAAGTTTTGTATAGTTGCCCTTCTCCACCTCATAATAACTTTCCAGAGAGGGGGTTGCGGTGCCTAATAGTACCATAGCGTTTTCATATTTTGCCCTGAGGGTTGCGATATCCCGCGCATTGTAACGGGGGCTGTTTTCCTGCTTGTATGTATTTTCATGTTCTTCATCAAGAATGATCAATCCCACATTTTTGAGCGGAGCGAAAATAGAAGACCTCGCTCCGACGACAACATCCACCCTGCCTTCCTTTATATCTTTCCACTGAGAATAGTGAAAGGCCCCCTGTAAATGGCTGTGCAATACCGCCACGTTATTAAACCTTTCCTTTATTCTCCCAATGGTTTGAGAAGTAAGCGATATTTCAGGAACAAGAAATATGGTTTTCTTCCCCTGTTCCAGCAACTTTGCTATGGTCTGAAGATACAATTCCGTCTTCCCGCTGCCGGTTATGCCATGCAGTAAGATAACACCCTGAACCGGTTCCGTCAGTTTCTGTTTAATTGCTTCAAAGGCGGCTTGCTGTTCGCCGGAAAGCGTCAGATGCTGCCGTGGTTTGCTGCATTCCTCCGGCATATTCAGGGCATCCACCGATTTTTCTTTCAATAGTATGAGGTTCTCCTGTTCCAATCTCCGAAGAACTGACATGGCACAACCGGCACGCCTCATCAGTTCCTTTGCGTTTATTTCCGTATTCGATTCCTGGTTGAAAAGCAATTCCAGCACCTTTGCCTGTTTTGTCGCGCGTTTTTTTGATTGAAGAATTGTTTCCTTTTCAGACACAGAGAGGCAGCCGCTGGTTTTAACAAAAGTATATTTCTTTTCCTTAGGGTTGTTTCTGACAATTGGCGGTATCACTGCGTGCATTGCTTCTCCCCATCCGCAGCAATAATAGGATGAAATCCACTTTGTAATCCTGAGCATCGTCTCATCCGCCAGCGGAAATATATCCAATATGCCGATAATGTCTTTTGTTTTATATCCGGAAGGTTTATCAGTAATACCCACGCAAAATCCTGTAATTATTTTATTGCCAAAGGGCACTTTGACGCGCATGCCCGGAATGAGAAGTTCTCCTAGATTATGGGGTATGTTGTAATGAAATATTTTGTTTAACGGGATATTGAAAACCACTTCCGCAAATAATTGCCGGGTTGACATGTTTGAAGATAAAATATGAGATTTTGATGTTTGATTGCCGCTATTCATCACTAATGAAATACCGTTTAATTGTTAATTATCTTTCGGGATAGTATGGCTATGTATGCCCTATAAGTATGGCATACACACCCTATCTTTTTTATTTAATATTTTTTTCTCTCTTTTTTAAACCTTTGTACAGTAAATAGTTTTGTTTTATCTTGCTTTTTTTCAAAAGGATAAGAATTATTTAAATTAATTTACTTGTTATAACCGTATATGGTATAGTTTTAGCTCATTATGGTAGTCAAACAAATCTGGTTTTCGATTAGCCTTTTAATGCTTCGACTCCGCTCAGCATGACAAAGCTGCCACCCTGAGCAGAGTCGATGGATTGTGTTTCTAAGTAAAAACTTATTTGATATTTCGAAAACCAGATTTGTTTGACTACAGTTTCGTATACTCTAAAAATTTTTGTAACACTGCCATAATTAAAAATACAGCATAAAATAATACTCTATGGTTTACCATTCAAAATAATGGCAGACTTCATTCAATAATTCTATAAAAATATTTTACCATGTCCAAATTAAGAAAAGTCAAGGTTGCAAACGGTATTTTTTGGGTAGAAGTGCCCGAAGCCGGGGTTTACATTTTGTGTGGTTGCCCGGCAGACACGGTAAAACATTTAAAAAAACAGGGGTTTATTCATACCAGGAATGAAAAAGGCATTACGTTTGAATCCGGCCCAAATGCTATTTTGTTGTCAGACTTATTAGTACAGCACGGAAAATTTGCCAATCTTGCAGAATTTCCCGTCATGCAGATGTTATACCGGCAAGGAATGATATTACCCAATCACCCCAATAATACAAATACAAAACCGATACTTATCGGCTCTGAAGACCAGGTAGAAGCACAAATGCAGTATATCTACCGGGGCAATTACGGGTTGGTATCCGAAGAAGAACTTATTAACGCCGGAATGCCTCTTGATGAAGCAAATGAACTCATGAATTTAAAATTAAAATTTGCCTATGGAAAAATCCATAAAACAGAAGACCTCCTCGACACCGTAATAGTTAAAAATGAACCAACAGAAATTCGAAATGGTGTATTCATCAGGCATTTGCGATTAAACGTTTTCGAATTTCAATATCAGAGTGAATTCGTTACGGTAGACTTGAATCTGCCTCACAACGAAAATTACAATACTCCTTATTCATTGGGTTTTCACGATATAGAAAGGGAATATTTTGCGGTAATTCATTCGGGACAAGGGGACGGTTGGGATATTAATCGTCCTGCTATGTCAAGCATTATTATGTTTCAGGGGAAAATATACCTGATTGACGCGGAACCGAATATATTAAACAGCCTTATTGCTTTGGGAATCAACATTAACGAGATTGAAGGTATTTTTCATACCCACGCACACGACGATCATTTTGCCGGTCTTACCACGTTAATGAGGGCCGATCACCGTGTCAAATATTTTGCCACGCCACTCGTGCGCATCTCTGTTGCTAAGAAACTTTCCGCTTTGGCATCTATTGAAGAAAAAAATTTTTCCGATTATTTCGAAGTTAATGACCTGAAATTTAATATCTGGAATAATATCGATGGGTTAGAAGTATACCCGATGATTTCCCCACATCCGGTGGAAAACAACATATTCATCTTTCGCGCTTTATGTGAAGAAGGATATAAAACCTATGCTCATTATGCCGATACCATCGATCTCGGCACGTTGAAAGACATGGTCTCAAAAGACAATACAAACGGTGGAATTTCCAAAGAGTTTTATTATCAGGTGGAAAAAGAATATTTAAAGGAAGTACATTTAAAGAAAATCGATGTGGGCGGCGGCTTGATTCATGGCAAAGCAGAAGATTTTCGCATGGATACATCAGGAAAAATTATATTATCCCACACATCTTTAGAATTAACCAATCAACAGAAAGAAATCGGTTCAGGCGCTCCTTTTGGAATGGTTGATGTATTAATTCCGACTCATCAGGATTATGTCCGGCAATATGCCTTCCAGTATCTGAGATCATATTTTCCCTCAGCGCCTCTTTATCAGTTAAGAATCCTGCTGAATAACTCTGTCATCACATTTAACCCTGAAACTATCATGCTAAAGGGCGGAATTATCCCAAAGGAAATTTATTTAATTTTAACCGGAAACGTTGAGCATATACAGTCAGGAACGGGACGCCAAAGCATACTGTCAGCCGGCGCATTGATCGGTGAAATGTCGGTGCTGAACAATGTTCCTTTCGCAGATACTTACCGTGCTGTAAGCTTTGTGCGGGCATTAAGATTGCCCGGCTCATTATATCTTGAGTTTGTAAAAAAGAACGACCTGTACGGCAAAATTGAAAAAATACAGGAAAAGCGGAAATTCCTGCAAAAATCATGGCTTCTGGGTTATTCAATTTCATATCTAAGGCAAGTGACGCTAACACGTTCAATGAGTTTTCACCACTATCCCGCAGGCGAGATTCTTCTGGATAAAAACTGCACCGACCTTTATGTAGTCAAAGAGGGAACATTGCAAATATATATCGGAAAAGATGTATTTGAGACCCTGGAAATCGGTGATTTTTTCGGTGAAGAAGGAGTGCTTTTCGGAATGCCCAGCCTGTTTAAGATTCGCGCAGCTGAGCCGGTGGAGATTTGCAAAATATCCGCTAATGAACTTCTGGATATACCGGCAATACGATGGAAACTTTTTGAAACATTTAAGAAAAGAAGAAAACTTTTGTTAGACCCCGCATTGAACAGCCTGCCTATTTTCTACTGGAGACATGAGTATTGCATCAATATACAAAAAATCGATGACCATCATAAACAGATGCTGGCAAAGGCAAACAAGCTTTGCGAGGCGATTGATTTAAAAAAGGAGTCGCTTGTTTTAGATGCCTCGATAAACTTTTTGATTGATTTTGTTCTCTACCATTTTACCGAGGAAGAAAATTTATTAAAAGAACACTACTATAATGATTATGAATCTCATCGAAATAAACATCAGCAGCTAATAGAAGATGTGCTGAAAATAAAACAACAACTCAACAATGATGGAGTAGAGATGAATATGGAGATGCTGGATTTGTTTAAAGATTGGATTATCAACCACATACTTACCGAAGACAGAAAGTACGGCCCTTATCTGAACGCAAAAGGTGTTTTTTAAAAAGTATCTCCGGGCTGGCATTTCAACTCCCTTTTATTCAGCAAACAACTATTATTTCCGTGATTTATATCCCCCCATCCTTGCCTGTACAACAACCTTCTTTCCTGTAAATATTTTTATACGGAAAACTCCTAGATTTTTTCAAAGTGATTGCATATAATTCACCTGTCATTTAAGCAATTAATCAGAGGAGATATACGATATATGCTCGATATACATTTTATAAGAAACAACCCGGACGCGGTAAAACAGGCAATTTCCAATAAGCATGAAAATGCCGCAAACATAGATACCATTTTAGAAATAGACACTCAACGCAGGAAAAAGATTCACCTCTGCGAACAATTAAAAAATCAGCGGAATGAAAAATCAAGAATGGTGAGTGAATTAAAAAAGAAAGGCCAAGACGCATCCGCCATAATAGAAGAAACAAAGAAGACAAGCGATGATATAAAATCCATTGATACTGAAATAAGAGATATGGAATCCAGGCTTGACGATTTGTTGCTCAGGATTCCCAACATTCCGGCAGCGGACGTACCCGTTGGCAAAGATGCCTCTGATAACGAAGTTGTAAAATCATGGGGAGAACGAAAAACATTTCCTTTTACTCCATTGCCGCACTGGGAATTGGGAAGACTTTTAGATATTCTCGACCTTGAACGGGCAGCTAAAATCACCGGCTCCGGTTTTATTCTCTTAAAGGGAATCGGCGCAAAACTCGAACGGGCGCTCTTTAATTTTATGCTGGACGTACACACCCGCGACCACGGGTATACAGAAATCTTTCCCCCGTTTCTCGTCAACAGAAGGTCCATGACAGGCACGGGGCAATTGCCAAAACTTGAAGACGACATGTATCGAACATTACAAATGTATACCGCGCACGCATCGGAAAATAAAGCGGTCACCGAAGACCTCTTTCTTGTGCCAACTGCGGAAGTGCCTGTCACCAACATCCACCGGGACGAAATCCTTTCGTGTAAAAACCTCCCCATTTATTACACTGCCTACACTCCGTGTTTTCGCAGGGAAGCCGGTTCATATGGGAAAGATACAAGGGGTATAATACGGGTACACCAGTTTAACAAGGTAGAATTAGTAAAACTCGTACGGCCTGAGACCTCTTATGACGAATTGGAATCACTTCTCGCCAATGCGGAGAAAATCCTGCAATTGCTCGGACTGGAATACAGGGTAGTAAAATTATGTACGGGGGATATGAGTTTTGCTGCCGCCAAATGTTGTGATATTGAAGTTTGGGCCCCCGGCGTAGGAAAGTACCTTGAAGTTTCTTCCTGCAGCAACTTCGAAGACTTTCAGGCCAGGCGCATCAATTTACGTTTTCGGGATGAAGACGGCAAACTGCAATTTGTGCACACGTTAAATGGTTCAGGATTAGCGTTGCCAAGAACCGTCATAGCAGTCCTTGAGACATACCAGCAGGAAGACGGATCAATCCGGATTCCTGATATTCTTCAACCCTATATGGGCGGGATAAAAACTATTGAGAATCAGACATAAAGCAGGATGTTTTTTAATCAGGCTTTCGGCAACTTTTAAGAGCGTAGCGGCAAGGCGCGCCTTGCCACTACATGAACGGGTTTGAAACTCCTTAACGTAAATGATAAGGCTGAAAATCTTCAGTCCCCTGCCAATATTGAATTACCTTGCATATAATATTTATTTCAAAGAATAGCTCTTTCCGAACATTTCTATACCAATCCATCTTCCCTCAGAAGCAACTAACAGCCGGCCTTTGCCCGTAATAAGCAAAAATATCACAAGTAAAGGAAATACTACAGGAAATGCAATAATCAACACGGACAATGTAACGAAAACTACCGGCACTGATGTAATAAGGATTACCGCCAATATAGGGAAAATAAGCATAAATACAATAACAAGAATCCCAAATGCAAACATTAAAACCGGGGGCAATACGAAGATGGAAATTAATCCCCAAAATCCCTTCCCGAATTTACCGGTAATTTTTCTGCCACGCAAAATTACCCCGCTACTTAAGTCCTCCTGCGGTTTTATCATCGCTTCAGGTTCTAACGGTTCTTCCGGTACTCTTTCTTCTGAAATTGAACTTTCTGCAACAGAGGCGGGAAAAGTGCCGTCATCTTCACCTATTTCTTTTGCCTTTGTTTCCAGTTGAGCGGTATCGCCAATTTCTTCTTTTTTCTTTCTTTTCCAAAATGCCATAGTAGTGTAACCCTATTATTATAGTTAAGTATTTTCGTGCAAACTCGCTATTGACTGGGCCGCAATTGCTTCACCGCGACCAATCGCATCTACACCTTCCATTGTCGTTGCCTTTATATTCACTCTGTTTACATCCAAACACAACAATTGCGCTATATTCTTTCTTATTTCCTGTTTTCTCACACCGATCTTTGGTTTTTGCGCAAGTATAATAACATCTACATTATTAATTTTAAAATTGCTTTCTTGTAAAAGATGGACAACTTTTAAAAGGAGGACGGAACTGGAGACATCTTTCCATCTCACATCCGTATCTGGAAAGTGTTCTCCTATATCACCAAGAGCCGCAGCCCCTAACAACGCATCACAAATGGCATGAATAACCACATCCGCATCTGAATGGCCAAGCAAACCGAGATGATAATCAAACACAACCCCGCCCAGAATAAGCCTTCGGTTTTCAACGAGTCTATGAATGTCATATCCAATCCCAAAGAGCATACAAAATAATTCCCGATTCCTATAATCTTTTTCCCTTAGCTAAGCCCGCTCTTCCGCATAAGATTCTTTACATTTTCCAACAATGTATTTATCTCAGAAACCTGCCTTACCGTTTCTTCCCTTTCCGTCCATCGGAGATCACGATATGATGAAATATTGTTGCTGATATCCTCAATTACACGGTCAATTGCCTTATTCACCTCAAACTTCATAAATTCCACAAAACGTTCGCTGAGAGCATCTGTTCGCCTTACAAATTCATTCCTGAATGTTTTACGTTTTTGAGGAAAAACAGCAAGCCCGACAAAAGCCAATGCCACGGAAATACCTATTGTTACGGGAGGCGGCACTAACCAGGAAAACATCATTGTGATGCCAACGCCAATTCCTATCGCAAAAGTTTCGATAAGCAAAAAACTGATAAACCCAGCCTGCACAAGGCTATTCAGTCTTTCAGCTTCACGCTCAGTATCCAATTCCCTGAACTCTTTGGAACGAGTTTTCAGTGCAACTTCAATTTCATGCTTGCGGTCATCGTAATGACGCTCAACATGTCCATTTACAATGGCACCTGCCATGCGGTCATATCCGACTTCTTTCTCAATATGATCCCTTGCCATGTCCCACAACGCACGATTATTTCGCGCAACATAATCCACCACATCATCGATAATACGGTCCAAATCCGTTTGAGGATTTAAAAGTCCATACACTTCCCTCTTAAACCGCTCATTCAGTTTTTCCCTTCCTATTTTTGACATAACAACCGATTTGGCAGAAACATATGCATTTAGAAAATTATCAAGTTTTTCTTTTAAGCGTGAAAACACCAATTTAATTTCATCTTTATATTTTAACGTATATTCCTGCATATCCTGTTTTTTGTTCTTCAGGCGCGTTTCAAATCTTTCGATGCTTTTAATATCGGTATTACATTTGTTCACTTTCTCACTTAGCCGTTGCTGGAGTTCGGTAAATACATTAAATAAATATTTTAACGGACTTACGAGTTTGAAATCTATCTTTGTGTCAAGGTCAAGTTTTTCAAACATAAACGCCTCAACATCTTCAATACCGCTCTGCTTCAGCAGCGCTTCATTATTTTCGCATCGTGCTTTATATGCCTCTTTGGCAGAAACTGCCAGCACTTTTGGTTCGAATCCCAGCAGCCGGTAACAATTCTTCTCGACAAACGATATAATATCAATAAGTTCTTTCGGTGTTTTTAAATCAATTTTATTCAGTATAAACAGTACTTTCCTTCCCCATTTTCCCTTTAAAAATTGCAAAAACTGCCGTTCGCTTTCGGTAAAGGGATGATCAGCAGAAGTAACAAAAAGAACAAGTTCCGCCCTATGCACAAAACCTTCTGTTAGTGCGGAATGCTCTAAAATAATTGAATTTGTTCCCGGCGTATCTACAAGGGTAACATCTTTTAAGACTTCCATCGGGTATGTCGCCCGGCATAAATGGTCTCCGACCTCTTTTACTTCTACTTTGTCTCCGTATGTCAGTAAAGTAATTCTGTTCGTGGTAGGGGTAGGGCCGTCCAGCAAAACACGCTCACCACACAAAGCATTAATAAAACTCGATTTACCGGAATTATATTCTCCTGCAACCAGGAGGTAAAAAGGCTCTTCCAATTGAGAACGCATTTCTTCTACCCGTTTCTCCATCTCTGTTATGCCTATCCGCTCGAAAAACTTTTTCGAATTATCCAATAAATTCACTACTTCCGGATATATATCTCTTCGCTTTGTTTTCGATGTAATATTCAACATGGATTGAATCGTATACTAAAAATTATCAAAATATCTGTAAAGAAGCATCTTACGCCAGCAAGCGTAAGTCTTGATGTTATCAATTTTAGCAACACAAGTCAAATTTCTTTTTCATCAGCAATTGCAACAACCTCGATCTCAATAGCCACATCTTTAGGCAGCCGTGACACCTGTACTGCGGCTCTTGCAGGGGGTTCATTTTGAAAGAATTCTTTATAGACATCATTTATGGCTGCATAATCATTTAAATCTTTCATAAAAATAGTAGTTTTTACCACCCTATCCAAGGATGTGCCGGACGCAGCCAAAATATTTTTCACATTCTCTAACACTTGCCTTGTTTGTACCCGGACATCACCTTGTAGTATCTCTCCGGTTTCCGGTATTATGGGAATTTGCCCGGAAACAAATACAAAACTCCCTGCTTTAATAGCCTGAGAATACGGACCAATGGCAGCCGGCGCCTTTTTTGTTGAAATTACTATCTTTCGCATTCTTTAATCTCTCCCAAAATACGGTTTTTTTATTGATTGCATATGCCTTTTCTGTTTCAATCCCTCTATTTACTTTAATATACTAAATCCGGTCATATTTTTTCAGGTTTCCATAGTATATCTTTATATAATTTACTGGCAAAGAATTTTTCATACATAGGAATATTACTATCGCATTTACTTTTGCATAAGAGAAATTTTCTATTCAATGACCACACGTAATGTGCGCCTTCTTATCGAATACGAAGGAACCAACTATTCAGGCTGGCAATGGCAAAAAAATACCAAAACGGTTCAGGAAACCCTTACTGATGCAATACGCAAAGTTTTACAGGAAGATGTGAAAATACATGGCGCGGGCAGAACCGATGCAGGGGTGCACGCCCTTGGCCAGGTTGCCAATTTTGAAACACATTCGAAAATTCCTGCAAAACAGCTTTTGCGAGCAATAAACTCCTATTTACCTCATGATATTACCATAAAAGAAGTTAGTGACATTGAAGACAGTTTCCATGCACAATACAGCGCTAAATCAAAGATTTATCAATATACATTATTAAATGATTGGATAAGAACGTCTCTCAATCGCAATTTTTGCCATGTTTATGGTTTTCCACTCGATATGTCTAAAATGATCATGGCCGCCCGATGCCTTATCGGCACCCATGATTTTACTTCATTCACCACAAAGGCTTTCGCCGATAAAAACAGAATACGGACAATTAAAAACCTTGAGATAAGAAAAGAAGGAAAATATATTTATTTTCTTGTTGAAGCAGACGGATTTTTATACAAAATGGTAAGGACAATTGTTGGAACACTCCTTGAGGTTGGTCGCGAAAGAATGGACGTCTCCCATATAAAAAATCTTTTAATGACAAAAAAAAGAAAACTTGCCGGTCCTGTGGTGCCGGCAAAAGGTTTATGCCTTAAAGAGGTAAAATATTAAACACTTAATTCGTTGACATAAATTTTAAAATGGTCTATAGTTATTGAGACTTTTGAAAGGACTCGCTATGATATCAATTGAAGATTTTCTACAGGTTGATTTACGAATCGCAGTAATAAAACATGCAGAACCGCATCCAAATGCGGACAAATTGTTACTATTAAAAATCGATGCCGGTGATGGAAATCAGGAAAGGCAAATTGTTGCCGGAATTAAAAATTATTACACACCAGAAGAACTTGTAGGAAAGCAAATTGTCATTGTAAACAACCTGGCTCCCTCTGTCATCCGGGGGGTTGAAAGCCAGGGTATGCTGCTTGCCGCAAAAGACGCGGATAAATTGGCAATCATAACACCAGAAAAAAACGTTCAACCCGGTTCCAGAATCCAATAAAACCCTATTTTGCAGAAATATTGTATAGTGTCCTGTGCTGCAAGAATTATATATTTCCAATTTTGTATTAATCGATAAAGTTACCATTACGCTCAATGGACAATTAAATGTATTCAGCGGCGCTACGGGAGTAGGAAAATCTCTTGTCATTGGGGCTTTAAATTTTATCCTTGGCGGACGCTTTGCCCAGGATATTGTGCGAAACGGCAAAGAGGAAGCAACGGTTATCGGTAAATTTTACGTAAAAAACCACTCCTTATTGGAACATCTTAAGAAGATTTTAGATACTGCGAACATCGAAGAAGAACTCCTCATTCAAAGAAGCATCGATTCCAACGGCCGAAGCAGATGCCGCTTAAATAATGTTCCTATTACAGTATCCACCCTAAAAGAAATCGGAGAATTATTAGTCAATATACACGGCCAGCATGAGCATGAAACACTATTACAGGGAATAAATCAATTATATATCCTTGATGATTTTGGCGGCATATCTCCTTTACGGGAAGAGTTTGCACTCCTCCATAAACTGATAAAAGAAAAAACCGCATTACGTGAAGAGCTGCAAAACAATCAGCGCGAAAGAAGAGAAAAAATTGACTTGTATACCTTTCAGATTGATGAAATAGATAAGGCACAACTCAGGGAAGGTGAGAAGGAAGCGCTTGAAAAGGAAAGAACTATTCTTTGCAACGCGGAAAAAATATACAATGTTATCGCCTCGTGTTATTCACAATTATACGAAACATCCGATGCGATTTATGATACGTTGAAATCGATTGACCGCGAATTACATTCGATTGCAAAATTTGACGAAGAACTTGGCAAAATCTCCGACTCATATAGCCAATCCCTGTATCAAATAGAGGATATTGCTCTCTCTTTAGGCAAATATAAGGAAAACTTCAGTTACGACCCGCAAAAACTCTCCTCTATAGAGGAACGTCTGGATACCATCAGAAAACTAACATCAAAATATGGAAATACGGTGGCAGATGTTTTGTCATACCGGAATGAAACGGAAACAAAATTAAAACAACTCTCGGAGGAAGGATCCGCTGTTGAACATTTGAATGAAGAATTAACATCTTTATTGACATCGTTAAGGCAAATTGGAGCTGAATTAAACAAAAAACGTCTCTCTGTGGCAGAAAAACTTGCCCCTTTAATCACCAAAGAATTGAAGGATTTGGGCATTCCGAATGGCAAATTTCAAATAGAAATCAAGTCTCCTTTTCTTCAAAACGATGGAAAAATCTCCGTTTCAGAGGTAAATAGCACGGGAATATCCCATATAGACTTTCTTATTTCCCCCAATCCGGGGGAAAGCTTAAAACCACTGAGAAAAACAGCTTCGGGCGGAGAAATTTCCAGGGTTATGCTGGCATTAAAACACCAGCTTGCAAAAGTAGATAAAACCCCTGTCCTGGTTTTTGACGAAATCGATGCAAACATAGGCGGAAGAATGGGTGAAGTAATTGGAGAAAAATTAAGCAGCATTGCCAAATCGCACCAGGTAATCTGTATTACGCATCTTCCCCAAATTGCAAGTTACGCAGACGAACACTGGAAAATAAGCAAGTTTGTAAAAACGGGAAAAACATACTCCACGATTGAAAATTTAACCGGAGAGCATCGGATAGAAGAGATTGCAGATATGATCAGAGGAACCGAGAAAACTGATACCACAAGAAAGCAGGCAAAGGAAATGCTTCTGGACGCAAAGAAAAAAACAAAGGCAAAAAATTAATTTTTGTATATACGCTTTTTTCGGTTCATACGGTAAAATTATACTTAGATTACTCAAAAGAGGTGGGTTTTAAATTGAGAATAGGGTGGCACGGACAAACTCTGTTTGTTGAGTAGTATTGATGATAAATCATAAACTGTATGCTTATTGAGTATACGCATAAATATTTCGTTGCGATTAATCAGTAGAAACACTTTTTACGAAAAAAACCAAATGCAGGAGCGATTACAAAAAGTATTAGCAGGCGCGGGCATTGGCTCCCGCCGTGAATGTGAAAATATCATTTTGGAAGGCAGGGTAACTGTTGACGGCAACAGAGTCACTACGTTAGGAACCAGCGTAGACGCTGAAAAAAATAAAATATATTGTGACGGAATATTAATTAAACCCGAATGTAAAATTTATTATCTGTTAAATAAACCAAAAGGATATTTGTGTACCAACTATGACGAGTTAGACCGTCTGAAGGCAATTGACATAATAAAAAATGTCAAACAGAGGTTGTACACCATCGGAAGACTTGATAAGCAAAGTGAGGGCCTGATTATTATTACAAACGACGGGGAACTCTCCAACAAATTATCACACCCGAAATATGCAGTGAGTAAAACATATTTTGTAGAGATTGACGGCTATTTAACAGACGAAACAATCACAGCATTACAATCAGGAATCTGGCTGTCTTTTGGCAAAACACAGCCCGTTATAATTAAAAAAATGCATCGCGGCCTTAAAAAAAGCAGATTCGAGATGGTGCTCCATGAGGGGAAAAACAGAGAAATACGAAGAATGCTTGCGGATCAGGGGCACAAGGTAAAAACCCTGAGGAGGATAAAAATCGGCACACTATCAGACCTGAATTTAAAAGTCGGCAAATACAGAAAATTGACTGACGAGGAAGTAAAAAGTCTTTATTCTATGACTGAAAAAAATCATATGGAGAAAAAACACAGGAAATAACGACATGACACAGTTACAGCAAGCCAGAAAAAATATTATAACAAAAGAAATGATTCAGGTGGCAAAAACTGAGGAACTGGATCCTGAATATATCAGAGGTCGTATTGCTGAAGGAAAGATCGTTATCCCTGTAAACCGTAAACGAAAAGCCGCAAAATTCTGCGGCATCGGCGCCGGTCTTAAAACCAAGGTGAATGCAAATATCGGCACTTCGGCAGATTACGCGGACATGGACAGAGAATTAGAAAAATTGCGCACAGCAGAAGAAGCAGGCGCTGATGCCGTAATGGATTTAAGTACCGGAGGCAAATTGAGAACTATTCGAAAAGCAATTATTGAATCTGCCTCTATTTCTGTAGGCAGCGTTCCAATATATGAAGCCGCGGTAGATTCCATCAGAAAAAAACAGGCAATTTACGATATGACCTCACGGGATATGATTGAGGCCGTAAAATTACATTGTGAAGACGGGGTTGATTTTATTACCGTGCATTGCGGCGCGACAAGAGGTGTGCTAAAGCATTTGCGTGAGAACAAGCGCATTTGTGGTGTCGTTAGCAGAGGAGGAGCATTCCTGGTAGAATGGATGGTTCACAATGAAAAGGAAAATCCCCTCTATGAAGAATATGACGAAATATTAGCCATAGCAAAAGAATATGATGTCACTATCAGCCTTGGTGACGCAATGAGACCTGGGGCATTGGCAGATGCTTTTGACCGGGCGCAGGTATATGAGTTGAATGTACTTGCGGAACTCGCGCAAAAAACATTGGAAGCAGACGTGCAGGTTATTGTTGAAGGCCCGGGACATGTCCCTTTAAACCAGATAACAGCACACGTTCAATTACAAAAAGAACTCTGCAAGGGAGTGCCGTTTTACGTGCTCGGTCCTATAGTCACTGATATTGCTCCCGGTTATGATCACATTACTTCTGCCATTGGGGGTTCTATCGCCGCTTCGGCAGGCGCAGATTTTTTATGTTATGTAACGCCAACGGAACATTTGAGCCTTCCCGGACCGGAAGACGTCAGAAGCGGTGTAATGGTCGCAAGGATAGCTGCCCATGCGGCAGACATAGTGAAAGGCGTTAAATCCGCCTGGGAGTGGGACAAAAAAATGTCTCACTATAGGAAAAACAGAGATTGGGAAGGTCAATTTAATACCTGCATTGACCCTCGCATTGCAAAAAGTATTCGTGAAAAAGGAAGGCCAAAAAACGAAGATGTATGTTCCATGTGCGCCGAATATTGTGTATTTAAACTTGGTGACAAGGCATGAGAAATTTGAAAGCCATGAATTCTATGCAGCAAACTAACACTCCTTTTTAGGAAAGAGAACAAACCTTCTGCAGAAAAAATTATGCCTCTTTTCATTTTGTCTCTTTCAGCAACAAACCGATATTGAATACTTCATCTCCGGAACTAAAGTTTGTTATTAACCACGGATCTTTTGTAAAACAGGAAACAGGCAAGCTATTTATCTCCGTACATGTCGGCTCTCCCCCTACAAGTATAATAGGAATCGACAAAATCATTTCACCATAATCCGCAGTAATTTTGGTCTTGACGTTTCCCGCTATCATATTCGACACTTCTCCGATTGCGTCTATTGTTTCCGGGGTAAATGCCTTTAACTCTTCCATCAACATGCCGGAAGCAATCTGCAACGAAAATTTTCTCGAACAAAACAATCCGATGAGCCCGTGATATTTCCCCATAAAGCTTATTAAACCGGCAACATCCGCTTTTATGTATGGTTGATTTACAACTGCAGCATTATTGAATTTTAAATCAATCATTATCATCGTTTCAAATAAGGTTCGCGTGGCGTCTGCAATATCCTTTGAAATTTCCTCCATTACTGATTTCAATTCCATACTATAACATCCCTCATGATAGATTTTACAATTTTTTACAAAATCTTATACCTTTATTCTTTTTCGGTTTCTTCTCTCATTAATTGGCATTGCGCTAAACAACTCTTTGATCTGAGTATCTTTAATTTCAAGAAATCTCACACCAATTCCCGGTATTTGTATACCTTTGCCCCATTCAAGGAACCACACTACTGTTCCGTGTATTGGGGTTTCATCATTTAAACCTTTTACTATGAACCAGACATCACTATGCATATTCCAGTTTTGGTTTGAAAAAATAAAACATCCGCCGTGGGAAACATTAATAGTAATGGTACGTTCAAGATGCTCCTCCCGGAATACTTTTTCTCTCGACAACAAAACACTGAAATTTATATCAATCCTCTTTTCCGTACTGATTCTTCTTGCATCAAAGGAGAGGCACTGATTTTTAATAAAATCATCCAAACGGCTACCCAACTTATGTTGACCAGGGTAATATGTTCGTACCGCATTTTCCTTAGCATCCCATTTTAATGTTAAAACCGGAAATTTTTCCAGAATGTTTTCCACCAAATTCAATTCCTCTTTTGGCGCCCTCAAATGTGTGTTCAGGTCTATTAGTATTCCGTTATACGGAACCCTCGCCATTGCATCATAAAGATCTTTAAACGTTGCGACGGCATCGTAATGTACCCCTTGTACCCCGGAACTATTAATTGCTTGAGTATACACTTTTCTTATCTCTCCTTCCGGAGATACAAGTAATAATCTAATGTACATAATACTATGGCCTCCTGATATGTTTTTCTCAATAAAGACCTAATGGTTAGAATAAAATAGGTGCCAGAAATTATTAGGTAAAGAACAATGCAGTCTACAAAAACTCTAATAATGTTACAAACATTTAGTTTCAAGGAAGGTTTTTTGGACGTTGAAAAAAATTTGATGATGAGGCGGCAGAAACGTATTGATCTGTTGATTTTCAGTGTTATTAATTACGTCATTTTTATATCATCTTCTTCATTTGAAAAAAAGAACACTTTATCATAATGTTCTTCAACAATATGCATAACATTTTCCCCTATTCGTATCACAACGCCGGGATAGACACTCCTGTTCACTACCACTTTGGCATCTTTGTTTACCGTAAGTCTTTTTAACGCCACGGCATTCATTTCATTCAATTTTTCTATTTTTTTCTTTAATTCCTCTCTTTGAGAAGTAATGTCCTCATGCATTTTTGCGAATTTTGACTGATCTCCCATTTTTTCACGTTTAAACTCGTTTAAAGTATGGAGTTCCTTTTCAATTTTATTCAATGCCTTTGCGGATTCATTCATTTCTTTTTTTATATTCAACAAACTTTGCCTGTTAGAATAATCAATGCCAACCTCAACTTCCGTAAATAGTTCTGACCTGCTTCCCAGTGTTTCCACTTCAATAATTTTTCCAGCCGTTATTTGTCCGCCCGCAATAGACAATCTGCCGCCCTTTACTTCAACAGAATTTTTTGCAAAAATAGAACAATCAATTGCTTCCCGCAAAATTTTTACCTCCTCCGCTATGATCGTCTGATTTCTGCAAAACCCAATCGTCACACATCCCTTGGAATTAATTATTCCCCTGCCTGAGCCTACAAATCCCCCCTTGATCAAAACATTGCCGTTGGTATTGATCACTGCATCTTCCACTGTTCCGCCAATCTCTAAATTCCCATCCACATTCAGCCGAAAGCCGCTTTTCACATTACCCTTAACAGCAACAGAACCTTTATAGGTAATATTTCCTACGCTAAAATCGATGTCATCTTCCACAATATAGCACGATTTTACCGACAAAAATCCACCCTGATATACGACATTTCCTCCAATTTCCGATATTAACAGCTTATTATCCTTGCCGGAAATTTTCGTGTTCTCTCCGACAGGAAGACTGCATGGTTTTCCAGGAATGGGCGCAATTGGCTCCTTGTAAACATTTTTTCCCGGTTTACCAGGAGTAGGATCGATTAATTTGGCTAAAATCTGCTTTCCTTCAACATTTTCTAATATGCTTACATTATAATAATCTATCTTCCCATTGTCTTTTACTTCCGGTTTAACTTGTTTATTTATTTCTACCAAAAACTCAACCTTACCGTCTTCCCCGTCAATAGCATTGACTCCTTCTGCTATAAGTATATTTTCCACGGTAATATTTTCTTGAATAACTTTATTCAGAGCAACGGAGATGGCATCCTCTTTTATTCCAAATTCAATTTTTTTTGACTTTAAAAACTTCAGAATATCATTAACCGTTATTTCAACACCCTTCTCTTTAAACGGATATACGGTTAGAAAAACTTTTATAGCTCCATCTGCTACTTTTATTGAAAATAATCTGTTGTCGCTTTTAAATTCAGACATATTTTATATTTTTCCAAAAAAGCGAAATATCCTTTAAACAAAAACGGCTGTTAACCCTTATAAAAGGATCAACAGCCATTTTATTAAAAAAACGATCGTTTTCCATAAACCATGAATAATTTAAATATTCATCAATGGAACAATTTTTCTTTTACATTTACTCTTTCTATAGATTTAAGTGGCGAGGCCGACGGGACTCGAACCCGCAACGTCCAGATCGACAGTCTGGTACTCTAACCAATTGAGCTACGGCCCCTGCACGATATTTTTTATTAGAACGCATTTCGCAACAAACAGTGTGTTATTTATTGGCGGGATATAAAAAACCCTCTTTTTACTTCCAGGAAACAGAAAGGATATTAGCAGGTTTTTATATTAATTTCAAGCGTTTTGTTTTATTTAAAACGATCCGCTTCATCGGATGAGGTATTAAATATTTGTGCAATAAAAAGAAATGATTAAAAAAGAGATGTAACTCGCAACTCCACAAACTACAGAATAAAACAATTAACAGAAATCCTTATAGGGAAATGGTGGGCGATATAGGACTCGAACCTATGACCCCTTGCTTGTAAGGCAAGTGCTCTAGCCAATTGAGCTAATCGCCCCATTGATTTCATATATATCATTTCATATTTTATGAGTCAACTAAATTCTATCTTTTCCACGTTACAGATAAAAATAAAAGCAAAAAACTATAGATTTCCAACCTGCCAAGGAGCATGCAAAAACTTAAAATCCATTTGCAGAAATAAGGAATCTCGCTAAAGTTAAGCATTGGGCCAACTTTTGCGAGTCCTGGTCCGCAGTTGGCCATGCATGTACTTACGGCAGAAAAGGCTGTTACCATATCAACATTTGTTGCCATCAACGCCAGGGAACACACACCAAAAAAACCTAAATACACAACGAAAAATACAGAACTCTCTGTGATAATTTCTTCACTCACCGATTCCCCATTAATCTTTACATGCTTTACCATGCGTGGCCTTAACACACGCATTAATTCCCGCATGCTTGATTTGAGCAATATCAATATCCTTACATTTTTAATCCCACCACCCGTTGAACCTGCACACGCTCCAATAAACATTAACAATACTAAGAAAAAACGGCATACATCCGGCCATACATCAAAATCTGCAGTTGCCAAGCCTGTTCCGGTAGTTACTGTAACTACCTGGAAAAATGACCCTCGGAGGGAATGTCCAATATCTTGATAATACCCGCGATTGATTTCACTGCCAAAGGAACCTGATTGACTACTGTGTAAAAGGAGCACCACAAAAATAATTCCTATAAGGTTTAACCCTGCAAAAAAGCGAAGTTCAGAATTTTTCAGTACCCTTCTGAAGTCTAACTGAAAACATTGATAATAAAGCGAAAAATTGCACCCGCAAATAAACATAAAGATTGCGGTAACAATTTCTATATAAAGGTTATTAAAATAGGCAATACTTGTGTTCTTCGTGGAAAATCCGCCTGTTGATACGGTGGAAAAGCAATGACAGACGGCATCAAAAAATGACATTCCACCCATTAAATACAATAGGATTAATGCTGCTGTAAAAATAAGATAAATAATCCACAGCGCCTTTGCTGTTTCAGCAATCCTAGGTTTCAACTTACCAACAGTAGGGCCGCTCACTTCCGCAACAAAAAGCTGATACCCACTTACCCCCATGGCAGGAAGCAATGCTACGAAAACGACAATAATTCCCATCCCGCCCAGCCAATTCGTAAATGCCCGCCAGAAAAGTATGCTTTCAGGCAATATTTCCACATCAGTAAAAATGGAAGATCCTGTTGTGGTAAAACCGCTTGTTGTCTCAAAAACCGCATCACAATATGTCGGGCATACTCCTGAATACCAATAAGGAAATGCGCCGAGAAATATACAAATGAGCCAGCTAAACGTTACAATGGCAATACCTTCTCTAATGCCAATTTCTGCTTCAGCCTTTCTAAAGAACAATTTGCTGAGTCCGCCCAAAATCCCCGAAAGTACCATTGCAAAAATAAACGACCATAATGTATTGTAGTTTTTATAAAATAAAGCGACTCCAAGCGGGATGGATAAAATTGCGGCAAGCATTAAAGCAAGATTAGAAACGGTACGCAATACTATAGAAATGTTCATAAGCGATGAGTTTTAAGAAATGGAGATATTATGTTCAACCTTTTCCATTGGAAAAGAGGGACTGAACTTTTTCTATAGCATGGGGAAGAGCAAAGACAATTACACTTTCTCCAGGGTTTATTATAGTGCCCCCCGTGGGCAATTTCATAACACCATTCTTTGAAATTGCACCGATAATGGCGCCTTTGGGGAAGTGTATTTCTCTTAAGGGTTTTCCCAAAATTTTTGAATGTTCCGATACTATTAACTCCATAGCTTCGGCTTCGCTTTGCTGAAACTTTACAACAGAAAGCGTATCTCCTCTCCGAATATGCTGTAATATGGACCCTGCGGTTATGAGCCTTGGGTTTATTACAACGTCAATACCAAGAGAGTTAATAATGGGCACAAATGCAGGATCTTCCGTAAGCACAATTGCCTTTTTTGCCCCAAGTCTCTTTGCTAATAATGAAGCAAGAAGATTGCTTCGTTCATTTTCAGAAAAAGCCACGAAAAAATTCGCCACATCAATGGAAGATTCTTTCAGAAGATCGATATCCAATGCGTCGCCTTTCAGGATAATAGTTTTATCAAGTACTGATGCGGCTTCCTCCGCTTTTTCCTTCATAGGTTCTATAATAGTAACTCCGATTTTTCTCTCTTCCAGTTTTTTAGCCAAATTAAGACTGGCACGGTTTACGCCATATATAACTACCTTTGCAACTTCATCTGCTCTTCTATTAACCATCGGCAAGAAAAATGGCAGCGCTTCTTTTGCCACAACCACATAAATGTTGTCATTAGGTTTGAGTTCCGTTTCCCCCGTAGGGATAATCATTTCTTCATTCCTCTGGATGGCTACTATCAGAAAGGAATCCGTATATTCAATTTCTTCCAGATCAGCAAGTTTTTTCCCAACTATCGGAGCATTCGCAGGCACACTAAATCCTCTCAGCAAGATATCTCCCCCTCTAAAATCCGCCACATAGTTTGTTCCCGGGGTTCCGATAATATCCAAAATGGAATTAATTGTTATCATTTCCGGGTTTACTATATAGTCTATGTGAAACCCGCTTTGATGCACACATGATTTTTTCTCAGAAAATTCAGGATTTCTTATTCTTGCAATCTTTGTTTTTACATTGTAGTTATAAGAGAGGATACACGTCACAATATTTATCTCATCGCTATTTGTTACGGCCAATACTATATCTGTATTCTTAATCCCGGCTTCTTCAAGAATTTCCGGAGATGTGGCAACACCTAACACAACTGAAACATCCAGTTTTTCCGCAATACGATCTACCTTATCTTGGTCTTTGTCTATAACGGAGATATCATGGCCCTCTTTCGATAATTGCTTCGCGAGATTAAAGCCAACAGCGCCGGCCCCTATAATGAGGATTTTCATTTATGTTCTTAACTCCTGCCTCTTTTTTATAATATACTTTATTTTAAAATTGATACTGTTATGGATATGATACAATAGCTTTTGCCACTTATCCTTTCGAATTGGCAACACCGTTTCTGCATTGGTCGTTTAATGCCTGAAACCGGAATTTAAATTCTTCTCCGCCCAGATTAGGATCTTCCATCTTCAGTGCATTGATAAGATCCTTCACATTTTCATACTTCCCTTGCTCAAACATGGCGGAAGCAATATCCAAACGACCTTGCCAGCATAATTGGTAATTTTGGGGATTTTCTTCAAGCCACACAGTAAACCATTTTAACGCACGGTCAAACTGTTTTAATTCTTTTATACACTGAACAAGTTCTATTTTTATGGTGTCATCGCCCGAATATTGTTTTGAAATTTCTTCATATACATTAAGCGCATTCTGCCAATCTTTTAACGCAAATAATGTTTTTGCCTGTTTTATCTTAATCTGCGAAACCTTATCCTGCAATTCCGGGAATTTTGCGTATTTTGTAATTATCCTGGCAAGCACAGTTTCCGCCCTCTTGTAATCCGCATTATTATAAAAACTTGTTGCCACAGAATCCATAATATCAAATGTCGCATCCTCGATATTAACCAACCGTTCGGCAGCCTGATCTACAACCCGTTTATCAACATCCTCAAGCGCTTTTATCAACGCCTCAATTGCTTGCTGGTTCCCTATTTGTCCAAGAGCAGTCACTGCCGATTCTCTTACGCGGGCACTGTTGTCAGACAAGCGTTTAATAAGGGATTCAACACAAATGGGATTGCCGATTTTTCCCAAACTATCCGCGGCATACCATCTCACGCGTTCTTCCTCATCATTCAAAGCTGCAATTAAATGTTCTACCGCGCGCACATCGCCGAGTTTTCCAAGGGATGCCGCAGTACACTCCCTTATTTCCGGTTTCTCATTTGCCAGGAAGTTAATTAATGTGTCTACCGATCTTACATCTCCAATCTTGCCTAATGATTCTATGATAGAACAAACAATAGAAGAATTTGTTTTCTTGTTCAACGCCTCGATTAAAACCATTACCGCCTCGTTATTTCCTAATTGTCCAAGCGCCTTAGCAGCTTTTTCTCTCACAATCAAACTTTCATCATCCAAAGCGCGGATTAACGGGTTGAGCGCTTTTTCATCCCCAATCACTCCCAGTGTTTGAACAACTTCAATACGCACTTCTTCTTCTTTATCGGATATTGCGTTGATCAGTATTTCTACTATTGATGATTCGTTAATCTTTGCCAGCTCTTTTGCGGCAAAAATTCTTACTTCAGGATAATCGCTTTTAATTGCTTCACTCAATAATGCAGGACCTATCTTATCATAGCCAAGTTCGAGGAGTTTGATAGATTTTTGTGCTACTTCCTGTTTCAATTTTTCAATCTTTGCCTCTAGTTGCTGCATCTTTTCTTCCTGTTTAAATACAATCTCCTCCAGCCATTGCTCACGTGTTTTCGATTTATTGCGCAGCCACCATTCCTTCCACCATGAGGAATCATTATTGCTTGATACTTTTGTAATCTTTTCTAAAGATGCCATCACAGTTTCTCTTAAATCACTATCATCAACCCGAAGCATTTTAATTAAAGGTTCTACAGCATCCTGATCGTTCGTATTGCCCAATGCCTTTGCCAATGCTATCTTAACATCCTTTGACTGCTTAGAGTTTAACATTGCGTTTGCCAGCATATTTATTGAATTTCTTGTTTTAATTCTCCCAAGGGCATTCATTGCAGCAGTTTTAACCGGTTCGGATTCGCAACTCAAAAGTTGTATTAACTGTTCAACCGCACGGTCATCTCTGGTAAATCCAAAGGCTTTTATAACAGATATTTTAACATCCTCACGCACTTTAGATTCTTCCAGTATGGTTGTTAATGGTTCCTGCGCATTTTGCAAATTCAATCCTAGCAGAGAAATAGCAGCAGAACTTCGTATCGTGGGATCATCTGAATACAATTGGAGTGTCCATTCATCTATATCGCGACGGAGTTTTATATCTGTTTTTGGTTCTTTTTCTTCAATAATTGTATTTTTTCCAAGAGTAGATGCACACCCTATAATGCCAAATGCACATACAGGATATAACAATATTCCAAACAGTATTAATTTGATTTCTCTCTGCATACGTCAATGAAGTAAAGTCAGATAATAATACAATTATATAATTTTTAAAATTGTACTCTCTTTAAATGAAAAGTTACTGAATTATTCTCACTAAGCAGGAATTTATCCTAATGAAAACTGAGAATAGTATGTTTGGCGTGCCTTTGATCTGTAGTTAAGAAGTTCAGCAATATATTCAGAAATGGTATGCTGTTTTCCACCCATTTTAAGCCATGTGTAAGCAGAGATTCGTATCCGCCGTTCTATAAAAATAAAAGCCTGAAGACCTGATTTATCGTAACAAATTCCACTTTTTCGGTCAATACAAAAAGATAGCCCCGCTGCACAACACGAAAAATAACCATTTAAAAATATTAGATTGTTATTACTATACTTCAAGAAAATCGGGTATTTTTGTTTAAGATTTTTAAACAACTATCCGTCAATATGTTATAATAATTAACAAGGAAATTCTTTGAATGCTTCTTCAAATCGATCATTAAATTCATCTTTCGTGAAGTAAAAATTTTGTGTTCCATAAACTTCAACAGCGTAGGCAGCACATACAGCTCCAATCTTTGCCGCATGAGCAATTCCTTTATTTAATACCAGTCCTTTTATCAAACCGGCTCTATATGCATCGCCAGCTCCGGTAGGATCTTTCACAGAAGATGCTTTTGCTACAGGAATTTCATATGTCTTCGTTGTTCCGTTCTCCCGGCACATAATTGTAGAGCCGTACTCCCCTTTTGTTATAATCAAAACCTCAGATTTCTTTATAATGTCTTCAGTTGTCATGGATGTCTTCTCTTGTGTAAGTTGAAATTCATAGTCATTGCAAATAAATATTTTCGCCCCATCAATGATTTCTATTAAATTCTCTTTTGACCATGCAGGCAAAGATTGTCCCGGATCGAAAATATAATTTATTCCCTTTTGTTTATATATTCCTGAAAAATTTATCATATCATCCAAATTTCCGGGAGAAACAATTGCCAATGTTTCTTCTTTTGCCACAGAATCGAAATCAAACTCAGCACGATATTTCATGGCTCCGGGATTAAATGCCGTTATCTGATTATCGGATTGATCGGTTGTAATATATGCTCCTGCTGTTAATTCTTCACTTATTACCTTAATATGATTTGTAGGTATTTTATGCTTTGCCAACCACTTTTTGTACGGTTCAAAATCACGACCGGAAGTAGCAATGATCGTTGGCGTTTCACCAAGCAGGGAAAGCGCGTAAGCAATATTGCCCGCAGTGCCGCCAAAATTTTCTTTCATCTCATTAATCATAAAGCATACATTCAATATATGTATCTTTTCAGGAAGAATATGATCCGAAAACTTTCCCGGAAAATCCATAATTCTATCATATGCCACAGAACCTGAAACAAGTATATTCATTTCTCCCCCTTCTTTAAACATCTCTCATCAAGCATATTTATTAATCTATTCATCTCCGGTTTTGTCACATAACTATCCGCACCAACGCTTTCACATTTCACAACCATCTGATCGTTTATCAGACTGGAAAACATAATCACAGGAATATTTTTCAGGAAAGAATCACTCTTCAACCTTTTACACAACGTTAATCCGTCCAGTTTTGGCATTTCTATATCGGAGATTAATACATTCGGCAGTTCAACGGCAAATGAATCTTCCGCTTTCACCTTATCACGAATTTCCATCAGCGCATCAAATGCCATTTGTCCATTTTCAAATGCACGCACATTATTATATCCCGCACTGCCAAGTACCCGGATGACATTGTCCCGTATTGTCTTGGAATCTTCCGCAAAAAAAACAACCACATTTTCACGCTCATCTTTTTTTTCTATTTGAAACACCTTACTGGCAGCTTCCCCAATTGCTAATTGTGGAAATATTCTGGACAGAATATGTTCCAAATCTACAACCATAACCTCTTTATCTTCAATATGCACAGAGCCAATAACACCCAATCCCCTCGTATTAATAACATTGCTTATTGGCACAAATGCATCCCAGTAAAGCCTATGAATTCGATTAACTCCATCCACCAGAAAACTATTAATTGAATTATTAAATTCAGTCACTATTACTACCGATATGCTGTTTGCATCATCACTGCTTTTCTTGTGCATATCCAATGCGTTTGCCAAATCAATGAGCGGTATTGTTTTGCCACGATGCATCATCATTCCCATCATTGAGGAAGGAGCCGTTGCTACCTTTGTAACGGTTTTCGGATCATACTGCACAATTGACTGTACTTTGGCAACATTTACCCCGAACGACTGCCCTCTGATGAGAAACTCCAGCAATTCCATTTCATTGGTACCACTTTCCAAAAGAATTTGTTGTTTTCTCATAATAATACTCCGTATGTTGTTAGTATTTACCTATCTTAAAAATATTTCTAACAATAAAACTGTTTATCCCATATCAATACCTAAAAACTAACACTCTCCCCAAAGTATTAAAAAAATTTTTGTCTTTTTCGTACAGAAACTGACTTTCAATTAGTCGTTCGGGCATACTTGATAGAGTTCCACTAGCATCGCATACACACCTGTCCAGAAATGAACCATACTATTATTATTTTCTTGTGATGATAAAGCAATAGCATCCATTACAAGTTCAGAAACAGAACACTTTTCCTTTAGTTTTTGTATAAGTTCGGTGGTGGTAATTTTTGGATTCTGCCCTGAAAGTGTTTCCAATACCTTTGTTCCTATGTTCCTGAAGTTTCCTTTGGAAATACTATTTATTGCAAATTCTTCCATAACTATTTCTCCTTAATAGTTGTTAATTTTTTTCTATACAAGATTTCCAACGAAAACCATTGTTACTATTTACGATAGAACATATCATACATTATTACAAAGATTCCCGACAATATAAAAATGTATAAAGCATCTTCCCCTACTGTTGCCGTTTTTTATAATACATATTTTCATCATAAAATGTGAATTGCATCCTCGGATTTTTGAGTAAGATAGAATTTTCATCACAATACTTTAAAAACAGTTCGCTATAATTTAATTGTGTTGAATTGTTTAAATCCAGATTGATGAATTCTATCATCTTTAATATATCGGTTTTTTCTCCCTCGACCTCCATAAAATCACCAATAAATGGTAATGTATCCAGAAATATTTTTAAATTTTCAAATTTAAAATAGTTGATCTCTACTCGCCGTTTTTCAACAATTTCGCATGGTTTAAACCCTAAGGAGTGAATAATTTTATATCCAATTTCATAGTCAGTAATTCCCACCTCATACTCATCTCTTATAATTAACGTATTATCGCTTTGCCTTGACCCTTTGAACGTTATAAAAAATTTGTCGCTTTGTTTTCTTAATCTGAATACTTTATCATTTTTACTGAAATCGAATTTTTCTGAATCGAAATATATATCTTTTGAAAAATAACCTCCCACAATTTTAAAATCTCCTCCTAACCTGGAATATATATCTGCGTGAGATTCAATTTTAATTTTCAGTTCGCTCTCTAACATTTTCTAACAGTTTTTTCTATTATATCTTTTCATTAGTGAACTGATATGCGATAATTGAACAAAATATAGATAATAACACTAACGTCTTTTGTTATTGTATTTCTCTCCCAAAGAGAATGAGGGAAAAATATCTGTGGTATATCGCAACACAATATCCTTACATATTACAGCAATCTCTATTCTTTTCTCCCTTTCGATTCTCACGTATTTAAATTGCCTGCAAAACCAATTTGTTTACGATGACAATTCTACGATTATAGAAAACCATTTTATCGAAGATTGGAGTAATTTCCCCACCTTATTTACCCAGGATTATTTTACCAAATCCGGAGAACTGACATACAGACCAATAGTAACTCTTTCTTATTTTGTGGATTATTCACTCTGGCATTCTCGCCCAACGGGTTATCACATCACAAACATATTATCGCATTCAATAAACTCGCTTCTTACCTATATTCTCATATTCCATTTATTAAACCATGCATCAAAACAAATCACTTCTCCGCAGAAATATAACAAAACATCGTTTATTAATCATGCATTTTTGGCTTCTCTATTATTCATACTGCATCCTATTGTAAACGAAACGGTAAACGCGATAAGCTATAGAGAAGACCTGCTCGCAACCAACTTTGTACTTATCTCTTTTTTACTTTTTCTGTTATCCGGCATAAAATCGCTTTCTCAAGACTCTCGTCTGTTCTATCCGGAAACAACCCCAATACCTAAAATCAAATATTTTATTCCTTTCTATATCGCTGCAATGATAACTTATTTTCTGGCATTACTTTCAAAAGAATCCGCGATTGTGCTGCCCGGATTAATTTTTTGCTATTGCTTCCTTTTTTATGAACGAAGGGAAAATCTTCCACATCCTTCCCTCTTTAAAACACCGCCTCCTTTCCCTCATCACCCCCACTATACTAACAACAATGAAATGTATCAAAATAATCCATCAAAAGAGATTTATCCGCACAATACATTTCGTTTTTTCTTCAATAATTTTACAAAAATATCACTATCTCCTTATTTTCTTGGCTATATCGGAATCAGCATTCTTTATCTTATTCTCAGATTTATCATATTGCATAATATCCAGGAAAAGATCGATTATCCTGAGAAAAGTTTTCCAGCAGCCCTTTTTACTTCAATAAAAATAATCGGCAGATACATTTCCAACATCTTTATCCCTTGTCAGCTTAATGTGGACTATCACGTCTTGCACATAAAATCACCACTATCAATTGCCTTCATCGTTTCACTTTCATTTTTGATTTCTGTGTTTGTTATCATTTTCCGTTTGAAAAGCAATCCTATATCCCAACCTTTCAAACATCAGCACTATGACAAAAACCAAAAAACTTTTCCTCCCCATGAAAATTTTTATTTTTTATTGTTTGCAATACTATGGTTTTTTGTTTCTCTCTTTCCCGTCATAAACATTATTCCATTAAGCAACCTTATGGCAGACCGCTATCTTTATTTGCCATTCATAGGATTCTGTATTTTTTTCTCAATTGCAATTACTCATCAAAAAAGAATATTTAAATACTCCTTTATCATTCCGGTTTTCATAATTTGTATTGTCATAACAATGACAAAAAACAAACACTGGAAAAATGAATTTACCCTCTGGCACAATTCTTCTCAAAACCCCCTTTGCAGCTTTACTACCTACAATAACCTCGGCACACAGTACACCAAAAAAGACGATCCGGATACCGCTCTCGCGTATTATCACAAAGCTATTGAAAAATCACAGGAAATAGGATTTACCAGTTATGCTGCGGTGCACTACAACATGGGAAATGCATACAAAAAAAAGAATCTGCCGGACAAGGCAATCTCTTCCTATAAAAAAGCAATACAAATAAACCAAAATTACAAACAAGCGCACAATAATCTCGGAGAAATCTATTTTGACAGAGGACAATATGATGAAGCGCTTGATGAATACACTATTGCATTAACAATTGACCCCAATTTTACCTCTGCGCATAATAATTTAGGGGTACTGTATAATAAAAAAGGCATGCAGGAACATGCTATTGCCGAATACGAAAGAGCGCTTATATCAGATTCATTAAACAGTGATGCATATTACAATCTTGGCAATATCTACGAATCGCAGGAACTGTTTGAACTTGCAGAAAAAGCATATCAATCTGCTCTGGAAATTGACCCAACACTGGCGTATGTTCATAACAATCTTGGAACTCTTTATGACAAAAAAGGTCTGTTGGACAAAGCAATAGAAGAATATCGTCAGGCAATAAAACACAACCCTTTGTATCCGTATGCTCACAATAATCTCGGCACTTCTCTCGCAAAAAAGGGAGATATGGATAATGCGCTAACGGAATTTCAAGAAGCAGTTCGTTTGCTGCCCGATAATCCCGATTTTCATTTTAATCTCGGATACATATTCCTCAGGACAGGTAATAATGTCCTTGCATTGAAAGAATTTGAAGAAGCCATTCGCATCGAACCATCACATACAGAAGCGCTTTTACATGCAGGAATAGTTCATTACGAACAAGGAAACAAAGAAATGGCGGCAAAATTGTGGAAAGTAGCGCTTACCATTGATCCCAATCACATAAAAACAAAAAAATATTGGGAAATGCTTGAAAAAGAAGCTTTGTAGATATGAATGATTATAAATTACACTTCTATCTGACAACTCAAAAAAAATCAACCAGGGGGGAAGTGCCAAAGGTTTTAAACCTCTAAAAACTTGCCTATTTTACGGTACCTGTTATATCTGTCTTCTATAAGTTTATCGGTGGGGATAGTTTTTAACTGATTTAAGTATTTAAGTAAATATGATTTCATTGTCTCGGCTGTTTTGCCGGGATCTTTGTGGGCAGCGCCAAGAGGTTCAGGTATAATTTCATCAACAATGCCTAAATTCAATAAATCCCTTGCAGTTAGTTGTAATGTTTTAGCAGCTTCCGGCGCCATTTCCCCGTTTTTCCATAATATCGCGGCGCATCCCTCAGGTGAAATCACTGAATAGTAAGCATACTCGAGAATTGCAAATTTATCACCGATTCCAATACCTAAGGCTCCGCCGCTACCACCTTCACCAATAACAATATTTATTATCGGCGTTCGCAACTGACACATCTCATAAATACTCTCTGCAATAGCATGTGCCTGACCTCTTTCTTCAGCTCCGATATCCGGATTTGCCCCAGGTGTGTCTATTAACGTAATGATAGGTAAATTAAACTTTTCCGCAAGCTTCATCTTCAACAATGCCTTGCGGTATCCTTCGGGATTCGGCATACCGAAATTACATGCAATGCGGTCTTTCGTGCTTTTCCCTTTTCGGTGCCCAACGATTAAAACTTTTTCCTGGCCGATCTTGCCCAAGCCACAAACCATTGCCTTATCATCTCCAAATCGTTTATCCCCATGGAGTTCAACAAAATCTTCAAGAATAGAATTTATGTAGTCCGTTGAGAGAGGACGCAAAGGATGCCTTGCAATTTTAACAATATCATACGGTGTCAATTTGGAGAAAATTTTCTTTTGTATCTTTTCTTGTTCTTCCCTTAAATACCGTAATTCGTCATCATGTTCCGATATGCCTTTTAAAGAGGCGTTCTCCAAATCTTCTATACGATGTTCAAGTTCCAGCATCATATTTTCCAGTTCCGCAACAGATCTTTCACATAAAGCCGTATTTTCCATACCACTTATACCAAATAAAAAAATAATGAATAATTATCAGATTCGCTTAAATAACATACATATGTAGCATTAAATATACTCATAATAACGCCGATATGCTATATTTTGTCGTGTAATAAGTCAAGTAAATATCCAAAAACTATACTACCTACTTTATCTGTTTTAGGAATAAAATCCGGGACTTACCACAATAACATAGCGTATTCGATATTGAACGCTTATTTGTTTATGGTTAAGGTTCATCACAGAGGGACTGCCGGAAGATAATGCAGATAAAATTCTTGGTCGAGTAGACGGCAGGATTGCTCCAGCCGCCCCTCACAGAACCGTGTATGCAGTATTCCCGCACACGGATCTTCAAACAGATTCACTAAGTAGAAGAGTATATCCAACGGTTCTATCTCTGATAGTCGATTTAGTATCTGAAAAACAATCTATGCGCCCCTTCACCTTTGCTTCTCCTTCACAACGCTCTGGTATCTTGCCTAACGGTTTGTTATAAAAATCTCGTGCTAACGATAGCAACCTCTTTTGCCATGCTTTGTTCGGCATCTCTGTATAACGAATTCTTCACTTACCCAATCTTCTTTTGTTTCCTTTTGCGCTTGTTGTCCATATAGCCTATGGGTCTTTAAATAATGTCACTCGCACATCAGTTCTTTCCATTGTTGATAATTTACGTCTTTATAACCCGATACATGGACTATTTCTATTTTTCCTAACTCGAATAATCTATCGGCATAACTTAACCTTTTTACCTTTGCATTTTCTTTTATATCTCTTGCCGTTTTTGTCATCATTATTGTATGATGACAAAAACGGTGCTAAATGTCCTGTAAAAAATTGTCTAACCGTAAGAGTTCCTGCCTGGGAACATATAGTCAAACAAATCTTCCTGTGGACATAGCATTATAAACTATGGCAATTAAAGCAACCATATTTAAAGTAGAACTGAATATATCTGATATAGATCGTAATTACTTCCGTGATCATAAGATCACCATTGCGCGGCATCCTTCGGAGAACGACGTCCGCATGATGGCGCGTTTGATGGCATTTATCCTGAATGCCCACGACGATCTTCAATTCACTCAAGGCGTGAGCAGCGGAGATGAACCTGATCTGTGGCGAAAGGATTTAACCGGGAATATCGAGGTGTGGATAGAGACCGGGCAGCCCGATGAAAAACAGATCCGCAAGGCCTGTGGACGCGCTAAGGAGGTTATTGTTTATGCCTATAGCGGCAACAGCGCATACGCATGGTGGAAGAAAATACATTCTTCTGTTGTCCGTTTCAGAAATCTATCGGTAATAAACCTGCCGACGGAGGTCATGCAGGAAATGGCTGCTTTGGCGCAGCGCACGATGGATTTTTCGTGCACCATTCAGGAAGGGGAAGTATGGATTTCCGGCCAGGACAAAACCGTGAAGATATGTCCGGTAATCTGGAAAGAACGGGGAAAATAGGAAGTCCATAGTTATGGAGCGGCGGCATGATTGCCGGAGTACCCTCATCGCTTGGCCGGAGAGATGTCCAGTCATTTTCCTGCCAACCGGACCGTTTTCTGACAAAGCATTGCAAGACTTCAATTTGGGAATGCTCCTGAGATAAAGAATGTTATGGTTAGGTCATTCCTTTTTCCAGTCTTCCAATTCTCACCCCTATGAGCCGTACCTTCTTTTTGAGTTCAAATCTCCCGAGGCAGTCAAAGGCGGCTATTCGTATTTCCTCCTCTGAATGTGTCGGGGTTTTGAGGGTCTTTGCCCGTGTGTGGGTTTCGAAATCACTGAAACGCACCTTGACGGTTACGGTTTTCCCCTTGTGCCGTGTCCGGCGCAGATCAATTGCCACCTCTTTTGTGAGTCTTGCAAGGGTTCTGGCAATCTCCTGCCAGTTGCTTACATCTGTCTGAAAGGTGGTTTCCCTGCTGGCGGATTTCGGTTCCCGGTGCGTGACGAACGGGCTTTCGTCAATTCCATGTGACGCCTCGTAGAGGTGGTGTCCGTATGATTTTCCGAATGTTCCGACAAGTGTATCAAGAGGCTGTGAAGCAAGCTTTCCAATGGTGTCAATGCCCATTGCCTTCAATGCCGTCTCGGTCTTTGGCCCTACTCCCCATAGTTTCCGCACGGACAACGGCCATATGCGTTTTTCTACATCATCTTCAGAGATTATGGTAAACCCGTCGGGTTTTTGCATATCGGAGGCGATTTTGGCAAGGAGTTTATTGGGGGCTATCCCGATGGAACAGGTGAGGTTTGTTTGTTTTTTGATCTCCTCTTTGATTTCCCGTGCGATTTCTTCTCCCGGTTTTTTTATCTGAGATATATCAAGGAATGCCTCGTCAATCCCTACGTCTTCCATGACCGGGCATATTTTTTGGAGGATACGTTTGATTATTTGAGATACCCGCGAATATTCCTGATAATACACGGGAAGAAAGACGGCATGAGGGCAAAGTTTATATGCGGTTCTTAAAGGCATCGCGGAATGGATTCCGAATTTTCTGGCCTCATAGGATGCGGTCGACACTACTCCTCTTTGTGTCGGATCTCCGCTTCCTCCGATGACAAGCGGTTTTCCTTTTAACGCAGGATGCCTCTTTTGTTCCACTGCGGCAAAGAAGGCGTCCATATCAATATGAAGGATGCGTCTCATGGAGGTTTATATCTTTTTTGAATTTGTGCCGTGCAGTTCCACCAGCCGTCCGGCGGATGTGCCGGCAATGGAATGAAGTCCGTCAATGTTCTGCGTGATTACCATTAAAAGCTTGCCCGCCTGTTCAAGCCGGACAATGGCGTAATGAACGGCGTTGGGTTTTGCCGTTCGAAAGGATTCCCACCCCTCAAGTTTGTAATCCCAGTATTCGACCCGTGCTTCCTGCGAGGACATGAAGTCCTGATAGTAGACCGGTTTCCTTCTTTTCCATACCCCTTGCGGGCCGCGGTAGTCGGATATGCCGCTTCCGGTAGAAATTCCCGCGCCGGTAAAAACAAGTATTTTGCCTGAGACACGTATAAAATGGGTGAGTTTGTTGTGTGATGTGGTGGTCATAAAAGCACAGATAAATATAATGTTATTTGAGATATTTGATAAGAAAAGAATCGATGCCGTCCCTGTAAAGTTTTCCCGAAGTCAGAAATCCCTCATTGTGGTCGCCGGTAATTTCGAGAAATTCCTTCGGTTCGTGCGCCGCGTCAAAAAGCCGTTGTCCATGTCTGAACGATATCAGTTCATCATCCCTGCTATGCACAATAAGTAACGGACAGTCTATTGCCTTCAGGTAGTTTTTTGTAGCATAATGGAAACGTGAGATGTATCTGATGGGAATATAGGGATACAATTCCATTCCAACGTCGGTTATCGAAGTGAATGCCGATTCCACGATGAGCGCTGCGGGAGTGTGTGTTTTCGCAAGCCAGGCGGCAACGGCCCCGCCAAGTGATCTGCCGAAAAGGATAATCTTTTCAGGAGGGATGCCCCTGTTCTGTATGAGATAATCCCATGCGGCTTCGGCGTCACGATATGTGCCCTTTTCGGAAAGCCTTCCTTTGCTTTTTCCGTATCCGCGGTAATCAAATATGAGTGTGCTGAGTCCGAGATCGTGGAAGATTTTTATGGAATCAATGCGGTGTGAAATGTTTCCCGCATTGCCGTGACAGAAAAGGAGCGCCCCCCGTGCTTGTTCTGCCGGGATAAACCAGCCGTGAATGTTGAGTCCGTCCTTTGTTTGAAATGATACGTCTTCATAAGATAATCCGATATCTCCGGGGGTTGATATAATTTCACTTTGGGGAAAGTATACGAAACGGGGCTGGAATAACATCATAATTGCAATCAGGCATGTGTATAAAACCATGGGAACGGATAAAACAAGACCAATCGTATGCCATGTATTTTGCGTAAGCATAGTTTGCTGTTTTCCTGTTTAAGAGAAAAATGTATTTCTGATCCGGGTGATAATTAATTATAGAGTCAGTATAAATTATTACGAAGTTTATTTCCTTCAAATTAATGTAATAGTAAAGTGTTAGCAAATGATTTGTTATTTGACAAAATGATTTCTTTTGTTATATAATCCCCGCGTGATGATGATGCTTAACCATTGATACATGCAAGTGTTAAATATTTTTTAGGAGGTGTCCGATGTTACTTTGGCAGAAAATAAGTATTTGCATGTTTTTCCTCTTTTTCTTTTGTATCACCGGATGTTATACCCCGTCTGCTATTCCGCCAACAACAACTGTTATGAAATCGAGCATCAGGCCGCCTGAAAAAAAATTGGATTTCTACCTGAGCAGTGAAATCAAAAACCAACTGGAACGCTGTTATGTTCGTGACTGGAAGTACATCGTTATCCACCACAGCGCATCAGATACCGGCAGTGCGCAGGAATTTGATAAATACCACCGGCAAACTCGCGGATGGGAAAATGGATTGGGATATCATTTTGTCATCGGAAACGGAAAAGGCTCCGGTGATGGTGAAATAGAAATGGGGAGCAGATGGAAAAAGCAGATAGACGGAGCGCACGCGGGGATTAAAGAATACAACCATTATGGCGTAGGAATATGTCTGGTGGGAAATTTTAATAAAAACTATCCAACACAAGCCCAGATGAAGTCACTCTCGGCTTTAGTGGAATATTTAGAGGAACGGTGCCACATTCCTTCCGATAATGTTCTGATGCACAGGCACTGTAAACAGACGGAGTGCCCCGGGAGAAATTTTCCCTATTATAAGCTGCTGGCCAATACCTTCCGGTAAGGGATGCTCGGATAAAATTCCACCTTCCATTTGAAATCATGCAATAAGAAAGATGAATCTGAAAATACATGATACCCATTAGAGACAGAAATCCCTCAGGCACATTTCCGCTGGTCACAGTTGTTATTATCCTCATAAATATCCTGGCATTTCTCTTTGAACTTTCTTTAGGAAGGAATTTAACGTATTTTCTTTTTTCTTACGGAGTTGTTCCCATCAAGGTTTTTCATTCGGCGGACATCCCGGAGGCGACTGCCGCAAATACGTATTTTCCCTTTCTGAGCTATATGTTTCTCCATGGCGGATTTATTCATCTTTTGGGGAATATGTGGTATTTGTGGATTTTTGGAGACAATATCGAGGACATGCTGGGACGTTTCCGTTTCGTACTCTTTTACTTGATTTGCGGGATAGGTTCGGCAGTGGTGCATGTCTTTTTTAACAGTCAATCAGGTGTGCCGTGTATAGGCGCAAGCGGTGCGGTTGCCGGCGTATTGGGCGCATACATGATAAGCTATCCGCGGGCGCGCATACTGGTTCTGCTGCCCCTCCTGTTTGTCTGGCAGTTTATTGAATTACCGGCATTTATTGTACTGGGCTTCTGGTTTTTCATACAATTTTTTAACGGCACGGCAGCTATTGCAAATACTCAGGGGAGTGGGGTTGCATGGTGGGCTCATATCGGGGGTTTTGTGATAGGCATCATTCTTATAAAATTACTTTCCCGGTCGTATTACCGCTATCGGTAACAACCATCGTGCCGTAATCTTCTGAGAGAATCCATTTTCCATAAAATTCATTTTCCTTTTTCCTGGCGCCTGCTATTTATTGAGATACCCCTATTCTCCGATAAAAGACAACGCCAGCATTCCCAATACTCCTAATATGAAAAATGCCAGTTGGATGAGCGACTTTGTAATTTTCACCTCTCTGTGCAATTCCGGTATAAGATCGGAACTTGCGATATAGATGAAGCCTCCCGCGGTGAAAGGCACCAGGAAAGAGGTTACTCCTTCCACATAAGAGCCGAGAATCAAGATAATAACTGCGCCAAGCAAGGCGGATAATCCTGAAAGGAAATTGAAAAAAAGCGCTTTTGCTTTGCTGAACCCGCCATGCAATAACGAACCGAAGTCTCCGACTTCCTGAGGGATTTCGTGAAAGACGACTGCCATTGTTGTGGCAAAACCTATCGGAATGCTTACCATATAGCTTGCTCCGATGATCAATCCGTCAATAAAATTATGCACGGCGCCGCCAAACAAGACCATTAAGGAGAAAGGGTGGGGATGTTCCTCCGTCGGAGGTATATGGCAGTGCCGCCAACGGATAAATTTTTCAACACTAAAGTAAATAACCACTCCGCATAATACAAATAACGAGGTGCTTAGCCGAAAAACAGAACCTGCTTTTTCAACTGCTTCAGGAAGAAGGTGGAGGAAAGCGTCTCCCAACAAGCTTCCGGCGGAAAAACTAACAAAGTAAATAAGGACTTGCTTCAGATCTGTTTTTCTGAATAATAACGTTACGATTCCTACCAATGAAAACAAACTGATAGTGAAAACACTTGCAAGTGTATAAATCCATACGGTAATCATTTTTGGTATTTTTGTGGGGTAACCGCGGTCATTACCGGATTGTTTTTTTTAATAATAAACCTACGGTCATAATTTCGTTATTATAACTGAAACTTGTCGTAATCCACGGGTCTTTCGTAAAACAGACCACGGTTGTCTTGTAAGATATTTCCGGAGTTTCCGTAACGGAGACGGAGATATCTTCTCCCACAATTACCAGCGGTATGGAAAGATATGTTTCTCCGTATTTTTCAGCAATTTTTGTTTTTACGCTTCCGGCAATCATATTGAGTATTTCACCTACGGCATCTTTTACTTCCGTAGTCAATCTCGTTTGTTTTTCCATTAACATATTTGACGCAATTTGCAGCGCGAGTTCTTTCGAACAAAACAAACTTACAATGCCATGATATTTGCCGGTGAAGCTGATCATGCATACCACATCGCTCTTTATTTTTGTCTCATCGACCAGGGAATATTCTTTAAATTTCATTTCCATCATGATCATTGTTTCAAATAATGATGTTGTGGCTTCCTTTATATCGTTGGAAATAACGCCTGCAATTACATTCAGATCGACGACATCCTCTTTGCCTGTTCTGTTTGGTTCTATTGTTTCTCCGGCGCCGGTAGTATCGGTTAAAACAATCTTCTCTTGTGTTTCTTCAGTTGCATTTAAGTCAAAAACATCCTCAGTGCTTTTTGTTTCCGTCGGTTCAATTGGTTCCCCGCCGCCGGTGGTATGGCTTAAGACACTATCCGTTTGTATTTCTTGAGTTGTGGGGATGTTATCCTCAATATTCTCGATCGCTTTACTGTCTTCCGGCAAAATATTATCTTCCGGATCTTCTGATGAGATATTTTCCGGAGCGCATGTTTCCGGCATCAAAGACTCATTCTTTTCCAATTTCTTGTCATCATTGTTTGTGCTATAGGTATTTTTCTTGTTTTCACTGATTGGATTATTTTTTCCCCGGCAGGGTTTTTGGACGTCTGTTCCCAGTACAGTATCAATGTTGAGTAATAGTTTCAGCTTTCCTTTTATTTTTGCTATTCCCAGAAAATAATTTGTGTTAATACCGCTTTTAAATTGGGGAGAAGGTTCCATATCATCGTTTCGTATGTTAAGCACTTCCGATACCATATCAACGATAATTCCTTTCAGAACGTTGTGTGTCTCAACGATAATAATACACGTATCTTTAGAAGACTCTGCTTCACGCACTCCCATTTTCAACCTCAAATCAATAATCGGAATTACCTTGCCGCGAAGATTGACGATGCCTTTTACGTATTCCGGCGTCTTCGGTACGGGTGTGATTTTTACCATACTGATAATTTCTTTCACCTTTAATACGTCGAGTCCGTATTCTTCACCGCTTAATTCGAAGGTAAGATATTTGGCATCACGTTTAAACGTGTCTGAAATGTCTGATTTTTTTTCTTCCGTTAATAGTGCTTGCATACGATACACCTGTTTAATAATGATACAAATGCGCACGTTGTCGTGCGGTTTGAAAATTATGTCATAACATAGCCGTATTTTCAACTACATTAAAATTTTGCAGAAATGGATAATCATTAATTACACGCCCGTTTGCCGTAAAATGTTGGATTGCCCTTTAATTTCTCCATCCAACCTGTGAAAACTTCATAAAAGAACCCATGTATTCCTATTGGTTTTCGTTTGACAACAAATATTGCATAGCATAAAATTCCGGCATTAATGGAATAAAGATAAAAATAGATGTTTCCGAAGCGCGCAGTACTTCGGGAACAATCCTGCTTGAGATAGACAGCCCCCGGCTTCTGCTCATCGGGGGCGTTAAAAAGAAGATTTGTAGGTGCACTCGATAAATCCGTGTCCTAAAGGTGTTCTAAGCATTATTAATTTGTTTTCTGCAAGGCTTGAATCTTTTCAATCATTCTGCGTATTTCCTCCGCTTCATTATTATCAGGGCTTCGCTTAATAAATTCACGGAAATACTCTATTGCGTTTTGTACGTCTTTTTTATAATTGAGATATACCATGCCGAGATTTTTATATGCGGTGATATAGTTTGGCTGCAAACGCAGTGTTTCCTTATATTCCCTGATGGAGTCGTCAGCCATCCCTGCATTTGCATAGACCGTTCCCAGACAACTGTGCGCTTCCGGATGATCCGGTTCGTAATGTATGGCATTTTTAAATGCTTCCATCGACTCATTTAAAAGCCCTTTCTTAAAATAGGCAAGCCCCACGTTATAATGCGCGTCATAGTAATTTGGTTTTAAGCGGATAGCATCTTTGAATTTCATGATTCCATCGTCAATTCTTCCCAAATCAATTAATATATTGCCCATATTATTGTGAGTGATGGCAGAATCAGGATTCATCTTTAAGACAAGTAAATATTCCTGTACGGCCTCTTTTTTCATGCCTTTTCGCTGGTAAGCCATTCCCAGGTTGTGGTGATATTCCGGGTCGGATTCCAGAGCAACCGAGGTTTGAAATTCATGTATTGCACGATCAGTATCTCCTTTTTCAAAGTAAATCATGCCAAGATTGTTGTGTGCTCTGGCGCTATCGGGGGAGTCTTTCACGGTGGTTAACCAGAAGGTAAATTGATCTTTCCAGCACCTGTTTCTTTGTAGGGTGGTTATTGAATAGGGAATGACAGGTATTGCGACGAATGCAACAATCATAACAGTTTTGAGGGTGTTTTTTTGCTTCGTCGTTGTGCCTTTGCTACCGGCAGGGAGAAAAGACGTTCCTGTTGTACTTATTCCACCCACTCTTTTTTTGAGCAATATATATGTACAGGCTTTTTCCCATATGGTCTGCACTATGATTGCCAAAATTACACAAAAGGCCACTGAAGGCAAATAAAGATATCTTTCTGCCATAATGTTGGCAATAGGGAGGATGTTCATTGCAGGAGTGAGCGTGACGAAAAACCATACCATAAAATAAAAGAAAGGTTTTGAATGCGAGTAAAACCTGAAAGTAATTACTCCCGTAACGCACAATAAAAACATGCTGAAAAGAAAGGGGAAAGCAAGAGGTGTTGTTATAGAGTCAATCATATATTCAGCATTGAAATATGTGGGGAGGAACAAGAGTTTGATATATGAGGCAACTACCTTCGGCATCGTAAGCGCATTTACAAAGAAACTGTCTTCCGGATACGTTAATTGTCCCTCGGAGGGATTATGCAGCAATACGAATCTTAAAAAGAGATAAAAAACACTTACCGCTATGAACCCAACATAATATTTCATGGCATTCTTTTTAATTTGTGCATTGTCCCCGAAAATCCAATCGAAAAGAAAAACCATCACAGGCAAAGTAATTGCCATCTCTTTGGAGCATAATGCGAAAAGATAGAGAAGGAGCGATAGCGGATACAGAAATATGTATCTTTTGAAATTATTGCAGGAATAAATGAATAGCAAGAGAGAACCCAGAAAAAATACCGTGGTCAGGAGGTCTTCCCTATAGCTGATTGCGTTTACCGTTTCGGTCAGAATCGGATGCACACCGAACAGCATCGCAGCCAGAAAAGAAACTGTTTTTTTTCGAATAACTGCAGAAGTTATGAGGCAGACAAGGATAACGGCAATAGCGTGAAATACATGATTTGCCATGTGGTATCCAAAAGGGTTAAGTTGCCATATCGAATAATCAATGAAATACGAGAGGGTTACAAGAGGCCGATATGTGGCTTCTCCCGAATGCTTGAAATATTCATGGGTAAATAGATGCCGGAAATTCCCCCAATCCCTGATGAAGTAATTATCGATAATAGTAAATACATCGTCATAGACAAAGGTATTGTCAAGTGCATTGAGGAATGCGAGAAAAGGCAGCAAAAAAAGTATGGCTAAGGATAGTATTCGGAACATTATCGGGAAAAGGATGAAGAAATATTTCTTATACTGAAATTGTTATAAACAGGAATTTATATGTTCAAAAAGCGTTTCTATACTGGAGTAAAAAGGATATTTATGAGGACATGCATTTTGCTATCTTATTTATTATATTTCGCATTTTCTTAATTTATCCCTCAGTTCCTTTTCGTGATTACTTAGCACTATTCTGTTAAACTCGTTTATTTCGTCCAGCCATTTTAATTTATCTTCTGTGGATAATTTCATGTATTCAATTATTTTTTCATCTTCAAGCGTGTACTCAAATCCCTTATCCATTCTCTTCCTCCATATATTTCCTTACCTTATTAAGCATTGCAATATCACTTAAATCCTGGCGTCTTCCGCTAAATTCTTTCATTTTTATTATATCATCTATCGATGCCAAATAAATGTCTATATCCGCTGCCCTTTTTCTGTGCGTATTATTGGTGGATTCGGCGTAAAAAACAACGCCTTAATTCGCCCTACCTTACCTTAATGGCATTGGCCAGATGTTGGGGTCACACCTTGATTAGTGATCATAATGTTAGGTATTCATAACTGTTTTAAGTTTTTTTCTCATATCTGTTCTCATGAAAGAGGATTACTTGCAAAACATGGTCATTATTACCCTGGATAAAGACTTCACACAAATATTCAGATTTTTCCCCGAAAGATACGGAGGGAATTGTTGTTGCTAAAATTTATAAAAGACCTGTTGATGAAATGCTTACAATATTCAGAAAATATTGCCCGTCTATCAAGGCGTATTTATTTGTTTATACATTAATGATAGATTAGAACGATACGCAGAATTCATTGGATCAAGTTCGATTGCTTTTTTAAGCTCGTCTACGGCAAGTTTGGTTTGTCCGTTTTTAAAATACATAATTCCTAAATTATTGTGGGATTCGCAATCTTTGTTATTTATTTGTAATGCATTCCTGAATTCCAGAATGGATTTATCGTAGTTTGCTTCTTCCGCATAAGCAAGCCCGAGATTGTAATGTGCGGCAGGAAATTTATAATTCACTTCCGATGCCTTTGCCAAAGAAACATTATATTCTTCGATTGCCCTGCCAATTTTCCCTTCCTGAAAGTAAACCTTTCCCAGATTATTATGTGCGTTAAAACTGCATGAGGCGCTATTTACCATGTAAGTCCATAATGTATTTTCATCGTACCAGATTTTATTGTGCCGGATTGTTACCCAAAAATAAAAAATAAGAACAAAAACGAGGATTGTTGCAAAAACATTCCGTAGGAAATGCCGGAAGGGTGTGTTTATTTTTATAAAAAGCAACCCTAAAAAGAAACAAAAGCCGAGAGAAGGAAGATAGAGGTACCTTTCTGCCATAATATTTCCGATAGGGATAATATTCATGACAGGCAATAAGGTAACAAAACACCAGAACATGCAGAATGTCAGTTCTTTCTGTCTTTTTAAAAGTCGCAGAAAAACTATTCCCAGAGATATTAACAATCCAAATGAAAGCAGAAAAGGGAATCTGAAAACCGATAGCTCCGTTGTAACATGATAATCCGCATTCAAAACGACAGGAAAGACCAATAGTTTTACATAGGAAGCAGCAACCTTTGCCATTGTAAAAAAGTTCGTAATTACGCTGTTTCCCGGATACGTAAAATGTTCTTCCGTACTTTTAAAAAGAAGTAGTCTGAACAACAGGTAAATACCGGTAATAGCAATAAAACCCGGATAATATTTTGCAATCTTCGGTTTGATCTGTTTCCCCTGACGTAAAAAAAACCAGTCTGCGGCAAAAAGAATAAATGGCGTTGCGATTGCCGTTTCCTTTGAAAGAAAAGAGAAACAATAGGAGAGAAGTGCAAGAACATAACAGGTTATCTTATTTTGAGCGGTATTTGTTTTAACGTAAAAAAACAGGGTTAAGAGGAGAAAGGTGGCGCATAAAAGGTCTTCGCGAAATCCGACCGAATTTACCGTTTCCGTAAGTATTGGGTGTAAGCAAAAAAGCAGACACGAGACAAAGGCGAGTCGGACATTCTTTGTCAGACGTCTTATAAAACAGTTAAGCAATAAAACATTGAATAGGTGAATGATTACGTTCGTTAAATGATATCCGAACGGGTTAAGATTCCATATGCTGTGATCGATACAATAGGTAAGCGTTACCAGCGGACGGTAGCTGAGTTCCCCGGAAATTTTGAAATAATCGCTGTTAAAAAGCGCCGGAAAGTACTTCCAGTCCTTTATGTACGGGTTGTTCGTAATGATCCTAAAGTCATCGAATACAAATTGATGGTGAAGGGTGTTCAGGTAAACAAGAAAAGAAATCAAAGATAACAGAATAGGCAGGAAGATTCGGGTGGTTTTGGTTGAAAGAAACTGGCTCATTACGGTATCTGTATTTTATTGATTTAATGATTACAATGAGTTTTTAATTGTATGTATTCCAGCCTTTCCTTCTTGCACATAATATTTATGAGAGAGAATATATTTCGTACCTTTTGTCCTACCAACCGGTTCAATAATCCCGAGTTCTAAAAATTTATCCGTATATTATAATTTAGTCACCATTGGCCGTTCACGGATTTTTTCCCGTTCGTATATTTCTTCAAAAGAGAGTATTATTTGTTTGCTGCGTGCTATTTTTTCAAGAAATAAAATAAAACTTTGTTTGTAAGGGTATCAATCTCAGTGCCGATTTTGCGTCCAAGCTATTTCAGAAAACCCTTGATTTCCCTGTTTCTCATTTTTTATGAATTACTTGTATGTTTATTTTGATTTCCGGCATCTCCAATATCTTCATTTTTTTTAAGCAACCGCAAAGTATCCTCGTATATGCGTTCGCGGGGACCTATTACAACAGTTTCAATTAGCTTCTCGTCTGAAATCCTGTATATTATCCTAAATCGGCTGACTCGAAAACTTCTCAAACCAGCAAGTTCATCCTTTAGTGCTTTTCCTAAATAAGGATCAGAGATTATAGACTGTAGGGATGCCTTGATTTTCTTCTTAAGATGAGGATGCATATTTCTCATAAGCTCTGCCACACTGTCAGGAACTCTGAGTATTCTTATGATCTTGCTCATTTTCAGGATATATCAATCCAGAAGTTCATCAAGTGTAAACAGTTTTGCCTTTTTCCTTTTTAATGCCTTTAATCCTTCTTTAATTTCCTGCATTAATGGCAAATCAGAGCGAATGGCGATTGTTTCTTTCCAGCTTTCAAATTCGTCCGGACTCACCAAAACAGCGGCAGGTGAACCATTTTTTGTAATTACTATCTCCTCGTCGGTAGTACTAACAGTTTCAACGAGGCTGCTGAGCTTCATCTTTGCTTCTGACAGAGATAAGGTTCTCATAATACAAAGACCTCCATTAAGGTTGACTAGAATTAAGGCCATATTAATGCAGCTATGCAAAATTGTCAAGTTTTTTGTTTTTGTTCTTCCTGAGGACTTCGAGAAGTTGATTAAAATCGAGTTCGTGGTATTCCTTTATGGCGGTCTTGTTTGCAAGGGTATCAATCTTTGCACCAATTTCGCATTCAGGCCATTTTAGAAAGCATTTTCATTTTTTCGAGGGCAAATGGGGGGGGCAAATGGTGTCACCCATTAGAAGGCTTTTGTCAAGCGAAAAAGATTTCCCATAGCAAAAAATCGTAGATTTTTTGCCTTATTAAATGAAAAAATTATAATGTCCAAAAGCATTCATTCCATTGACCGCACCCGTATTTTCAGGTTTTTTAGTTACGGATTATAGAAATCCGCACCAGT
>VGXV01000020.1 GCA_016873165.1 Planctomycetota bacterium | reverse complement strand
ATGGGTATACCCAATAAAAGGGTCGCAATAATAGAAATTATCGTAGCCATACCGGTTGGTATAAGAAAGAAGACGACCTTGCGGATATTGTCAAAGAGTATTCTCCCCTCTTTTACGGCATTAAAGATGCTTGCAAAATTATCGTCCGCCAGTACCATGTCAGACGCCTCCTTTGCCACATCGGTCCCTGTTCTTCCCATAGCGATGCCTATGTGCGCTTCCTTGAGGGCGGGGGCGTCATTAACCCCATCGCCCGTTACTGCGACGATCTCACCATGCCTCTTCAATTGTTGTACTATCCTCAGTTTGTGGTGTGGAGAGACCCGTGCATACACAGAAACATCCTTCACCGCATGAAAGAGATCTTCGTCACTCATCGTTTCAAGTTCTCTCCCTGTAATTACCTTGGGATTCTCACTACCCAAACCTAGTTTTTTTGCAATTGATACTGCGGTGACTGCATGGTCGCCCGTTATCATGATAGTCCTGATGCCAGCCTGTTTACAACCATTTATGGCCTCTATGGATTCCGGTCTTGGCGGGTCCATCATTCCCTGCAAACCGGCAAAGACCATACCTGACGTCAGGTTCTGGTGGGTAAGGTCTTCCCCGTCGTGAGAGACTTCCTTGCAGGCAAAGGCAAGTACCCGCATACCCTCTTTTGCAAAGTTATGGGCAACGTGTAAAATCTCTTTTTTCTGAGAACCATCACCAGCATCAGTCCCGGCACACATATCTAGCACCCTCTCCGACGCGCCCTTAACAAATATAAACTTTTTCCCTCCGTGTTTGTGAAGGGTTGCCATATAACCCCTTTCAGATTCAAAGGGAATGATTGCAATCTGCGGATAGTGTTTTTTTTCATCCTCCGGCATGAGACCAGCCTTCATTGCAGAAACAATCAGCGCCCCTTCCGTAGGGTCGCCGTCAACCTTATACTGTCCGTCTTCTTCGTACATATTCGATTCATTGCAGAGAAGCCCTATGCGCAGTACCTGAACGTGTCTCTTTCTCTCCTCCGCATTAACAGCCATTTGATCATGGAGTATCTCGCCCTTTGGTTCGTATCCGCTTCCGGCGACATCGTAGATATGCTCTCCGTCGTAAATAAGCCTGACGGTCATCTCGTTTTTCGTAAGGGTTCCCGTCTTATCTGAACAGATAACCGTGGTGCTTCCGAGGGTCTCAGCCGCCGGAAGTTTTCTCATGATGGCGTTTTGCCTCGCCATTCTGGCCACACCAATAGACATGGCTATGGTCACGACAATGGGAAGTCCTTCTGGTATGGCCGCCACAGCAGAGGCCACTGCCGTCATGAACATATCATGTATGCTTTCACCAACAAGTATTCCCATACCAAAAAGCACGACAGAGGCTGCCAGGACAACAAATCCAATGTATTTTGCAAAATTTTCTATTTTTTTCTGAAGGGGTGCCTTTGTCACTCCTATCTCTTTAACCTCCCTGGCAATGCCACCAATCACAGTCTTTGACCCGGTCTCCACCACGATACCCTTTGCCCTTCCGGTCAATACGATGGTTCCCATAAAGGTCATATTCTTTTGATCACCGGAGGTCAAATTATCTTCACTTATCGCTGACGTTGATTTTTCAGCGGGGATTGATTCGCCGGTAAGCATGGCTTCTTCAACCTTCAGCTCGTACGTCTTAAGCAACCTCAGGTCGGCCGGCACCTTTGTACCGGACGCAAGGAGGACAACGTCGCCCGGCGCAAGTTGCTCACTGTTTATTTCTTTTTCCTTGCCGTTTCTTACAACACGAGCCCTTGGTATGAGCATCTTTTTGAGCGCCCTTACGCCCTGTTCTGCCTTATATTCCTGCATATAGCCGATAACCGCGTTAATGATCACAACGGCCATAATTACGCCGGTATCAATATATTCTCTGAGAAGCGCCGTTACAACAGCGGCGACAAGAAGGATGTAAATGAGCGGACTGGTGAATTGATGGAGAAGGATTTTCAGCCTGCTGATTTTCTCCTCTTCGACAAGTTTGTTCAGGCCGTATTGCTCAAGACGCGCCGTGACTTCATTATCAGTCAATCCTTCTTCAGATGTCCCAAGCTTTTGCAGTATTTCTTTTATAGAAAGCTGGTACCAATTCATTCTTCACCTCTCATTCCGTTTCCAAGATAATATTTCGAGATTGGTTTTAATCCCTCGTCGAGTTCATACACAAGAGGTATACCCGTCGGGATGTTTAACGCGGTTATTTTATCGTCTGGTACATTATCAAGATATTTGACCAAAGCCCTTAAACTATTCCCGTGAGCTACAATGACGACCTTTTTTTTCTCACGGATAGCGGGTGATATTACCTCATTCCAGTAAGGTAAAAATCTAAAAACGGTATCTTTTAAACTCTCTGTTAAAGGTATTTCTTTTTTATCAATATCAATATTTTGGTATTTTATATCATTACCAGGATAACGATCGTCTGTTATTGTGAGAGAAGGGGGAGGAACATCATAACTTCTCCTCCATATAAGCGCTTGTTCCGTTCCATATTTTTTCGCCACTTCAGCCTTGTTTAAACCCTGCAATGCGCCATAGTGCCTTTCATTCAATCTCCATGTATTGTATACTGGTATCCACGTTAAATCCATTTCGTCTAAAATATACCACAAAGTTTTAATTGCTCTTTTGAGTATGGAAGTGAAGGCTATATCAAAAACATAACCCTCTTTTTTTAAGATTTTCCCTGCTTGTTTTGCCTCTGCAACTCCATTATCTGATAAATCAATATCCGTCCACCCTGTAAATATATTTTCGTAATTCCATATACTTTCTCCGTGCCTTACTATTACCAATTTTATCATAAAAACACCATTATTCTCATATTATTTCTTATCACACCATTAAGTCCTGCTTGAAAATCAAAATGAAAAAGGGAATATCTGTTGTTACGTCAGCTACAACGTAATTTTGAAAATTACAAATAAACTATATCTTCCGGATGGTACATGCACAGAAACAAGAGCATGTAGTCCTTCAAATGGCGGGTGAGAAGGAAATTTTGCCTGACGTGCTCACGCCCGTTTTCGCCCAGCCTCTTGGCGTATTCCGGGCTGTTTAATAGCTGTTTTATTGCAAAGGCAGCGCCGGAAACACTATGACATAAGAGACCGCTGTATTTGTGTTTTACCTGCAACGGAATCCCACCGGTGCTGGATGCGACAACAGGCCTCGCCTTCCATAACGCTTCAGTTACGGTAAGCCCGAATCCTTCACGCAGTGATTTCTGCACGATGACCGTGGACGCCCTCTGAAGGGCATTGATCTCTATATCACTGCCGGAAGGGATAGGAAGGATATGAATGTCGGCATCGTTTCCTGCTGCCTCTTTTGTCTCTGCAAAGACCTTCGTTGATTCCGGGTCATCCGTTGCGGTGCCGCCGGCGATAATGAGCTGACAGTCAATGCGCTTCTTCACCAGGCGATAGGCTTCGATAACGCCGACAGGGTCTTTCAAATAGTCAAACCGCGAGATCTGCGTGATAATGGGTTTATCTCCGGGTATCTGATATTTTTCCAGGACTTTTTCTACTGTTTCCTGGGGCAAATCCCTGTTTTTATCGCTTAAAGGATCAATAGAGGGAGAAATTAAAAATTGCCGTATAGGCAAGGACTGTGAAAAACCAGGAGCAGAAAAAACAGCGCCATCGTATTGATGAATAAACGGTGTGAGAAAATCCCACACCTGTTTGTTCGGCGTTGAGACATCGATATGGCATCGCCAGACCCATTTACTATGAGGCATGGAGTCCTTTTTCTTAATCAGCGCAATAGGCTGTGGATCATGGATAAACATGATATCTCCATACATCTTGACTTCGTCAATATTTCTCTGGCTTGTATCCATGAAGACTTCAAACATTTGCGGTGTGATTTCCTCGGATTTCCCATGAAGCGCATTGTGAAATTTTTTTGTGACATTAAAGAAACTTTCACCGCCCTTGATAAAATCCCATCGGGCATCTACCCCCAGTTCCTGCAATAAAGGCACCATGCGATTCAGGATTTCAGCCACACCGCCACCCACAGCAGTGGAATTGATGTTCTGAATCACCTTTCCCTGCAGTTTGCCCGCTAATATCCGCAATTCTTCAATGGTATGGGTCCCGACGATCGGTTCGTAGTCAGTTATTTTCGGCATTATTTCGTGTCCTTCACTGTTTTTCCCAGCAGGCTTTTCATTGCCTCTGAAACTATCTTCTCGTGCTGTTCGGCAGTCTCTGCCCTTCCATACTTTTTAACCATGTTTTCCCACTCCGAAGTTCCGTAATGCTGATGACATCCTATACATAAACCTTCTCTTTCTATAAGATTTCTCTCTTCCTGATTTAATGGCCTGTCTTCGGGAAGGGGCATATTCTGTGTCTGTTTTCCGCTTCTTACAACCAATTGATCCAATGCATAGGGAAACTCTTTTATCCCCGGGGTCTGCTGCCGCCCGGTCATTACGTCAGGAATATCGCCGTATACACCTGTTGACAAGTCCTGGAACAAAGGTTTATCACCCAGGAGTTTTCCAGCGCTTCTTGAATTGCCCGTCCCATACCCTATGGACTTGGGGTTTGTGTGACAGTCCTCACAGGTTCTTGCAACAAGGCTTGTCGCGTGGGGATTTATAGGAGACAGGGTCGGGGAATTGTGACCTGTGGAGGTGGTATAATGTTTGTTAAGCGCCTTAATATTTCCCTGTTCATCTATGAAGGTATAAAAGACCTGACAACCCGGGGCGAGGGGTGAGACCTTCCCTCTTAAATTCATTCCCAGTATCGGGCTTTCCCACCTCATGAAAGATCTGTTTTCCAGAGACAGGTCGCCAAAACCTTCGGTTACCGTTTGCCTGCCTGTTGTGGGGTTTACCTTCTTAGATGTAGTTATCCAGTCTGTGCCTTTTGCCCTTCTGTCATATTGCATGTGGCATCCAAAACACTGCGGCGCCCACGTTGCATGACAGGCGTAACATTCCAGCTTTTCCATATGTTTGTGAATAGTTGACATTGCAACCTTGCCCTGTTGGGTTTTAAAGTTGTCGTGTAACGTTATATCCCTGAGTAAAGGTATTTCATGCCTTTTGCCGGTATATTTACTCACTACGTATGCCTTTTCTTCTTCCTTTATCCAATTTGCCTTTACATTACCCCTTGACGTAAGGAGATATTCTCTGATGCCGCATTTAAATATTCCCCTATCACCTTCCAGGGTTACCGGTGTGCCATATCCTACGGAGAGTTCCCAGGGATATTTTTCGGGGGTTCCATGACAGTCGTAGCAGGTAATCTCCACCTGATAGACCGTTGCCGGGTAGATATTGCCGTCTCCGTGCACGTCTATTGATGTATGGCAATCGGCGCATTGCATGCCTCTTTCAAAGTGCACATCTTTTCTTACATGCAAATACTCCTTTGTAAAGAGGGGTTCCTGCGGTTTCGCATTTTCATCAAACGGGGGCGCTTCTCCATCCTTCACATAATCATACTCAAACATGCCTGCAAAGGTAGTACCTATTCTCCTTCCCCGTGTGTGGCAATGGGTGCACTGGGCGGCAGGAATGGCAGTGGTGATGCGATGTCGCAGCGGATGCGGGCGTATCCCCGTGTTTTTGATATTTTGATCGCCGCCTTCATATTTGCCGTCATTCCCATAAAGCACATGGCATGCTGCACATCCTGAGGCACGTAAATCTCCCCTCTTATTCCTTCCTTCGCCCCAGACGTGACACCTTGCGCACTGTTTTCTGTAGGTATCCGGAAAACCTGCTTTTTCCTCTGAACCAAAGAGGTTGACGCCATTTTTAAAGTCGGGGATTTCATCTACTTTATCGGCAATTCGCATGAATCCGGATTTTATTGCAGCGCCAATCCATTCCTTGTATTTTTCAGAACCGACTCGTGGAATCCGGCCATCGGTGTCTATCGTATCAAAGTTGCCATACGGAAAGGTCCCTTTCGGTATAACTCCGTTTGAAGATAGCGTTTTGCTCGCTATCCCCGTCATCAGGGCATGCAGGGACGTTGCCATCCTGTAGGTATAGTCCGTTCCCAATACTCCGGAAGGTTCTGAGGAAAGGAGCTGCTCAGATATAAGCTCTCCACCCACAGGTTGGCTGAGGGGTTTTCCCATGAGGGTAGTTATGCTCCCTTTGCTGTCGTGGCATTTTGCACACCCCTTTCCTTCATGGAGTACCCACATGCTCGATGGGTTTGGTATAAGGGAACTGTGGGCTTCTTCCTTTTTGCCGGAAGAGGGATTGCCTTCGTGGCATACAGCGCATTCATACCCGGAACCTTTTCCGTATTGCTTTTTAGCAAAGCTCAGCAGAAAGGGCTGCATATTGTCATTAATAATCTCGATTCCCTTATGGCAGGATAGACATCCTTTTTCTTCTGCAAACTGTTTTGTATCCGGCTGACGAGGAGAAACAATAGTATTATGTGAGGTAGCAGCACAGCCCAAAAAAACAAAGAAACCCAGAAGTACCATACAATTAGCAATAAAAGAAATTTTTTTTCTTTCACCTCCGGAGAGCGCCTTCCATTTCAGGTCATGTGCGGACATACTATGTTCCTTTCTGATAGCTCAGGCTTTTTTCTTAAGTGTGCCCGCTATCTTTTTACCCAGCGCCCTTGCTGCATCAAGGGCATCCTGTTGCTCTTCAAACTTATTTATTCCGACAGATTGCACCGTTGCCTCGTTTCCATATATCATCCTGAGTCCAGAAGTCCTGCACTCATTGCCGTAACCGCACTTGATACATGGGACATTCCCCAATATTTTGACAGAACCTACAAAATTCATCCCCTCTTCCAGCATGTAATACATGATGGCATTTGTTCCCATTTCACATGCAGGAGGCAAGGCTTTGTTTGAAGCAGGAATTGCGCAGGCAACGATTGCGCCTCCCGGCTTGCCTGCCATGAATCCGTGTTTATGGCGAAGCTGGTAGAGCCTTTCTATAAATGCCTTCGTTAGCGAATCAATTGAAGAGTACGGTGTATAGCAGGCAACAATCAAGGCATCTGCCGCTTTTGCCTTTTCTGCAAGGAGAATTCCGTCATCATGGGTATTTACACACCGGTTTGTTTCCACACAACCGATGCATGCCCTGCATGGGGTGATATTGTATTCAACAAGTTTTATAAATTCAGTTTCAAGTCCGGTTGCCTCCAAAGCTACCTTTAGCGCCCTGTCCGTATTGCTGTTATTGATAGGAGAACCTGATACACCCAATACTTTCATAGTTTTACCCATTTCTATTTATCAGACCCGGAAGGTTTTTCCATAGACTCAACAATCCGTTTTTCTATCAATTTTACAAGGGTAAGCCGGAGGTTTTCCATGGTGTGGGTATAGGGATCAAGTGAGGCAATTTTGCCGGCCAGTTTCTTTTCCGAAAGACTGTATTCGAGCCAGTGGGAAAAATCATTGGCGCTGCGCCCTATACGCAGCCTGGCCTCAAACATGTGAAAGTACAGAGAATTAATGCTCACCCGTTGCAATCCCGCCTGAAATTCTTTGAGGTCTGAGGCTGTATAGGGTGTCTGAAAAACAAAGCTAACTGATTTTACACAATGGAACTCTTCTCCGGGTGTCGCAAACTTATGAAGTGATCGTGGATACCGAACGATATAATTTTCAATGGTACGTACGATTTCGTCACGAAGTTCACGGATGGTCGCATACTGAATCGTATCTATGCTAAACAACAACTCTCCCAATTCCTCTTCGCCTAAAATACCTGTAATCCAGTAAGCAAAATCATTCGGAGGTTCGGGGGAAAGATACTGATGCTGCTGGAGAAAACGGTGGGTATGATAATAAATAACCGAACCGGGAACTGTTTTGAGAAGTTCCAGCAATTCCTGCAGTGTTGCAGCCTTTAACCCGGTAAGTTCCGGTATAGAGACTTGTGTGTTAAATCGAAATGGTTCTTTTGCCTTATCGAGGGCATTCATCGTACACCTCATGCTTCTGTTCGAAAAGATGTTCCAAAAATGTCTTTACTTCTCCTGGGGAAGACATATCTCATAAACCATCCTGCCTTCGCTCAGCAGGATCATCTTTCTTTCCAGGAAAGGTTTTATAATGGCGTGAAGGGTATCACGCACCCGTTCCACGTCACCCCGTTTTTTAACTGCACGATAATGCACGCTGACGGAAAGCCCCTTATCTTCAATATAAAATCCTTCGATATGCCGTAAAGATTTAAAAAGTTTCATGTAAATATGCCAGAGGGTGCTGCGTGCCTTTTTGGCTTCAGGACAGGTAGACCGTATCCCCGGCCCCTCCATTTCAATGCCATGATTGGCAACATAGAGAACACCAGGAATCTGAACCAATTCTTTGATCTGCTTCAGGGAACGTCCGGTTATTATCCCTAAAAACACCTTCTCATCCCGGGTAAGTTTTATCAGCATCTGTCGTATCTCTTCTGAAAGAACAGCGTGGTCAGGATGTTTCCGTATGGGCGTCAAAGTGCCGTCAAAATCCGTTAAAAGGACGGTATATCCCCCTGATCGGAGAAGTTTATTGACAGCATGGATATTTTCGAACAAGTATTTCATTATTGTAGCTTAATTAATTCGTTTACAATATTTTGACCCCAGTTGTATACATTGTGTTCACGCACCTGTTCCCTGAGGCGCTGCATCCTTTTCTTCTTTTCATCAGCAGGCATTTCGATAGCAGTTTTTATGGCTTCTGCAAAAATATCCGTGGCGTAAGGATTGATCTGGATACACCCTGCGAGTTCTTCGGAAGCGCCGGTAAACCGGCTGAGCAACAATATGCCCGATTCGTCAAAGCGTGATGCAAGGAACTCCTTGGCAACAAGGTTCATCCCGTCATGCAACGCGCTGACGATACAGAAATCAGACAGACGATATAATGCTTGCACGCTTACGCGGTTAAAATGCGATTTCAGCAGACGTATGGGGATCCATCTGCCGTCACGGTACTTGTGATTGATCTCAACCATAAGATCGTATATCTTGTCGTTATAATCACGGTAGTCATCAATATGAATACGGCTTATATTGCCTGCCTGCACAAAGGTAAATTTGCCTCTGTATTCAGGATATTTTTCAAGGAACCTGTCAATGGCCATAAACCGTTCGGGGATGCCTTTTGTGTAATCAACACGATCCAGACCAATACCTATAATCTGACCTTTTAAACCGAGTTCTCTTTTGAAGCGAGACATCTCAGCTTCAACTTCCTTGCTTTGTGCCTGCAGATTTAATTCATCAAAATCAATGCTGATAGGAAACGGACGGATGTGTGTGGTTTTGCCACCCTTGGTTGCGGAAAACTTGCTATAATCCACCCTTGATTCCAGATTTCGGTCCACCGTGTCGAGAAAGTTATTGCAATGATACTGGACGTGGAATCCCAGGAGATCATTTCCCAGAAGTCCCTCCAGAATTTCCTGTCCCCAGGGGCATATACGGAACGCCTCCCGGTTAGGCCATGGAATATGCCAAAACTGCGCCACAAGCAGATCCGGCCTGCTTTCTTTCAGCATCCTGGGAAGCAAGGTGAAATGATAGTCCTGGATGAAAACAAATGCCTTATCACTTCCCACTTCTTCTAACACAACATCGGCAAATTTCTGATTGACAGATTTATACACCTGCCAATCCGCTTCATTAAATTTCGGCTTCACGTACACAATATGGCAGAGCGGCCACAACGCTTCGTTGGAAAAGCCGTAATAAAACCTTTCTTCTTCTTCATGGGTAAGCCAAACCCTTCGGAGTGTGTATTGCGGATTATCCGGCGGAACGGCAATATGCCCTTTGCCGTCCACAACCTCCTTATCGGCATCACCGCTGCCATAGGCAATCCACGTGCCTCCTTCAGCCCGAATAATGGGATCCAGCGCGGTAACCATACCGCTTGCAGGAATAATATACCTTATCTCCTCGCCTGCATAGTTGTGTATGTACGGCTCGCGGTTGGATACAATAATGAGCTTGTAATCCCTGAGTTTTCCGGAAATAAGTTCTTTTAATGATTCTTTTGTATACGTCATAACTTTCTTCGTTCAGATTGCCACCACAACAACCTTATTTTTTATAACCTTTGAGACTTTTACACATTCGCACAAGTTATGTAAACATCTGTATACTTAGTTGTTGATAAAGTATAATTCATATTTTATACTTCATGCAAGTAAATTATCGCATACCTACATTCAAGGAGGCAGACACCGTGCAAACCAGAAAACACACAAAGATCAGAAGACAGCAAATTATTGATATTATACGGGACATTATTTCAGCAAAGGGAATTGAATATGTAACAATCGGCGAGATATCAAAGCGGATAGGCACGACCAGAGGCGCTATATACCGTCATTTTAAAAGCAAAAGAGCAATATTAAGTTTTCTGATCGACAATATTGAAGAAACCCTTATGGAAGCCATAGACAAGGCAATGGTGCACAACGACCCCATACTGAATCTTAAAAACGTGCTCCTTGCCCATCTCACCTATGCAAGAGAACGACGCGAGACATCATTTATTGTCATCATGGGGGCTATGCAATTCAGCGATACTATTATTCGCAGGAAGATTTCACTGCTTATCCGGAAATATTTACGAAAGATAGAAAAAATACTTACCATCGCAATACAGTCAGGATCCGTTAAAAAAAATATAAATTCCATGACATCTGCTATTGCCTTTTTAGGGCTCATCCAGGCTACCGTCACTGTATGGTCGTATAAAAAGTTTAATTTTGTACCCCAAAAAATACATGCGCAATTGTGGAACATCTATTGGCAGGGAATAGGCGTATAATCTATCCATGTTCAATGTTTGCCAGGCATTCCTTAATCAGGGGTGACCTGACATGCTTTCCCTTCACAGGAGTTAGTCCAAACTTCTTAAATTTGTCTGTACCGGCGCCCGAACATGTTCCCGCACCAACGACTTGATCAATTAGATCCACAGTGGGAATTGCAATTACGCATTCTCTCGATTTCCTGAGTGCAGTGTAGGAATAGTTCCAGGGGCCTGTAACAATGGCAAATATCGGCGTAAAGCCCATCACCATGGTCCATGAGATAGTCATTACGTTGTTCTTCTCTCCATCATTTGTCGTAATGAAAACAACTGGACCTGATTCCATCAAAGTGAATGCTTTTCTGATCTGCATCCTTTTCATCGCCGCACGCCCCATACTGTTTACCTAACGTTTTGCCAACGCCCAGCTTGAGAGGTGCGAATGGAGCGCAGCGGAATGAACATCCTTCTCAAAGCGGATGTTCGGCAGACTAAATCCTATCCTTCCAATAATCTGGTTTTCTGTGAAGATTAGCAATTGCCACAATTAAGATTTCTGTAACACTTTAGCTTTTTGAAAAAGACATCGGTTTCCCTTATTTTATAAGGCACCTCTAATATTGGAGCATGGAGCACATTTCACATCCATTAACTCCGCACTTTAGTGCGGAGATATCCACAATAAATACACCGGCTTTGGTAGAGACAGGTTTGAAACCTGTCTCTACAACCTGGTACAGTGAAAGATATTGGGCTAACTATACTTCAGGGCTGAAGCCCATGATTATTTCTCCCCTTAACCCCATGCTGAAGCATGGGGTTAAGACAGGGGTAATTTTTCAAAAAAGTAAAGTGTTACAGATTTCTTGTTCTCGTATTTGGTAGATAACTCCGTATGGAAAACGCCGGGTTTGACATCGCCTTGTTCGTTTTGAACAGGGTTGCCATGCTTCAGGAAATTCGCCAATCCTATCAAGAGCATTCAGCACTTCGGTCAGAAAAGTATCGCCAAGACCAGGAACCTCGTAATTGTAATACTCGATGGCTTCATCCAACTCGATTTGAGCAATCTCTAGAAAATTTATCTTCATTTTTATTTTACCTGTATTTCTGAAGAACCTTTTCTAAAGATATCGCCTTGATTTTTCCTTGATCATAGGCATCAATCCTATCCTCAACCTCTTTTGCCCATAATTCATCGATTTCTTTATCAGACTTATCAAGTGTGGAAATTAGCATATCGATGAGTTGTGCCTTTTCGGAGGGGCTAAGGGTTGATGCCTCTTTAAAAATTCTATCTGCGGTGGCCATTTTTTTCTCCTTCGATTTTCTATTATTATATAAAATTATTTCTCAAATCCACAATGCCGAGCGGTAGGAAGGAACGGCAAAAATCAGCGGCGGCGTTTTTTGCCGTCCGCTGGATTGCATTGTTAGGCGGCTTTCTTTTCCCATAAATCTTAATTCTGCTGCAACGATTTTCAGGAGAATTCGATAGTTTTTTTAATCGAGGTGTACCCGGTTACTTCTACTCCTTTCCCTCTGCCACCAATGAACGAATACTAAAAATCTCATTCTCTGTTAAGGGCTCAATTGCTGACTCATGTACAATTATCACTGCTATTGTGTCTCCAAGCGCATTAAATACTTCTAATGAATATCCGTCTTCGCCCTTAGAAACAGGGTGATGCTCAACAATGGTGGCAACGTCACCTCTCTTTAATCTTTTTTCAGGAATATCTTTTAATAAAACGACTTCTTCAAACAATTTATATGTCATTTCTCTATCCTCCCTTTGTTTGGATACATAGTAATGAACTTTGTGTCTCCTGTCTCCTGTTTCATTTTCAGTCATCCAAATTGTGCATACTTTCAAACTTTTTCCATTCGGTCCGGTTAGTTTTCCGCTGATTTCATACATTTGACCATATTGGGTATTTTCAATTAGCACGACATCGAGTGATAAAATCTGGTTGCGTAAATCATTTTCCAATAACAGCCAGTTTTCGAGGGTGTAGCCTGCCTTTGCTAACCATTGTGATTTATCGTTTCGCTTTCTTGGAACTAATAGATATTGTATCAGTTTTTCATGCGCAATCAGAGTATTATTAGGCAGTTTCATTAATTATCCGTCTGTTTATGTGCCAATATTAGCAACTAACGTAGAATTGAGCGACGAGTGCCACTTGAGAACGTGAAATAGCATAAAGACGATTTGGAAATCTCAAAGTACTGCTTATCTGATACAGTGTCCTGTGGCACTCGTTCGCGCCAATGACTTGTTATATGGATTCAATTTCTTTTAAGGGTTTCCCATTTTTGTTTTTCCATGCTATAAGCCCATTAGCATGACCGCCGTGAATTACCGCTGCCGCAGCACTCGGACTGGAAAACTCCTCATCACGTGTAAATATAAGATGATTTTCAGAAGCAGAAAGAACACCATCATCTTTAAGTCTTTGTCGCATATTCAGTGGCCATGGATATTTCTGCGAAGATGCACGCTCGTTTAATACAGCTTGTGATCCCTTAAGAACTATGAAACCGTTAGGAGTAAGATGGCCTCTCGCTTTTGTGCCTTTAATTTCACAATACAGCATTTCCTTTTCTGTCTCAGCAGCGACTTTGCCGGAAACAGCGACTAAAAGTTCAACGCCAAGAACAGGCAATAACTGATTTATCTTTTCCAAAAAGACTTCCATATCTTCACGATCAGACTCCGGTAATCTTGCACCGCTACTCTGACCGTTCATAACGAGTGCTCTACCAGCTTGACGAGCTTGCTCAATAAGTCTTCCTTCTAAGTATCGGATGTGAGCTTTTGTAAGATTTTCATCCTTGCTAATGAAGTAGATCATTTGATTCCAGAAATCTTTCTCCAGATGCGCCTTAACACGATCTCTGATATTTTCCGCTTCACCTATGTATACGGCTGGCTTCCCTGATTCAGGATCGTTACCAGTTAGAAAATAAACACCTGAGCTGCCAGACTCTTCACGCCCGACTACGCCTTCAAATTCACTGCGTGGTCCTGAGACTGCTTTGCCAGTCCAATTTGACAGCTCCGCAGTCCGAAGCCTTTTAGGATCACCGTGTACTAAGAATATCTTAATAGTTGCGCTTGGCATAATCTGAATCCATATAACAAGTTATTCTACAGTTTCCGGATAACATACAAAAAGGAATGATATCCGGAATACATTCTGATAGATGAATCCGAATTTTCAAAAAAGTCTTTTAACTACAGCTTACAATACAATACGTGTAACAAAAGTTATAAAATTGTAATCTTTTTGACCAAGCTCGTATGAGCGCGAAATAGCAGTAATGAGAAGGTGCGACGCCTTGTTAGTCGTCTATATATCTTTTAACTGCGCAAATAGTGTTGGAATTTCATTTTTGGCAATATCCCATATAATATCAATGTTTACCCCAAAATAATCATGGATTAACTTGTCTCTTGTTCTGGCAATGTCTTTCCATGGAATATTTGGATACTTTTTCTTTTGTTTCATCCGATAGCAATTTGACAGCTTCTCCCAAAATTTCAATATTTCTAACCACTGCATCTTGTGTTTTATAATCCTGCAGAACCTCATCTTTATCCATTTTTTATCTTCCTCCCAAGGATATCAGTACTATTAAATGAAAATATTCCGCATATCATGAATTATATTACCTAATTGCATCAATATAACACGGCTTTCCTGATATTTTACGTTCTAAAGCTTATCATATCCAATTGTTATGTCAATGCTATTATTTCATTGATAACAATCCTGCACATCGACTTGGCAGTAGTGAGTGAGAATTTTGATTTACTGTATCATTATCTACGCTCTTTTGCCTTTTTACATTTTGTTTCCCGAACTTTCTCCTTATAATGGAGCAACTTCTTTAACATAACATAATTCATTACGTACAATGCCATTGCTTGAACTGACAGAAAAAAATCTGAATAAAAATATACTGAAACTCTGCATTCCTGTTGCCATTGAGAATTTGCTGCACATGAGTGTTTTTGTCTCTGACACGATAATGGTAGGCAGACTGGGAACAGACGCTATTGCCGCGGCAGGGCTGGCAGGTTCTATTTTCTTTTTTATCTCCCTGGTATCTTCCTCACTAAGCTATGGCGCATCGAGCATCGTAGCGCGGCACATCGGCGCCAAGGAAAAAGACCACGCGCAGATTGTGGCATCTCAGGCTATCCTCATAGCGTTGTTTATGGGAATGCTCATTACACCATTTCTGATAATTTTCGCCAGGACGATTTTTATCCTGATGAGCGCTGAACCACAGGTGGCAGACCTTGGGAAAGGGTATTTTCAAATCGTCTCCGGGTTTCTCATTTTTCGCCTGATCATTTTTGTGAGCAGCGGAATCCTGCGCGGCGCAGGAGACACCAAAACGCCAATGAAAATAACGCTTGTCATCAATTGCATTAACATACTTTTTAACTGGCTTTTTATCTTCGGGATAGGGCCATTTCCAAAGCTCGGAGTTACAGGTGTAGGGTGGGCAACCGCGATTTCATTTGCAATCGGGGCAGGCTTGCTGTTATTAAAACTATTCGGGGGAAAATGCGTCCTGCACCTTCAATTCCAACATATAAAAAAATTGCATTTTGCCTCTATCAGAAGAATTATTCGCATCTCCCTTCCCGCTGCCATTGATGCCTTTTTAACGCAAACAGGATTCTTATTTTTCACGAAAATTGTAACCATGCTTGGCACCGTTCCGCTGGCTGCGCATCAAATTGCCATACGCATCGAATCGATGTCATTCATGCCGGGATTCGCCCTGGCGGTGTCCACCGCAACATTAGTGGGACAAAGTCTTGGCATGAAGAACACGCCTCTCGCGCTGAAAAGTATGAAACGCAGTTCTCTCTTTTCCATCTGTTTTATGAGTTTTTTAGCCTTTATCTTTCTTGTTTTCCCGGCGAGCATGGCAAAAATATTCCACCCTGATCCCGATGTGCTTTCATTAGCAGCAACGTGCATTATGATTGCCGCCATTGAACAACCGGCGCTGGCCATCTACATGGTTTTTTCCGGAGGCCTGCGAGGAGCGGGAGACACCTTAAGCCCGATGATTATTACTATTATCGGCACGTTGTGCCTGCATCTTCCCATGTCTTACTTATTTGGAATCCAATTTGGCTGGGGATTAGGGGGAGTGTGGCTGGGAGCGGCAATCGACTGGATATGCCGCGCCATTGCAATTTTCATCCTCTATAAAAGGGGAAGATGGAAAACAATTATCGTATAAATAAAACACCTCATGAAAAACAGAGATCGTTCCCTTCTTATTCCAATAAAGAGGGAATTTGTTCTTCCGTATAATAAATGGCCTTAAAAATCATATTTTCGACCGAGCCATGAAAATTCTTAGAAAAATGAGGGCTGATATATTCCCACACTACTTGCCCTTCCGGCGTCACCTGGAACATGCGCCCGTAAAACCCTTCAGTAATAAATGTATTTCCGTTGGGCAAACGTTGCACCCCGGAAACGCTCGGGCTGAAGAAATTCCATTCAGGAGAGTCCTCATAATTCCACACCACGTCCTTTGTCGAGGTCTTTACCTCGATAACGCGCGAATAGGGAATATGTTCATTTTGCCTGAATTCTCCGTTATCAAATACAAGAACATTTCCGTTGGGAAGCATGCTTGCATCATGCTGTTGGGACAATACTTCACTGCCCAGTTTCCATTCAAAGTCACCGCTTGTTTTATCCACAATACCGATAACCGATATATTCCGAAAACTCACCAAAACCCTCTGTTCATCTATCGGCTCCACTGCATTGGCGTGTCCCCATTCTGTGCGTGAACAATTTGGCTGTATCATATCTGTTTCAGGATCAAGATGTTCGTAGGAATGCCACTCCCAAATCCTGTTCCCCGCGTTGTCGACTTCGATTATAACATCCGCCCACATAACGTTGCTGTCCGTATCCTCGACCCCTCCCTTTACCAATCCGGCAATATCTTCAGGAACCTGCTCGATGGCAAGATATAATGCCCCGCCGGTTGACGTGCGCCGCGCGTCATGATGCTGATACGGGTCCTTATATTCCCATACGACATTCCCGTTCCAGTCGACTTCCATAAGAACTCCGCCCTTAATCGCATACCAATCCGGCCAAAGATCCCACGTCTCGTCGTCGAGAGTCTTCCCCATATAAAAAAGATTGCCGTTGGGCAAAAGATAGCCGTATAATCCGGGCGGATACGGCAAATTCCATTGATGGACTACTTCCCCCCTGATATTGACAAGATATACCACCCCTGAACCTGCAATAGGAGCATAGAGTGCATAACCGGGCAAGGCTTTATTTTCATCCAAAGCCGTCAATCCTGTTTTTGTAATACGGCGATACGTTTGCTGGTCAATAATTTCTTCCCCTGCAGCCAATTCCTTTCCCAATATTCCGCTTATCCATATCATTGCAACAAAAACACAAAAAACAATCCCTGCATTCCTTCGAAGCATTATTTTGTTAATAGCGCAATTTATCTTCATAGTTAGAGGACTCCCCTTCCTTTACCGACTCTTTTACTGACATCCCTTCAAAGTTTTCACTTCATATTTTTATCTAAGAAAAATAAAACCGGTAAATCAAACCTATCGCTAATATACCGGTTAAAATCTGCAATGGCACGGGAGCATTCCCAATTTTTTGTAAATCAAAATAAAGCCGACCATAAAGGATCGGCGCTACCATGCAATATGTGTCGTAGCGCGGGTGGTTTATCCCCCGCATAATACCTCCACATTTTACAAAAATTGGGAATGCTCCCAATGGCACTCCTATTTTAAGATAATCCCTGAATCTGTATCCCCCCCGAGACCCATACACCATTAAATTTGTTTGATACCCTATTGGAGTTGCAAAACTGGCAGATGCGGCAATCATCACCGCAACGGCAAATCCGCGCGAGTCAACATTAATCGCGGAAGCGGTAGAAACGGCTATGGGAAACAAGAGCGCCGCCGCCGCATTATTTGTTATTAGACGCTATCGCACTCATTTAAAAATAAAAACAATTGCTCTATAACAGAACCATATTTTAACTTGACTTACAATATAAAAGTCTCTAGCATATAATCAACGTTTCAAAGCTATTACTTTTTATCGAATTTTATACCATGTTTATTCGCTATATTTCCCGAAATAAAAAATTCACACACATCCCGTTTCTCGCATTCGTCATTCCTTATCTTTTGCTGACCCTTACCGTGGGTGGCTTCCATAATGGCAGCATCGAGATAAGCGACTGTAACCATTCTCAAACACTTGTTTCAGACGAAACGGCAAACGCACAAATTAAACATCAGGAAAAAACCGGACAGCACGATTCCGAAACGTGTCAAATCTGTCATTGGTTGAAGTCCCCTTCAGTCGTAATTCAATTTTTACCCGTACACACACAATTCGATTTTGTCTGTATTAGTTTTCCCCGAAATTCCAATCCAATACTTTCCTCTTTATCCATCCATAGATTTACCATCCGTCCACCTCCTTTTTTCTCCTGTTTTTCCGCTTAATCAAATAATTTAGGACACTTGCACACAAAGGCACAAAGCCCGTAGGGGCACGGTGCACCGTGCCCCTACATTGAATTCCCAAAACGTTACCTTATTACCTATCTTTTTATTTTCAATCGTTTTACAGGAGAATAGATAGTATGAAACTGCCAAGTTATATATTATTCCTATGTATACTCATTGCATGTATGGGCGAATGGCTATTCACCCCCATTACCGTATATGGCGAAGCGACATCAACAACCGACAAAGATTCCCAACTGATAAGCACTACGGAAGAACAAGAAAAGGACGCAGCAGACTCAAAAGAGATCCGTATTAGAAAGGACGAATTCGATGAGATTGTTGGACAGCTTCAGGGGATGAAGGAACTGCTTCTTACTATGAAACGGGATTATGAAGTACGTTTAAATGAGATGCAGGAGAAGATTGTTGCTCTTGAAAAAGAAAGGACACAGACAACTGATGTAGTCTCTCAACCAGCGAGTACTGAAGAAGCGCCAATTGCAGGCACTGAAGACATTCCTATGAAAAAAGAGGAATATGGTGCGGTTGTCGAAAAAATTCAGAAAATGGAGTCAGATTATAATATTCGTTTAAAAGAGATACAGGAGACCTATGATTCACGCCTCGAAGAAATGCAACAAAAAGTTGCCGTTGCTCCTCAGCCTGCAAGTCCCGAAGCTGGAAAGTGGTCCCCGGAACAACCGATCACGTTATTGAGTACGGGAAAGAGCTACATGAATATTTCCTTTGATGGGTTGTTTGCTGCAGCGGGGTCTACGGCGGAGGAATTGGGGAGTCTTAGTTCAGGTGGACACGATCCCAACCAGCGTGGGTTTACCGTCCAAAATCTGGAAACTACCTTTGATGGGGCAGTAGACCCGTACTTCAAAGGGCAGGCAAGTATTGTTTTTCAAATAGATCAGGATGGGGAATCGCTTATTGAGGTGGAGGAAGCCTTTCTCACCTCGATGTCGCTGCCTTTGAATTTACAGGCGAAGGCAGGTACCTTCTTTACTGAATTTGGGAGGCTGAATCCATTTCATCCTCACGCGTGGGATTTTGCGGACCAACCGTTAGTCAACGGCAGATTTCTCGGTCCCGATGGGTTGCGAGGTCCTGGAGCAAGACTTTCCTGGTTAGCTCCTACAAGCAACTATACAGAATTATTCTTCACCGTTCAGGATAGCCAGGGAGAAACGGCGTATAGTTTTAGAAATGATGATGCGCTGTTTGGCCGCGAGGCAGTTGAAACCAGCGTCCGAAGTATGGAAGATATGCTGTATACCCAGCGTGTTACTACTTCTTTTGATGTGACGGATGAAACGACGGTTTTATTAGGCGCATCATCCGCATTTGGGCCAAATTCTACGGGAAGGGATAAGGATACGATTGTCTATGGTCTCGATATGTTCTGGAAATGGAAGTCTTCCTATGCCTCCGGAGGTTTTCCCTTTGTAACATGGCAGACAGAGGTCATGGGCAGGCGTTTTGAGGCGGGTGAGGATGCAGATGCAGGCTTGTCAAACGAGACGTTGAATAACTGGGGCGCTTATTCTCAAATCGCCTGGGGATTTAAGAAACGGTGGGTGGCCGGATTCAGGGTAGATTACGTTGACGGATTAAAGGAATTTGAAGGACATGAGGAAGAGGAGGAAGAGGAAGGGCATCATCACCATGGTGAGGGTCTGGGATTTGAGAGGCTCCGGTTTTCGCCCAATCTTACGTTTTATTCATCAGAATTTTCAAAGATCCGTCTGCAATACAATTTTGATGATATTTTAGGAAACGATACTTCAGAACATACGGTAGTCTTGCAATTCGAATTCTTATTGGGTTCGCATGGTGCGCATAAGTTCTAGAGGCAAGATACTGGATGCACGATGCAAGATGGCGATGGAAGACGGAACGAATCATGTATCATCTATCAAATATCGTGCATCGCACCTTAATATCTTTATGGTTAAGTATTAACAATTTGAAAATCACATCAGGAGGATATAATGAAAATAAAATTATGTCTTTGCACATTAGCGATAATAAGCTGGGCATCAGTTGCCCATGCAAAAGTAAATATCGTTGCATCAACTCCGGAAATCGGGGCTTTAGCCCAGGAAATCGGAAAAGACAAGGTCGAAGTATTAAGCATTGCCAAACCTACGGAAGATCCGCATTTCGTGGATGCAAAACCGGGATTTATTGTGAAACTCAACAAGGCGGATATGCTTATTGAGGCTGGAATGCAACTTGAGATAGGCTGGTTACCAAACCTCGTTTTGAGCGCAAGAAATCCCAGGATACTCGTTGGAAAAGCGGGATATCTTCTTGCGTCCAACGCAATTTCTCCTCTGGAAATTCCCGATCCTTCTATGGACCGCTCCATGGGGGATGTCCATCCCATGGGAAACCCTCACTATATGCTGGATCCTTTAAATGGAAAGATCGTTGCAACGCGAATCTGCGAACAATTATGTCAAATTGATGCGGCAAATGGTAACTATTATAAGGAAAATTTAGTAGATTTTACGAAGCGATTAGAAACGAAATTGTCTGAATGGCAAAAGATGCTGGAACCCTTTCGTGGCTTAAAGGTGGTCTCCTATCACAAGACGTTTTCTTATTTTGCAAAACGATTTAATCTGAATGTGGTAGGGACGCTTGAGCCAAAACCGGGTATTCCTCCTTCCCCTACTCATATCAATAACCTTATTCCCATGATGAATAATGAGGGAGTTAAGCTGGTTATTATCGAACCGTTCAGGGAGCGTAAAACACCCGAATTTGTTGCAAGCCATACGGGGGCAAAGCTTGTTATTTTGCCGATTATGGTTTGGGGTATAAAGGGAGTGGATGATTATATTGCCCTTTTTGATTACAACATTCATCAGATTGTGTCTGCGCTTCGGGGATAACTCATAACTTACAGAATTGGTTACTGATCAGGGACAAGCGATGGAACGTACCCCGTATATAAGTTTAAAATTCACACTTTATGAGGATCTTGAATATGCATTGGGATGTGAGTCCTGAACTGTTCAGTCTTGGCCCCTTCACCGTGCGTTGGTATGGTATATTTTTCGCACTCTCATTCTTGCTAGGTTTGTGGATCATGTACTGGATATTTCGGCGGGAAAATAAGCCGAAAAAGGACTTAGACCGGCTGTTCTGTTATGCGATCCTCGGCAGTGTGGTTGGGGCACGCATGGGATATTGTCTCTTTTATAACCCTGAATATTATTTTAGCCACCCATTTGAAATTATAAAAATCTGGGAGGGCGGGCTGTCGAGCCATGGTGGAGGGATCGGTATCTTCACTGCTCTCTATTTTTATACACGCCGGCAACACGGTCAATCTTTTTTGTGGTTGTTAGACAGGGTTACCATCCCGGCGACGTTAAGCGGTTGCTTTATCCGCATAGGAAATCTATTCAATTCTGAGATCGTCGGAATCCCCACCACCGTACCGTGGGCGTTTATATTTGTCCGTGTTGATTTATTACCAAGACATCCCGTGCAGATATATGAGTCCATTTCATACGGATTGCTTTTCTTGTTGCTGTTAAACGTATACCGGAAGAGGAACACGCATATGCGGCATGGGGTTCTGCTGGGATTATTTCTGTTGGTTATGCCCGTAGTGCGGTTTTGTTTCGAGTTTCTGAAAACACGTCAGGCTTCCTACGATGCAGAATTACCGTTAAGCATTGGACAATGCCTCTGTATTCCGGCTATCGCTATAGGTGTAGTTTTACTTTTACACAAAAGTGGCTTTAACGTCATAAAGGAGTTCGAATGATTGCAACCTGGGTTTATGCAACCGTCAGTGTGTTTCTGGTCAGCGTTATTTCATTGATTGGAATATTAACCATATCAATAAGAGAAGACAAACTCAAAAAGATTATCTATATTCTGGTAAGTTTGGCTGTAGGGGGACTACTTGGAGATGCCCTGATTCATCTTATACCAGAGGCATTTGAAGAATCAGGAAATTCGTTAAAGGCTTCTCTTTTTATACTCGGGGGTGTTCTTTGCTTTTTTGTCATGGAAAAATTTTTACGCTGGAGGCATGAGCATTACTCTGAACAGTCGGACAATAAAATACATCCGATTGGGTATATGACTCTCCTTGCCGATGCGCTTCATAACTTTGTAGATGGTTTGCTCATAGGGGCATCCTACCTGGTGAGCTTGCCTATTGGAATTACCACAACAATTGCTGTTATATTACATGAGATTCCGCAGGAGATAGGCGATTTTGGGGTTTTGCTGCATGCCGGATTTAGTAAACGCAAGGCGTTGTGGGTTAATTATCTCACCGCTACCACTGCGGTCATTGGAACTATCCTGGCTTTATTTATTGGCAGTAAAGTCAGCGATTTATCAAATTTAATAGTATCCTTTGCTGCAGGAGGCTTTCTTTATCTGGCTGGTTCAGACCTGGTGCCGGAACTGCATAAAGAAAATACCATCTCAAAATCGCTGGTTCAATTTATCTCAATTTTACTGGGTATCGGTTTGATGGTCCTAATGACATTTTTGGAATAGAAAAATGAATAACACATTCTCTGATCATTTATTCGAATATCGTTCTGTTGAAAAAAAGAAGCTCATGATGTCGCTCTACATCACTTCGATAGTGATGTTTGTTGAGCTTATTGGCGGATACCTTACCCACAGTATTGCCTTAATAAGCGATGCAGGACACATGTTTACTCATTGTTTTGCTATCGGGTTAAGCCTGATTGCAATACTCATCGCCAGAAAGCCGCCATGCCATCAAAAGACATTTGGTCTTTACAGGGCGGAAATATTAGCAGCCTTTATTAACGGATTATTTCTCTTATTAGTCGTGGGTGTTATTCTCTATGAGGCGGCGCTGAGAATTATACACCCAAGAGAAATTCTGGGTCTGCATATGTTGATAATTGCCCTTATCGGGCTTGCGGTAAATATTGCCAGTATTTTTATCCTGCATGGCAACCATAAGGAGGATTTGAATATAAAAAGTGTATTTTATCACATGATAGCGGATGCAGCGTCTTCTGTCGGTATTATACTGGCAGCAATTATTATATCATTCACCGGGTGGAACACCCTTGACCCAATTGTCAGCATAGGCATATCCTTAGTAATTCTGTATTGGTCATGGGGGATATTAAAGGAATCTACAGCAATTTTACTGGAAATGCCCCCCTCTGGAGTTGATATTAATAGTATTTCTGATGACCTCAAAATGAATTTCCCAGAAATGGTAGAAATAAGCAATGTACACCTGTGGGCGATAACAGCAAATATGCTTGTCTTTTCTGCCTACATAAAGGTAAAGATAAACGGTAACTTAGCGTTTCACCAAAATACCCTGATTGAAAAAATACAGAAACATTTGACAAGTCGGCACAATATATTTGAATCTACGATCCAAATAACTATTTTTGAACTTCTCTAAAAGGAGTTAACATGGCAAAATATTATCCAGTATTTTTAAATCTTCAGGGGAAAAAATGTGTTGTTGTGGGGGGCGGTAATATTGCATGGAGAAAGGCCTGCAGCCTGAAAGATGCCGGTGCACAGGTAACCGTCGTATCACCTGCGTTTTGCACGAAACTGAAAGAGGATATGTCTGTTGAACGAATTCAGCAAGAATATGATCAAACATGCCTGGAGGGTGCGTTTGTCGTGATTGCCTCCACTGACAATGAAGAGATGGACAAGCAAATATATTATGACGCTGTTGGAAAAGGTCTATTAGTCAATGTTGTCGACAAGCCAGAATTCTGTACGTTTATTGTACCTGCATCTGTGATGCGCGGTGATCTTTGTATTAGTATTTCGACGGGTGGGGCGAGTCCTGCTTTGGCGAAAAATATACGGGAATTGTTAGAGAATCAGTTTGGGGATGAATACGATAGTTTTGTCGGGCTTTTGTCTGAAATGCGGAAAAAGATACTTTCTGAAGTGCCTGGAGAAGCTGTAAGACGTGAAATTTTACAACGGATTGCAGGGTTTGATCTGCTTGATATTGCTAAGAAAACGGGAATCGCTGAAGCGAAAAGAAAAATGCTGGAAATCGCTTCTGGGGTAACCAACTCGGTAAGGTAAGGATTGTTAAATTTCTTAAACACGGCGTATAGGCTGATATTTCACTGTTATTTCAGAAAAGCATCCATGAATTTTCAAAAAAAGATATACCGGTACTTGTCTTTTATTGTTCTGATAGGTTTCTCCGGTTGTTATGCGCCGCTAGAGTTTAAGCAGATAACTGCCACAAAACCACCCGAAAAGAAAGCGTCCTATTTTATTAGCCATCTGGACCGCTACTCCGTGCGCGAATGGAAGTATATTGTTATTCACCACAGCGCCTCAGAGTCAGGATGCGCCGCAGAATTTGATAAATTTCACCGGGAGAAGAGGCACTGGGAAAACGGTTTGGGATACCACTTTGTCATAGGGAACGGGAATGGATAAAAAATCAATTGATACCGAAAGCGCTTTTGTTAAAAAAGAAGCATTTGAAGATGTTGTACAACAACTCCGGGACACAGAACAACATCTTAACGATATGGAATTAAAATACAACGCCCTTGAAAAGGAAGAACGGGATAACGTTGCGGTCACACAACTTACCCCCGATTCAGAGCCGGAAAATTGGTCTCCAACCCAGCCCATAACTTTATGGAGTGCGGGAAGAAATTATATGGATATTTCCTTTAACGGATTATTCTCTGCAGGCGCCTCAACGGATGAGGACGTGCAAACCCTTTTCGGAGGAGGACACGATCCCAATCAGCGCGGATTTACCCTCCAACAGTTAGAAACTACATTTGAAGGCGCGGTAGATCCTTATTTTCATGGACAGGCAAATATCATCTTTCAAATCGACAGTGAAGGAGAATCATTTCTTGAAGTAGAAGAGGCTTTTTTAACATCGATGTCACTGCCGCTCAACCTGCAGGCAAAAGCCGGAACCTTTTTCACTGAATTTGGCAGATTCAACGAAACGCATCCCCATTCATGGGATTTTATCGATCAACCGCTGGTTAATAATCGTTTTTTCGGGGGTGACGGATTGAGAAATCCGGGAGCACGGATTGCATGGCTTGCGCCTGCGGAAAATTACAATGAACTCATTCCCCTGATGAAAAAGGAAGGGGTAAAACTTATTATCATAGAGCCATTCCGGGAACACAGAACATCTGAATTTGTGGCGGATAAAACAGGAGCAAAAGTCATTGCGATGCCGATCATGCCGGGAGGGCAAAAAGAAACAGAAGACTATCTCTCTCTTTTCGATTATAATATTGACTCACTAATATCTTCACTGAAATAGGAACCATTTTTTTCATAACAGTCGTCATGCATATTCAGGTAAAACGTTACATGTACATTGTTTTCTTTTCCCCGGCAATTGCTTGTTTGTTAGCATACCTCATGCTCCCTGTTCACAAGCCAACTATTACCGGGGAACATCTCCTGGCAGGCCTGGACAGCGTAACCAGGCAACTCGAACAGTACAAGACACGGGAATGGAAATATATTATTATTCACCATAGCGCTACAAAGACTGGAAATGCCGCCGAATTTGATAAATATCACAGAGAAACAAGGCGCTGGAAAAACGGACTGGGATATCACTTTGTGGTGGGCAACGGAAACGGTTCCGGAAACGGATATATAGAAATCGGGGACAGATGGTTACAACAACAAAGCGGGGCGCACGTTGGCATAAATAATTACAATCGTTATGGAATAGGAATCTGCATGGTCGGGAATTTTAACGAACATTACCCTTCAAGGGCACAAATGGCTTCAATGGTTGTTCTGGTGCAATATCTTCAGAAACAATGCAATATCTCCACGGAAAATATTCTTCTGCATAAAGACTGCAAGACCACCGATTGCCCGGGAAAGAATTTTCCTTTTGGCCATTTGTTTGTACAATCCTTGTGAGAATGAAGCGGTGTGCAGGTTTGTTTGCTCGTTATTATATTACTGATATTTAGTATGACATGGATAAAATTTTGGGAATGGATGAAAAAAGCTGTATTGATTTGAAAAATGTGTCAATCGGATATTATGGAATACCCATAATAAAAGATGTTACTTTTTCAATAACCAGGGGGGATGCTATCGTTTTATTAGGTCAAAACGGTTCAGGCAAAACAACACTTTTCAAGACCATACTTCGCATTATTCCTCCATTACAGGGAAACGTTGTTTACAATAACACCCCCCCGGTAAGGTTTGGTTACGTGCCACAAAGCCAATCCCTCGATGAAATCTACCCATTTACTGCCTTAGATATTGTATTAATGGGAACATTTGGCCAGATAAAACCCTTTTCAATCACTCCGAAAAAAAATCGTATTTTGGCAAATCAATGCTTAATGGATGTAGGAATGCTGGAGTCGAGAAAAAAATTATTTTCGGAATTATCCGGCGGTCAGAAGCAAAGGGTGCTTATCGCCCGTGCGCTGGCAGCAAGTCCGAATATATTGCTAATGGATGAACCAATAACAGGAATCGATGCTGATGCCATAAAGATGATTATAGAACTTATCGCAATGTTACATAAAAAACATTCTCTTACTGTTATGATGATAACACATGAATCTTTCAATATCCCTTCATGGATAAACAAAACAATTCAGATCAGAAATAATGAGGTAGTGGTAGAAAATGCACGTTAATCACATACGGCAAAAATCATATACGGTAGGATATTTGCCATCAAAATCACTTTTTACACACAATATATATGGATCAACTTTTTGAAATAATCAGTCCAAATTTTCTTCTGAGAAATTCTTTCTACGCTGGATTGGTGATAGGCCTTGTCTGTCCTCAGGTAGGAATTTTTTTTGTATTACGGCGCATGCTTCTTATGGGCATTGCACTTCCCCAGGTATCAAATGCAGGAATTACATTCGCATTCCTGTTGCATACACTGGGATGGCATTTTTTCCCTCATGTTGAATCTGAAAAGGCTATGGCTCTTACCGGTTCAATCATTTTTACCCTTTTTGCCATATTTCTTCTTGCTATTTTGGAAAGGAAAGGAAAAGGTTTTACCGAAAACCGCATTGGGCTTACGTATGCCATTGCAGGGGCAGCGTCTATTTTATTTGTGTCATGGAATCCCTATGGACATTCAGAGGCAATTTCTTTGCTAAAGGGAGAAATTGTTACAATTCCAGACGTATATTTCTGGTCAACACTTGCAATTTATGGAGTTATATTTATTTTCCTCACCGGATTTCACCGTAATTTTATGTTAATTTCATTTGATAATGATATGGCAGTTGCCATGGGGAAAAAAGTTATTGTATGGAACATTTTACTTTTTTTAATCATCGGCATTGTTATTTCTTTTGGCGTTATGGCCGTTGGACCGATGGTTATTTTTGGGTTTTTACTCTTACCGGCTATAACCGCAAAAATGATCACCCGCGGAATCTTTCCCTTCTGCATTATTTCCTCAGTCATTGGTGTTTTTGCCGCTTTTACAGGTTTCTACATTTCCTATCGTTTTGATTTGCCCACCGGTCCGATAGATATTGCTTTATTAGGAATAATATTTTTCATTTCATGCCTGATAAAAATAGTAATTCCCAAAAACAGAACCCATTAAATTTTTTTTAAATATTTACTTGAATATTTAAATTTATGGGATACAATACTCCCAAATTTTGCAACTTCGTTCTTCCATCATGTTTGTATTCTACGCCCCCATCTGTTAGACCTGTGTGATTTTTGACTGAATTATTATTGGCAGATAAGAATATTTTTCAAATCTGCTCTTATTTGATGTTGTAGCAACTTCTAATTCGGCTTTAGGTTAATCCATAAAACAGGCAAATGCAATTTTTATAGGAGTTTAAAGACTTATGGCACTCTCCGCCATACTATTCAATTCCGATTCTGTAAATTCCTTAGGGTTTTCTTCTGATAGTTTTAAGACAGAGGAACCAAGCAAAATAAAGGAAATGTTGCAGGCAGAAAAAGAAAAGGCAGAAAAATCAGAACAAATTGAATCAGAAAAAGCCGCAAAAGAAGAAAAAAAGGCTTCCGAGGAAGAAAAAAAAGCAAAAAAAGAAGCAAAGGCTTCTGAAGAAGCGGAAAAAGAAGAAAGAAAAAGGAAATTTATCGAGAGACGCAAGGCAGAAGAAGATAGTGCGGTTGAAGAAAAAAAACAAGCAAGACTATTCGCAACGTCTGAAAATAAAACCGATACCTCATCTTCTGAAACAGATAATGCGGAAGAAGGCAACTCCACTGATGATAAAAATAAGGATAGCGTAACGCTATCAAAAATTGCCGGCAGGTTAAGCAGTTTAACCACACGATTCGAAAGCACGAATAACAGATTATCCATGCTGGATAAAGATTGGGCAACGGACGAAGATATTGCCTATCAACAATTACAAATAATAAAAGATACTATACAACAACAATCACCCGCTGCAATTTTTTCCCAAGCCAACCTAAACCCCGGAAGAGTCGTTTCTCTTTTCCAATAAATTCCCGGAGCAGCAAAGCCATAACCAAATCCTCCATAGAAACTATGAAAAAGGGAGAGGGAAAAACTCGCAAAAAAACGGTAATCCGGTTTCCTTTTTTACGAACAGCAGGCAATATACGCCAACAATGCAGAGCCCCGGCAAAGAATATCTTCATCAATTAAAAATTGGGGGCTATGCAGGGGATGACAAACACCTTTCTTCCGATTGCCCGAACCGAGAAAAATAAAAGCGCCTTTTGTTTTCTCCAGATAGTAGGAAAAATCCTCTCCCCCCAGAATCGGATCCATATTTTGAACCGCATCATTTCCAAATAACTCTATAATTCCGCAGCGCACAAAATCTATCTGTTCCTGATGATTGTACAAAATGGGATATCCCCGCAAATATTCAAATTCATAGGAAGCGTTATTGTATGAAGTAATGCCTTTGACGGTATCTTCCAATAACAACGGCAATTTATTTCTTAAATTATCATCAAGGGCCCTTGCCGTTCCGTGAATTTTTACCCGATTCGGAATAACATTAAACGCCGTGCCCCCGGAAATCTGACATAAAGAAATCGCACATGGGGATAAAGGATTTAACTTTCTCGATACAATTGTCTGAATAGCTAATATTATTTCCGCAGCGATAACAATAGGGTCCACGCACAAATGCGGAGTTGACGAATGCCCTCCTTTGCCCCGAATCGTTATAATAATGCGATCGGTAGACGCCATTGCAGCGCCTGACCGCAAACCAAATACCGAAGAAGGAAGATTAGGGTCGATATGCAGTCCGTAAATCTCATCCACACCATGCAAAGCGCCTTGTTCTATTAAATAATTCGCTCCCCCCGGCGGTTGTTCTTCCCCGGGCTGAAAAAGAAACCTTACCTGCCGTTTTAATTTATCTTTCAAAGATATGATAATCTTTGCCGCACCCAGCAACATTGCCATATTGGCATCATGCCCGCACGCATGAAATATTCCTTCATATGATGATTTATAGTCTACATCATTTTCTTCTTCAATGGGAAGCGCATCCATATCCGCACGAAAAGCCACTGTTCGCGCGGCATTGGCAACCGGCAAGGAAGCGATAACACCGGTTTTCGCAATACCGGTTTGCACATGGAATCCCATGTGTTCCAATTCCGCAGCAATGACTTTCGCAGTGCGGGTTTCACTAAAGCTCAATTCAGGATATTTATGGAAATCCCTTCGCATTTTTACTATATACTCATGCGAATCCCTGGCAAGCAAAAGAACACTTCGGGCAATTTCCTGGTCTTGCACAATCATTACCTGTCTATCCAAAAACTATCTTCATTTTTCAACACAATATGTTCTTCTAAAAACAATCATCAAGCCCGCATCCGAACGCCCAAACCTTCTCTTTCGGGCAAAGACAATCTCCCTCCCTCAAAATACACCCCTTCATAAGGATCATTCGAAACAAGCAGATTTCCATCAAGGTCGACATAATCCACCAATGACATCAAATGCGCCGCCGCCGTAATAGATACGGAACTCTCAATGTTGCAACCTATCATGATTTTAAGTCCATGAGCCCTTGCAGTATGAATCATACGCAGCGCCTCGCGGATACCGCCGCATTTCATCAATTTTATGTTAATTCCGTCTACCGCGTGAATTAACTGCGGTATGCTTCTTGAATCTACCGCATCCTCATCTGCAAAAATAGGAATTTTCACCTTATTTTTAAGCTTCGCAAGCGCCTTAAAATTCCCAACAGGGAAAGGCTGTTCCACAAGTTCAACGCCAAGTTCTTCCATGCGATGCAATCGCCTGATAGCCCCCTCCTCACTCCATCCTGTATTTGCATCCACACGAAAAACAGCTTTGGTTATTTTACGCAGTTCTTCAAGAATTGTTATATCATCGTCACAGCCGACTTTTATTTTCAGCACAGGAAGGTTTTTTACCTCCTCAATCTTCTCACACATCTTTTCTATCGTATCCAATCCTATGGTAAAGGATGTCACCATTGTATGATGCGGGTTTAACCCCAATAATGCAGAGAGAGGCGCTTTCAATATCTTGCCTGCAAGATCATGGAGGGCTATATCAATTGCCGCACGCGCTGCCGCATTCCCGGGGAATTTCTGTTTTAATTGAGCGGTAATATCTTCAATATGAAATGGATTTGCGTTTTGTAACAAACCGGCGGACTGGCGAAATACTTCCATAACACGCGCCGGATTTTCTCCAAAAAAAAGAGAAGGCGCAGCTTCTCCGATGCCGGAAACCCCACTTTCTTCTGTTAGAGAAACAATGATGTTATTCTGTACGTCTTTTGTTTCTCTGGAAATCCTGAATGTGTGTTTTAATTGCAGGTCTAAGGGTTGAAAAGAAATTTTCATGGCAAGAGAGGTTGAATTACCTCTAAAAATTTGTCCACCCCAAATTTGATAGGGTCGGTAGCAGGTAGCTTTGTTTCTCTTTCTGCTTTTTCAATCTCCCGCATTGCCTCACTATCAGACATGCCGTAACAATTGAGCGATACCCCAAGCACCTTGCATGGCTGAAATGGTTGCGCCAGGCGTTCGTAAAGTTCAATAATATGCGGAATAGGCAAAATAGGAAATTTTTCAAAATGACGAAGTGTTTTACGGACCGGCTGGTGACATATAATAAGGCCCTGCGGAAGCGTGCCATGAAGCAACCCGAGACTCACGCCTGAATATGCCGGATGCACAACTGTGCCTTGTCCTTCAACGTTTAGGAATTTGTATTGAGCCCTGTCAAGAATAAGTTTTTCCGCAGCGCCGGAAATAAAATCAGAAATGACATGATCCACCGCAATTCCGCTCCCTTCAATGAGGATACCCGTTTGGCCGGTCGCAACAAAACAGGCGTCGATATTCCGTTTTTTCGCGGCATTTGTAATCTCGATGGAGGTAACCATCTTCCCGATATTGCAATCGGTGCCCACAGTAAGCAACCGAAATGCCTTAACCTCTTTCGCCTTTCCAGTGCCAACAGGTATGTTTTCAGGAGGTTTCCGAACATCGTAAATGTGCAACCGATTCTCAGCGGCAAGTTGAGCAAATTCAAGATCATCGCCGATGTAAGTATGAAGCCCGCTGATAATGTTGAGTTTATTTTGCAGGGATTCTCTGATATGTGCCCGCCATGTATCCGGCAATGCTCCGCCCATAGGAGCAATTCCAATAAGGAGAGAATCCGGATTAAGGTGCAATGTTTCTTTTACTTTGCTGAAAATAGGGATGCCTTTCCCTACCCCGATAATTGCCTCAAGATTTTTTCCTGCATTAAAGCGATCTATGACTGCAACAACTTCATTCCTGCAATATCGAATAACGCTGACCGCAGTCTTTGCGCTGTGGATGTCAAGTTTTCCTTCTGTTAAAATAATAAGACGGCGTTTGGGTGGAGAATTCATCGGGAAGGTTATATCTTTCTCTTCTTTGCTTTAATGCTTTTTCTTTGATTTTTTTGCTTGAGGGATGCCGCATGTTTATCAATGCACTCTGCGTATTCCTGTGCACTGAGCAATTCATCAAGAACATGGACTTCGTCTGTTGTAAACTTTATCAACCAACCACGACCGTAAGGATCGTTGCACAACGTCTCCAGGTCTTCGTATAAACGTTCATTAACGGCAATTACTTCACCATTCATAGGGAGTATAATATCTATCAAATTATCCAGCGACTCCACTTCCCCGAAGGATATGCCGGAGAGAATTTCATCCCCGACTCGCGGAAGGTCCAAAAAGAGCAGCTTACCCATATCACTAATAAAAAAATCGGTGAGACCAAAAGTAATTGATTTTTTATTATCAAGAAACCACCCGTGATCCGCGGTATATTTAAACTGTCTAGGAATTTCCATAAAACCATATCCTACAATAAATTATAACTCACCATATACTGCAAAAATGTTAACACACAGCGTATAGGTTGTCAAGAACATTCATGTTGCGGGCAAAAATAAACTCAACGTTTTAATAAATAATAAAGCCTTCCGTACGTATTCAAACTGCCCGCTTCCATCATTGCGCTATCCCCGATTCCAAAATAAATATCCGCCCTGGCTGGTGTTTGTATGGCGCTTCCTGAGTCCTGATCCGACACAAAAAAGAATTTCTCATCGACTTTTTCCTTTCGGAACCATCCCGTTTTTCTTGCCCGCTTCGATTCCAGGATAATAAACGCCAATCCTCCGGCAGGAAACAGCTTCTTATCCGTCGCAATGCTTCTCATTGCAGTAACAGGCACTCCAATACACCCATGCGGCACTGCATGATTTACCACTTCAAAGAAAATAAAACGATCGTTCCTTTTAATATACGTATCCAACTCATCGGGATGCGTGTCAAAATAACTTATAAGAGTTGACAACGTCAGATCTTCTTCAGGTATTTTACCATCTAAAATTAACTGTTGTCCGATACTGGTATATTCATGCCCTGAATCTGCTCCATATCCCAGATAAAGCTTTTGTCCTGACTCAAGATTAATTTGAGCCGATCCCTGCACATGGATAAGATAAACATCCAGTTTTGATCTTAGATAGACAATCTCATTCCCTCTCAAAAGATCACCTTCTTCAATCTCTCTTCTGGTAAAATACGGTTTTCTGAAATTCGCTGGCTTTTTATAGAGTGGATATTTAAATTCACTATTTGCGGTAAGGCTTCCATCATAGATAGGTGTTCCGTAGCCGGTAAAGTGAACTTCACCGTAAAAATTCTTGCCAACTGCCTGAAAAACCCTGAAATTCTCTGCGATAAATGCATTAAGTTCCGCATCATCGCTGCATTGCGAAACACCGTTGCGAAAAAATTCCAATGTCTCCTTAAGTTTTTCGCGCGAAAAATCCCGCATGTGAAATCCATACTTATTGGATTTCACTTTGTTAAAATAAGTGATGCTGCATTCTATCGACTTCAAAAGAGAACTTCTATCATAATCGTCTCTGAAATAAGGAAACTGTTTCGGATCTTTGATTTCCACCAGCCCTGTGCCGGGCTCTTCCGGAATGAGCAATGTTTTCTTTTGCGTCGCGCACCCAAAACCAACAGCCATTAAAACAAATACCACCAACACATTATTTGTAAAACATTTCATGCTCAATTTCATAGTAAATATTCCTTTTATAAAATATGATACGGTTAGTTTATTTTTAACCCCCATTATTTTATTCTCATTTTCTCCAGAGAGGTATTTTATATGCACAGCAAACAACAATCAAAGAAAAAACTTTACAGAAAAAATATCCTGCCGGTTTGATTGTATGAAATATCGTCTCATAATGAATTGCATACAAATAATTATTATTTATAATATTACATAGAAAAACCATCAACACAATACGAAAACGAGAGACTGCAACTAATGAAAAAAGCAATTATATCTGTTAATAACCATTATTCTTTTAGAAGGGAGCACACATGAAAAATACTGCCAGACGAATCGGTTTGACTTTCTTTACACTGGGAGCCTTTATGATATTGTCATTAAAAAGCCACGGTGATGATTTATACAATACAAAACTGACCGTAACAGACTCGATTCTTTATGACAAAAGCAAACTGAAAGCCAATGTTTCAATTTCTGAGGCTGGAACTGCAAAGATATCAATAGAAAACCTGCAATATCTTGTCACAGCAGAACCTGTTTCCGCATCATGTTCATTAGTCATAGAAACCGAGATTAATGACGAAGCAGAAACCACCGTGTACGAATTTCCTTTTGAAATCAGCGATGGCGATGCTGAAGAAGAAATGATACTGGATGGCCTAAAAGAAGGTTATAAGCTCGAGATTCTCAGCGTTAAAGTCACAGAAGCCGAATCAGCAACAGAAACTCCCACTCCCACGGCTTCGGCAGCGCCTTCTGCCACCCCGGTTGCAACTGCTTCCGCTTCACCAGCAACCACACCGACAGCAACTCCGGCAGTTACCGCTTCGCCCACCTCAACGCCTGCATCAATAAAAATCCTGCACTCTGCGTCCGATACCGGTGAAGAAATACTCGTACCCGGTGGTTTATTGTCTTTCAGCGCTGCAACACCGACCCCTTCCCCAACGTCTGTGCCAGATTCATCGCCATCACCGGAACCATCCTCAGCATCAACACCAACGTTAATAGATGCAACCATAAATATTCAATCAAAAATAATCAATTTAAGCAGCAACGGAAGATTTCATGCATATATTGAGTTGCCTTCCTCCTACGACATTGAGGATATTGTTTGTGATTCCATAGATTGTGAAGGGGCTACGGCTATTCATTGTAAGGAGAAAAAAGATTCGTTAAAAGTCGAATTTGGAATAAAAGACCTTATACTTGATTTAACCCTGGGAAAAAATGAAAAGGAAACTGTTAAATTTACGATAACAGGTGAACTAGAAGATGGCACCCAATTTGAGGGAAGCGACACGGTTAAAGTAAAAGGGAAATATGAGGGAACAGGAAATGACGATGACGATGGAGAGGATGAGGATGAAGATGAGGACGAAGAAGGCGGTTTTAGTGGTTTCTGATAATACCTTTTCGTATGCATGAGATTCTTTTGTATTTATAAGCATTATGGATTGCAACAAAGCGAAAAGGATATCACAATATTCATTTTTCAAAAAAAACGTGAAAAATGAATTTACTTAAAATATAAAGGGGGAGACGGTGGCAGAGTCTCCCCTTTTTCAAATAATCTATGGATAAGAACGCCTTTAAGACAGAAATCGACAAATGCGCAAAGTGCGGCAAATGCCGCTCCATATGCCCTGTTTTCATAGAAACAGGAAACGAATCAATGGTCGCACGGGGACGCATCAGCCTTGCAGAGGCGATAACGAATGGCGAACTATTTTACACGGAGCGGCTAAGGGATTATTTGTTATCGTGCAAAAAATGCTTCCGTTGTTCCAGCATCTGCCCTTCAAATGTTGATTACGACTTAATCATACAAACCATGTTGAACGACATGGCGAATCACATCGGAATCTGGTTTGTTCCCCGTGTTATTTTCAGAGCCGTTTTGCCCCGCAGATGGCTTTTTAACATTTTCTTAAAAACCGCAGGCATTTTCCAGCGCCTCGCGCCACTGAAACGCCATGGCACTATGCGGCACCTCCCTTTTGCGCTTATGGGAGGAAGGTGGATACCCCCTCTGGCAAAAAAACCGGTTCTGAACAAACGGTATCCATCACTACAAAAAACAAACACTGCAAAAATGAGAGTCGGGTTTTTTGTCGGATGCCTTACCAACTATGTTTATCCGGACATTGCCGACGCGGTAGTTGAAACATTGACCCACCTTGGAGTTGAAGTAATTATCCCAAAAGAACAATTGTGCTGCGGCATTCCCGCCAACTCATTGGGAGACTTCAAAACAGCGCGTAAACTTGCGGAAATGAACACTGCAATATTTGAAAAGGAACATCTCGATTATATCGTTACCGCTTGCGCAACATGCGGCAGGTCATTAAGGAAAGATTATTCACACACATTGAACAACCCCAGCCAGATTTTCGCAAAGAAACTTTATGACGTATCCGAATTTATTGAAAAACACCTGCCTTACACAGCCACACCACAAAAAACAAAAATTACCTATCATGATCCCTGCCATCTTTACTGGGGACAGAACATCTCCGAACAGCCAAGAAACATTCTGAGGCGCTCCGCTAATTTTCAGGAAATGGATACTCCGGAACGGTGCTGCGGCGGGGGAGGAGTATTCAATCTGCTGCATTATGATCTGTCAATGAAGATCGGGGAATACAAGGCAAAGGCAATAGAAAAAAGCAAGGCAGAAACAGTAGCAACCGGATGCCCCGGTTGCAGGCTGCAAATCGAGGATATCCTTGCCACAAAAGGATCAAAAGTCACCTGCACACACACGATTCAGGTGCTACGCAACGCATTATTGAAAAATTCTAAATAAAATAAATATCCACTATTTATTAATCAGGACATGACAATGAAAAGCGCCTCTAAACCTCAAAAATATATGTTACGGGAAATTACCGGTTCTCCTTCGACTGCCTCTGTGAAAACGATGCGAGCCCGTTATCTCTCCGAACCATTAATGATCGATGCGGAGTACATCAAATTCTATACGGAAGCACATAAGAAAACGGATGGACTCAATGTCCTGGAACGAAGGGCAGAGTGTCATGCACATGCGCTTGAAAATATCACCCCGGTTATCAGAAATGCGGAACTATTCGTTGGCAATAAAACACGGTATGTTCGCGGCGCTATTCCGTATTGCAACTATGCCTGCCAGTATATTTTGAAGGAATTTCGGCGGGAAGAACATGAGGCACAGGACAGGGTAACAGACCTGGGGACGGGCGGTGGAATAGAAGAAGCAAGGAAGATGGCGGAAAATGGCGAATATGAGTTCTTTTCCAAAAAATTCCTGCTCTCAAAAGAAGACAAGAAGTGGTTAAAGGAAAGCGCTGAATACTGGCAGGGAAAGTGTATGCAGGACGTTGGCGACCGTTTATGGAAAGAGGTATACAAGAATGCTGATTATATAGAAAACGGTTGGAATGCCGTCCTCTATACCGCTCCCCATGACCCAGCGCCTGAAGGCAGATATGTCCTCGATTTTGAGACGGCGCTTTCGGATGGTTTCAACACGATTATCGAAAGAATGAGGAATAAAATAAGAGAGACCGTAGTAACAGACTTCCATTCCGCTGAAAAGATATATTTCTGGCGTGCCGGTATTCGGGTTCTTACGGCTGTAGTCCGCTGGGCACATAACTATGCCAGAAAGGCCGGAGAAATGGCAGAAACTGAAAATAATCCTGCCAGAAAAGAGGAACTCCTCATGATTGCCGAACGATGTGAACGCGTGCCTGCCTCTCCTCCCCGCGACTTCAGGGAAGCCATGCAGGCATTCTGGTTTATCTACCTGGCAGGCCACATTGAGGGTTCACACCTCGGTTACAGCCCGGGCAGGTTTGACCGGTACATGTATCCGTATTACAAAAGAGATATCGACGCAGGCAAAATTACCAATGAAGACATCCTTGAATTAATCGAGGCCCTCAGGGTAAAAATGACGGAGATTGAGTACGTTGCTTCATTTTCATGGGAGGGACTCGGATCGGGAAACCTTTACCAGAACATGATCATGGGAGGAACGGATGAGAAAGGACAGCGGGGAGACAATGAGCTTTCGATGCTGATTCTGCAGGCAGCCATCAATTGTCAAACAACCCAACCAACTCTTTCCGTCTGGTACGATGATACACTCAGCGAGGAATTTCTCTTAAAAGCAGTCGAATGTGTCAAGACGGGATGCGGATTTCCCGCATGGTTCAACCTGAAGGTATATCTCCAGCATGAACTTCAGAGGAGCGGACTGCCTCTCTCCGTTATCCGCAAATATGCCGCAATGGGAGGATGCACGGAGCCTACACTGGAAGGGATGAGTTACGGCATTGTTCAGGCCGGGTTTATCAACCATATGAAAGTATTTGAGTTGGCTATGAACGGTGGTATCGATCCGCGAACCGGAATTCAATTTGACAAGACCGGGATACCGGCAAATTATTCTGAATTGCTTGATGCGTACAAATTTCATTTGAAGAATGCCATCCGCAACTGGCAGCATTATTGGAACTATGTGATGGCCGCACATCGTCAGACGTGCAATTTGATCTATTCCTCGGTGCTGGTCAGGGACTGTGTGGAGAAAGGGCTTTCACTGGACGATGGGGGCGCTGTCTGTAACGGCACTCCGACAACCCTCAGCAGCGGAATGGTCAATGTGGTCAATGCCCTCGCCGTTGTAAAAAGGCTCGTTGATAACGAAAAGGCTTGTACTCTGGAAGAATTGCGCACTGCCTGTAAAACGAATTGGCAAGAACATGGAGAATTACACAGGAGAGTATCGGATGTCCCAAAGTGGGGAAATAACGATGATTTTGCCGACAAGATATACGAAAATCTCTTTGATTTTTACTGCAATTGCGTAAGTGAAGGAATGAATTATCTCGGAAAGCCATATGACCCATCTATGCTGGCAATCAGCACACATACCCCATTCGGCAAGGTATGCGGGGCAACACCGGATGGCAGGTGCGCCGGAGAACCGCTTTGCGATGGAGTAACTTCCCCATTCCCGGGAACTGATATCAAGGGGCCCATCTCCGTCCTCCTCTCTGCCGGCAAAATTGATCACACAAGGATCCGCGGCGGGTTGCACAATATGAAATTTCACCCTTCCGCTTTGAAGGGCATCCATGGATCAAAGAAGCTCCTTGCGCTGATTAAGACGTACTTCGACCATCCCGGATTTCAACTCCAGTTTAATGTTGTAGATAGTGAGATGCTGAGGGATGCTCAGAAGCATCCACAGAATTATCGTGACCTGATCGTCCGTGTAGCCGGTTTCAGCGCATTTTTTGTGGAACTCAGCAAATCTGTTCAGGATCAGATCATTGCCCGAACGGAGTATGGTTTCTAACAGAAGCATTCCGGATAAATCTCAATTGAACGGATACCTATATGCAAAACAAGCAAGGCAATGTATTAGGATCGATCTTTCATATCCAGGAGTATTCCGTCCAGGATGGAATGGGCATCCGAACAACAGTCTTTCTGAAGGGATGCCCCCTGCAGTGCAGGTGGTGCGCCAACCCTGAAGGACAGTCACCCCATTCTGAATTGATGCACAGCAAGGTATTGTGCAAAAAACATTACTACTGCATTTCGAAATGCCCTCATGGGGGTGTCTTTCCCGGCAATAATGGTTATCCTGAATTTAAGCGGGAAATTTGTAAATCCTGTACGGAAAGAGTCTGTGAGAGAGCATGTCCTGAAAGGGCGATTAGGGCCGTTGGCAAATACTGGACACCGGAATCTCTTTATAAAAAAGTCAGCGCTTATTCGCTCTTCTATCGCAATTCCCGCGGCGGTGTTACCTTGTCGGGAGGAGAACCCTTTGCACAACCGGAATTTGTTGAAGCTTTTGTTAATATTTGTAAAGAGGCCGGTCTATCTGTCGGGGTTGAGACCTGCGGTTTATTTGACTGGGACAGGGTAAAAACATTTATCACCAAGTTTGACTTTTTTTATTTTGACATAAAGTGCCTTGATACAAAAATCCACCGGATTGTCACCGGATGCGGCAATGAGGAGATATTGAAAAATCTCGCGCGTTTGGCAGAAATTGACCCCTGCAAAATTATCGTCACCATCCCGGTAATTCCGGGAGTTAACACTTCAGAGGAAATGGTTGCCGAAATAGGGGATCATTGCAGAAAATTGCATATAGAGAAAATACGTTTGCTCCCGTACCATCCGTTCGGCGAGTTTAAATACAATGCCCTTGGCCGCGAGTATCTCATGCCAGGAAATCTATCTGTTAATCAATCGTACCTGGAAAATTACAGGACAATACTATTGGATAAAGGAGTAGATTGCTGGATAGAATGACAAACAGGCAGGACATCCCCGGAATTTGCAGTATTTTTCGTCGCAACAAAAGATTTGCCCATTTACCCTGATACTGATACATCTTGATACATAGATATGATAATTTTGGGAAGAACAATAAAGACGCTTATATTTGATGCTTTTGTTTATAGGAAACAGGTAGATAAAAAACGATCACTTCATCTGCTTTCACAAAAAACTCTTTTGGTTTTTTACCTTTTTCTATGCTATATTTTTTAAAAAGCATTTTTCCCTGCATCTTACCCCAGAAAGAAGATATTTCTTATGTACAACCGTATAGAAGTAAACGCCGATATATGCCATGGCCAACCGTGTATAAAAGGCACAAGGATCATGGTATATATCATTATTGAACTTCTCGAATCCGGTTTAACGCCCGATGACATTATAAAGGATTATTATCCCAAAATAACAAAAGAAGATATAAAACAATGTCTGCATTATGCCGCTTCACTTATTAAGGATCAGGAATATATTCCATTTGAAGAGGCAACACAACATTGAGATTCCTTGCGGATGAGAACATATTTCCTGCTCTTATATCGCACCTTCTCAAATCTGGTCATGACGTAAAAGCTATTCAGGATTATGGCATTCCCGGAGCACCGGAGCAACGGATGATACGATTGTTGATTTGTCAATAAAAGAAGAAAGAACCATCGTCACCTTTGATAAACATTTTGGTGATATTCTCCGGTATCCTCCACAGAATTTATTCGGTACCATCCTTATACGAATTCATCCTCCTCTGCTAGAGGACATCCTTTCTGCCGTAGATAACCTCTTTAAGAGCTACCATGCCAATACCTTCAAGGGAAGACTTGTCGTATTGTCCAAACATGGGTATAGAATTAGGTAATTATGTTCTATAAGGTAGGATGTATAAGTAAAACCCAACCTACTCAGTTTATAACTTTATCTGTGATTATCTGCGTCAATCTGAGTCCTATTACAGAATTTATGGGTAATAAAAAATTTTCCCGCTAATTTTTCTTATGCTAAAAACAATCGCTGCCACTATTTTCTTTAGCAAGAATAATCTTCTTCTAATAAGCGGGCTATTTTCTCCGTTTCTCTCTGATTTCTTCCTGTGGTTTGAATCACCATTCCCAAACCTTTGTCTGTCCAGTAGAGAACCACTTCAATCTTTCCGTCGGGATAAACTCTGCGAATGAAATTTGTTGTCTGGCTGTTCCATGGGAGTGAATTGATGATGCTGCTTACATACGGGCTGTTTCTTATGCGCTCTGCAAAGGCGTTCAATACATCTGTACCATGATCATCTCTCAGATGAATTTGCTTTTCATTCGGCTGCAAGGAAGACTCTACCAAAACAACATTACTGATTCTTTCAATAAAGGCTCCTATGCTTTGTTGTTTAAAACAATCAGCAGAAAAAACATTGTTTACATCAACTTCTTTTACTTCCTTTGTTTTATCATTTATTTTTGTAATGCGGAGTGTATTTCTTTCCCAAAGGTGAGTTCCGGAAAAACTGACTGAAAGAGTATCGTAAATATGTGCAGCTGCTAATCCCAAGCATTCCGTTCTTGCAATTTGATAATCTGTATCTTCAAAACTGAAACAATGTTTTAAATATTCGCCTTCAGCCCGAGTGTCTTCTTCATTTATGAAAGGGTAAGTTCTTGCGCCAAGGATTAAATCTTTCAGGTTACGTTGGTTTGTCTCACTTAACCAATGCTGCAAACTATATCCGCCTGCAATTTCAATGTCCTGAAATTGTTTTGAAAAGCGGATTTTCTTAAAACCGTGCTGTCGTGCCGCCTTGTAACAGTCAATTAATTTTGCCACCTTCTGATTGGCTAATTGTTTGTTATTACTCAAGGGCGCAGCGCTAAGCTCATTGTACATCATCTCCATATCACACCAGTTTCACCAGTTGATTGCTCCACTCGTCAAGGAGGTTTGTGGGATAAGAACTCAATTCACCGCGGCTATCAACTTCGATGTTCGTAATCTTTGAATACTGTTCATTTTCTTCCGTCTTTCTTTCAAAGTAGAAGAACATCAACTTATCGTTGGAAACGTCCTTTTCTTTTACTGCAACCCGGATTCCGTTCACAATATGGTCGCTGTGGGTTTCAACAATGATCTGCACGTCGTTCATTGCTATTTTTGCAATAAGTTTTCCCAACTCGGCCTGGCCTCTTGGATGAACGTGGGATTCAGGATTTTCGATAACAATAAGCGCTCCCGGTTGTGCGGCTAACAACGCAGTAACAACGGGCAAGGCATAGGAAATTCCAAAACCGACGTTGGTAGGCCTGAACCGTCCGGTAAAACCTAAATTCGGCTGCTCAAATTGCATGTCAAGCAAAACGTTGTCCGTATTTGGAATATCTGTGGTGTTGAATTTCACGCCCGTTGATATTTCTCCCATCCAGCAATTCACCTGGTCAATCAAACGTAGAGTTTTTGACTTCACGTGTCTGAGATTTGGGAATGCAATGTCTTCGTTTCCAAATACGTGAAGAAAGTGCGCCGTATATTGTCCGTGTTTTCCAATATTGCGAAGATTCACCACAGAAGTATATGACTTGTCATAAATTACCTTCGGGTCAATTCGGCTAGCCGAAAGATACTGGAACTTATCTTTAAAAAGTGCTTGTTCAAAAAAAGAGTTGTTCAGGTATTCTTGCTTTTTTGTTCTCAAATAATCAGTTTCTTTTTTATATTCAAAATCAAATCGCATATTCTTTTTATCGGAAAAACAGACGTCAAATACTATTTCATTCTCTTTGCTATATTGATAAAAAGCATCACTGCCTTTTCCGATTTCGACAAGTTGTCCGTTCAATCGTAATGTGCCATGAAATAAATTCTCAGATTGCTTCATCAATAAAAACGACTGAATGAATGTAGATTTGCCCATACCGTTCAAGCCCAACACCACATTCAGATTTCTTAATGGGAATCGGTGACGTTTAATTGACTTGAAATTTTTTAGTTCTATTGACTGTATCATTTTTGCTTGCCTAATAAAGTGTTGATCATTGTTTCAACCTTGCTGAACCTTGTAATAACACGTGTTTTGTCACTGGTAGATGAAGTAATTGCCGTAAAGAATTCTTTGTCGCATTCAATCAAATTAATCAACCCGTCGGATATTTGTTGTTTTTGTTCTTTCAGTATCAATCTTTCATCCTCATTCAGCTTTGCAAAGATAACCGAGAAAACATCAAACAATGCCTTATTCAATGGCTTTTTTCCATCCCAATTTCTCTCCCTTTTTCTGAAAGCATGCTTGCCAAAAATATCCTTGTTCAGTTTCATTGAATTGGTAAAGTCTTTTTTACATTTCTCCTTTTCTACCTCCGTCATCTTTTTTACCTCTGCCATTGCCCTACTCATGAAGGTATCTAAGTCGGGGATGTAGTTTTTATACCCAAAACGATAAAAGGCAAGAAAGCGATTGGCAAAATCCCGGTCTAGCATTCTTTCTGGCCTTATCGACTTATCCGTTGCTTGTTTAAACTCTTCTATCCCAGCCAATTCGGCAATAAATTTTGCCGGCTCCCCCTGGTTCAAGGCATGACGGATTTCCTGCGGCTCTAACACCAGGCCGCCGGTATTAATGCGTTTGAAGATATTAAACTTTACATCATCGGGTGTTCCCGGATTGATGATGTAAGTAACTATTTGCGTTTCCTGAATGATACGTTGTAAATCACGGTCAAGGTCATCATACCCTTTACCGTTGAGTTGAGTTAAAAACTCAAGGTTCACAAGTTTGAGTACTTTCTTGATTACAAAATTTCTGATACTGCTGAGTCGCTGTAAGCCATCTACTACTAACCATTTTTTCTGGATCGTGCCATCAAAGTAAAATGCAGGTAAAGGAAAACGGATAAGAATGGATTCAATCAACCTGCTTTGTTTTTCCTCATCCCACAAATCAGCTTTGCGTTGAAAATAGTTTTCAGTATTCATTTCTATTTCCGGTTCCGGTTGTTCCATACGCTTTATCAGTGTATCGAGGGAAGGTGTTTTTGTATCAATGTTGATGAGAGCTGGGTTGAATGGTTTTTCCATCAACTTTACTTTTGGGTCTATACTTTCTTGCTCAATTCCTTCCTGCTGAACGTTTAACAAATGAGGTGATATATCCTCATCTAATGGGCCAAGTATTTCATTTTCATTCATGACAAATTAACCTTTTTTGTTCCTCTCACCGCCTCAGATATAACTGTCTTACAATAAAATCAAGAAGTATCATAACATTTCCCGAAAGAATTGTTCATAGTTTATTTGATTTCGTTTCATTTCCTTTTTTATTTCCATCAAGGGTACCCTTTGCCATCAAATCAAGTTTTCCTGATGCAGAATTCTCCTTAAGCTGTTTATCCCGTTTTTCACAGTCCCGTTCGTTTCTTAGGCTTACATATTATTGTGACATCTGTTTTCCAAATATATGCTTTTTATAAGCAAAAGCATCAAATAAAGGTTTTATAATCTTATGAAGACTTTATAGTTTTATTGAATAAAAGGTTCTTTTTATTACTCAAAATTCTGTAATAAAACATGGACTACTATAAATAATCACGGATAAAATCACACGTCGTTTATGGCTTAAGTCCTGGATGTTCCTAACCACCTTTGAAGTTTTCAATGGTGTATCTGGTAAATTAAGACTCCAAATCCAATTACATCCGTTATTATTAGCAACATCCACCACTCTCTATGGCGCTGTTTCAAATCCTCTCTCAATAATATTTTTTTGCAAAATATCTAGTTTTCTAATCGATCTCTGCGCTATTTTTCAGCCGGTTCCATAATGATTCAATATTTAACTTTTGTACCCAAAACGTTAGATACTGCATATCCAGTTTTTCTAATGGGTAGACCTCGGTTCACCCCGCATGCTTGAAGCTACGGAACCGGTAATCATATGCTCAATTCCGGCATTTTCGAGCTTTTGAATGACCTTTTTTAATAGTTCCTGTTGTGACATTTATCGAGGCGTTTCAGAAGTTCTCTTTGAAAATCTTTGTCCGAAAGGTTGGGGAATCTTTTCCGCAGACCGTGAATAAAAAGTTGCTTGCTGAACAGAGATAATTCAAAGGCATTAAGTAATCGCTTTTCCGGTGACATTTGGCGAAGTACCTGAAAATAGACCTTGTGATTTTTGCGTTCTTTAATGTCCATACGTTTTTTATCGAACCGGAGATATTGTTGCGTTACAGCGCAGAAATCCTCTGTGAAAGTTGTTTCGTTTTTGTCATTTATTGAGAGTCAGGTTTAAATGATTTTAAAAAATCGCTGAGTTCATGCGCAATGCTTTTTAGCTCATTCTATAGGTAATTGCCCGTCTGGGTTGCTTTGTACGATCAATATAAAGATCACTAAGTGAGCCGTTACATTCCCTGTGCATTCCGGGGCTGCAAAGCCGGTAGAACGCTCCGATATAGTCCCGACAATCATTTCTCTATCCAACTTACAGGCCAACTTATCATAATAATAAGTTAATAAGCATTAAATTAATTAAAAAGAAGATACAGACGCCCGCCATTACAATAACTTCTCAGCAATCTGAATGGCGTTGAGGGCGGCGCCTTTGCGGATGTTGTCGCTTACAATCCACATATCGATGCCTTTGTCAATGGACACATCTTCACGGATACGCCCTACAAAGACTTCATCCCTTCCTGCCGCATTTGTAGCCAATGGATATAACTGATTGGCAGGATCGTCGATTAGTTTGACCCCGGGTGCGGCGGAAAGGAGTTTTTTCACCTCCGCCGCCGTAATCTTTTTCTCCGTCTCTATATTTACCGATTCGCTGTGACTCCGAATCACCGGCACACGCACCGTTGTCGCGGTGACTCTGATCGAATTGTCTCCCATGATCTTTTTGGTCTCATTCACCATCTTCATTTCTTCCGATGTGTAGCCATTGGGCAAAAACGCGTTGCTCTGGGGAATTTGGGGAAGCACGTTAAACGCAATCTGATGGGGAAACAATTTTCGCTGAAAACCTCCTTTCCCCTCTAAAATACTCTTTGTTTCCTTTTCAAGCTCGTCAATCGCTTTCAGACCTGCCCCAGATACCGCCTGGTATGTTGAAACCACGACTCTTTTGATTTTCGCCGCGTCATGAATAGGTTTTAACGCCACTACCATTTGAATTGTCGAACAATTGGGATTGGCAATCACCCCATGATGCTTCGGAATGTCGTGGGGATTTACTTCCGGCACAACCAGCGGGACATCGTCGTCCATCCTGAACGCGCTGGAATTGTCCACACACACCGCGCCGCTTTCAATGGCATACGGCACATATTCCCTGCTGATGCTCGCCCCGGCGCTGAAGAGGGCTATCTTAATGCCTTGAAATGAATTCTTTGTCAATTCCTGCACGATATGGTCTTTTCCGCAAAACCGGATCTTTTTCCCCGCTGACCGTGCTGACGCCAGCAATCTTAGTTCTTTTATCGGAAATTTTCTGCTTTCCAAAATCCTTAAAAACTCCTCGCCCACCGCGCCGGTTGCCCCAACTACTGCTATGTTAACAGCCATTTTTACCACGAACTCCTTTCCTGATTGCCCCAAACGTTCATTTACCGTTTGTTACATTAATAAAAACCTTTCTTATTTTATTCTTATGAGAATATCGTCATTAATACCCTTCTGCTTTCTCATGTGCTCTATCTGCGACAAATACCGTTGCGCGTCCTTATAATATCCCGCAGTCGGTTTCAAACCGGGCAATAATTGCAGCCAATACCGGTTCTCCAACACCATAAATAATTCCCTGATATATTTGCTGAACATTGAGGCAAGAGCCGCCGCAAGGCTTACGGTTTCCCCCTTTTCCACAAACGATATTTTTATGCTCCGTTTTTTCCCACGTATTACATAGGAAGAAACTTCACTGCTTTCCTTCAAAACCTGCATCTCTTTTCCGGGAAAATGTTTTTTTAATAAGAACGAATACTCGTTTCGCCCTCCCTGTTTATCGATGAGCAAATCAATATTGCCGCTGCTTTCCTTCAACAGCTTCGCTATGTGTTTGATGCTGTTGTTGAACAAGACGGTAGCTTTGTTCCCGGTCGCCCTTACCTGTTCATTAAATTCCCGAACGGTGACAACACAACTCCCCACGTGAGAAAACCTGATGCCGTGCTTCGCCATACTGTGTTGCAGCAAATCGATATAATTCAGGAAAACCGACTCATTTGTGGCAAAAGGCAATGCGTAATCGTTTTGCGCGTACCAGGGATAGCCATCTATAACCTCTCTGTTGAAGCATGACAAGGCATCCAACAACTGATAAAACGAGGCAATTTTAAGCCCTTTTATCCCTAAAAACGAGAGAATCGCGTCTTCCAGCGGTTTTAAACCATTTCGAGTATTATACAGTTTCTTGCTGTCACACACCGTCAGCCGCTGTTTTTTTCCTTGAAGCCCGCTTGAAACAGAATCCTTTAACAAATCCCATAAAGAACAATCGGCTTTATCATCAGGGACGTCAAAGGCAGCAACACTAATTACCAAAGGGCCAAGCACCGGGCCGTATCCCGCTTCATCAATACCGGCAATTATTGTCATTGAAACATACCTCGATTTTCGCAGTATTATATCGTTTCATGAAAGAAAGTCAAAAAGGAAACAAACATAACCGCCCTTCTTTATTCAATATCGCGTTACGACCGTATTCTCCTCAATAACAATTCGCCCCTGCTTTAAAAAAACTAAAGCATTCCCCTCTTTTCATTTTCCTTGACAACCCTTACCACAGAAAATATAATTTTTCTTTAAATAGTTTCTTTGTATCTCTTTATAACACGAGGCTTTCTGCCTCGTTAATTTTTTGGATAATTAAAGAATGAAAATCCTTAAAACCCGGGAGTGCAATGCCTGCCGGGAAATCGAAAAAATCAAACAATCATTAAATCCTTTAAACAGTTCCCCAGACATAAGAACAACCGTACTCAAAATCATCCAGGATGTAAAAAAACACGGCGATAGGGCAATTACAACATACAGCAAACGTTTTGACAAGGCTCATCTTTCACCGGAAGAGTTCCAGGCAAAAGAGAAGGAAATTGAAGACGCATATAAACATGTATCCGGCAAATTTATCAAATCAATACGCCTTGCGATAAAAAACATACAAACGTACCAGAAGCATATCCGTGTTCAGAACGTAAAACAGCTAAGGTCAAAAGGAGCGCTTCTTGACACACTTTATACTCCGATAGACAGCGCAGGAATATACGTTCCAGGTGGGGCGGCTTCCTATCCTTCTACCGTCCTGATGAATGCCATTCCCGCGCAGGTTGCCGGTGTAGAGAAGATAGTCATGGTCTCTCCCCCGAAAGAAGACGGGAACATCCCACCGGAAAGACTGGTGGCGGCAAAAGAAGCGGGGGTCAGTGAAATATACAAGATCGGAGGCGTTCAGGCTATTGCTGCCCTTGCTTTTGGAACGAAAACCATTCCCAGGGTTGATAAAATCGTAGGACCTGGCAATGTATTTGTGACGCTCGCCAAAAAAGAAATTTTCGGATACGCGGGAATCGATATGCTTGCCGGCCCGAGTGAAGTATTAATTATTGCGGATAATCACGCAAACCCGTCGTTTATCGCTTCCGATTTGCTTTCTCAGGCGGAACATACGCCGGGCATCTCTATTTTAGTTACCTTTTCAAACTTATTGGCAAAACAGGTGACATCGGAAATAAAACATCAAATAAAAACACTCAGCCGTTCAGCAGGAACGAGTGAATGTATCAATAAATATGGGGTAATTTTTATCGCAAAAAATCTTAACGAGTGCATAATGCTTTCCAATACTATTGCACCCGAACATTTACAGATTATGACGCAGAATCCAAAAACCGTATTATCAAAAATTAAGCATGCAGGGGCAATATTTTTGGGCGCTTATACCCCTGTAGCTCTTGGGGATTACATTGCCGGGCCGTCACATGTGCTCCCTACGGGAAGCACTGCGCGTTTTTCATCCGGATTATCGGTAAATGATTTCCTTAAGAGGACCAGCGTTATTACCTATTCACAATCAGCGCTGAGAAATATACAACAGGATTTGGCTGAAATTTCTGAATCCGAAGGGCTTGACGCACATACGAAATCGGTTAAAATCAGGTTAGATTTTGATAAAAAGAAATCACCCTCATGTTAAAACAAACACTTTCCATTATCATTAATCCTCTTTGATTCATCGGAGCATTCTATTGAGTTATTTTAAAGAACACATTGATAAAATGACCGGGTATGTGCCCGGCGAACAACCAAAAGATGGTATTTACACAAAACTTAATACAAACGAAAATCCCTATCCCCCTTCACAGAAGGTATTGAACTCACTTCGTGATTCCATAAACGGAAGCCTTCGTTTGTATCCGGATCCAATTGCAACGGCAGCACGATTAAAAATCGCAGAAGTGCTTGGAACAAAACCTGAACGTATCATGGCGGGAAACGGCTCTGACGATCTCCTTTCCATAATTGTTCGCAGTTTTGCCGGACCCGGCGACAAAATAGTATTTCCCTATCCTTCTTACATGCTTTATATGACCCTCTCCGAATTGCAAAACGGTACTCCATGTATGATTGATTTTACGGAAGATTATACACTGCCGGGAGATTTTGTTGTGAAAGGAGCAAAAGTCACTTTTATCGCAAACCCCAATTCACCTTCGGGAACGATGATCTCTCCCCGTGAAATATCCAGGCTGGCATCGAAAATTGACGGGGTGCTTGTTATTGATGAAGCATATGCCGATTTTACCGATGAAAACTGCGTACCTCTGGTCGAACAACACGATAATATTCTTATTTTACGCACACTTTCGAAATCGTATTCACTGGCGGGCATCAGATTTGGCTTCTGCATAGCCAGGGAACCTCTCATACAAGGAATGATGAAGGTAAAAGATTCATACAATGTTGACAGATTAGGAATAGTTGCCGCAACTGCGGCAATAGATGACCAGAATGCCATGAAAGAAAATGTCGTTAAAATACGAAAAACGCGGGAATACCTTACAAAGGCGTTGCAGGAGATGGGATTTTTTGTCTATCCTTCTCACACCAATTTTATTTTGGCCCGATGCATGGACGGCGTTTCCGCGCATAATTTATACAGTGAATTAAAAAAGCGGAAGATTCTGGTAAGGTATTTCAATATAAGACGGCTTGACGATTGCCTGCGCATCACCATAGGAACACCGGAAGAAATTGATCTTTTAATAAAAAATTTGAAGGAACTGCTTCTTATCGGAGTAAAAGGAATAAAATAATTTCAGTCGGATACGAAATGGCAGTTTAAACTATCTTGATTCCCCCTTGTCATTTTAATAGGCAAAATTCCATGAAAAAAAGAATTGCAAAAATTGAAAGAAAGACGAAGGAAACACAAATTGAGCTTGTTTTGAATATTGACGGAGAAGGCATCAGCAATATCAACACGGGAGTCGGTTTCTTAGACCACATGCTCGACCTGCTGACAAAACATGCCCTATTTAATCTGGATATTACCGCCCATGGCGATATTAAGGTGGATGATCACCATACCGTGGAAGATATTGGAATTTGTTTTGGTCTTGGAATAAAAGAGGCGCTGGGAAATAAAAAAGGCATACGGCGTTTTGCTAATGCGAGCATTCCCATGCAGGAAACGCTGGCAAATGTTGCAATCGACATAAGCGGAAGGGCCGCATTGGTATTTAATGTCAATTTTCATAAAGATAAAATTGGAAATTTTGATGTGGAGCTTATTCAGGAATTTCTTGAATCATTTACAACAAATGCCGGTATTAATTTACACGTAAACATACCTTACGGCTCAAATTCTCATCACATGGCAGAAGCAGTATTTAAAGGCATTGCAAAGGTACTGGGCGAAGCTGCCCGGTTTGATGAACGTATAACTGACGTACCTTCAACGAAAGGAATACTTTAATGTTAAATAATCATCCGTTTGTTTTTTTTTTGAAAAAAGGATTCTTTTTTCCTAAAAAAAAGATATCTTTTTTCCCCTGTACAGCAATCTTCCTTTTTCTTATTGCTTTGATGCATGTATCCACCTCACTTTGTTCTGAACTCGCAGATACGCCATGGCCAATGTTCCGGCATGATTTACAACATACCGGACTAAGTCCTTTCAAGGGAATCCGGAATCCAATCATAAAATGGACATTTCAGACAGAAGGCGCCGTAACATCTTCGCCCTGTATAGGAAAAGACGGCACCATTTACTTCGGTTCTCAGGACAAAAAATTTTACGCGGTTACCAGGGAAGGCAAGCTAAAGTGGGTATTTCAAACGCAAGGTGAAGTTGAATCTTCTCCCGCAATAAGAAAAGACGGAACAATCCTGTTCGGATCATGGGATGGCAATCTTTATGCACTGAACGCCGACGGCAGTTTATTATGGAATTATAAAGCCCCCGGAGGAATAATATCTTCGCCGGCAATAGCCCCGGACGGGACAATCTATTTCGGATGCTGGGATAGAAAACTACACGCAATCACTTCCGATGGCACATTAAAGTGGACTCAACGCACTGCAGACCATATCGTTTCATCTCCGGCAATAGCCCAGGACGGCATGATATATTTCGGCTCTGAAGATTACTATTTATTTGCCATGAAACCAGACGGAAACGCCGCATGGAGTTTCGGAACACGATATATCATGGATGCATCCCCTTTAATCAGACCAAATGGCGATATATGCGTCGGATCAGAAGACGCTAAGTTTTATGTCTTTCAGCCGGATGGTCAAACAAAATGGACATACAATACTTTATACGACATAGATTCTTCCGCGGCAATCGATACTGAGGGAAATCTTTATGTCGGAGCAGGAGACAATAATCTGTATGCATTTACCTCTGATGGAAAATTGAAATGGATTTTTACGGCAAAAAGCTCAATGCGGTCTTCACCTGTTGTCACCTCCGATGGTGTTATCTATTGCGCATCAGGAGATAAAAAAATTTACGCATTGGATCAAAACGGCAATTTGAAATGGTCTCTTACTACAGGAGATTCCATTGAATCATCACCCTGCATCGACGAAGATGGCACAATTTATATCGGTTCCAATGATGGCAAGCTTTACGCAATTGGCGAAGAAAAAACCGCCAAATAATTTCTCCGTTTCGTTTACATCAGAAACTCTTTTAACAGCTCCGTATTTCAGTTCGATAAAAAATCAGGGCCAGCAACAATTTTGTTGCTGGCCCTTCTTACTAATCCAACCTTAAATTTTCCAAATTAACTGTGTTTAATTAAGCCTTCATTCTTACTTTAACATCTTTAATTTCTTCGAATGTCTGGCTTGCGGCTGACAACTCATTAGCGCCTGATCCGCCCTGAACAGCGGCGCCTTTCCTCTTTGCGCCGACCTCATCCATATGGGTAGCAAACCAATACAGGAATGTTACAAAGAATGTGCCTCCCACAATATTACCAAGAGAAACCGCAACAAGGTTCCATCCGAACATCTTGCCGAAGTTAATAACTGCAGGATCATGAGGCAATAAACATGCCAGCGTCAGAATTGTCATATTTGCAACACTGTGCTCCATACCTGTGGTAATAAAGCAGAACAAACACCACCAAATCATAATGAGCTTACCAGAATCACTCGTTTGTCTGAAACTACACCAGATGGCAAGACATACGAGCCAATTACAAAAAATACCCCTGAAAAACAATTCCCACCATGGCGCATTCATCTTATATGTCGCAACTTTCAACAAAAATCCCAACCATGGATCTTTCGCAAAAATTCCCGTGGGAATAAGCATCAACGCGAACAGCATCGAACCTGCCAAATTGCCCATATAGGTCCAAAACCACCCTAACATACTGTCGCCAAGCGTTATCGTACCTCTTAAAGTACCTTTAAATATCAGTAAATTATAACCCGTAAATAATTCACAACCAGCTATAATTACGAGCGACAATGCGATACCAAACGTCATTCCGGCAGCTATCTTGCCAAGCCCGGGATTTATCGCCGCAATAGGAGCCGCGACAATAAACGCAAGAATAACACCAAATCCTACATAAAAACCCGCCATTACGGAAAGAGTCAAAAAGCCCACAAGACTATGCTTCATTGCAGTCGCTTTTTTAAGTGAAACTGCCGCAAGGGCATCAACAGCACCAGTATATAACATTAATCTATTCTCCTTAAAATAATGTTGAAAACACTATCTTAAAACCTCTCCTTAAGCTTTATAAGTACGACTAAAAAACGTTCTGGTCAAACCAATACACCCTTTGCCTACTTCTTTTTAATTACTACTTGATACACCTCCTTTCTCTTCATCACATTATTCGCAATTTTGTCTACAACACTTGTACTTTTTCACTATTCAATCCAAATGCAAAAACTTTTATAAAGGCAATAATTTACAAATATGAGAGTTCAGAGTCAACCCTTTTTTCTCCCGTCAGTTACATTATTTTTCTTTCCGCAACTCACTTATTGTTTGCCTTGCCATCAATAATTGATCCTCAAGTGCCCATATTTCCCCTTGCAATTTTGCCTTTTCCGATTCCAGAAACGCGACAGCATCTTCCATTTCCTTATTTTTACGATTTAATTCCCGCTCCCTTACCGCAAGCGCATTTGCAGCCTTTTCCGCCTTTTCTTTATCCGCCTTTATTTCATTGACGATTGCATTTGCCTCTTCAACTGATGCAAAAGCCCTCATAATCCTTTTTGTTGTCTGCTCCTTAAATGTTTTTTCCCTTGTGTAACCAACATCCTTCATGGAATAATACTTATTTATCATTTTCACCGCAAATGCAATGTTTATGAATAACAATATCAATATGAAAGTTTTTGCATTTGTCGAGAAACCTTTTACCTGTTCATTTGCCATAATTTACACTCCTCGTTAGTGTATTTAAATTCTCACGATTACATAAACGTTTATCTTTCCGTTATGTCCCTAAATACACCTTCAATCCTTAACGGTTTACCGTTTTCATCACGGACAAGATTACATGTTGTTTCAGAAATAAATCTTTCCCCATCCTTCCTTTTGCAATACGCGGTAAAATCTCTCCACACACCTTCATCTTCCAGCTTCTCTATCAATTCTTTCCTGTCATCAGGGTTTACATATATATCCGCCAATCGAGAACCAATCACATCTTCAGGAGAACCGAACCCAAGAATATCAGCCCCAGCCTGATTAATCCATGTAAATATCCCGTCTTTGCCGGGTTCACATTGAAAAATCCCTTCTTTCAAAGAATTGAATAACAGCCTGTATCGTTTTTCAGATTCAATTATCTCCAGTTCCGTCTTCTTACGCTCAGAGATATCCCTGAATACGCCTTGAATAGCCACCGACTTGCCGCTTCCATCTCTTATCAGGCTGCTTGTGCGTTCCGCATAGAAAGTCTCTCCATTTTTCCTTTTGCAAAGCGAAACAAAATCACGCCAGACCCCCTCTTTTTCAAGCTTCTCGCAAAGACGCCTTCTATCTTCAGGGTCCACATATATGTCTTTTACTTTCTTCCCTATAACATCTTCAGGATTGTCAAACCCCAAAACCTCAGCGCCGGATTTATTAATAAAAGTAAACACACCTTCAAATCCCGGCTCTGACTGATAAATCGCTTCCTTCAAAGAATTAAACAATTCTTTGTAGCGACGTTCGGACTCAATCACTTTTTTTTTTCTTCGTCCAGAGCTTTCGCCGTTGTAATCTGCCGGGCAATAAAAACAGCAGCAATTATAATCGGAAATGCAAGGAATAATAAAATAGCATTTACAATATACTGCAGGTTATATACAACACCATACCCTTCATCTCTGTCTATTTCAGTAATTAACCCCCAGTTATACTCAGGCATCCATCGCCATGCGCCCAATACCATTACACCGCTATAGTCTTTGTATCCAACTGCGTTATATCCATCAGCCCCTGCAATACACTTCGCTACGCCATCGGTCAACTCATCAGTTCCAGGAACTACCAATTTCAGTTCCAACGAACAACGCCTTTTTACCACTCCCATTTCCTTGAGTGTTTCACCAAACCTCGACTCGCTGATTATATATCCCTCTGCATTTACAAGATACGTTTCAGCAGTTTTTCCCAACTCATGACTCACGATAAGTTCGCTGAGAGCATAAACGTCAAGCCTCAAAATAATTACCCCATTTATAACGCCTGAAGAGTCTTTTACTGGCGCAGAAACAAACATAGTGGGAACCCCTACTTCTTTTTCGGCAAACTCGTTTATAACAGGAATATCTGAAGGAAACACTTCAGAAACGAACGTTTTTCCCCTTGTGGCCTCTATAAAATAATTTTTTTGCGAGATGTCGCTCCCTACTACATTTTCTGCCGTTGATACTGTCACGATACCCTTGCTGTTGCATACGGATATTTCCTTATATGCATATTCGGTTTTTAATCTGTCCAAATATCCCAAAATACTCGTATAATCCGCATCACTCTTGGAAATTTTCACACACTTAAGAATTAACGGATTTGTCCCGATCACACGGGCGTCTTTCTGCCTTTCTTTCATCCATGTACTCAACAAATCTGCCTGCTTTTGCTCAACCCCCTGCAAGTTTCTAATCAATTCCCTCTCAACATCAGCTTGCATTTTGGGATACGCTACAATCCGCAATATCACTAAGGGGATCAAGGTAAATGCAATCAGCAAAAAAATGAGTCGATTCCTGATCGAATTAAACATTTTTTTCTCCGTAATTTAACAAAATTGCACATCCGAAATCACTAATATAACCCTTAACCATTTTTTCCACTTTTTTACCCTCTCTATTACCACCAATGCGAAGGATAATCCCGCTTTCCAAGTTTATTAAACACAAGAGCAACTATCATCAAAATAACAACCCCGATCATGACAGGGTTTAAAATAAACATGTATCCGGTACCAAGCCCTCCGGACTGTATCGCCACGTATGTCGTAGCGCCAGCAGGAGGATGCACAGAGTATGTCACCATCATAAGCACTATTGCAAGGCCAACTCCAAGTGCAAGCGAATACCAGGCAGTCCCAAACAAATCATGTATGACACATCCGGTGCATGCACCAATAAAATGCCCCATCAACACATTCCTCGGCTGCGCCAGGGGAGCCTTATACGCCCCGTAAATCAACACAGCAGACGCGCCAAAGGGGCCCAAAAGCATAGGACACTTCGAATGAAACGCAAACCAGGCCGTAATCCCTATGCCTATAATTGCCCCCCACAATGCAAGCCACAACTCCCTGGAAGGAATCGCAGGTTGTGGCGCTTTCGGCAACTTCTTTACAGACTCTAAAAGCGACATTTTTTCCCTCTCCCTAATATTTTTGGATACTTAAAAAAATAATTCGCTAACCTGACACAGAAAAACCTTTGCCCCAGGCCAACCGTACCTACAATCTTACAGAAAACCGGCTTCTCCGAACAAACCTGTGCCACAATACACACGGTTTTCCTGGCACAAACTATTCGCTACCTACGAGTTACTGAGGAAAAACAAACCACACAACAAATAAATCTGCAAGAACATCCCCCTTATTTACCAGATATTCTCAACAAAATAACTATTGCAACCAAAAACTAAGGCACCACCACGCCTTATATACTGCACAAAAACACTAAAGTAAATTGCAAGTCTTGCATTTGTACACATAACCACCTATACGAAAAATATACCAACGCTACTTAAAAAACAAAAAACCTTTATATTGAAAATATAAGGTATTGCTAATCAATACCTTAAAGAAAAGACCAAGACAAAGAACAAACAAGTAAATTTTTACGGATAGTCATCAAAAACATTCCATAATGCAATAGCAATTTCAGTATGAAATGTTTTTAGTGTTTTTGTATACATCGTTTTTTTCGGTTTTATTCTGCTTGTATAATAACTTGTATAATAAGATGATCAATTTCAGTCTAAAAAACCATTTATCATACAAGGGAGGACACAGGAGCAATGCCGTTGTGAGGACATGGAGAATTATGATCACGATTTGAAAGGGAGCATTCCCAATTTTTTGTAAATCAAAATAAAGCCGACCATAAAGGATCGGCGCTACCATGCAATATGTGTCGTAGCGCGGGTGGTTTATCCCCCGCATAATACCTCCACATTTTACAAAAAATTGGGAATGCTCCCATTTGAAACCGACGACGGATGCATAATTTTGCGTCTGTACTTTAAAGAAGAAATAAAGTATTATCGGATTCGGAAAAACTGCTGTAACATTTTAAAATTGGCGGAGAATTTATCATGCAGGGAAAGCTTATCGTTATTACCGGTATTGACGGAAGCGGCAAGACGGTTCAAACAAAACTACTTTACGAAAGATTGCTGAAAGAAGGGTATCCCGTCGTAACGATCGATTTTCCCCAATACGGTAAAACCTTCTTTGCCGGAATGGTTACGAAATATTTAAAAGGAGACTTCGGCGCCGCAGATTCCGTTAGCCCGTATTTTGCTTCTCTCCTGTATGCCGGAGATCGCTTCGAAGAAAAAAACCAGATACAAACGTGGCTCAATGACGGGAAAATAATCATATCAAACCGGTATGTATGCGACAATATGGCACATCAGGGTGGTAAGATTAATGATCCCGGAGAGAGGGAAAAATTCTTTCAGTGGTTGGACAAACTAGAGCACTCTGTTTTCGGAATTCCCCGATCACATCTCAATATCCTGCTTTATGTGCCCGCAGAAATTGCCTATCGCCTCGTAGAAAAAAAAGGACATCGCGAATATCTTGCAGGCGCAAAAAAAGATATCCATGAAGAAAATATTCATCATATGAAATCCGCACAGAATACTTTTATGGAAATTGCAAAGGGGAAAAAAGAATGGACGACCATTGACTGCACAAAAGATGGCTCACTGTTGCCGGAACAGGCAATTGCTGACTTGATTTGGCAGGCGGTGGAGGATATTCTTCCTTAACCGTTGGCAAATAAACCATGCTTTTCTATCACAATTTACAATTAAATTAGACCTTCAGCGATTTTTAATTTTCTTTTGTCCTTCCCGTGTAAACGGGAATCCAGTCTTTAATAACATAATAAGGATGTTCCGATGGCTGACAGGAAAAAAATAATTATCATGGGCGCTGCGGGGAGGGATTTTCACAACTTCAATGTCTGCTTCCGTGACAATGATGCCTATGAAGTAACCGCCTTCACTGCAACACAGATTCCCAATATCGAAGGGAGGCGCTATCCCCCCTCACTTTCAGGAAAACGTTACCCGAATGGCATTCCCATTGAATCTGAAGATAAATTATTGTCACTAATAAAATCCCATACCATAGACGAGGTCGTCTTTTCTTACAGTGACGTTTCCCACGAGTACGTCATGCACAAGGCTTGCATGGTCAATGCATCAGGTGCAGCCTTTATCCTTCTTGACCCGAAGAAGACCATGATAAAAAGCCGTAAGCCTGTTATTGCAATTTGTGCGGTAAGGACAGGATGCGGCAAAAGCCCGGTTTCCCGGAAAGTCTGTGAGATTGTGAAAGGGATGGGGAAAAAACCTGTGGTAATACGGCATCCCATGCCGTACGGAGAACTTTTTAAACAGCGTTTGCAGCGGTTTACCACCTACGACGACTTCAGAAAATATGACTGTACCATTGAAGAGATAGAAGAATATGAACCCCATGTGGAACAAAATACCATTGTGTATGCCGGGGTTGACTACAAAGACATCTTAGAAGCAGCGGAAAATGAGGCGGACGTCATTGTGTGGGACGGAGGCAACAATGATACCCCCTTCTATGTGCCGGATGTGTATATCACTGTTGCAGATCCCCACAGGCCGGGACATGAAATTGCGTACTATCCGGGAGAAACAAACCTCCTTCTTGCAGATGTGATTATTATCGGCAAGGAAGACACCGCAGAGGCGGAAAATATACTCCGTGTAAAGAACACGATACAAAAGACAAATCCGGGAGCGGTGGTCATCGATGCCGCAATGCCGGTAACGGTTGAAGATGCTGCCCTGATAAAAAACAAACGAGTGCTGGTAATTGAAGACGGGCCCACACTTACGCATGGCGGCATGGCTTATGGAGCAGGAATACTCGCTGCCCGGCAGCACGGCGCTCTGGAAATTGTCGATCCCCGGCCTTACGCTGTTGGTTCAATTCGGGAAACGTACCAGAAATATCCCCATTTGAAAAACCTGCTCCCTGCCATGGGATACGGACGTAAACAGATTGAAGAATTAAGAGAATCCATCAATCGCACGCCTTGCGATACGGCGCTCATAGGAACCCCCATAGACTTGAGGAAAATCATCATCATCGATAAGCCCACAGACCGTGTACGCTACCGCATGCAGGAAATAGGAGAATCACGACTCGAAAAGATTATCAGGAAAAAACTCCGATGAACCGAAGAAAAACCATGGTGATTGCCCTGGGTGGAAATGCGCTCATTCGTAAAGGCCAGCGGGGAACCATAGAGGAACAATTCGAAAATATCCGGAAAAGCATGGAGGGTGTCCTTTACTGTTTAAAGAAGGGATACAACATTGTAATCACCCATGGAAACGGCCCGCAAGTTGGCAATCTGCTGCTCATGACCGAAACATGCAGAGACCAGACGCCGGAGCTTACTCTGGGAGTGTGCGTTGCAGATACCGAAGGGGAAATCGGATACATGATTCAGCAATCACTAACAAATGCGTTGCGAAGGGAAAAAAAAGAAACCTGTGCCGTCACAGTGCTGACTCAGGTTGTCGTGGATAAAAACGACAAGGCTTTTTCATGTCCTGCAAAACCCATCGGCCCTTTTATGAAAAAGGAAGAGGCTGAGCGTTTTCAGAAGGAAAGAGGATGGAATATCGCAGAAGACAGCCAGAGGGGATATCGCAGGGTAGTGGCGTCTCCTGCCCCATTGAAGATTATTGAAATCCAGGCAATCAAATCCCTTTTGGAGGCAGGCAATATTGTCATTGCAGTGGGAGGGGGAGGCATTCCCGTCATTATAAAGGAAAACGGTGACCTTGAAGGGGTAGACGTTGTTATCGACAAAGACCTTGCCTCAAGCGTTCTGGCAAGGGATATTCATGCCGATTCCCTTGTAATGCTTACCGGAGAAGAAAATGTCTGCCTCAATTACCAAAACCCAGACAAACAACCACTTTACCACATAACGGCGAAAGAAGCATCGCGCTATCTGAACGAAGGACATTTCCCGCCGGGAAGCATGGGACCAAAAATCCAGGCGGCCATTGATTTTTTGAAATGGGGAGGCGCATTTGCCCTTATCACCTCCCTTGACAAGGTGCGTGAGGCATTTGAAGGCAACGCCGGAACAAAAATTACAATGGATTTATCATCTTAGGAAAAATTTTCTTTACAAATAAGATGAGATAATCGCGCAAAGACCCGGAATCACAAAGAACAAAAAAAGAAACAACAATTTAGTTTTTTGAAAAATTCCAATAATAGCGGTGTTGTCACGCAGTGTAGAGGCGAAGCATTTGCCAGTTTGGGATACGAACACATTTATATCAATTTGTGGCAAATGCTTTGCCCCTACTTTTTCAAAAAGCTAAAGCGTTGTAAAATGCCAATACTTCGCTGTGTACGCTATTACCCGATAGACACCTGCAGATATTTCTGATTTTTCAAACCAAATGACATTACATTGGTTATTTTTCAAAAAACTCTATAGCAAAACGTATTTGTTCCTGCTCTCCTGCAATAGTGAAATCCGGTGTGATGCCTGAATCTTCAACCATAGTCCCATCGGCCATGCTGCAAGTTCCGATGGTGAGAACCAGGGTGTGTTCGTGATCTAAGGGGAATGGCTTTTGTATCGTTCCTTTCCCGTAACTGTTTGTGCCTGCAAGTATGGCTTTTTTGTAATACCGTAGTCCTGCCGCGAATATCTCAGCGCTGCTTGCTGTGTTGTTGTTGAGTAATACTACCAGTGGGAGTGTCCATTTTTCATCAGTTTGTGCAAAGTAGTTTACCGTGCGCTCTTTCGTAGTAAATGTTGCTATGAGGGAACCGTTCGGAACGAAATATTGCATAATATCTGCGGCTTCCTCCAGACTGCCGCCGGGATTGTTCCTTATGTCTATTATTAAACCTTTCAATTTTTTATGATTTATGTCCAACAGGGCTGATTTGAAGTCCTCCTTTGTCCTCCTGCCAAAATAGTGAATTTTGATGTAGCCTATGCCAGCGTGAATTTCCCTGATATAAGCAATGGTTTCATCTCTCTCGAAACCCCGGATAAAATCAAGGGAAGATGGTTCGATTTTTTGCAATGAACTGTTTTTGTCCAGTGAGTTCAGTATTTCTTCTATGGATTTATTTTTCAGAGCTTCGGCATTTATTCGCTGATAATAATTTTCATTAATGGCGGTAAGAAATTTTCGCATGAAGGATGAAGGGGGATCGTCTTCTTGTGCCAGCGGTAAAAGGTCGGTAGCGTTCATTTCCATAAGTAATTCCTGTTCCAGCGTTGTGTAATCGATGACATCGCCATTATATGTTTTCTGAAAATCGATTGCGGATTGCTTTGTTTCAAAGGCGATGATAAAAGGAGGCATGGAATTTTCGATGGTAATATCAGGATTCTGTACCAGCCATGTTTTGCTGCTTTCTACTCTTTTCCCGGTGGGAAAATCTATTGTTTCCATTCGTATCAGCGTATCCCGGAAGGTGTTCTTGTAATTTACCGCGCAATGAACACAGCAGGCTTTTTTCTCTTCATGATTGTTTAATAACAAGAAGTACGTTGTTTTTGAATCTTCCACTTCCATGCCACACCATTGGCATTTGTCTTCCGTATGTCTTTGCTGAAGTTCGAGAGAAAATCCGATGTGCCGTTGGTGTCCATTCTCATCAAATATAATCAAAAACCGATATTTGCCGTCCTTTTCCAGAACCTGTCTCATTTTATAGGTATTTCCGTCAGAGAGGAAAGGTGTATAGGAAATGCAGGTAGTATTGTGCTGATCGATTATTTGAAACTCGAGGCTTTCCCGATAGAACATTTCAGATTCATCGACTTCAAGTTGTACAGAAAAATCATAAATATTTGTGTTACCTACCGGATAATAAAAAAGTGTCGCTTTGTATCCGTCAACTGTCGAAACCATTTTTGCCCGAATGTGAGGTTCGTTGAAGGTACGACTACCGGTCTTTTGAGAAATATCCGGAATGTGTGAAAAACAATATTGCATAAAGGGCAGATTAAACAAGCACAGGCAAAAGAGTATGAGTAGTATTTTGTATACCATTTTTAAGTGGTTTAATTCAACGTTTAGGAATTTCAAATTTTTCCCTCCCCCCCCCCTTAAATCCCCTTATTGAAGGGGATAGTAAATATCCCTTCCGACGTCAGGCGAGAGTGTGTATTGATACAAACAGGGGGCAAAGAACGACAAGATTCTTTGCCCCCTGAGTTGCAAAATGATTTCGTCTGTCAATGACAATAATTCGCACCGCCAATGATGGTTACTGCCCATGGCGAAACACCGACATTCGGTATTTCTTTGTATTTATCGGTGTCCGCGTCAAACACGTAAACGGAATTACGTTGAGAAGCCGCAAGGTATACCTTTTTACCATCGGGGGTGGTTGACGCCGTTTCCGGGCTGGAACCCTCCGGCAGTTTGATTCTCTTTAATTCCTTCATCTTCTGAAGATCCATTACCCTCAGAGAACTTTCTCCCCGGCTTATGACATATGCCTTCTTTCCATCATTCACAAAATTCACCCCTGTCATGTCTTCATCTCCGGGAAAGGTTGCAGTTACCTTGTTCTTCTTTACATCGATGACGGAAATCGTTTGATCGCCGTTATTCGGCACTACCATTTTTGTTCCATCGGGAGAGGCATATGCGCGCCAAGGCTCATCACCAACGGGAATTGTCGTGATTATTTCGTCATTGGAAGTATCAATTACGGCAACCTGATTTGAATCTCCGTCAGCCACATAGGCATACAGGCCGTCTATGGTAAATGTGGGATTTGCCGCTCCGACAATTTCTGAGAGTTTGTTGCTCATATCCAACTGATTTACCATTGCCAGCACATCCGCGCTTCCTGTTTCAATTCTTTTGATGATATTGAATGTTTCCGCATCGATAATGCTTACTTCATGCGCTCCCATGTTGGAAACATATACCTTTGAGCCGTCCAATGTACAAACAAGACCGTGCGGTTCGAAGAAACCTGGAATAGTTGCGCTTACCTTTTTGTTTCCGATGTCCAGTACCGAAACGGATCCTCCGCCCATGTTTCCGATAAACGCGTGTTTGTTATCGGTTGAGACACAGAAATGCTCAGGCATTATTCCGAGCCGTACCTTTGCAACTTCTTTTGTTTGCAGATCGATTATGGAAGCATAATTTCCCTGCGTGCATGTGGTGACCAGATATTTTCCGTCATCGGTAGGGCAGGCCATATGCGGATTTCCCCAATCACCGCAGGCAATACGGTCCATGATTGTATCCGTATTCATATCGATAATTGTTATGTCACTGGAATCGCGGTTGGTGACAAAGACTACCGAATTCGGGTCAAAACCGGCTTCATCCCCCCTTGCGTTACTGATGGCAATGCTGCCGGAAAGAACGGTAAAAAAACTGATCAATATCAATGTGTTTTTAAAACAAAAATACTTTTTCATTATTATTCCTCCTGAAAAATGTTTTGTAATACGTTTCCGTAACGTTTGTATTGCGAAAAACCTCCTTTCTTATAAACCGATTAAATAATGACGCAACAATCTTTCTCCCAATAGAGAAAATTAAGGAACGTTTAGAATTCTATCTGCGTCCTTATACCCGCCACTAAAGCAGTATCTTCCGAACCAACACCGGCAGGATCGAAAATGGCCTGAACATTTGGTGAAATTGCGAAGTGTTCATTGAGTTGAAATTTATAATACAGTTCCGTTGCGCTTTCTTCACTGCCGCCAACAATATCAAGCATTCCAAAAGCAAGTGCAATCTCATCGTTTACCCTTGAAAAGAAGGGAGACCGGTAGCGCAGACCCGCGCTCCATGCACTGGCAACTTCAGCGTCCCCTTCGTCTTCTTCATTTGCTCCATATCGGGCAAACGCGGTGAATTGTGTTGATAGATTCTGATCGATGCTGATACCGAATCCTTTATTGTCATTTTTTTCTCCATTCATTCTTCCCCATATCCTATAGTTTCCATCCCGTCCGAAAAACAGATGAGATCGATAACCAAGTTCGGCTATGGCATATATTTCGTCGGTTATATTTGTTCCTGAATTATCAGCGCTTTGTAATCCAAATCCGAAATTAAGCCCTTTTTTCGTGTCAAAAAAGGCGACCAGCCCGGGGCCGTTTTCCGGCACTTCAAGTGTAGGGTTATTGACAAATGCGCTTGTGATAAATTGGGATGTTTCGTCATTTGCCACGGTATTGCTGTCGAAATAGTTAGTCAGATCGATCTTCCCCCCGACAAGTTTTAACCGCTGGTCAAAGAGAAATGACTGTAGCCATATTTCACGAACGGATACCCTGTCTATGCCATCATCGTCCTGAAATGAACCGGAATCATCGTTAAGTCCTGAAAAACTTCCAAAGATTTCATCGGGTCCGTCTCCGCCTATTGCCTCGAGATCTGCCAAAAAGGTGGTATGAAGAAATGGTTTTGCGATAAAAAGCAGGTCAAGAGAGCCGGAAGCAAATCCTTTTTCTTCCTTATCACTGCTTAAAACCTGCTGGAGGATACCCGTCCCGCTTGCTCCTATAATAATTCGTTTTTCGAATGCCTCATCGACTGCGGATGCAATCCTTTCTGAAATGCTTTCTCTTCGGGCAAACTTAAATAATTTAAATCTGTCTCGCGATTTTTGCTTTGAATTACAATCGGGACACCGCTGATTCGTTCCCCATGTTGGATAGATATGTCCATTCTTACATACGTATTCCTGCACACGCCGCACTTCTTCTACCATATCCATTATGGATGCCCTGTTTTGTATGTCTTTGATGGTTTCTTCCATGCTGCTGATCTTTTTTTCAAGTCTGCCTGTGGGTTCGGCAGTAATCCCGGCAGTTGCCGGAAGATCGGGAGAGGACATCTCCGGTACGGAAGCATTTAAACTGTTGTCAATAGTGGCAGGTAAAGGTGGTTGTTTGTTTTCGTTACCTGAATGATCGTGTTGCGGCGCCACAGGATGGGTTTCAAGAATCTTCAATATCTGGTCAAACTTTTGTTCAAGCACATTTATTGCATCATCGACTTTGTTTTCCAGGTTTTTTAGTGATACCTCTAACCTGTCAATTCGTTTACATGAATTGTTTTCCGTTGCATTGATGTATGGTTGGTTATTTGAAAAAGAATCTGTTTGTGCTGATTCTATGGCAAATGATGGAATAATAGAAAAAATAAAGAAAGATACGAAAGGTAAAAAATGACAATATTTCATAGAAATCTCCTTTTTCCCTCGAAAAAAAAGTACAAGAATTTTGTGCAAGACAGGTCTCCTGGCTTTCGGGTCATCCGACTCTCCGCGCCTTCCCAAAAAACCGTTTAATCAGTTTAAACCGTTCAAACCGTTTAACCGATTTTCCAGTGGCATTATGCGGATTTCGTCGCCGATTACAGTTGCGGGGCAGCTCCCGTTTTTACGGGATTCCCTGAATATTTGAACTATTTACAATATTTAGGACGCAGATTTCCGCAGATACACGCAGACAATAATTTTTAATCCCTGACAATCGTTCGA
>VGXV01000019.1 GCA_016873165.1 Planctomycetota bacterium | reverse complement strand
AACGACTGCAAAATAGTGAAATTATTCATTATATCAGTTCCTAATAAACAAAACCGATACACCAAACAATACCATAAAAATAATCTAAACGAATTTTACCCCAACGTCCTGCAAAATCAAATATTTATTCCTGACTGCATAGAGAGAAAAACTGTTTATTCCGATTTTATCTTTGCTCTACAGGCGGATAGAAACTCCGTATACATATTTTTACCAAATCTACAATTTCTTCATCTTTTAGCTTGCCTTTGTAGGCCGGCATCTTTCTTAGTCCATTTCCCAGATGAATGATTAATCTTGAATCTGAAGCATTATCCTGCCATTTAACATCCGTAAAATCAGGCACTTTAAAAAATAACCTTCCAATAAAACCCCCTCTTCCATCCGCCTTGTGACATTTTTGACATTCTCTCTCATACACCCCCCATATGGCTTCTCTTTCCGATAAAATTGTCTGTTTCTTCTGACAGCCAAAAAAACATAAGGAAAGCAGGATAAGGGATAAGAAACAATATTGATAATTTCTCATGTTTAACTCCATTTATCATTACCACTAATTTTTAAAAATTAATTTTTTCCTCAAACATAAATTTGATTCTATCTCTGCCTCACCAAAACAACAATAAAAAACAGAAGGCATAATCTTTTATGAAGAATTATGCCTTCTGTTCAGACAATAATTTAAAAAATCAAACAACTATTCAACTAAACAATCAGCACCCTCATGTTTACATGCAGCCTTGTCAACATCACCCGGCTTTCTCTTCCATCCCAGGAGCATATCGGTATATTCACCGTGTTTCCAGAAATCATATGCTTTGTGCTGTATCCCCACTTTATCTTCCAAAGCCTTGATTCGTCTAAGCCTGCTTGCCTCCGCTTTTATCTGAATCAACCAGCGGTCTTGCAGAAAAGCGCCTTTTCCATACGTTGCGCCATACATCGCTCCGTGCGCCATCGCTTTGTAGATCGCATTTGTTATATATACCAGCATTTCGAATGAAGTCCTTTCTATATCAGACACATTATACATCCTTCCTTCTCCGCCAAGCAGACTAAAGGTGTAATGGCCGGCATAGTCAGGCGCAAGATCTTTTGGCATCGGATCCAACATTCCTTCATTATAGAGATCAACTACTACTTTCATAGCCTCGCGCCATTTTGTGAAGCTGACTTTGATTGCTTCATCCATCGCCTCAAACTGATCTGTCGCAAATCTTGGAGAATGACAGCCTTTGCAGGTATTTATCCAACTCTGTCTTGCTTCCTTAAACCTTGGCGCACCTCTATCCACCAATGAAGTTCCCATGTGGCTATTGATAGTGGAAAATTTTTGTGCATTATGCTCGCCATCCCTCATATGGCAATATGCGCATGTAGGCGTTTTATAATTTTCCGGCTTCATGGGTTTTGTCCAGTCCCAGTTATGCTGTTCTGATTCATAAATCATCCCATGATAAGATTCCTTGTACATTTCATATTCATAATGATCTAAGCCCATATGGCAAATACCGCAATTGTTTGGCTTTCTGGCCTCTGCTACGGAAAAATCATGCCTGGTATGGCATCCGTCACATCTGTTTTCCGCTATTCCATGGCATGTCGCACAGGCAGTCACCTCAGCCGCAGGTTTTGCAATCTGCCATGGGGCTTCAATCGTACTGACATGAAAGGCATGGGTATGCGATGCTAATCCCCCGCCACGATGTCCTTCTTTTTCTTTTGGATGGCATTCACCACAATGTTGCCATGAAGGCATGTATAATTGCTGGTGATTATTGCCGTGGCATTTATCACACCCAACTACCTGCTGAGCGGCAGCATGTTTGCTTTTCTTCCATTGTGCCACGATACCCGGGGTCTGAACCGTATGACACATAAGACATTCTTCGTGAGAAAACTCACCGGCAATTGCCTGGTTTGGTGTAAAATAATGATCAGGATCATACCATCTCATAATGGGCAAAAAGTTAAACAATTTCCCGAATTTCCCTTCACCGGGCAACAATTCCTCCGGAGGGGTATAGGTAGCCGTTAAACCGCCAGGATAAACATCTCCGGAGTTGTCCGGCCCTATTTTTCCCCCGGTAAGTTCAGAGATAATTTGTTGTATGGTTCTCGTGTCTTTTGGATGCGTGTCTGCCGCATCTTTTTTAGAAACGGGACATGCCTTTTCTTCCTTTTTTTCAGGAACGGCAGGAGCAGCAGTTTCCGCTTTTTCCTCTGCTTTCTCCTGTTTTACAATCTCTTTCTTTTCTTCTTTTGGAGTTACCGTCGTTGCTTGTTCAGTTTTGGTATCTTTCGATTCATCGGTAACATCCTTTTTTTCTGTTTTTTCAGATTTTGAAACGGTTTTTTCCTTTACTTCCGCTTTCTCAGTTTTTGACGACGTTTTCTCCTTTACCTCAGCGCCGCTTTCCGCACCCGCATACACATATTTAAAACCGAAGCACGCACCGGCAAAAAGAATGCACAAACACATTGCTACAGTAATTTTCAAACATTTACCCATAAGCTATACCTCCTTTGTATATCTACTAATTTCCCATTATGAAAAATATCACTTTTTCCTTATCTCTACTTTCCAGATATCAGGACCTTGTTCAACATATTTCCATTCCATCTGCCCGGTTCGTTCCGCATCCAATTGGTATTTCAAAGGCTTTGGATCATGGTCATTTATCAATACCATCATTTCTCCCGCTTTTAATCCATCAAACGTATTAAAAATTTTCGGATGTCTTTCCCTTGGTATTATATTTCTCACGTCTAATATGATTGGTCCTTTACTGCTCATCGATTCTCCTTTTTTAAAAGTATTTCCTACGGAGGCGGCACACTATATCGCACAACAACCATTTGTTCACGCGCTTTTATTCCGCACGGCTCCATACCCTCAAAAATTATTACTAAATCAGGTTTAAGATCATATACATTTGTTCCCTGAGTTAATGTTCCATTACCGGAGACAACCAGAATGACTACCTGAGAATTCACCTTTTGCGGAATAATTTCCTGCCCCTTTTCAAGACACAACAATTCCAATTGGATATTACTACTTTTAAACAATACATCCGATAAATAAGTTTGTTGTGAAAAATTTACTTTTTCTTTTAAAATTATTTTCCCCACGTGACTCCCTCTATCCTGCGCTTACCGCCAAAACAACCATTCTCTCCAAACACTTCATACCCCTAGAAGAACCCTCGGGGGCAATAACGACCGTTCCTTTCTCCATAGGAATTTGCTCATTATTAAGGGTAAAAATACCTTTACCCTCCTTAACATAGAATATGCCCACGGAGTTCCCCCCATGGGGCGGAATTGCCTGCCCGGGTTCCATACATATAAGAGGCATTTTTACTTTCGGTGAGGCATAAAGAATATTTGGAATAAACTGTTCTTTGTGAAATGTTATTTTTTCCTGCAAATTAATAATTTTCAAATTCGTTTATCTTCCTCTTAAATCTCTTTTTTAAAAAATCGCACGCTCCACAAAGCGTCAATTTGCTAAAGAAAAGAACGACTTATTATGCCTTACTCATCTCTTTCGACGCCGCATCGTTTAACTCTTGCACAAATTTATCGACATCTGTGCCATGCATCATACATGCAAGATTTATATCTTCGGTGCCAAAAGACGGACAATCAAAACAACCCTTCCCAAAATATTTCGTAAAAACCGCCTTTGTTGCCGGATATTTTTTTGTTACCTCCCCAGTGCTCATTTTTTTTGTAATGAGAACTCCTTTATCCATATTTCACCTCCCAAAAATAATCGGATAACGAATCTATCTGCTACTTTTCTCTCTATTATTTTATCGCTTTTTCTGCCTTTACCTTCAAAAGTGCTTATTTATCAGATACCCTATTCTTAAACACCCACAAGAGAAGCCTCTTTATCCGCAGCCATTTCAACGGGCGCAATATCTTCTATTCTTACAGGCAATCTTACATTGTGGGGAAGCGGGTCAATATATTTCTTTCGGTATGCCTTGCTCTGCATTCGACATGTGGGGTATCTCTTGCTAAAATCAGGATGAGAAACCATCTTCTTCCATATTTCCTGAATGGACATATCGCGAACATTCCCGAAATTAATCGGATTAAAATCACAAGGATTTATATCGCCATATGCGGTCATATAGAATTGAGACTGAGCCCCGTAACAACCAACACCCCTTGGCGAATTGATAATTGACATGCAATTAATGCCCATCGGATGATCCATTTCATGGTATTTCTTTGTAATTGCGATCAGTTGTTTTCTGTCTTCCGCCGTTAAGATTTTTGAGGTATCCTTTAAAAACCGCCCGGAAGGAATGCAATCAAATATGGTAACCTCGGAAAACCCCTGTTCCTGCGCTATCTTTAAAAGTTTTTCCACCTTTCCGCTTTTAATGCTTTCACTCGTGGCATATGTGGATATTCCCGTTAAAATACCCGCCTTCCGACAGCGTTCAGCCCCTTCAAATGCCTTTTGATAACAGCCGGGAACGGCGCGAAATTCATTATGCAACTCAGGTTCACTGCTATCGATAGAAATATTCAAAGAAAACAATCCTGCCTTTGCAAGCCTCTTTACATTTTCCTCGGTTAACATTATTCCGTTTGTAAAAATCATGGAAATTGCCTTTGTCTTATCAACATACCGGATAAGATCATAAAGATCTTCCCTGAGCATCGGTTCCCCGCCTACATAAATAATCAGGCTTGCGCCAAGGTCCAACGCGCCATCGACTACCGTCTTAATCTCCTGAACGGTAAGTTCTTTCTTTGTATAATCAATAAATGGGTCGGCGCTGCAGTGAATACATTGACATTGGCATTTATGGGTTATCGCAAGATTCGCAGTAACGGGAAATGCCATCTTGCTCAACATCATCCGCAGCTTTCTTTCAAGGAATCGCATCCCTGCCTTGCTTGGCATCGGAGGGTTATAAAGATTATAAACATTCATGCCATTTACTTTGGCAATCACCTTAAGCGAATTCACCTTTTCAAAGAACTGATCAACGTAAGGTTGCAACATATGGCCCAGCATACCCCCGGCTTTTCCGACAATCCTGCCATCAACAATCTCTGAATCGATGTGTAGAAAATCAAATGACTCCATATTTAATCCTCCTTACATTGTGCGCGTGACTGCGCAAGATTTTTTTCTATCTCACGCAAGATATCATTCGCAACCTCTATTGCCTTTAAACCTTCTTCTCCCGAAACCTCAGGTTCCCTGCCTTCCAAAATGCATGTAACAAAAGATTCGAGCTCCTTTTTCAGCGGTTCATAATAATCCATTTTAATATATTCGACCTTTAACAGATCACCAAACACATAGCTTTTCAGATCCGCAATGGTCGAAATATCCATCTCTGAAATATTTAATGCACTAAGTGTTAGTTTGGGAGATTTTTTATATATTAAAGCTTCTTTCTTCTGATAATCAATAGAAATATATGAATCTTCGGAAAATAATCGTACCTTCCTCATGGGCTGGACTGACACCCTGCTGGCAGTGATATTTGCCACACAACCATTCTGAAACTGAATGCGCGCATTTGCAATATCTTCCTTATCGCCAATGACATTTACGCCAATAGCATCCACTTTTTTCACTTTTGAACCTGTCATATTCAATATGATATCTATGTCATGTATCATTAAATCCAAAACAACGCCTATATCAGCAGACCGAAATGTAAAGGGACTTAAACGATGACATTCGATAAATCTCGGATTAGTGGAAAGTTTCCTCATTGCAACGATAACAGGGTTAAACCGCTCGATATAACCTGCCTGAAGCACAAGCCCTTTCTCTTTGCTTAAATTTATTAATTCTTTTGCCTCAGAAATGGTACCTGTCATTGGTTTTTCAACAAGTACGTGAACGCCATGCGTGAGGAAGTCTTTTGCAATTGCATAATGAGATTTTGTGGGAACGGCAATACTTACTGCAGAAACTTTACCTATTACATCTCTATAATTATCATACCATTGTGTATTATAACGTTGTGCTATTTTTTCCGCCTGTTTCCTTTGTACATCAACAACTCCAACCAATTCCACACTTGGCAACCCGGTGAATACCCTGGCATGTTCTTTTCCCAGATGTCCAACGCCTATCACGGCAACCTTTAATTTGCTCATACTCACTTTCTAAAATCACCGCAGCACACTATTTTTCTATTATGAAACAAAATTGTGCGCACCGGATACTTTTTCTCTATAACCTTCTGAAAAATACTTCCGCCTAATGAACAATTGTGGGTGAAGCCCTCAAAACTTCCCTGTATCGTCCGTGCTTCCCCTTCTCTATGTTTCTCAGAAAAGCGAGCAGATATTCAACTTCCGGAGTAACATTCTCTTGTTTCTCAAACTGTTCCAAAATTTTATTTCTATTCAATTCATCGGAACGGAATAACGCGCGAAAGGATTCTTTAATCTTATCTATCTGCTCTTTTGAAAAACCTTCTCTTTCCAATCCTATTACGTTTACCTGGCGGATCTTCGCCGGATGTCCTTCAATTATCATGTAGGGCGGCACATCCTGAACAATTCTAGTGTGTCCTCCAACATAAGCATAACGTCCTATCGTTACAAAGGGTTGTATACCTACCAACCCCATAAGTTTAACCCCTTTTTCCAACATTACGTGCCCGCCCAGCAATACTCCGTTCGCCAGGAGAACATTATCTTCTATAATGCAATCATGCGCTACATGCGAACATGCCATAAAAAAATTGTTGTTCCCTACCACTGTTTTCCCGCCACCGCCAGCAGTCCCTCTGTTAATGGTAACTCCTTCCCTTATAATATTGTTATCTCCCACGATAAGTAAAGATTTTTCACCGCGGAATTTAAAATCCTGCGGTTCAGCGCCCAATACTGTATTGGGATGGACAATATTATTCTTCCCTAGTGTAGTATCTCCAACGACTGTTGCATTATTCTTTATTACTGTTTCGTCGCCAATGGCAACATTTTCACCTATAACAGAAAAAGGACCAATTTCAACATCATTACCTAATTTAGCACCGGGATGAACAAGCGCCAATCGGTGAATTTTCATTACGTTTCCCCTTTTCTTTGTATTCTCTATAATCCGGCTTTTTATTAATACTTTACGTTTTAGATGCGATATCCGCTATTTTTCTTGCTAATTCTACATTCAAGGAATGTCCAGACCTTTTTGCCACGATATGACCCTGAATAACAACATTGGCCAGATAAAGATCTCCGATAAGATCCAGAATTTTATGCCGTACATGTTCATTCGGGAATCGTAATTCCGCAGGATTCATAGAAAGAGGTTTTGTGATTTTTCCATCTTTGTGTATGACAAAGCTATTCTCATCCGTGATGCCTTTCCCTAATCCCAGTTTTTTAAATTCTTCAACATAGGTGATCAGGCCAAACGTCCGGGCAGAAGCAACCTCTTTGGAAAAATTCTCCTCAGTGAATTCAATCTCGTACGTCTGTTCCCCTATAAAATCCAGCGTATAAGAGAGCAATAATCCCTTATCATACGGCAATGCCATAATGCTCGCATTTCCACCACTCACCATAATTGGTTCCTGAATTTTAAAAAAACGTTTTTCCCCTTCCAAACTAATGATGTTTGCTTTCCTCAGAATATCCATGAAGTACTTAGCGCTTCCATCTCCGGCAGGCATTTCACGACCATGAATTTCTATCTCGATATTATCAATCCCTAATCCTGCAAGCGCAGCCATCAAATGTTCTATCCCTTCAATTTCAGCATCATCCCTCTTGAGAAAAACACGTTTTACCGTACTGGATAAGAAGTGAACATTCGCTGGTATTTTTGGCCGGTGTGGCATGTCGACACATACAAAATTTATTCCGGAATTCAGCGGGGCCGGTTTAAATTTTATTCGGACACTTTCTCCTGTAAACATCCCTGTGCCAGAACACTCTGCAGGCTGCCCAATTGTTTTTTGCAAGTTACCCAAAAACTACTTTCCTTTGTCCGCTTTGGAATATTTTTTGTTTAACGAATCTATTACCTGATTTGTAATATCTACCGCATCAGAGTGATATAAGACGGTTTTTATCCCTACTTTAAACTGCATTTCTGAAATACCTCCGCTTTGCAATTCCGCCTCTTCTTTTTTAATAATCAAATCGTAACGATTCTGTTTCCCTATTGCCTCTATCTCTTTTAATACTTCCGAATAAAGACGTTCGAACGACTCTTTGTACTTTCTCATCAGGCTCTTTTCCGCAACTTTCGCATAGGATTCCAACTCTATGTTTTTTCTTTCAAATTCTTCTTCATACTTTTTCCTATCCTGGCTCCCGAGATCCAACATCTGTATTTTGTCCTTCAAACTTACCAGTTCTTTCTTTTTATCATTTATTTTGGTTTGATACGATTTTTCTTCTTCTCTTAAATCAGTATCATATTGTTTTCGCTTTTCATATTTTTCAAACACACTGTTTAAATCTACCACCCCTATTTTTAGGCCATTTGAGGCAGTATTACTATTTTGCGCCCACACGCTATCGGACAAAGCAAGACATAAACCGACAACAACCACTATGCACATACATATATATTTCATCTCATTTAAATTCTTTCTATATTTCATATTCAAAAGCTACTGCCTCCTCCAAAGTTAAACGAAAATCCCTGGGTTTCATCCCCTTTTTCTTTTATTATTGGAACACCGTAATCAACTGAAATAGTTGACTGTCCAAGGAACGGAACATTCAACCTTAATCCAAGTCCGCTCGACATCCTGAAACGCTCAAAACTGAAATCGCTTATCGATCTATCTGCCTTTCCAGCATCCACAAATACCGCAGTACGAACAATATCTTTATACAAAGGAATCAAATACTCCGTATTCATCAATACTAAAAGATCGCCTCCCACCTGTTCCTCTGTTTTGCGATCAAGAGGCGATATGCCTCTGTATTCAAAGCCTCTCAGAGACCCAAAGCCTCCCGCATAATATCTTTCAAAAATCGGAACATCCTCCCCCGACGTTGATTCGGCAATTCCAAAGGTACCCCCGTAAGCCACGACGTGTTTTCCCCATTTAGGTATGTCAAAAAGCGGGGTATATCTTTTTGCCCTTATATCATATTTCATTATATCCACATCCAAGCCGGCAAACTCCACCGATGTATCAATTGCATATCCTTTTGTTGGCACAAATATATTATCTGTTTTATTTATTTCAGCAGAGAACGTAATTCCCGTCTTCAAATGACTCCCCTCGGCATCTAAGACATCCTGCGGGGTATCATCCTCATCTTCCCTTCTTTCGATACCAATCAATTCAAACGCAGGGCTTACTCTCACATAAGTGTCCCGCATCAGTTCTCTCCCTAAGGAAATCCTCGATCCTGTGCTTTTCTGCTCATAGAGACTATACCACCTGATATAGTTAAATATGCTTGCACCTGCGCTGTAAGGAGAGTCAAATACTGAAGGATTGGTCAGCGACATAAGAATTTCGGTCCTTTCAAAGCCGGGGCTGAAGCGTAACGTTAAAATTTCACCCGCGCCGCGAAAAGCATTGCCGCTTAAAAAATCATTCCAGCTTTTGGGAAGATCAAAAATATCAAAATTTCTATCCGTATAGGAAATATCACCGAAGGCTCCGACATTTGCGCCATATCCTCCGCCAAATCTTAACATCCCGGTTCTGCCTTCTTTTACCTCCACGATTATATTTTTTTTGTTCGGTTCTGAACCTTCCTCAAAACTGATTCCGGCAGGCATTCCCGACTCCATATCAAAATACCCGGTATTCGTTAAGCGCCTCTGGCTATCACGTATTTTTTCCACATTTAACCTTTCACCAGGATTGAAAGTCAGCTGCCTGCGGATAACATTATCTCTCGTTTTATCATTTCCGGTTATCTTTATTTTATCGATATAGTATCTGTCTTGTTCTTCAATATCAAAGGACACTGTTACTTTAGGTTCTTCAGCGTCAAATGTATGTTTTTCATTAACAACGGTTGCAAGATATCCTTGTGCACCGTACGCCAGGCGGAGTTGATATGTGTCCTTTTCCACTGCATCCAAATAGAAAGGTTCTCCGTCTTTCAATTTCAACGATACCTTCAATTCCTCCTCGGTAAATATTGTTGTTCCGCTTATACTTAACGTATCAACATAATACCTTTCCCCTTCTTTTATATAAATGGTTATATGCATTTCGGTATCTTCGTTTTCATATGCAATTTCCCATCCTACATCAACATCCAGCCATCCGTTATTCATGTAAAATTCTTTTACTTTTACAATATCAGTCTCAAACACTTCCTGTTCAAATCTTCCCGGAAAAATAAACTTCGGGAAACGCTTCTTGCGGGATTCCATCTGTTTGAGAAGTTTTCTGGATTTTAAATTAGTATTTCCCTCAAATTTAATAGACGCAATGCGGATACGAGGTCCTTCATCTATATTAAAAACCACCACAGTTTCCCCATTTATTATCTTGCTCTCCGCATGCACTTGCACCCTGGGGTAACATTTTTTCCGATATAACTCCCGTATCTTATCTTCATCCAGCTTCAGCAAATGGTACTTTAAGGCATCTGCCTCTTTTATCGCAATTTCTTTCGCCAATTTCTTGGATTTGATTTTTTTATTACCGGAAAACTGAATTTTGTCAATTACAGCCCGTTCGGAAACAAGAAAAATCAGGTTTAAACCATCCTTTATTTCTTCTATTTCCACCTCTATATTGTCAAAGAACCCTAACGACCAAATAGCATCCACATCCTGGTTAACCAGATTGGGATCGTACAGGTCGCCTTCTTTTAATCGAATACTGCTTCTTATCGCGGCGGCGCTGATCCTTTGATTTCCCCGGATTTCAATTTTTTTGATAATATGGGCGCTCTTATCGAGAGTTTCACCGCAAAAAACCTTAACCTCTGCAAAATGCAAGGCAAGGACAAGCACCACAATTACCTTTGCGGCATTCAACAAAACCTTGTCCGGTTTCATTCGATTCCCAAAGACGTGAAGTTTTCAAATCGCATACAATGTGAAAGAAAAGTCAATTTTATAACTCCCGTAGGTCCATTACGCTGTTTTGCTATAATCAGCTCCGCCGTACCATCCTTCTTTTCAGGATTAAAGTAATCCTCCCTGTGTAACAAAGCAATAACGTCCGCATCCTGCTCAATAGACCCGGATTCACGCAAGTCCGACATCCTGGGTTTATGCCCTTCCCTTGATTCCACAGACCTGTTTAGCTGGGAAACCGCAATCACCGGAATTGTTAATTCTCTGGCAAGCGATTTTAAACCGCGGGAAATTATCGAAATCTCTTGCTGGCGATTTTCTCCGTGATGCGCTTCCATTAACTGCAAATAATCCACCGCAATTAATTGAATATCATATTGAGCTTTTAATCTCCTTGCCTTTGCACGCACTTCCAATACCGTCAGTCCGGGCGTGTCCTCAATAAAGATAGGAGCTTCGGAAAGAGACCCTAACCCATTTGAAAGTGCGCTCCATAATCTGTCATCATCATCCAGAAATCCTTTTCTTAATTTATGTGCATCGATCTTTGAGTGAGAACAAAGCATATTTTGCGCCAATTGTTGCGCAGACATTTCCATAGAAAATATTGCTACCGGTTTTTTCTCCACAACCCCAATATGTTCGATAATATTCATAACAAAACTTGTTTTTCCCATACTGGGCCTTGCCGCCACAATGATAAGTTCGGAAGGCTGCAATCCGCAGGTAAGATCATCGAAATCAAAAAAACCGGTAGATATCCCTGTCAACCTGCTTTTCCTGTCATGCAGGTTTTCAATACGGCTAAATGTTTCTTTCAGTATTTCATTTAATTTAATGGATGATGCATTAAATTTTTTCTGTGTGATTTCAAAGATCGCCCTCTCGGAAGAATCCAGCAAAAATTCAGTATCAACTGCGCCTTCAAAAGCCTGTTTCTGGATATTTGCGGCAACTTCGATAAGGTTTCTTTTAATGGCATTTTCCCGTACTATATTAGCATAATATTCTACATTTCCTATAGTAGGAACCGCCTCCTCCAGTTCCATTAAATACTCTGTACCACCAACATTTTCAAGCACCGACCTCTTTTTCAACTCTTCTCTCAAAAGAACCAGATCGATTGCCTGTCCCTTGTCATACAAATCTATTATGGCCTGATATATGTTCTGGTGGGCTGTTTTATAAAAACTATGCTTATTCAATATCGGTATTATTATGCTTATAACCTCATTGTCAAGCAACATGGCGCCAAGAACGCTCATTTCCGCATCGATACTCTGGGGTAACGTACGTTCAAGTACAGATTCTACTGCCATAATATTAATCCCCGTAAAAAATCAGACACCTTCTTCTTCGTTTACTATCTGCACGCTACATGTCGTCTTCATTTCAGAGTTTAATGAAATTTCGACACGATACTCTCCGCATTCCTTTATTGGACTCTCCAGTTTGATCATATTCTCTTCAATCGATATTCCCTGTTTCTTCAGCAAATCAGCAATATGAGCGGAAGTAACAGAACCAAACAGTCTTCCTTCTTCATTTGCCTTTGCTGAAATCCTGCAAGCGGCATTGGAAATCATTTCCAAAATTCCCTGTAATCTTACCCGCTCTTCTTTCAGTTCTATTTCAATTTTCTTTCTTGCTTTCTCAAGCTGTTTTAAATTTCCCTCAGTTACATAGATAGCCATCCCTCGCGGCAGCAAATAATTCCTTGCATATCCCTTCTTTACGTTAACAACGTCACCTACTTTACCAAGCTTATCCACATTTTTTTTCAATAATAATTCCATGTAAAACCAACCTCCTACGTTACGTACGGGAGCAAAGCCATAAACCTTGCTCTCTTGATAGAAATTTTAACGGACCGTTGATGCCGGGCACAATTTCCCGATCGTTTTCTTGAAAATAGTTTTCCTCTGGTAGTTGCAAGTTTCTGTAAATTTTGAATGTCCTTATAATCAACCTCCTCAACCCCCATTCTACAAAACCGACACTTGCTTGTTTTATTAAATATCCTTCTTGTCATAGTATTTAACCTTCTTTAAAAAAATTTATAAAATTACTTTAAAATGGTATATCTTCACCATTTATATCCGGAGCAATATTTTCCGACATCGCATCCAAATTTGAACTATCCAGTGATTGTCCCAAATCGTTATCCATCCGTTTCCCTCCGCCAATAAACTGGAAATTTTCGGCAATCACACGCAACGTGTTCCGCTTTTGCCCTTCCTTTGTTTCCCACTGGCTAAACTGCAAACGGCCTTCGATAAAGATAGGACTCCCCTTACTAAAGTATTCACCAATGACTTCGGCTCTCCGGCCAAATATGTTTATATCCACGTAACATACTTCGTCTTTTTGTTCTCCCGTTTTAGCTGTCCATGTTCGATTCACTGCAATCCCAAAACTTGCAACCGCCAATCCCCCCGGGGTGTATCTCAATTCAGGATCTCTTGTAAGGTTTCCCATGAGGAATACTTTATTAAGGCTTGCCATCCCTTACTCCTTTTATCTCTTGCTAAAATTTTTTCTATTTAAACGATCGCCGGTACTTATTATGCAAAATGATTTATTTTGTCATGAGGTCTGAATTTTCATTAACCTTCACCGGCAGTTAACAGAGGTTCAGATTTTTCTTCTGGCAATAGTTCTTCTTCCGCGGCAAATACTTTTCCCGTTTCTTTTTCTCCAAGACCTTCATCAGTAGCAACAGCAGATAACTCTTCTATAACAGTATCTCTTAGTATTAAAAAGCGAATAAGAAAATCGGACAACTGAAAATCCCTCTTCATGGTGGGAATGGACGTATTTTCGGCATTAAAATGTACCAGGAAATAGGTGCCGCGTTTGTGCCCTTTAATTTTATACGCCAATTTCTTTTCTCCCCATTTTTCAGACTTTAAAACCTCCGCTCCATTCTTCTGCAAAATAGCGTGAATATTTTTTACCACTCCGTCCCAATCAGTGCTGGCAGGCATATTATCGATCAGAAACAAACCTTCATATAATCTCAAATTTTCTTCCTCCTACATTACTTATAAATAAAAAATATGACATAAAACGAAAAATTAGTTATATTTATTCATACAACTTTCCATCCCATCATAAATCCATGTTTTCAATGCCTGGCATGCATCTTCAAGCGACTCTGCAATCACACCATCTTCCTCCTCTGAAAACATGGAAAGAACAAAACTACTCGTATCATTAGATTTCGGGCGCCCGATGCCTATTCTCAAACGAGAAAAATCAGTGGTTCCTAAATATGCCGCAACTGATTCCAAACCACGATGCCCCCCGCACCCCCCCGTACGCCGAATACGCAATTTACCTAAAGGAAGATCCAAATCATCGCACACGACCATGATATCCTGAACCTGACATTTATACATACTTGCTGCCTCTTTAACTGCTGCGCCACTTAAATTCATAAAGGTCTGCGGTTTCAACAGTATAATTTCTTCCTGTTCTACCTTTTTCTTGCAGAACAGAGACTGGAATTTATTTTGACTGCACTCCATTTCCAGTTGTTGGGAAAGTTTATTAATCACCATAAAACCCAAATTATGCCTCGTCTTCACATATTTCTCACCAGGATTTCCCAAACCAACTATTAACTTCATTAATAAATTCCATATTAAGACTCTTGAGAAGTAGCTGCTTCTTCTTTCGGCTTCTTAGAAATCACTTCCGGTCCGGCAAGCAATTCTTCTTCCGACACGGCCTTCACCTCAACTGCGTGATGGACAGAAGCAACAACCACTTCTGCATCGGATAAATATTTAACACCCTCTAACACAGGCAATTCCCTCACATGTATTGCCTTGCCTATTTCAAGGTCAGATACATTTACCTTAATATCCTCAGGAACTGAAGTAGGAAGGCATTCTATCTCTATATTTTTCATTGTCTGTGTTAACACACCGCCGGCTTTTACGCCCACAGCATTTCCCAATAGTATTATCGACACCTTTAAGGTAACTCTTTCATCCAAAGAAACCCGCGCAAAATCCACATGTAACACGCTATCCAAAACATTATCATATTGAACGTCTTTTATAAGAACAGGCTCTTTTTTATTGTTATACATCAAGTTAACCATCCGTGCCCCAGCATGCAATATGCGTTCAAATTCTCTCTCATTAACGCTCAAAATAATATTATCTTCTTTGTGGCCGTAAATTACTGCCGGTATATATCCCGTATCTCTTAATTTTTTCACAGCCTTGCTTCTTTTCAGTGTTCTTTTTTCCGCTTTTAATTCTAAAATTTCCATCGCTTTACAACTCCTAAAAATAAAACATTAACCAAATAAGGAGCTTACCGATTCATGATGGTGTATCCTCATGATCGCATCTCCCAAAAGACTTGAAATAGAAAGTACTTTAAATTTACCACCCATCTCTTTTGCTTTTTCAGAAAGTGGAATTGAATCGGTTATCACTATTTCTTTTATCGGGGCGGCAGACAACTTTTCTACTGCCGAACCGCAAAAAACCGGATGAGTCGCCCCCACGTAAATATCCTTGGCTCCTTTTTCTTTCAGCACATGTGCAGCTTGCGCAATAGATCCACCCGTTGCTATTAAATCGTCGATCATGATCACATTTTTATTTGCCACTTCTCCTATTATAAATCCCACCTCTGTCTCTTCAGGCCCTACCCTCCTTTTGTCAACAATTGCCATTTTTACTCCCAAACCTTTTGAATAATTCCTGGCGAGTTTTATGCCTCCGACATCGGGGGTAACTACCACCAAATCTTCTGTCTTTAACTGTTCAAAATATTTCATCATTACAGGAAATGCCAGCAAATGATCCACAGGAATATCAAAAAAACCCTGAATCTGAGCAGCATGCAAATCAAGGGTAAGCACCCTGTCGGCGCCTGCTATCGTTATGAGATTTGCTACCAATTTTGCCGTTATCGGCACACGCCCTTCATCCTTTCTATCCTTTCGGGCATAGCCATAATACGGGAGCACCGCAGTAATACGTGCGGCAGATGCCCGCTTTAAACAGTCTATAAATATAAGAAGTTCCGCTAAGTTTTCATTAACAGGAGCGCATGTAGGTTGTACTAAAAATACATCGGCTCCCCGAACATCCTCATTGACTTTCAGGTCAATTTCACCGTCAGGAAAACGACCAACATACGCATCTCCCAGTTCGATCGACAGGTGTGCGCAAATTTTTTCCGCTAAATCACGGTTTGCATTTCCGGAAAAAATCTTTAACTGGTCTAATTCTTCAATCCTTCTTTTTTTGTCCATTTCTCTCCCTTAAAAAACTATTCTTCCCTCCCTAACTATTTCTTATCTCAGAACCATCATTCATTTTCGTACCGGCTTCTACATATGCAAAAGGGCCGATGCTGCATCTTTGACCAATAATCGCATTTCTGCTAATGTATGAAAAAGGATAGATTTTGGTTCCCATCCCTATTTCCACATCATTTTCTATAAATGTGCTTCCCGTATCTACTATAGTTACCCCTCTCTCCATAAAATCCTGAAGTATTTCATCATATCTTATTCTGTTAACGATTGCCAACTCTTGTTGAGTATTTATCCCTAACACCTCAGAACTATCATGCACTTCAATTCCTTTTATTTTTTTGCCCTTGTTGTATAATATCGAGACAATATCGGTTAAATAAAATTCCCGTTTTTTGTTGCGTGGCGCTATTTCAGACAGACCGTCCAAAAGAGCTTCCCTTTTTAAAGCATAAATGCCGGCATTTATTTCATTAATCCTCAATACTTCGTCGTTAGCTTCGCTTTCTTCTACAATTTCCCTTACGCATCCGTTCTTATCTCTGGAAATACGCCCATACCCTTTTGGATTTTGTATGCGTGCAGTTAATAAAACAACATCAGTGCCCGTCTCATTATATATCCCTGTCAGTCTTTTCAGGGTCTGCGGTTTAATAAGAGGGGCATCGCCGTTTAAAATTAAAACCATATCTGCTGAACTGCTGATACGATCTTTTGCCGCAACCACGGCATGAGCCGTTCCTAATTGCTCATGTTGTTCTACTATTTCAACGGACAGCCCTTTTAAGCTATCTTCTACTTCTTCTCTCTTATCACCCACCACTACAATAATCTGGGAGATATCCGCCTTTTGCACCGACCTGATAACACATTCCAGAAGAGTGGCGCCACATACCTTATGCAAAACCTTTGGCAACGGGGAACGCATTCGCGTACCTTTGCCGGCAGCCAGAATAACTGCTGTAATCTTTTTCATCTTTTGTATCAGCACACAAAATCATGAATCTGCAACGTACCTATTCCCTAATAAATAGAATGGCTACCCGGGGAGGACTCGAACCTCCAATGAGAGAACCAAAATCTCTAGTGTTACCATTACACCACCGGGTAGCATTCTACTCTATGTTTTATACAACACTACTCTTTATACCTGCACGCCGTTGTTTATTCCGCTCTTAACACTGCGCCCTTATCCGCCGATGTAACACATTTCGCATACCGGGACAACACCCCTTGCGTTATTTTTGGTTTTGGCGGTTTCCATTTTTCTTTCCGGCAGGCAAGAACTTCCTTCGAAACATTAATATCTAATGTCCGATTAGGAATATCTATCGTTATCTCATCTCCATCCTCTATTAAAGCAATAGGCCCTCCATCCATTGCTTCCGGCGACACATGCCCGATACAGGGACCTTGTGTGCCCCCGGAAAAACGACCATCAGTGATTAAGGCAACAGATTCCCCCAATCCTAATCCCACTAAAGCTGCCGTGGGAGCCAGCATCTCCCTCATCCCAGGTCCTCCCCGCGGCCCTTCATAACGTATTACGACTACCATCCCTTCGCTGATCCGGGAAGCCATAATTGCATTCATTGCAGTTTCTTCGCTTTCAAAAACCTTTGCCTTTCCGGTAAACTTCATCATTTTTTCAGATACAGCGCTCTGCTTTATTACCGACCCATTGGGAGATAAACTGCCATATAAAATAGCTATTCCCCCTTCTTTGTGATATGCATCTCCTTTTGCCCTTATTACCTCGCCATCAACAATCGCAGCAGATTTCGCTATCTCCTTTGTATTTAAACCACTTACGGTAATACAATCGTGCAAGTCATCCTGCAGGCGATTCATTACGGCGGGAATGCCGCCCGCATAATACAAATCTTCCAGCAAATATTCACCCCCTGGTTGCAAACTTGCTATATGGGGCGTTCTGGCGCTGATTTCATCAATTAATTTCAAATTTATTTCAACTCTCGCTTCATTTGCAATAGCAGGGATATGCAAACATGAATTCGTTGACCCTCCAAGGGCCATATCGATCATAATCGCATTTTCAAATGATTTACGCGTCATAATCTTTCCCGAAGTAATATCTTTTCTCACAAGTTCTACAACCCGTTGGCCACTTTTATAAGCAATGCGTTCCTTCTCCGCAGAAATTGCAAGTGTAGCGGCACATCCTGGCAACGACATACCCAGCGCCTCCGATACACACGCCATAGTATTGGCGGTATATAATCCCTGGCACGACCCTGCGCCCGGACAAGCATCTTTCTCTAAACATGACAACTCTTTATCGTCAATTTCACCCTTGCGCCTTCTTCCCACAGCCTCAAAAGTATCTTTTACCAGGGATAATTTTTGCTTTCCATAGCGGCCGGAAATCATAGGGCCTGCAGTAACTACAATTCCCGGGATGTCCAGTCTCGCACACGCCATTAACATTCCGGGAGTTATTTTATCACAGTTTGTCAACATAACCAAACCATCCAAACAATGGGCACTTACTACACACTCTATCATATCTGCAATAAGATCTCTTGATACGAGAGAATAATGCATTCCGCTGTGCCCCATTGCAATTCCGTCGCAAATACCCGGTATACCGAAAATAAAACTAACCCCGCCGCCCGCGTGAACACCTTTTTCTATTGCCCTCTCTAAAGGACGCATGTGAACGTGACCGGGAATAAGATCGGTAAAACTGCTCGCTATTCCAATGAACGGTTTATCTAAGTCCTCTTTACTTAAGCCAGTTGCGTATAAAAGCGCCCGGGCAGGAACACGCTCAAGACCTTTGGTAATCTTATCACTTCGCAATCCCATTTTATTCCTATCTATGTAAACCTTTATCTGTCTATAATATCGTGATTTTTCATTATAGCGAAAAGCTTACTATTGTCAAATCAAAACTGCATTGTGTATGGCAAGCATAGATACCCCCTAAAACAATATAAAAATCATCTTTTTTATTCTTTTTTTACCCGCGTATATTAACAAAAATACTATACAATCCTGAAGATGGATTTTCGCTTGACTTATCGAGGACACCCTGTTTAAACTCTTATGAAACAAGAATCTTTTTTTCTTTTGAATTTTTATGTTAAATCTTTAGCAATAAAGCCTTAGCAACAATAATATTTTTTCCTTTCTTTAAAAAGATCGAGGAGTTTTTATGAACCATACTGAGCAATTAGAATTATCACAAATAAAAAAAGCCGGTTTGCACAGAAGACTTTACGATTGGACATTGCATTGGGCGCATACCCCATACGGTTCCATTGCTTTATTTATACTGGCATTTTGTGAATCATCTTTCTTTCCAATCCCACCCGACGTCCTTTTGATGGCACTCGCGTTTTCAATTGCAAGAAAATCATTCAAATATGCCGCTATTTGTTCAGTTGGGTCTGTTTTAGGAGGTGGTTTTGGATATTTTATCGGTTACGAGATGTTTGATCTTGTCGGAATACCCATTCTTAACACCCTCGGACTCATGGAAAAATTTGATTATGTAAAAGAACAGTACAACACCAACGCTTTTTCTGCCGTTGCCATCGCAGGATTTACCCCCATCCCGTATAAAGTCTTTACCATTGGCGCCGGGGTTTGCAAAGTTGATTTATGGACATTCTTTATCGCCTCGGTAATCAGCCGTTCAGGCAGATTCTTCATGGTTGCCGGGCTTATTTATTTTTTCGGGCCGAAAATAAAACATTTTATCGACAAATATTTTAACATCCTTTCTATCGCCTTTGTCGTATTAATTATTGCTGGTTTTTTTGTTATCAAGATACTCAAATAAGGAAAATACCATGAAGCATATACTATTTATATTCACCTTTTTTATATTTACTTTCATATCTTCCTTATCATTATTCGCAGAAACGGAACAATCCCAGTCGTGGGAACCACAAGTGGCAGGGAGGTTTTATCCGGGCAACGAGACAGCATTAAAAGACCAGATAAATGGCTTTTTAAAGAATGTCCCCGTTCTGAAACCGGAAGGAAGGCCAATTGCAATCATAACTCCTCATGCTGGTTATGTTTATTCTGGGCAGGTAGCTGCCTATGGGTATAGCGTTATTAAGGATAATGGATTTAAACGGGTAATAGCGCTTGCCCCCAGCCACAGCGGAAGAAGATATCGGGGTGTATCTGTTCTGAAAGCAAAAAGCTTTAAAACACCTTTAGGCGAAATTCCCGTAGATCAAGAAACATGTGACCGTTTGCTCAGCACCACTTTTGAACCTGAATCGAAAAATACCCGCAATACCAGCCCTTTAACGTTATTTGGGGCATATGAGGGCGCATACAGGGGAGAACATTCCTTGGAGACTCAACTGCCTTTTTTACAAATGACGTTGGAAGATTTTCAGTTGGTGCCCCTTATGGTGGGCGTATTGATAAATGATGATTTGGAAAAAATAGCAGAAACTATACGACCATTACTGGATGATAGAACATTGCTCGTCGTCAGTTCCGACTTTACCCATTATGGAGACGCTTACCAATATGTTCCCTTCAGAGAAAAGGTGGAGGAAAACATAAAAAACCTTGACTACGGGGCTTTTGAAAAGATTCTTAACAAAGATTTTAACGGACTGAGAGACTACAGAAAACAAACGGGAATAAATGCATGCGGTATTTTACCCATTTCTATTCTTTTAAAACTCTTACCGGATAACGCAAAAGGACACATTCTCAATTACGATACCTCAGGGCATCAAACAAACAATTTTGTCTATTCCGTCAGCTATGCTTCCATTCTCTTTACAAAAAACACTGAGATCAAATCAGGCGAATATCGCCCGCAGCAAAATTCACAAACAGACGAACTTGCCCTTAATTTTTCAGAAAAAGAAAAAAATATACTGCTGTCGCTTGCCCGAAACACTCTGGAAACATATACAAACACAGGCGCTTCTCCCAAAATTGATATACTGCTTTTTACGCAAACCCCAAGGCTTTTGGAAAAATATGGCGTGTTTGTAACATTAAAGAAACAGGGGCAACTGCGCGGATGCATCGGGTATATTCTCCCCAAAAAACCGCTCTATCAGGCGGTAGTCGAAAACACCATTAACTCATCAGCAAACGATAATAGATTTATTCCCGTAAATCGTGAAGAAATAAATGATATTGACATAGAAATTTCCGTATTGAGTCAGCCAAAAAAAATAACCGGCCCCGATGAGTTTATCGTTGGCAAAGAAGGCATTGTAATTCGCAAAGGATATGCAAACGCCGTATTTCTTCCCCATGTCGCCACCGAACAGGGATGGGATAAAACAGCAACACTACAGCATCTTTGCAGAAAAGCCGGATTACCCGTAGATGCATGGCAAGACAATGATATGGAGTTCTTTGTTTTCACAGCAGACGTATTTCACGAAGTAAAAAAACTGTAGCCGTTTCATCAGCCGGAATTGATTATTCTATTGTATGATTTCTTGTTAAAACCGTTTTTCTTCCTTACTGTGGAGTAAATTATTTGGATGATTCTGCAAAAAAAATTCTTCTGGATATTGCCAGAAAAAGCGTTGAGTCTGCGGTAAAAAGTGAACCCAACCCAACATTCTCCTGTGATAATCCGGACATACAGTCACATCAGGGGGTTTTTGTTACACTAAAAAACCGTGGTCAGCTTCGGGGCTGCATAGGCCGATTCGTATCAGATATACCCCTCTACAAACTTGTTTCCGAGATAGCTATTTCATCGGCAACGGAAGACTCCCGTTTTTTCGACGATCCGATCACACCCTCTGAACTTGACCAACTGAACATTGAACTTTCCATACTATCCTCCTTAAAACGTATCACGAACCCGCTTGATTTTGAACTGGGCAAACACGGTATATATATCAGGAAAGATGACCAAACAGGATGTTTTCTTCCTCAGGTGGCAACAGAAACCGGCTGGACGAAAGAAGAATTTCTTTCTCACTGCTGCTCCGGCAAGGTGGGAATATCCGCAAATGCATGGAAGCACGGTAACATAGAAATTTATACTTTTACCGTTGAAATAATCAAAGAAGTTCGGTAAACATATTTTATATTTGAAATTTCTAACTAAACATCAAAATAGAAGTTTACTTTGAAAAATATTTGTCGACGACCTGGAGACTGATACATGAAAAAACGCATTGCGGTACTTGCAGGGGACGGAATAGGCCCTGAAATAATGAAAGAGGGTTTGAAGGTATTGGGTACGATAGCAAAACACTTCAACCATACATTTACTTACAAAGAAGCGCTGGTAGGCGGTTGTGCCTATGATAAATACGGGCATCCGTTACCCGATGAAACCAAAGAAATTTGCAACAATTCGGATGCTATCTATTTTGGCGCAGTCGGCGGTTCAAAATGGGAAAATTTACCCCCGGAACTTACCCCTGAACGCGGAGCCCTTCTTCCTTTAAGGGGCATGTATCATCTGTTTGCAAATTTACGTCCCGCAATAATCTTCGGCCCGCTGGCCGATTCGGCATCATTAAAATCAGAACGGCTCGAAGGCGGCCTTGACGTTCTGATTGTCCGGGAACTTACAGGAGGAATATACTTTGGGAGAAACAAGGTAAAATCCCTTACCCTCCACGAAGGAGCCGTACAGGGAAATTACGCGGTAGATTACATGATTTATTCCGTTCCTGAAATCGAAAGAATTGCCGCCGTCGCCTGCGATGCGGCCATGAAACGCAGCAAAAAACTCACCTCCGTCGATAAAGCAAACGTCCTTGAAAGTTCAAAATTATGGAGAAAAGTGGTCACCGACTATGTCCAAACCCGCTTTCCCCAGATACAACTGAACCACCTGTATGTGGACAATGCAGCCATGCAACTGGCAACAAATCCGAAACAATTTGACGTGATAGTCACCGAGAATATGTTTGGAGACATATTGTCTGACCTTGCGTCTGCCATTACCGGTTCAATCGGAATGCTGCCGAGCGCGAGTCTTTCAAAAACAGGCTTCGGACTCTTCGAGCCCATTCACGGCTCGGCCCCCGACATCGCCGGACAAAACAAGGCAAACCCATTAGCCCAGATACTCTCAGGAGCAATGATGCTTAAATATGCCTTTGGACTCAATGCAGAATCAAAGGCCATTGAGCAGGCGATAATGAAAGTGCTGGAAGACGGATACCGAACGGGCGATCTTGCGAATAAAGCTACCCAAAAAGAAAAAATTCTCTCAACTTCCCAGATGGGCGACAAGGTTGTGGAATATTTAAGCACATAAATACCCCCTTTGCCACAAAGTGACCTGATATATTCCCTAAAGGCAGAGATTTTTCATGACAGTTACTATGACCTTGGTAATACTAACTGTCATGAAAACAGCAATATCGATCCCGAACCCGATTTTCAATTCGGCGGAGCGAGCCGCCAAAGAACCAGGAATATCCCGTAGTAAACTTTACACAAAGGCAATAAAAGAATTCCTGCTTTACGTAATACAGAAAATATCAATATTTAAGATTTAAGATGCAACCTTCCGGACTCCAACCTCAAACCACTCCTGCCTAGATCAAAGGTGAAGAACCCTGTTTAAATGATATACTTGTAGACAAATAGATGGAGGACTATTATGGAAACGACAACTCTCAGAGTACGTAAGACAACACAGTCAAGACTTAAAAAAATCTCCGCGGCTGAACATATCAGCATTATGGAATTAGTTGACAAACTCGTGGACGAGCATGAAAGGTCTTTCTGGAAAGGATTTGAAGAGGAATCAAAGTCTTTTCTCGATAAGGAAGAGGTAAAAACACGGAAGACCTTTGAAAATACATTAGGATACGGTATTGGCGCACGAAAAACCCTTTCCAAAAAGAGGAGAAATCAGGCGCGTTGATTTCAGCCCTTCCATCGGTTCAGAGATACAGGACCGGCATCCTGCCCTCGTTGTTTCCGTTGATGAACTCAACAGAAGTCCGTGGGGATTGATTGTTGTTTGCCCTGTTACAACCTTCAGAAAGGATACCCCGTTTAGGCTCCACATCCTCATATCTCCTCCGGAAGGAGGTATTCACCAAACTTCCGTTATACGATGTGACCAGGTGAAATCTCTTTCCATCCAACGGTTTTTAGAACGGTGGGGAACGGTAAATGCGGATACTTTGAAGAACGTGGATTTTATCCTGAAAAAGGTATTGGGACTTTAAACAAACTTCCCCGAACAGAAAAAAACCATGGTAAAATCGTAGCGCTGCCGGGAAATAAAAATGCTGCAACATCAAAAGGCGAGACACCGTTTCTTCTTATGAAAGGAAAACCCTGATAATTGACAAATGAATGGGTGACCCCCCATCCTTTTGACGTCCAACGCCTCTGGCGGTTATAGGGAGCATTCCCAATTTTTTGTAAAATGTGGAGGTATTATGCGGGGGATAAACCACCCGCGCTACGACACATATTGCATGGTAGCGCCGATCCTTTATGGTCGGCTTTATTTTGATTTACAAAAAATTGGGAATGCTCCCGCGGTTATATGGTAATATGCCCCGGGGTAATCAATGCGTAGTGGTCTTGCCATGAAAAAACCTGCTGAAAAAGAAAAGTTTTATCCGTGCATAAGCCCTTATTGTAATCATGTTAAACCGCTTTCACAAAATGTCAATATTAAAGAATAAAGATGTGACCCCAACCGACCCCATCGCCTTGACACGAGCGGTTGAGGGAGAAGCGGCGATTTCACGCGATACATAGTGTTGTTGGACATGGGAGGGACTTTTCATTACGATATCCTTACAAAGAATGTGATACGTATTCTTCTTCCTTGTTTTCAGGGTTATTAGGCCGCACGATGAGTTTTTGTTTGAGGACATCACAATACACGTTGCTTTCCTTATAATTCATCGTGTAAAAGTCAGGAATCCCATGACTTTCAAGAGCAATGAGGAGGTCTCCGGCTGTATAGCACGGGTCTTTTTGGTGAATCGCCTCGGTGCTTGATAAAGAATCCTGTAAAAATTTTAATGCGACTTCGAGTTCTTTTGATTTATTGGATATACTCGAAAGACATTGTAATATCTCTTTACATAATTCTTCTTTTTCTTTAAGAAAGTTTACGATAGGGCATTGAAGGCATACGTTGCTGCATTTTTTCGAACCCAGTTCGTAGCGTTTATAAGGTATTTTTTCTTTTACAGGACAAGTAGACAAGTAACAACCGGTGCCTCCAACTATATGGCCAATCTGTGACCTTAATTTCTTTACACCAAATTTTATGAGTGTGCGAAGGTAGCTTTTTGCCCTTTCGGTCAGCTCGGCGTCATCAACACCTGTATGAAATATTTCTTCCAACACATTTAAGCAAATATTTCTTTTTCTATTCTGTTGCTCTGGAAGCACATTCAACACATGCCTTTTTACCTTTTCGTAAGATCCTTTCGTATTTAACAGATTCATTAAATACACAGCTTCATGAATAACGCGTCGTTTGAATTCTTGAATAACAACGGGACTTGAAATGACAATGTCATAAGAAGCCAAGCGTCGGTTAATAGCCTCTTTCATTTGAGGTTCTCTTAAAAACCTGGCGATATGAATAGAAGTATCAGCGAAAACTGCTGTTCCGGAAGGCATTAGATATGTGTGAAGGTATGTTGTTCTTATGTCTTAAAATTGTTTTCAGAATTTTCCACTAATTCCACACCACGGATCGAAACCGGCGTTGGAAAATACTTCTAACGATTTTTCCATATCTATATCTGCAATAGCCGGTTTTCGAAGATATCCATCAACGATTGTTTTAATACACTCCTTTTGCGACTTAGAAAGCAACTCGAATTCTACCTGCGCTAACACAGCCTGAGTAATATTCAAGAGGTCTCCCCAGTTGTTTTCTCTGACGTTTTTATGCCTCCAAAGGACTTGCAAATAATCTTTGAATTCAAAAGCAAGATTGGCTTGTTCTATGGGATTATCTTCTTCGATGAGTTGTGCTGCTGCCATAGACGCCTTGCGAAGAAACCTGTTTACTTCTTCTAAAGCGGCGATTTGGCTGTCCGTTTTTTCTTCAAAACCGTTTTTAGCAATTTTTTTCTGAATAGGTCTTGCATCTCTGCCGGTTTTGTTATAAGGCAAATCATACACGGAACTTCTTGCCTCCTGGCTTGCCGCATTATTGATAAATCCGGGAGATTTTCGAGGATTTACGATTACTTCCGATGAATCATTCAAAATACTACAATAACTATCCATAAACCACCTTTAAATTACCTTTTTAGATACTTTCGGCAATGCATCTTCAATCTGGCGTAAAGATTCTGTAATAAAGTCTTTTGCATCTACGCCATTTGGTGTTTCAACAAATGAATCAATATCAAGCATACCGGCAAAATGTGGGTTTTTGGCAACCCTCTTTTTTTCTTTTAGTTGTTTTAAAAGATACTTATCCTGTTCTCTGTGTAGTTTACTTACACGGACATCCAGTATGTTTCCTCGTATGTCTAGTTTTGCATAACTCTCCACACCATTTATTGAAATCCGGAATTTTCTGTCGGAAGAAGCAATCACCACCGCATAGTTTCTCGCTTCAACGCTACTGTTATTTAGCGCTTTGGCGATTTGATCGTCAAAAGGGATTATTCCTAGCAACTGTTTTATCCAACTTTCGGCGTCTGTTAATGTCTCTGCCCGAAAAATGTACCATATTCTAAATCCTACCCTTGTAAATATCCTTAAATCGAGCCTTTCATTTATCAGGGAAGAAATACCATCGGCATGATCAATAAATCTTTCTATATCGCTCGAGGTTAGATCCTCTTCATCTCCAAATGGCTGTTCTAAAGAAAAGTCATATTTTGTCGCACCAAAGTTCAATTTCATGCCGTTTTCCAAACATATTAATGGTGCATTCTGCGGGTCCGGAACGGTTTCTTGTGTCCATGCGGGGTAACTATTCATAATCTCATTGATAATGCTTCCACATCGATCCAAATAAGCATATCCATATTTATAGCGCACTTCATAAACTAGTTTATGGCAAATAGATTGACGGCCATTAATCAACATTACAGAGTACCCACAAAAATTTAAATATTAAGCATACAAGAAAACCCATTGCATCTGAATAATAATCCTAATTTTTCCAGGCAGTAGTGTCAAGCCTATTTTGCCGGCTGGGATTTTCTGCCGCGCCCTTTCCTATCCTGGCGTTCTCCGTGGTAGTCAGTTTGAGCCGTGCGGGCGGCGATGTCGGTTGCAACCAGAATCCTAAAGGGGGAAATCATCGAGCACATTTTCGGGACGGTGAAACGCAGCTGGGGCTACACCTACACACTGATGAAAGGGAAAAAGAAAATAACAGGGGAGTTCAGTTTGATATACCTGGCATACAATCTGCATCGCACTAAAAACATACTCGGATACGACAAGTTGCATGAGGCGATAAAATAGTGTGCTTGGGGTCACACCTTGGGAGGTGCTTGGGGGAGGTGCTTGGGGTCACACCTTGATCAGTGATTATTTATTTGACAGCATCCGGTGTGTTTGCTGCTTTTCTTTTATGACGAGACCGTGGCGAATTGAATTTGAAGGCGCATATTATCACGTATTATCGAGGGGAAACGAAAGGTGTGGTATTTTTGCTGATGATATCGACTGTATTTCATTTCTCGAAATATTGGGAAAAATAACAAGGAGATTTGAGGTAGAAATCTATGCCTATATCCTCTTGGACAACCACTACCATTTACTCCTTAAAACAAACAAGCCCAATCTTTCCAGAGCCATGCAGTGGTTCGGAACGGGTGCATTCCCGATTTTTTGTAACATTCAGAGTAGGATGGGTGAAGCGCCAGCACACCCATCAAAATAAAGGAGAATATGATTGATGGGTCTGCTTCGTCCATTCGGCAAGCTCAGGACAGGCTTTGACCCATCCTGAAATGAGGTGTTACAAAAAATCGGGAATGCACCCGTTCGGAACTACATATACTCGCAGGTATAATGTAAAAAACAAAAGACGCGGCCACCTTTTTCAGGGAAGGTTCAAGAACTTTCTCGTAGAGAACGATACCTATCTGCTACGGCTTTCCTGCTATATCGACAGAAATCTTATTGCGTAAAGCTACCAATATATTACAATGTGAAATTAAGGATTTTGCAGATTCACGGAGGGTGTCTGATTCATATAAAGTGGATCGTGATTTGTTCCTTTTTTTATGGAGTACGGGATTGTACACGAATCAGGAGATAGGGAGATTATCTGGACTTGGTTATTCATCCATAAGCAGGCGAGTGACGACCATGAAATCAAAAATATCCAAAGAGAATAACATTGCCAAAAGATTTGATACCATACAATCACTAATCAAGGTGTGATCCTATGTACGAAAACCGAAATCAAATAGCAGGCAAATACAAATGGAATCTCTCGGCTTTGTACGCTTCGGACGGCACGTGGGAAGAAGATTTTCAAAAGACGGAGAAGGAACTTCCCCGGCTTATCGGCTTCAAAGGCGCGCTTGCTGATCCACGCAAGCTTGAGCAATTCATGGGATTTTATATTGATTATTCTGTCGTCAGAGAAAATCTCCATGTCTACGCCAATGCCCGCTTTTTTGAAGATACCAGAAATGCGGTATACGAAGAAATGAAGGGGCGCATCGAACTGCTCGCGTCAAAAATTTCCGCCGCGACGGTTTTTATAAAAAAAGAACTGTCTTCTCTGTCGCCGGATGATATCGAACGCATGCTCAGGGAAAATCCTCAACTGGCGGGATACCGGTTTTTTCTGAAAAATTACGCCCGGTACAATCCCCATATCCTTTCCGAAGAAACGGAAACCGTTTTAGCAGAACTGGATATTGCACTGGGTAAACCGGAAGACATTTTTTCGGCCTTCAACAATAACAATATTTCGTTCGGCGAAGTTGAACATAAGGGAGAAAAGATCGTCCTTTCTCACGCAAAATATGCCCAACTGCTGGAATCTCCCGACCGTGAACTCCGGCAAAAGGCGTTTGACTGCTACTACCGGCCTTACCGGCAGAATATCGATGTAATAGCAAATACCTATGCCGCGAGCGTGCTTTCCAATATTAAGCTGGCAAAGGCGCGCAACTATCCGTCGATGACGGAAATGGCCTTGTTTCCTGATTACCTGCCCCCCGCCGTGCTCAGTAATCTTATCGAGGTCGCAAAGGAAAATATCGATGTGATCAGCGAGTTCAATGCCCTGAAACGGAAGGAATTGGAAGTGGAAGAATTACACTTCTATGATAATTATGTGCCCCTCGTTAAAGAAATTGACAAAAACTATTCCTATGAAGATGCCATTGGTCTGGTGCGTACCGCGCTCAAACCCCTCGGCAGTGAATATCTCAAAAAATACGATGCCACCATCAACGCGCGAGTAATCGATGTGTTTGAAACTCCCGGAAAGAGATCGGGGGCATTCTCATGGGGGAGCTATATGAGCAGGGGGATTATTTTTATGAATTACACGGAAAAATTCTCCGACGTTGCTACGTTTGCCCATGAATTCGGCCATTGCCTGCACCGGGATTATTCCATTGAAAATCAGCCATACATTTATTATCAGAATCCGATCTTTCTTGCGGAGATCGCCTCGACATTCAATGAGGCATTGCTGTTTGATCATATGTCAAAGATTGCGGAATCCGCTGAGGAGAAAAAATTCTTCCTGTATCATAATATGAAACGGATAGAAGCCACCTTCTTCAGGCAGACTATGTTCGCGAATTTTGAAAAGGATATCCATGAGGCGGCGGAAGCCGGAAAGGCGCTGACCGCGAAAAGTATTACGGATATTTACCGGAAAAATCTTGAGGCATATCTCGGAGAGGGAATGACGATTGACGAGCAGTTGCATTACGAGTGGGCGAGAATCCCTCATTTTTACCATGCGTTTTACGTCTATAAATACGCCACCAGCCTGTCCGCCGCGATTGCCTTGTCCGAACGTGTCGTTTCAGAAGGGAAAGATGCGATTGATGATTATATAAAATTCCTGGGCGCCGGATCACACAAAGAACCTCTGGAAATCCTGAAAGACGCAGGGATTGACCTTGCGGGGAAAAAGGCGTACGAAGCAACGGCAGACAAATTAAGGAAGTTATTGAAAGAATACAAATCGTTATGAACAAAGGCAAAACCATGGGAAAGATTATTTCATTCATTAACTATAAAGGCGGAGTGGGCAAAACCACAACTACCTATCATATCGGCTGTGCCCTTGCCCTTTATCATGATAAAAAAGTTTTGCTTATTGATGTTGATCCCCAAACAAATATGACGTTCCTTTGTGTCGTGCCCGAACGGTGGGAGGTGTTTAAGGATACGAACGGAACGATTGCCGGACTTTTTGAGTCGTATTTAAAAGACCGCTTCGAGACGTATCCGGCAAACCATATAATATGGAAATCACCCATAGAACTGTTTGCGAATGGAAAAATCGCAAAAGATGTGGTAAAGAACCTGGACATGATACCTTCCGATATTGACTTGCTGGGTATCGATATTGATCTGGCCGCGAAAATATGGAGAAAAATAGAGTCGGGTTTGTTTCAGGAACAACTTTTTATTTTTAAAAGAACATTCAGGAGGATTAAAGAATCTATCGGACTCAATATCTCAAACGATATACGGGACGCCCTTTTTTATGTTGAACAGCGCCATATTCTCAGAAATTTTATTGAAACGGTCAGCAGCGACTATGACTACATTCTTATCGATTGTCCTCCAAACCTTTACCTCGCAACCCAAAATGCCCTCGCCGCAAGTGATTTTTATATAATCACAACGATACCCGATCACATGTCAACCATCGGAATAAATATCCTCACAAAGAAAATCAGGGAACTGAACACTACCATGCGTGAGAAATGTCGCCTGGCAGGCACAGAGCCACATGACATCCTGCTGAAAGGCATGGTATTTACCATGGTGCGCACCGTTGGTCAGGGAATAGTCAATACCCACAAAGACAAAATGACCGCACTACGCAAAGAATACAGTGAACTGTGTTTTGAGAATTATATTTCATGGGCGGCGGGATATACCGAGGCGGCAGCCCAGGCGGTTCCGGTTTTCCTGCTGAAAGACGATAACTCCCTGCGCGTTGCCGGGCAATACAGAAAAGTGACGGAAGAATTTTTAGCAAAAATCGGTAATTAAACATGGCTAAAGCAAAAAAAAATCTGAATATACAAGACGTATTGTTAAAAATGAAGGAATGTATTGACCTGCTGCCCGGAAAAGAAGAACAGCAAAGGATGGTACAGGCCATTCATGAATTAATCATGAAACTGGAGTCTTTTAAAGAAAGCATCTCCCGCGTTCCCGACGAATCAGAAAAAAACCGTGTGTTGCAGGCAATCCATACGGTTTCATCCTTTTTTGATTCAGTAAAGAACAAACCCCTCCTTGCCGAAATACTCTTTCCAAAACAAAAAAAGGCGAGAAAAACAAGCGTTCGTCCTGTTAATATCGACGATTTGCTCAAACAATTGGAGGAATTGCAGTCGGACAAGATTATGACGGAACTTTCGAAGCAGAAGAAAAATATCCTTCTCGAACTATCATCAAGATTAAATATAACCGCCAATCCTAAACTGACAAAGGACGTGCTTATTGATAAAATCTTTAAACTGGGATTTGCCAATCAGAGAGGATACAATCTGTTGGGAGACAGGTGAGGATATTCTTTAAACAATGAAGATAACATTTATTGGCGCAGCGAGAATGGTTACCGGTTCTTGTTTTTATATCCAGACGGAAGGGACAACTCTGCTTGTTGATTGCGGTTTTTTCCAGGGCGCAAAGGAGAACGAAGACCGAAACGCAGAGCCTTTTCCTTTCAATCCTTCCGGGGTGCAATGCCTTTTGTTAACCCATGCTCATCTTGATCATTCAGGTCTTATTCCAAAACTGGTAAGAGACGGTTTCAAAGGGAAAATCCTTGCCACAAACGCAACGGTTGAATTGTGCCGTATTATGCTTCTGGATTCGGCATACATACAGGAACGTGATACGGAATGGGACAATAAGAAAAGACTCCGGGCAGGGAAGCCTTTATTAAAACCCCTGTATACGGTCGAAGAAGCTACTGACAGCCTGGACTATTTTCAGGGTGCGGAATACGGAGAAATAGTAGAGCTTGGAGCCGGGATAAAACTGAGATTTCAGGATGCCGGGCATATTTTAGGGTCTGCGATTGTTGAATTATGGATAAGAGAAAATGATGATGGAGAAAAAAAGCTCGTTTTCTCCGGCGACCTCGGACAAAAAAACATACCTATCGTAAATGATCCGGCTCCTATAGAAGATGCGGACTATGTATTCATAGAATCCACATACGCCAACCGAAATCACAAAGGAATAAACGAAACAACAGAAGAATTCAGACAGGCAGTAACAGAATCATTGAAAAGAGGAGGGAATATTATTATCCCCGCCTTTGCCGTCGGTCGAACACAAAATATCCTCTACCTTTTAAAACAATTATCTGTTGCGGGGAAATTAAATCACCTTCAGGTCTTTGTTGACAGCCCTATGGCAATACATGCTACGAGGATTACGTTAAACCATCCTGAATACCTTGACGAGGAAACCCTTAATCTTATCAGGGGAGGGAAATTTTCCGGAAGCAATCTTTCGTTAAAGTACATAGAAACTGTGGAAGAATCGATGGAATTAAACAAGATAAAACACGGGGCTATTATCATTTCCGCCAGTGGAATGTGCAATGCAGGCAGGGTTCGCCACCATTTAAAACACAATGTATGGCGCCCGGAATGCAGCGTTATTTTTGTGGGATATCAGGCGTATGGCACGCTGGGAAGAAAAATTATAGAAGGCGCCGGGATGGTAAAACTCTTTGGTGAGGAAATTGCCGTAAAATCGAAGATTTATACGATTGGCGGCCTTTCGGCGCACGCAGATCGGGAAGGGCTTATGGACTGGCTCAATAAATTCAAAAGAAAACCCCGCCGTATCTTCGTGATACACGGGGAAGAAGAAACGGCTATCGGTTTTGTAAATGTCATTAAGGAGCGACTAAATATTGATACTTACGCACCGCTTCGTATGGAAGTTATTAAAATATAAAATGTAAAAGAAGAATGGTTCCATGCCAGGATTATTCAAAATCAGATCGCGGGCAAAATATGAAACCCATTTTCCCGGGATATTTGAAACTACGAAGCATCGGGTTTTCCATCCGGCGCTCCTGACGTTTCCGGCTGTATATTATTTTGTTGCACGATATTTCCGGGAAAAGGCACATAGGAGCGGATATGAATATCCCTTTGCGGGAAAGCAATTTCAATTTTATTCTTGCGGAATATTGCATCGATGGCAAAACGCATTTCGCTCATAGCCGACCACCGTTTTCCCGGATCATCCGCCCAGTAGAATAACTTGAAGATAAGCGCACTGTCGCCGAAATCATCAAACCGGACATACGGTTCCGGGGATTTTCTTACCTCAGGATTCTGCGCTGCGACTTCCAACAGACATTTTTTTACAAGAATTACATCGGAGCCATATGCCACCCCTACCTGAATGCTGCCTCTCATTACAGCGTCAGGCAAAGACCAGTTTGTCACTTTTCCTTCGACAAACTTTGAATTGGGTATGATTAAATTGATATTGTCAGGAGTAAGTATTGTAGTGGTTCGGGTGCTGATTTTGTCAATAGTGCCTAATGTTCCGTCGTCAAGGGTTATTATATCGCCCACACGCATTGGCCGTTCAAACAAAAGTATGATGCCGCTGACAAAATTACTGATAATATTCTGCATGCCAAACCCGATACCGATACCGAATGCGCCCGCAAAGAAGGCGAGGCTGCGCAAAGGGATTCCCGCAAGATTGAATCCTATGAGCACGGCAATGCTGATGATACAATATCTGGTAAGGTTGGAAAATGTGTGTTTTAGCCCGCGTTCTATTCCCATCGAGGAAAACACCTTATCTTCCAGCAGTTTTTTCACATAACGCGCCAGGAAGAAAAATGCGATCAATACCATTATTGCAATGATAATTTTTAACGGCGTTGTATAGCGTCCTTCCTGAAAGGTAAAACGATACATCAAACCGTTGCCAATGGCTTTGAAAACCATGCCGATTTGCGAAAATATCTTTTGAACAAGATAAGGGGCTGCCGGAGAACCGACCGCATCGCGAAAGGTTCCGGTCCATATGCGGGCAATGATTATTACGCCGATAATTGCGGTAATATAATTTGCTGAGACATGATAGAACGCCGAAAGAGATTGAAATCTTTTTTCTTCGGGCGTATCTTTCGCTATTTTTTGCGCATCAAAAAGTTTTGCTCTTATGCTATTTATTCTGGAATGCACTATTCTCAATATCCATAAGGCAATAAAAGCGACAATAAAACTTTTTATGCATGTTTTCAGCAATACATACGTCAGCATGGGATACCCTAAGCTTCGTATTGCGAAGAGCGAGACAACAAATACCACAAACACCGGATAAATGACGCCGATAATGCGCCGGATAAGTCTTCCCAACTGGCTGCCCGTTCCCGGCAACAACTTGAAAAACAGGGATCTTTGCGTTGCAAGCCATAAAAGCAGCAGCAACATTCCTATCCGATAAATAAACCAGAGCAAATCGATGGCATCTCTCTTGTATTGAAAGACGGTAAGCGCCGTAATTACCGACAAAGAGATGAGGGAAAACGATAAAATAGTGTTTAATGACTTGTAGATATGTTTCGGCGATATATAGGCAAGCGAGACTACAAGTTTTTTGTGACCCTTTTCCGGTCCGAAAGATTCAACGAGAAACCTCTTCAGCACTTTATATAAAGCAATATATAATAGTATATACATTGCTGATGTTACCGAAGGTATTTTGATGGGGAAAATAGCGCGTATTAATATGCAAAGAACGGCAATCCATAATGAGGTAATACTGTTTTTGAGCACTACCAGCAAGCTGGGAAGCAGGCGTGAATTAAAATACGTAAAGGTTATCGATTCAAGCATACGATGCAGTATTTTTGCGCACCAACGATGGATATATCTGTTGGAAAAATAAAATACGGCAAGGAGTAATGCCAGCCCGAAACATCGCAACCAGAAGAGAAACGTATATTTCCCGTAAACAACATATGCTGTCGCACTTTTTATATGGCTTCTGGCTATTTCAAGAAGATGGCGTACATAAGAAGGGATGCTAAGAATATCAACGTATATTGATTTGAACGTTTGGGTGGTTATCAGCACCCTGACCCTCTTCCAGACGTTTTCCGCCTTCATGTTAATAAGCGTTTCTTTAATAGTTGCAAGTGCCTTTATGCCGACTTCTCGTATTTCCAGCCGTTCCTGCAAAGTATTTAATCTTTCCATAACGTAAGAAAGTTGTTCTTCCTGCGCCTTGATTCTTTGTGATACGTGCTGAATGGCCTGTTGTGCCAGTTCCTTATCGGCAAAAGAGGAAACTTCCTGTTTGATATTTGATGCATCTTCGCCGGAAAGGGCCAGTTTGTCTGAAAGGAGTTTTTTCTCCTGTTCGAGGGAGGCAATAAGGCTTTTTATGGAATTGATCGCCTCTGAGTATCGTTTTTCCTCCACGGCAACTTTTTTATCCATTTCTTCAATATCTTTTGCAGTGCCGCCTTTGCTCAGAAAAGCGCTGATTTCTGTCTGCAATTTTTTAAGTTCGGTGCGTCCTTTAGACCGTTGTGTGCCTTCCGTAATAAGATCGTCTTTCTTCTTTGCCACCGAACCTACCTGTTTGTGGACTTCTGCCTCTAATTCCAGCACCCTCTTTTTTTCCGGAGAGGTGGTTATCATTTGCTGCTGAACAATTTCTTCGCTTTTTTTCGCTGCCTCCTGAATGGTCTTTTCCGCCTCGGCTCTGGTAGCTTCCGCGGCTTTTTTCGTCACTTCTTCAATTTTTTTGGCAGCCTCCAGCTCTTCCTGCTTCTTTCTTAATTCTTCGGCTTTTTGTTTTTCCTCAAGAAGGTTTGCTTTTTCGGCCAAGACCTCCGCATTGAGTTCGGCATGCTTTGCCACCAGAACTGCATCATCATATTGAATTTTTGCTGTTTCCAGCCTTGTTTCATAAATGGAAATCCACCGGTCGCTTATCTCCTTTTGCCAGAATAAAATACCATTTGCCTTTCCCTGCGCCAAATTCTCCAATGCGGGGTCTTTGATGCCTGTTTTTAGCAATTCCAGGGTTTTAACAATTTCCTGCCTTCTCTTGCCGGGTTCTTTGAGCTTATAATCCTCCAATTCTTTCGTAGCAATGGCGATTAAAGACTCTTTTTCTTTCATACCTGCATGCGCCGCTTTGATGTATCCCTTTGCGATATCTGCTTCTTTCCTCACAAGTGGCGCCTGATCGGAAGGGGTTGCCTCAATAGTTTTTTTAATCTTTAATGCCGAAGATAATAACGAAGCGTAGTCTTTATATGTCTTTGCCTGATTTTGAATGGCTGCAATATAATCTTTGCACTCCTCTATCTGTTCATTGCTTGTGCCAATCTTTTCCTTTATGACGCTTATTTCCTTATCTAATAATTCCACATATTTTGCGTATGGTTCTTCCGCAGGAAAGGTGTCTTTTTCTTCCGATAATTTTCCGAGATGGGCAGACGTTGATTTCACGTCGCTTTCAAATTTCACTATCAAGGCTTCTTTCTCGGCAATAATTTTTTCCGCGTTGGCCTTAATTTCGTCGCGTTTCTTCTTTGCGTTTTCAACGTCTTCACTTTTTACTACCGTCCGCTGTCCGGTAAGTTTTACATCTTCCTCCTTTTTTTCTACGGTGACAGTCTGGGGCTGTGCATGTGAATACGCAACCATCCACAAGAAACAAACAGCAAGGCACGCAGTTGTTGCAATGGTAATTTTTTTAAAGGTTTTCATTGGTTATTTTTATTAAAATCAACTTTTCTGAATAATTTTAAAGCGCTATGATGCATACTTATACATCCTATGGAGTAAAAGAATATAAGAAACGTTAGCCAGTCTAAAAATGGGGCTGTCACATGCAGATCATAAACGCCGACAAATCCCACGACACCCGTTGCAAAAAGATTTCTCACCAGAAAAAAGATGTAGAGCAACAAGGCTATCACAGCATTTGGATATACATATTTACAGTACGCGTAAACAAAAATAAAAGGGTAACAAATTTGAATGCCATTGCTTATTATTCCCATCATATTTGAAAGAGCATTGTTTTCAATATAGGCCGCTTCCAACCCCATCGAAAGAATGTATTTTGAGAAAAAATTAATCCCATACCCTGTCAAAACCACAATAATAAAGTTTTTTACCCATGTATGACAATTTTTTAAATGTTTGATTGCATGTGTGTATTGATTATTCATGGTATCTTTATCGCCAATTGTGTAGGTAAGCGCAGTTCTGACGTTAAAGGTTGTAAAAAAAAGATACGCGATAGTAAAAGTGATTGTTGTAACCACATCTCCGGTCATATCAGGGGGACTTGGAGAATGAATGTCAAACCTGCTTGCGGGATCATCTGTCTGGATTACATTAAAGAAAACCAGGGCTGTTAAGGTATTTTCCGTAAAAAAACGGAGATTGACGCCAATGAAGGTAAATAGCGCGCTTAACCCCAAATCCTTTATTGCTAAATTTATTATTGTGTCCCTGTTATTACGTCCTGGCAACTTATAAATCCCTGCTTCTGGCTGAAAATATCCGTAAAAAAATTACAATAGATGTTGATTATAAGGCACATACTATTGTATTTCAACAAAAAGTATGCATTGATTTTGCGTAGCAAACAGAAGTATGGCAAATATCTCTCCTGACCATAAAATTAAAAAGCCACAAGACAAACACTGTGGCTTAAATTAAGTTGGGTTTTCCCCAACGTCATTCATTTTTACCCACCCCTAACCCCTCCCAAGAGGGGACATATCAAATTCCCCTCTTGGGAGGGGTTAGGGGTGGGTTTGTTCATTGCTTAACTAAAAATATTGAAATCCCTATACATTTAATTATGCCTTCGGCAACTCTATTTTCTCTATCATTCCCGTGTAAACGGGAATCCGGTTTCCAATAACATGAAATGGCTTCCTGCTGGGGTTTGCTCCCGTGAAAGCCCTATAGTTGGACAATTTTATGCCGAACAAATTATCCATAACCAAATTGTCAAACACTTCACCTGCGGCAATCTCATAAAATATTCCAACTATCTTAATTCCTCTCTTTACTCATTTTAGGTTTTACTGCCATAAAAATATTTCAAAGATTATGGTGTTCTTGCCATATTTTGCCTTTTTTAATATATCTTCTTTATTAACAGAAAATGTCTATTTAAATATTAAACATCTTAAGTGTCCTGTTTATTGATATATAGAAGATAAATATTTCTGCCACCGATTAGCTTGGTACAATATTAGCTCCGTTTTTAAACAACATATTGTAAATATTTTCGCTGAATAGTTACGAAAAGATTAAATCAATCTCTAACCATTTCCAACCACTCAATTAATAAAGATAGTAAATGACATTGTAGGGAAAAAATAAGGAAAACAACGCCAACACTACTATGACACCTTATACTTATCGATATATGGCTCTGGTGATTTATCGCAAAATAGCGGATAACCATTTAAGCAATATAGAGTTAGCACAAAACAACCTTATTTTTTCTGTTGTGATAATATATCATAAACACTTGTAATATGGCGCAGCACAACAGTTTGCAGAATACTATAAAAAGGCCTTTTTTTTGAAAAAATTTACATTCTTAAGGTTGTTTCTGTTTACAATCCTGCTTGTATGGGGAACAGAAGCGCTTGCGGCAGGAACCGTACGCTGGTCCGGCGCCACAAGCTCCGCATGGGAAACGGCGTCAAACTGGACTACCGTTAGCGGCACTCCTAACCTTCCGCCCGGATCGGACGATGCAGTGCAGATAGGCACTGGCGCTATTACCAACCAGCCTGCAATAACAAATCCCACTACAATCGCTTCGCTTACGTATGGCAATTCAGCCGCATCGACGTTGACAATAAATGGAAATTTAACCATATCAGGCGATATTACCAATACCATTACCACAACAGCCAGGGTGCATAATATAAACCTTGCCTCCGGCGTTACCCTCTCATGCGTCAATGCAAACCTTAGTCCCGCTGTAGCCGCTGCAAATATGACTATCACCTTTAATGGCGGCACGTTTTCGTGCAGTGGCAATTTTACCGCCCAGCCCACCGCTGCTACTACAAATATTACCCTCACGGTGGGTACAGGCACATTTTATGTCGGCGGTACTACCCTGCAAGGGGCAGCTACAACTCAGCAGCGAAATTGCGACATCACGGTTTCAACCGGTACATTAACGTTTTCAGGCGATTATACCAAGAACGGCGCCGGCTCCGATCTGACCTCCAGCGGGGCGGCAACAATCTCTTTTGGCGGAAACATTACCAACACAAGAGGCACTTCCTTTAATCTGTCAAATTCTACTACCACTCTTGCCGCAACTACTACCATCACCCCGACTACCAGCATGACATTTGGAAGTCTGGTCGTCGGTGGCGCAACAACGGTAAATAGCGGGACACTAACCATTGGAGGAACCCTTTCCATCAATGGAACCGGTACGCTTAATCTAGGGGGTGTTACATCTGCCGTCACTGGGGCAACAAATATAACTGGCACGATAAACATCACGTCAACAACCGGAACAAAGACGTTTACCGGATTGGTCACGATTGATACCGGTGGAACGTGGAATAATTCAGCTAACGAGGCGGTAACCTTTCAAGGGGGAATCACCCACAACGGCACGACTTTTAGCTCTGGAACTGGTGTGTGTACCTTTGATACAAACAGCCAGGCGATTGACGGAACAACCACACCGATCACCTTTACCGGGACAATCGCAATCACAGGAGCGATCACGGTGACGAACAAGAAGACGGTGACCACTACGGCCGCCGGCGGTATCACCGGAACGGTTGCGGGGTCCACATGGCTCAACGACGAAAACTCCACTCTCAACGTAACTGGCCCGGTACTGGCAACTGGTACGCTCAATGCATCTGCAAGCGGGAACACAGTCAATTATAACGGCACAGTGGCGCAGACGATTAAAGCGGCGACTTACGTAACGCTGAAGACAAACAACACCGCCGGGGCAACTCTTGGAGGCGCAACAACACTCACAACACTTACCATCGGGGATGTAACGGCGAGCAGTATTTTTAGCGATGGGGGCTTCGTAATCACGTTGTCAGGCTCCAGCGTACTTAACCTTACATCCGGAACGTTTACGCTTGGCTCTGCTACCGCAGGCACCACGTTTCCCTCCTTTGGCACAATAACTATCGCCTCTGGAACGACAGTGAACTACGCATCAGGAGTGGTGCAGACTGTGTCTGCAACGCCCAGCTATCAAAACCTGACAATCTCAGGCGCCGGAACAAAAACACCTGGTTCCTCACTCACTATAGCGGGCAACCTCACCATAAACGCCACAGGCGGAACATTCAATCTTGGAACGGCGTTCAATCATACCGTTAACGGTAATGTGACACTAACTGCTGGCACGCTGAATGGAGGATCGAGCACCCTCAATCTTACCGGCAACTGGACAGGCGCAGGGACATTTACAGCAAACACCGGTACCGTAGTGTTTACAGGGACAAGTGCACAAACAATAGGAAGTGCTGCAACCACATTCAATCATCTTACGATTAACAAGGCATCGAATATAGCAACACTCGGCGCTGCCACCATAGTGAATGGTAATCTCACTATTACGGCCGGGACGCTCAATACAAGCACCCTTGCCTTAACTGCAAACGGTACCACCGACATTACGGGCACCTTGGGTATCACGGGCGGAACCGGAGCGAAACTGTTTGTGGGTTTGGTAACCATCAATGAAGGAGGAACGTGGAATAATTCTGCAAACTTCGCTGTAACATTCCGGGGCGGAATCACCCATAACGGAACGACCTTTACCGCGGGAACGGGAGTACATACCTTTGATACAAACAGCCAGTCAATCGGAGGAACAACGGCGATTTCTATTCCCAGCATAACCGTCACGGGAGTCACCCTCACTAACAATACGACCTTAACGGTTGGCACTGCCTTAAGCGGCACGGGCGGGCTTACCCAGAGCAATGGCGCTATTTTAAATATCGGCGGCACTTCGGACATTACCACCCTGACCGCTACGGTCAATCCCAACACGGTCAATTACACCAGCACCACTGCAGGCCAGACGGTAAAGGGGACTACCTATCATCATCTTGCCATTAACAAATCCGGGCAGACCGCAACGCTTGGCGCTGCCACCATAGTGAATGGCAATCTCACCATTACGGCCGGGACGCTCAATACAGGCGCTAACACCTTAACGGCAAACGGCATCACGAGTATTACAGGCACATTAGGCATCACAAGCACAACAGGAACAAAGACGTTTGCCGGAATGGTCACAATCAATTCCGGCGGTGTCTGGAATAATTCAGCAAACGAGGCAGTTACTTTCCGGGGGGGAATCACCCACAACGGGTCAACTTTTACCGCCGGAACTGGGGCGCAGACTTTTGACACAAACAGCCAGTCAATCGGGGGAACAACGGCAATCTCCATCCCCAGCATGACCGTCACGGGGGTCACCCTCACGAACAACACGACCTTAACGGTTGGCGCTGCCTTAAGCGGCACGGGAGAGCTTGCCCAAGGCAGCAATGCCGTGTTAAACATCGGCAGCACTTCGGGCATTGCTACATTGACGGCATCCGCGAGCGGAAATACGGTCAATTATAACGGCTCTTCTGCCCAGACGATACATGCGGGGACATACGTGACGCTGAAGGTCAACAATACCGCAGGAGGAACGCTTGGCGGGGCAGTGTCGCTTGCCACACTTACTATCGGCGACGCAACGGCAAACAGTATTTTCAGCGACGGGGGTTTTGTAATCACCTTGTCAGGTTCAAGCGCGCTCAACCTCACATCCGGCACATATAAACTCGGCTCTGCTGGCGTAGGAACTGCGTTTCCGTCATTTACCACATTAAATATCGCTTCCGGCACAACGGTTGAATATGCGTCAGGAACAACTCAAACGGTGTCCGCAACGCCGGGATATCAAAACCTGACAATCTCAGGCGCCGGAACAAAAACGCCTGATTCCTCTCTCACTATCACGGGAAACCTTACCGTAAATGCTTCCGGAGGAACATTCAATCTTGGAACGGCGTTCAGTCATACCGTCAGCGGCAACGTAATTTTGACAGCAGGCACGCTGAATGGAGGATCGAGCGCTTTAACTCTTTCCGGGAACTGGACAGGTTCAGGGACATTTACGGCAAGCGCCGGCACAATAGTGTTTACAGGGACGAGCGCACAAACAATTGGAAACGCTGCGACCACATTTAATCACCTTACTATTAATAAGGCGTCAAATACCGCATCGTTCGGGGCAAATGCCACAATAAACGGCAATCTTGCCATTACCGCGGGAACGCTTGGCATAGGGGCTTATACCGTCACTGTTGCCGGGTCAACAAATATAGATGGCACCATAAACATCACTTCAGCGACAGGGACAAAAACCTTTGGCGACATCGTAATTAACAGCGGAGGCGTCATGAGCTTTACCGCTGCAGAAGCTGTCACAATGAATGGCAATCTGCAGATCGACGGAACAGGATCAATCACGGGAACTCAGGGCACATGGACGTTCCAGAAACCCGGAGGCGGCGGAACGCTCAGCGGCACGGCAAGTTCGAAATCCCTTACCGCAGCCACCTTTACTACAAATTACTCGGTTAATAGCGACTTTACGATTGCAACAGTAACCGTTACCGGCGCCAGTATAACGCTCACGAACAATGCCGCGCTTACCGTATCCACAGCGCTCAGCGGCACGGGAATATTGCTTCAGGGCAGTGGCTCAGCATTAAACATTAACGGAACCTCTGCCATTACCACGCTTACGGCAACGGCCAATCCCAATACGGTAAACTACACCAGTACTACGGCTTCGCAAACGGTAAAGGGGACTACCTATCACCACCTTACCATTGACAAATCCGGACAGACCGCAACGCTTGGCGCTTCAACCACCGTAAATGGAAATCTTACCGTTACGGCCGGGACGCTCAATACAAGCACCCTTGCCTTAACAGCAAACGGCACTACAAATATTACCGGTACACTTGGTATTACCGGAGGTACCAATGCAAAAATATTCGTGGGTATGGTCACAATTAACGCAGGGGGCGTCTGGAACAATTCGGCAAATTATGCAGTGACCTTCCGGGGGGGAATCACCCACAACGGCGCGGCTTTTACTGCGGGAACGGGGGTGCAGACCTTTGACACAAACAGCCAGTCAATCGGAGGAACAGCGGCAATCTCCATCCCCAGCATAACCGTCACGGGCGTTGCCCTCACCAACAATACGACCCTGACGGTAGGAACCGCCTTAAGCGGCACAGGAATACTGCTTCAAGGCAATGGCTCAGTATTAAACATTAACGGAACCTCTGCCATTACCACGCTTACGGCAACGGCCAATCCCAATACGGTAAATTACACCAGTACTACGGCTTCGCAAACGGTAAAAGGGACTATCTATCATCACCTTACCATCGACAAATCCGGACAGACCGCAACGCTGGGCGACGCTGTTACGGTGAATGGCGATCTTACCATCACGGCAGGAATGCTTAATACATCAGGAAGCAACTTCTCTTTAACGCTGAACGGAAGTTTTATGAACAGCGGCACATTTACGGCCAACGGTTCCAATATAATTATCAGCGGGACAAGCGCAACGCCAGGCATTGCCGGCTTCTCTACTACAGGAAATCTTTCATTCACGCGGACCGCAAGCACGGCAACCATTGCAGGCAATATTACTGCCGCGTCGTTAACGATGAACGGAAGCGGCGGAACGTTAAACCTCGGCATCGGATTATCTCACACCATCAACGGCAATGTGACGCTCACTGCGGGCACACTTGATGCTAATTCGAGCTCCCTGAGCCTTACCGGCAACTGGACAGGTTCAGCAACGTATACAGCCGGCACTGGCACGGTCAATTTTAGCGGAAGCGGCGCACAAACAATTACAAACACTGCAACCACATTTAACAACCTTACGAAATCAGGGGCTGGAACGGGCACGTTGGGCGCAGCAGCGGTTGTAAACGGAACGTTAACCATATCAGGGGGGGCATTCAGCACTTCCACAAGCAACTTTGATCTGACGTTAAACGGAAGCTTTGTCAATAGCGCCACATTTTCAGCTAATGGTTCTCCTATAACCATTGGGGGAACGAGTTCAACGCCGAATATTGCAGGTTTCTCAACAACAGGTGGGCTTTCCTTCGTGCGGACGGCAAGCACGGCCACACTCACCGGCAACGTTACGGCTGCATCGCTGACGATGAATGGGAGTGGTGGGACGTTAAACCTTGGCACTTCGTTATCCCACACCATCAATGGCAACGTAACGCTCACCGCAGGCACGCTTGACGCTAATTCGAGCGCCCTGAGCCTGACCGGCAACTGGACGAACAACAGTACCTTTATCGCCGGCACAAGCACGATAACGTTTAATGGCACATCGGGGCAAACCATTAGCGGTACGAGTATAACAACATTTAATGACTTAACGATTTCCAATACAAGTGTTACTCCATCAGCAACGACTAACCTTATAGTGAATTCGACTTTGACTTTGACGGGCAACCTTGCCATGGGTTCTAACACGCTGACAATGGGCGCTTCGGCGACTACGGCTGGAACCGGTGATGTAGCAGGAATTGTCAAGCGAACAACGATTAACCCGAATATTGCATATAGCTTCGGCAATCAGTTTACCACGATAACCTTTACCCTTGCAGGAACACTCCCAACAGAAATGAGCGTAAAAATCACCATAGGCTCAGCCCCTTCCTGGAAAACAGATGCTATTACGAGATATTACGACATTATTCAGACCGGGGGAAGCGGCTCTATCGCCACGTTGAAACTGCATTACCGAGACTCTGAGCTTAATGGGAATACAGAGGACAACCTGAGTTTCTGGCGCTATCAGGCCAGTGGCAGCGTAGTCGGGGAATACGGCAGATCGAATTATAATGCAACAGACAACTGGATTGAACTTTCCAATGTGGGCATTGCCGTTTTTGATTCGGGTTTTGGAACATTTGAATGGACGATTTCCAATAGGGTAACGACAAGCATAGTCTGGAATGGTGGTTATAGTACGGATTGGTCTGACCCGTTGAATTGGACGGGGGGAGTGCCGGGAGCAGCCGACAACGTTATAATTCCTTCTCCTCCCTCCGGCAACTACTCCCCGGCATTGCCCTCCGGCGTTACCATCAATAGCATGACAATTCAGAGCGGCGGTATCTTGAACGGAAGCGCAGGCGCACAGCTTACTATTGCCGGCGGCACGGGTTGTTGGGTAAATAACGGAACTTTCAATCCCGATACAAGCACGGTAATTTTCACTAATGCATCTGCTTCAATGGCAGGAGAAACGAATTTCTACAATATCACCATCGACACTGGCGCAGAGCTGACGATGAGTACTAATAATATCGCCAGAATTGCCGGCGCGGTCTCCAATAATGGTTTGTGGCGCGCAAGGTCTCTGGTAAATACGGTCGAATATAATGGCGGAAATCAGACGGTATTGAATCCAAACGGGGGATCGGGGGGTTACCAGCATCTCATACTGAGCGGTACCGGCACAAAGACCATGCCCGCATCGGCATTGACCATTGCCGGAAACTTTTCGATGTCAGGAACCGCTTCTGCAACCGCAGGATCCGCATTAACCGTTAACGGCAACTTTGCCATTGGTTCTGGCGCCACATTCGACGCGAGCAGTTTTAGCCACTCTATTGGAGGAGACTTTGCCAATAACGGCGCCTTTACTTCTTCGACAAGCACAATAACGCTGAATGGAACTGCTGCGCAAACAATAGATGGAACAACAGCTTCAGCATTTAACAACCTGACGATTTCAAATGCCAGCGCTGCCATTTCCGCGAATGTAAACTTTACAGTGGGCGGAACTTTGAATGTGGATTTGAATGCAGTTTTGTGTCCGAATGCACCGGTTGTATTAGGCGGAAGCGGCTCTTTAACGGGGAATGGCACAGTCCAGGTAACCCGAACAGCGGTTACTGCAGATTTCAGTTCCCAGTATACCATTTCAAACAAGACCCTTACAGATTTGACTGTAGAATATAAGGGCACAGCAACCCAGGGAATCAGCGCCCTTACTTATGGAAACCTCAAAGTCAACAACGCTAATGGAACTACGCTTGGCGGCGCTGCCAATGTTAACGGGACACTTACGGTTTCGAGCGGAATACTTACAACGGAAAGCAGCGCTGCTCTGACGCTCGGTTCGTCAGGAACCCTATCTGAATTGAACGATGCTGACGGAAACACAACAAATGATACTATTGTTGTGGGAAATATTCAAACAACACGCACATTGACTGCAGGAGTGAATGAAACTTTCGGCGGTTTAGGAGTTCAGATAAATGCAGCCGGTTCAGCGCCCGGTTCTACGGTTGTTTTAAGAAGAACAGGTACAGGGACTGCGCAGACCATTGACGGAGTAGCTGGAATAAAAAGAACATTCGATATTACGCCGACAACAAACGCCGGATTGAACGCCACATTGGTCTTGAAATACGCAGACAGCGAATTGAATGGGGCAAACGAGACAAATACGATCTGTGCAAGATCAACCGATGGAGGAACAACCTGGCCCAGCCGGCATATTCCCGCGAGAGATACTGGCGCTAATACACTAACACTGACCGGCATAAACGAATTATCAAAATGGACTGCCGGGCCTTTTGCTATCAGGTATATTGTGAGTTCAAGCGATAGCAGTCCGGCGGCAGGAAGCAATGTGACTATCACAGCGCAGCTTGCTGATGCCGGAAATAACGCAATCGGAATGGCCGGCAAGGTAGTCACATGGAGCAGCTCAAACGGTGGATCATTCGCGTCGCCCACAAGCATAACAGATGCCGGCGGAATCGCCACGGTAGTTTTTACTACAAGCGCTACTGCAGGAACTGTTCATACCGCAACGGCAACCGATGCTGACAATATAACAGGCACGAGCAGTAGCTTCACAACTATGGCAGGAACGGCAACAAAGGTGGTATTTGCTCAACAGCCGACGAATGCAACGGCAGGGGCTGCGATCAACCCGTCGGTCACAGTTCAGCTACAGGATGCCTATGGAAATAATGTGTCATCTTCAGGTGTTTCAATCGCAATGTCATTATCTTCCGGGACAGGGACTCTCAGCGGAACTACGCTGCAAACAACAAATTCAGGCGGACTTGCAACATTTAATGATTTAAGCATCGATCTTGCAGGCTCAAAGAATCTGACGGCATCAGGCGATGGATTATCATCCGCTGTCAGCAACACATTTACCATATCGGCGGGATCTGCCGTAAAAATAGTTTTTATCCAACAACCTTCGGATACGACGGCGGGAAATGCAATCCTCCCGACTATAACGGTGCGGTTGCAGGATGCCTATGGAAATAATGTGTCATCTTCAGGTGTTTCAATCGCAATGTCATTATCTTCCGGGACAGGGATACTCAGCGGAACAACACTGAAAACAACGAGCGCCAGCGGACTTGCAACATTTAACGATTTGAGCATCGATCTTGCAGGCTCAAAGAATCTGACAGCATCAAGCGCCGGATTAGCGTCAGCCGTGAGCAATTCATTTGACATAACTGCAGGAACTGCGGCAAAAGTACGAGTCGAAACTGTGGCAGATGGCAGCGGAAACGTGGTATCCTCACAGAGTATTGCCGCAGGTAGTTTGATTGCCGTGTATGCTATTACACGGGATGCGCTGGACAATTTTGTAGCCAATGTGGCAGCCGATGCATGGTCGCTTGAAAGCGCCACGAATGGTGTGGTCTCCGGAGACCTTGTTCCTGGAGGAGACAATAAGAGCGCCGTATTTACCGGGCATTTCGGAGGGACTGCTGAAATCAAAGCAACGTCAGGGAGTTTGGCTGCGACAAATTCCGGAACCTTGACGGTGACTGCCGGAGTAAGTGTGACAAGTCCAGCCAATAATGAAACCGGTGTGGAGATCAATAGATCTATCGTTGCCACATTTACCGAAGCAATGGATGCCTCTACCATCACCACAGCTACGTTTACTGTGAGTGACGGCAGCGAAAATATTGTCGGTGTGGTGTCCTACGCCGGTACGACTGCCACGTTTATTCCATCAGGCAACCTGTCTCCGTCTGCTACATACACGGCAACGATTACCACGGGAGCAAAAGACCTCGTGGGAAATTCAATGGCTGCTGCTTACACCTGGAACTTTGCCACAGGAACGGCAACGGACACAACATTGCCTGCCGTCAGCTCCACAAACCCTGCCAATGGCGCAACCGGTATGGCCACAAATACTGCTATTACTGCCACGTTCAGCGAGACAATGAATGCATCCGCCATCACCACCGCCACATTTACCGTGAGCGACGGAAGTGGCAATGTCAGCGGCGCGGTGTCCTCTGGCGGCGCGACTGCTACATTTACTCCGTCGAGTAATTTATCTTATTCTACCACCTATACGGCAACGATTGCCACAGGGGCGAAAGACCTGGCAGGAAATACAATGGCGTCCAATTACACGTGGAGTTTTACCACAGGGACGGCAGCGGACGCAACATTGCCTGCCGTCAGTTCCACAAACCCTGCCAATGGCACAACCGGTGTGGCCACAAATACTGCTATTACTGCCACGTTCAGCGAAGCGATGGGTATTTCTACCATAAGCACGGCCACGTTTACCATGAGCGATAGCAGCGGCAGCATTAACGGGGCAGTATCCTACAGCGGAACAACTGCCATATTTGCTCCGTTGAGCAATCTGTCGCCTTCCGCTACCTATACGGCGACTATTACCACAGGTGCAAGAGACCTGGCCGGGAATGCAATGACATCCAATTACACGTGGAGTTTTACCACAGGGACGGCAACGGACGCAACATTGCCCGCCGTCAGTTCCACAAACCCTGCCAATGGCGCAACCGGTGTGGCCATAAATACTGCTATTACTGCCACGTTCAGCGAGACAATGAATGCATCCACCATCACCATCGCTACATTTACCGTGAGTGACGGAAGTGGCAATATCAGCGGCGCGGTATCCTCTGGCGGCGAGACTGCTGCATTTACTCCATTGAGTAATTTATCTTATTCTACCACCTATACAGCAACGATTACCACAGGAGCGAAAGACCTGGCGGGAAATGCGATGGCCTCAACTTTTGCATGGAGCTTTACCACTGTTTCAGCGCCGGAGCCGCCTTTGCCTCCTCCGGGAGTAACCCTCACAATAAATTCGACAAAACCGATCAATGGATCTGTTAGTGTGGCAATAGATACAACTGTGTCTGCAACCTTTTCAATGAATATGAATGGTTCAACACTTACGACTGATACCTTTAAGTTAAGCGCCGGAGGGGATGCGGTTGCCGGTTCAGTGACTACGAATGGCGCCGTCGCCACTTTTACCCCATTAACCAATCTTAATTACAATACTATTTATACGGCCGGGATTACGACGGGAGCTCAAGCGGCAAATTATGCAGGGACAACGTTAGACAAAGACTATACCTGGAGTTTTACTACCGAGCCGGCTCCTATCACAACGACACCAATGCTGACGTCAATACCCACCCAAACATTGTTGCCAACACCAGAGCCGACTCCAACACTTACGCCTGCGCTGATTCCAACACCAACGATAACGCCAACACCGGCACCAACACCAATACCGATGCCGACATTAGCTCCAACGCCGACCATACTACCAACGGCTGCACCATCGCCAATGCCTTCATTGATACCGACGCCAGTTAGCAGATTAAATCTGAGCAAAGAGGTGGCATATCTGTCCGGAGATACGATTGTTACAACCGTGGTGGATGCTGACAGGAACACGAGTATAATATCCGCAGACATTCTCAACACTGCACTTAAAGCGACAGGATACAATTATTTTATTGCTCCATATCTCTTGCTAGACCTTAATGAGGAAGGCATAAATAGCGGCACTTTCCTTGCAACCATTAAAACAGGTACGGCCACCGCCGGCAGCGCAAGTTTAAACGTCAGGTCAAATATTGGAACCATAAAGACGGTTCAGGGCGGCATAGCCACTGTCACTTACACCGATACTATTCCCTATGCATCGTCACTCTCAAAGACAATAACATTCAGCAGTTTTGATGCAGCGCTCTCCTTTGATGCCGATGACTATTTTGTCGGGTCTTATGCGAAAATAATACTGGCAGACGCAGAGCAAAACAGAATTCATACAGATGTGGAGTCCCTCTTGAATGATGTGTATATTGAGACGTCCTCCCTCAATAGTACGAAGGTTAGGATGATTGAATCAGGCGCCGATGCCGGCACCTTCATGGGTTCGATTCAAATTGTGGCGAGCGGCGGCACGCTGGAATTTGAACATATCCAGGCATATGCCGGTGAAACATTAACGATTACCTATAACGATGAGATTAATACGACTGGATTTCCAAGGACGGTGACGGATACGGCTCGTGTGGCAGAAGAAATAGCAACGCCAGCACCGTCGCCAACACCATCGGCAGTTTCGACTCCAGGCGTGTGCAGCGCCGGGCAGATCGCAGTGTCCCAAAAAAAGCTGACGATTAAGAAGAAAGAGGATGATAGAGTAACGGTGACATTGACTGGTGAAGAAGATTGTCCGGTGGAAGGGGAGACAGTAAAGGCGAAGGTTGTAGAGGGGGAAAAATACGTCTCTGTGTCCCCGGCGAGCGCAATTACTGACGATAATGGTCAAACAGTATTTGACATTACAGCTAAGAAAAAAACAGGGGAAGCAAAAGTAAAGTTTAAATCAGGTGATCTAAAGGTAACCGTAAAAATAAAGGTTGTAAAATAGCGGTATCTATGACCGGTGAGTCATAGTCAAACAAATCTGGTTTTCGATTAGCCTTTTAATGCTTCGACTCCGCTCAGCATGACGAATCTGTCTTCCTGAGCACATTCGCACACTCAGTGTAAACTCCGTCGAAGTGTTGTGTTTCTGAGTAAAAACTTATTTGATATTTCGTTGTTTGACTATATCTGTAAGCAATGAGCATACAAAGGGATTCAAAAAGGCGTGAACTTTTCTCCCAAAATATTTGTAACACTTTAGTCTTTTGAAAAAGTAGGGGCGAAGCATTTGCTATAAATTGGTTTAAACGCGTTCATCCCCAAACGAGCGAATGCTTCGTCCCTACATTATTATTGGAATTTTTCAAAATACTAAAGCAATAGGTCATTTGAATTAATACTTGCCATTGGGTATTTACATACGCTTATCTGCTGCCTGTTGCAGAATTTAGATTAAACATCAATTATAACTTACTAATTGTTCTTTGTATCGGTGAAACATATCCTGCAGTTTAAAGAAAATATCTTTAACAGGGATAAAATTCATGGCGTATAAATTCCACGAATATTGGAATTGTTGGACAGGCCGGAAGAAATCTTCCGCATCTTCCCCATTTTCCGCAAATTTTTGTACCATGGTGTGATTTAGTCTGAATGTGGGAATGCGTTCTTCATTATTATTGAGAGATACAACAGGAATGATTCCGTTCCATTCCCGGGAAAATCCTTCTACGATATAGGGCAATCCGTGTTTATCAAATAATTGATACCACACATGCGCAAAGGCGGTTGAATTGGTCTTATCAATTACCCACCCCCATACAATTTCCCCGTCAATATCAAGTTCTGCCAATTTTGAAAAGAAGAGAAAAACAGAATCCTCGCAATCACCTTGTCTGCATTGTATTGTTTCTATGGGCGTCTGCCAATAATCCGTTTTTGGGGGCTCGGAATGATATTCCAGTGCAAAAGCTATTTCTTTATACGCTTCATATATTTGCTCACCATTGGCAAATGTATTTGAGCACCACTCTCTGTAAAGTATGCTTTCAGGCAGGCAGCCTTTGTTCTCTTCATTCAGGGAAAATGTATTTATTTCCCATGTATCATTTACCGGTTTATACCCTTTTCCGTTTAAAAATAAATCTGCATACGAAATATCGGCAACTACATCTGCGCAAAAAGAAATTGCAATCGCTACGAAAGCAACTAATGATATGAAATACTTCATAACATTTCCCTCCCTCTGTAAAATTTAGGAGAATTTACGCATTATTAGTTAAACTATGTATAGAAATTTAGAGCAATTATAATACCACAAAAGACGTCCCTATCAGAAAAAAACGATCTGATGGCCGGCAAAGATTCTTAACTTCCATTGAATATAACAAAGAGAACGCACATTTTCATAACATCAGAATAAAAGCACAAATAAAAAATAATTCATTAACTAATATATTTAAAAGAGTTACGACAGCAACAAACCTATGTCGTTTTGCAGATTATCATATGGAGTACGTTTCGATTTAAAGCCGAATATGATTCCTATAACAAAATAATCGGATGAATAACGTATGAAAGCAAGAGTTTTTTCATCATTTCTTCTTTGAAAAAGACATTAAAAAAGCGCTATTTTCCTCCTGGTTTCCGGAAATATTGAGCCGGTGAGTGCTTGTTTGGTTCAATATTTTATACAAATCTGCCACGAATTATCCCTTTAACCATCGTACGGCATCTTTCGCCCAGTAGGTAAGAATAATGTCCGCGCCCGCACGTTTTATTCCTGTCAAAATTTCAAGAGCAACACGCTTTTCATCAATCCATCCTTTTTCTGCGGCTGCCTTAACTACGGAAAATTCTCCGCTCACATTATATGCCGCGATAGGATAGTCAAAGTTTGCTTTCAGGTCGCGGATGATATCCAGATACGCAAGGGCAGGTTTTACCATAACAATGTCTGCGCCTTCTTCAATATCCAGCGAAACCTCCCGTAACGCTTCCCTGGCATTGTGAGGGTCCATCTGATATGAAGAACGGTCTCCCATTCCCGGGGTAGATTCCGCTGCCTCCCGAAAAGGCCCGTAAAATCCTGAAGCATATTTCGCCGAGTATGCCATAATGGGTATTTGGCTGAAACCCTGCCTGTCGAGCGCTTCTCGTATCGCGCCGATACGTCCATCCATCATATCGCTCGGCGCTATAATGTCCGCTCCTGCCTTCGCGTGCGAAACAGCCTCCTTTGTCAGGAGTTCCAGGGTCTTATCATTGTCGATTTCGAAGTGCCCGGTGTGTTCGTCCGCTTTGAGAAATCCGCAGTGCCCGTGATTCGTGTACTCACACATGCAGACATCCGTAATCACCAGTATATTTTTTGTCTCTTTTTTTATTGACGTAATCGCTTTTTGTATAATGCCTGTGTCAGAATATGCGTCAGAACCCAGCGCATCCTTTTCTTCGGGAATGCCAAAGAGAATTATTCCCGGAAGCCCCATTGATTCCAATTCTTTTACTTCTTTTGTAAGGACGTCAACAGACATCTGATAGTTGCCCGGCATGGAAGGTATAGGTTGCTTAATACCTTTGCCCGGTCTTACAAAAAGAGGCATAATCAAATCATTTACAGAGAGATGAGTTTCTCTCACCAGCCTTCTTATGTTTTCATTCTGACGTAATCTTCGCAACCTTTGTACTGGAAACCCCATTTTTCATTCCTTATAAATTGCCTATAGAAAGTATAAAACTGCATCGTATTAAATAAATACCATAATAAAAAAGAATTAAAAAGTATTTTCTCTGATTCCTGTCTGTAAAATTCATATTTCTCCCCGCTCCCAACAAACGGCATAATTCTACGGCATCCAAAGATACATAAACGAAGGAGCGCCGGAATGGATAAGCGTTTTTACGTCAATGTTAAAGAGATTAATATCACCGCCGCCGGCGTTGCCGAGTTGCGAGTATATGTTATTTTTATATGCCCCCGGTCTGTGATAAAGAACAACCCGCGCTTCCTCAATGCCCGCTTCTTTTTTTGCAATTAAAACCGCGTCATCCAGATACCCGATTTGATCAACCAATCCGTTCTCTAATGCCTGCCGGGCGGAATAAATCCTTCCGTCCGCAAGAGCCCTTATTTTCTCCATCGAAAGCCCCGCCCTGTTTTCCTCAATAGCGCAAAGGAATCTTTCATACATAGCATTGAGGATATCTAAAAATATTTTCCTCTCCTCCTCGGTCATCATTTTCAACGGGGAACCCATATCCTTGTGTTCCCCGGTTTTGATTGACGTATCGGCAATTCCTATCTTCTGCAAAAGACCTTCTATACTGAGATTCAACATGATAACGCCTATGCTTCCCGTCACCGTTGTCGGATGCGCGATAATTGTATCGGCGGAAGCCGCAATATAATAACCGCCGGATGTGCCGAGATCCATAATACAGGCAATAACCTTTTTCCCCGTCTCCTTCCTGAACTGCATAATCTCATGGTAAATCACGTCCGATGCGGTAACTGTGCCACCCGGGCTGTTTATGCGCAGGATAAGGGACTTTACACGCTCGTCTTTTTTCGCCCGCACCAATTCTTCTTTAATGCGGGAAACCATATCAGCCTCTCCTGTCAGAACGGAAAACCCGGTCTTTTTTTCGTCAGTAATAATTCCGGAAATATCAACCATGAGTATTTTATCTTTGCCTTTCCCGGAAACCGTCTTTTCTTCAAGAGGTCCCGCGGCGGGGCCAAGGGAAACAGATATGAAACTACAGCCGGTAGCCAGAAGCATGAAACAGGAGAGAAAAAAAAGGGGAAATTTTTGAGAGAAATTGTTTTTCATAAATGACTATGATCTTATGGTGAGATTTGCAACACCTGCGTATGCTGTACATTCAAACAGAACTACTTTATTCAGGGAAATACATCCCAGCTATCCTCCCCATTGGAGAGTATCACCTTTTTTATCCCCAGTTTTCTTAATGCCGACATCATATCATCCTGCTGTTCAATCAATGAAACGGCAAAACGCCTCATATATTTCCACTCCACTTTCACACAGTCTTCATCTTCACATTCACCCTCAGGGATAGATAAATAAACGTCATAACCCTGTTCCGCTATTTTATTCTGGAGCAATGCAACAAACTCTTCCCTGTTTTCCACCGTTGTTAAGATTTCCTGCAGTGATGGAGAGCCAATTTCATTGTAAAGAAACATTCCTTTGCGCACAAAAGCCAAAATAAAAATTATTACCGTGATGAGCGCTATTGCCCCGCCTATTATTGCAATATCTTTATACCGTTCTTTTTGTCTGTATATTGGCATGATTTAAAAACCCGAAAACTATATTTTCTTTTATCCATTCTACTTTCATCCACACACGCATGCTATTGTCAAACGTTGTTATTTTAATGTATTCTTTTGCTATTGTCAAAAAAGTATTGAATCTCACATCATCATACATTAAAGTAAATTTACAGTGTATTTTTTACGTTAAAACGGTAATAAAGTAATCAGGGAGCAGGAATGAATGAACAAACAAAAATGGAACTATGTCTGCGCCGTCATAGTTTGTATGACAATTATTTTTCCGGTATTTAAAACATCTTTTGCAACAACCGATGCCATAAAACCGGTAACAGCGTCTGAATTAACCGCTATTCTGGAAAATAACAAGGGAAAAGTCGTGGTGGTGGATCTGTGGGCAACATGGTGTCCTCCCTGCAGAAAAGAAATACCGGGATTTATCAATCTCTATAAAAAATATAAAGATAGCGGAGTGGAGATTATCGGCATTGCCTTTGACGAAAATGGTTCCGAAGTTGTGCCTGAATTCGTGAAAAGCATTGGCATCAATTACCCTGTGTATCTCGCGGGAAATGGAATCGATGCTTCCTATGATCTCAGGGCGTACCCCACCACCATCATTTATGATAAAAACGGCAATGTGGCAAGCAAACACATCGGCTATGTCCCTGAAGACGCATTCGATCAGGAAATTGCCACACTGCTGAAAAAATAGACTACACCGGCAATCGCCTTCTTTAAAAAAAATCCCATGAAGACAAAGGTTGTTATCGCCATGAGCGGAGGTGTTGACAGCAGTGTCGCGGCACATCTGCTGGTGGAACACGGGTATGAAGTCGTTGGACTCTTCATGCGCTTAGGGCTGGAAAAACTGGATACGTTAACAAAGACAAAGGTCTGCTGCAGTCTTGAAGACGCAGAGGACGCCCGAACCGTTGCAAACCAGCTAGGCATCCAGTTTCATGTCCTGAATTTTAAAGAGGCATTTGACCGCATCATCGACCATTTTTGCACCGAATACCTGAACGGGAGAACGCCCAACCCCTGCATTATGTGCAATCAGGAACTGAAATTCGGCAAACTGCTGAACTTTGCCCAAATGCTCAACGCGGAGTTTGTCGCTACGGGGCATTACGCAAAGGCAGAAAAACACAATGGCAGATTTTTGTTGAAAAAAGGCGATGACCGCAATAAAGAACAATCGTATGTCCTCTTTTCCCTTAATCAGGAACAACTCTCAAAAACCCTTTTTCCGCTGGGAACGCTGACAAAAGAAACCGTCCGCCAGATTGCAAAAGATTTAAATCTGAAAACAAAAGACAAGCCCGAAAGTCAGGATATTTGTTTCGTTCTCGATAATAATTACCATTCACTGCTCTATGAGCGGTATGGCAGCCGTATCACTCCCGGCCCCATTAAAGACCGTAAAGGAAAGATACTGGGAGAACATCAGGGAGCGCCTTTCTTTACCATCGGACAGCGAAAAGGTCTTGGCATCGCGCTAGGCGCCCCGCGATACGTAGTCGATATCAACCCGAAAGAAAACGCTGTGGTAATCGGCACAGATGAAGAACTCAGGGAAACCGAACTGATTGCTTCAATGGTAAACTGGATATCCATCGAATCGCTGGAATCCCCGTTAGAAGTGCAGGCAAAGATTCGTTACCACCACACACCTGCGCCAGCCATCGTATCCCCCTGCGGAACCGACAAAGTTCATGTACAATTCAAAGAACCCCAAAAAGCCATTACCCCAGGCCAGGCAGTGGTCTTTTATGATAATGATACTGTTGTGGGTGGCGGATGGATTGAGAGAAAAGATCAGTAGCGCAAATCGATTACGTCGCCAAAAGGCAAAAAAACCTTCAGACTCTTATATGAATTACTCTGTATGAAAAAATATTTCAGAAGAAGTGGGATGAGTACTTTAGTGCCTGAACATGAATGTTTGGCCCAAAAAGTTGTTTTTACAAAGGATTCTTTTATCGTTTATCTTAACGATGGGAGAAATATATCAGTGCCTATTGTTTGGTATCCTCGATTGTTAAATAGCAATAAACAAGAACGAGAAAACTATGAACTAATTGGGGATGGAGAAGGAATCCATTGGCCGGATATCGATGAAGATATTAGCGTCGAGGGTATATTGGCTGGCAGACGTTCTGGAGAAAGCCAGAACTCTCTTAATAAATGGCTTAAAGGAAGGATAAAAATTCCTAAAAAGAAAAATCCAGCCGACTGTAAAAAGCACAGCGGCTGATTTCCTCCGTTAAATTATAAAAAGGTGATTGTTATGAATAATTCATTAACAGGTGTTGCAACGAGTATGACGGGTAACATTTTTGCGGTAAAGCAGGCCATGGAATCAATGAAGAATGAAGGCGAGATTATTCAGAAACTTATGGAAGATTCTGAAAATATTCGGGAAGAAACCAATTCAAAGGCAGGCAATGAAAAAGGTGTTGGAGGAAATATAGATATTTATGCATAACCTCCGGTTGTGGTATGCGCCTGTTTTTGTATGAAAAAATACTTTTCAGACAGAATGAAGCAAAAAAAAGAAGGCAATAATTCTTATCCGTTCAAACGCATCATTGGTTTTGGGCTTGGGTTTCTCTTTTTCTTTACCATGCTCATTATTCCGGCGCCGGAAGGTATGCCCCCTCTGGCACAAAAAACGGCGGCAGCAACGCTTTTAATGGTGTGCTGGTGGATATCGGAGGCGCTTCCCATTCCTGTCACCGCATTGGCGCCTTTGGCGCTGTTTCCGATCCTTGGGATTATGGATGGCAAGGAAGCTGCAATGCCCTATGCGGAAGATGCAGTATTCCTTTTCCTTGGAGGATTCTGTATTGCAATATCCATGGAAAGATGGAACCTCCACCGGCGTATTGCTCTTTTTATTATAAAGGCAATCGGCAACAAACCGAGACAACTGGTGCTCGGTTTTATGATAGCCACCGCCTTCCTGTCAATGTGGATATCCAATACCGCCACAACTATGATGATGTTACCCATCGGAATGGCATTGATTGCGCATTTTTGCGGCAACGAACATGACAAAAAACACAACACGAAGTTCGGCGCTTCACTGATGTTGGGCATTGCTTACAGCGCAAGCATTGGGGGGATAGGAACGCTCATAGGCACTCCCACGAATCTTGTCTTTGCCGGTCAACTAAAAATACTCTTCCCGGATGCGCCGGAGGTAGGTTTTTTTCAATGGTTGAAAATAGGGATTCCCCTCGTGTTTGCATTTCTTCCCCTCACATGGTGGTATCTTACCTTCCGGGCTTTTCCCCCTGAACAAGAAACGGGCAGCGATAATACGGCCATTATAGACAAAGAGATTGCATCATTAGGAAATTTTAACACGGGAGAAAAATATACGTTGCTTGTGTTTGCTCTTACCTGTTTCGCATGGATATTTCGGCAGAATATTGTCATTGGCTCCATGAAAATTCCCGGCTGGACAAACTTCCTGGGGTTGGAAAATTCCGTGCATGATTCGACAATTGCAATTGCTGCCGCAATCCTCCTGTTCATTATCCCCGTAGATCTTAAAAAAAGAGCATTTGTGCTCGACTGGGATTCTGCGGTAAAGATACCATGGGGAATTTTAATCCTCTTTGGCGGAGGTTTCACATTGGCGAAGGGATTTATGGTTTCCGGCCTTTCCGATTGGATTGGCCGTAGTATCGCGGGATTAGGCGCTCTCCACCCCATAGTAATAATTATCTCTATCTGTTTGTTGATAACTTTCCTGACGGAAATTACGTCAAATACAGCAACCTCTGCAATGATCCTGCCAATCCTTGCAGCTTTGTCCGGCACACTCAACATACATCCTCTCGCTTTAATGCTCCCCGCAACACTCTCCGCATCGTGCGCGTTTATGCTTCCTGTTGCAACGCCGCCAAATGCTATCATATTCAGCAGCGGTTATGTCACCATACCTGTAATGGCCCGAACCGGCCTTATCCTCAACATCTTCGGCGTGGCATTGGTCACTGCGCTTATCTATTTCGTAGCGGTTCCTGTTTTTGGCATAGCGCTGACGGAATTGCCGGCATGGGTAATGAAAAAGTAAGAAAATATGGCAACCATTCGCTGCCGGTTAATAAAGAAACATCAGGAGGTTGAGGTCTTTTCAGCAGCAAAAATTCCGCTTGCGCATTTTCCCCTTTGATGGTTGAATGGTCGTAGAGTTGAGATTCCGATGCAAAAAGATACACAACTTGCCGACATTGGAAATACTTTTTAAACAACAAAGAGAGAAAGTCCGTTTGTATGGATATACAACGATGCCGTGGAAGAGTTTTGATAGGAAAACCCGGCCTGGATGGTCATGACCGGGGGGCAAAAATTATTGCCCGCAGTCTTCGTGATGATGGATTTGAAGTCATTTACACGGGCATTCGCCGGACGCCTGAAGAAATCGCGTTAACGGCAATACAGGAAGATGTGGATGCTGTCGGACTTTCCGTCCTTTCCGGCGCCCATAACGAACTTTTTCCTGAAGTGTTGAGGGCCCTTCATCAGGCAAAAGGAGGTGATATACCCGTAATAGGCGGAGGCATCATTCCCAGGGAAGATATTCAGCATTTAAAGGAACTGGGAATGTATGAGATATTTACCACCGGCACACCGGTCCAAACAATCCTGAACACATTCAGAGAAGCCACGGAAAGATATCGTCAGAAAAAACATAAAATACCGTAGCGGCAAATGCGTATGAAAAATAAACGTTGATAAAAAATAATCAGGTTGTGTGTGGCGTAAAATACGCACAAGAGGATGCGTTTCAGACAGCATGAATGATATTGATGAAATTGTGAAGGGAATTTATTTAAAAGAACCGCGTGCGATTGGCCGCGCTATTTCGATAATCGAAGATGGCGACCAAAGGGCCGGCGCAATCCTGAAGCAAATAAACGCGAAAAGCATTCAGGACTCAACGATAGTGGGCATTACCGGGCCTATAGGAACAGGAAAGTCAACAATAATCAACCAACTGATTGCCCATTATCGCACACAGGGAGGCAGAGTCGGAATTGTGGCGATAGACCCTTCTTCCCCTGTATCCGGCGGAGCCTTGCTGGGAGACCGCATCCGAATGATGCGGCATGCTATGGATAAAGATGTAGTGATACGTTCGATGGCAACCAGGGGAAAACAGGGAGGATTATGCGCCTCCGCTGCCGCTGCTGTCAGGATAATGATCTGTTCGGGGTGCAATCCTGTCATCATAGAAACCGTAGGCGTTGGCCAGGCGGAGATCGATGTTGTCGGACTTGCGGATATTACCGTTTTGGTATTAGCCCCCGGCGCCGGTGATGAGATACAAGTGATGAAAGCCGGCATTATCGAAATAGCGGATATCGTAGTGGTAAATAAAGCGGAGTGTCCGGGAGCAGACTCCCTTATTATGGAACTGGAAAACGTGCTCCATCAAAGAAATTGCGCTGTCTGTCGCGTTATTGCCAGGGAAGCGTATGGAATAGAAAACCTTGCAACTGCAATTGGGAAAATCGACCGGGAACGACGCAAAAGCGGACAATTTACAGGGAAACGGAAACAAATACGAGAAACGGAAATAATCGACTGTGCCATTGAGATGATGCGTGATGAGATCAGAAGCCGCTTACAAGAATGTCCGGGAAATTATACGGGAGACCCGCGCGCAATTGCGCGCAAGTTAATTGACGACATTTGCGTAACCGAATTAGATATGTTAAAAAGAAAGCGCCCGGAGGTGTTTTCATGAATGAACATCCCGCATTCGTTGAGTGGAAGGAAAGGGTGCTCAAAAAAACACTGGAACGATTTCCGGAACGACAGAAGGAATTTAAAACAGACTCCGGTCTTCCCGCGGAACGGCTTGCGCTGCCGGAGACGCCTGATGAAAAATACCTCTCAAAAATAGGATTTCCCGGTCAATATCCGTTTACAAGGGGAGTGCAGCCCACGATGTACCGGGGCCGCCTCTGGACGATGAGGCAGTATGCGGGATTCTCTTCCGCTGAAGAATCCAATAAGAGATACCGCTACCTGCTGGAACAGGGAACAACCGGACTTTCTGTGGCATTTGACCTGCCGACTCAGATCGGCTATGACTCCGATCATAAACTCAGCCGGGGCGAGGTAGGAAGAGTCGGAGCTGCTATAGACACATTTGACGATATGGAGGCTCTTTTTAACGGCATTCCGCTGGATAAAGTTTCCACTTCTATGACAATCAATTCTCCCGCGGCAATACTTCTTGCCATGTATGTTGTGGCGGCGGAAAAACAGGGATTAAAGCCCGCTCAGTTGGGCGGAACGGTACAAAATGATATACTGAAAGAGTACATTGCCCGCGGAACATATATTTTCCCGCCGCATCCGAGCATACGTTTAATGACAGACATAATAGAATGGTGCAGCAGGGAAATGCCGCAATTTAACACGGTTTCCGTTTCAGGGTATCATATCAGAGAAGCAGGCTCTACGGCAGTGCAGGAAATAGCGTTTGCTTTCGCCAATGCCTGCACGTATGTGGAAGCGGCAGTAAGCGCGGGATTAAATGTTGACGTATTTGCCCCACACATGACGTTTTTCTTTAACGCGTCATCCGACTTTCTGGAGGAAATAGCAAAGTTCAGGGCTGCCCGGCGGCTCTGGGCAAAGCTGATGAAGGAACGATTCAGGGCAAAAGATCCCGGCGCACAGAAACTCCGGTTTCATACGCAAACTGCCGGTTATTCACTGACGGCTCAGCAGGTCGATAATAACATTGTCCGGGTAACATTGCAGGCCCTTGCCGCCGTGCTCGGAGGAACGCAATCTTTGCACACTAATTCCCGCGATGAGGCCATTACTCTTCCCACGGAAGACTCAGTCCGAACAGCCCTGCGCACGCAACAGATCATAGCATACGAGTCGGGGGTATGTAATACCGTTGATCCCTTCGCCGGATCGTACTGCATTGAAAACATGACGGACAGAATGGAGCAGGAAATTTCTGCGCTGATCGGCAGAATTGATGCTGCAGGAGGCATGATTGCGGCAATAGAGTCGGGTTTTGTTCAGCGTCAAATCGAAGACTCATCATACGCGTACCAAAAACAAATAGAAAGCGGCGAACGAGTTGTTATCGGGCTGAACAAATATCAGGAGTCGGAAGAAGTATCCCCGCCTGTATTTCAAATCAATAAGTTTACTGAAGAAAACCAGATAATGAAATTAGCGAATATACGCGCCAAACGTGATAATCAAAGAGTCAGGAAGGCATTGGCGCGCCTTGAAGACGTTGCCCGGGGAAAAGAGAATGTAATGCCTTACATTATTGAAGCAGTGCGTTGTTATACAACATTAGGTGAAATCTGTGACGTCCTGCGTAGTGTATTTGGCGTTTATGAGGAAGCAAAAGGATACTAAAATATGATACAAAAAATTGACCATTTGGGAATTGCGGTGCGGTCGCTTGACGAGGCAGTTCAATATTATGAGCAAGCGCTTGGGCTAAAATGCGGCGGGAGGGAAGAGGTGCCTTTACAAAAAGTAAAAATCGCTTTTTTTCAGGTAGGAGACGTTCGTCTTGAACTTCTTGAGCCTGCTTCTCTTGAAAGCCCTGTCGCGCAGTTCCTTGAGAAACACGGAGAGGGAATACATCATGTTGCATTTTCCACAAACAACATTGATGAACAATTATCAAAGGCAAAAAACGCGGGTTGCCATCTGATTCATGAAATTCCCATAAAAGGAGCGGGAGGCAGGAACGTTGCCTTTCTCCACCCGAAATCCACTCACGGGGTGCTTACGGAATTTTGCTCTATGGAAAGCGAGCAGAAAAAACCTGATTGATCATGGATCAATTCGGTTGGGATTAAAAAAAATCAATGACTTTTATTTACCCACCCCTAAATCCCCTCTCAAGAGGGGACTTTTATAATTCCCCTCTTGAGAGGGGTGGCAGCATGGCTGACGGGGTGTGTTTTAAGGAATCAAACCTTTTACAATATACATGGCGCTATCATATGTGCGGCATTTAAAAAACTAAATTAATACAATAATGTCTAATCTATGACTATCTCACAAAAACTTACTGAAGAACTGGAAAGGCGAAAAAATCAGATTCTCGCTTCCGGGACTGATAAAACAAGCGCAAGACATGAACAAGGTTTGATGACGGCACGGGAACGCCTTATTAACCTTTTCGACCCGCATACTTTTCAGGAAACGGGAATGCACGCACAGCATGCCTGCCACGATTTCGGCATGGAAAAGAAAACCCTGCCCTGCGACGGGGTAATAACAGGAATCGGACACATTGCCGGAAAACCCGTTGCCGCTTTTAGCCAGGATTTTATGGTAAGCGGCGGATCGTTGGGCAGGATACACGCCAGAAAAATATGTGATGTAATGGACTACGCCATGAAAACAGGCATACCGGTAATCGGGTTTAATGATTCGGGAGGGGCAAGAATCCAGGAGGGTGTGGACTCATTATCGGGTTACGGACAGGTATTTTCAAAAAATGTAATGCTGTCTGGTGTGGTACCGCAAATCGCCGTCATTGCAGGCCCCTGTGCCGGCGGGGCGTCATATTCACCGGCGCTTATGGATTTTATCATTATGACAAGGCATAATTCCTACATGTTTATTTGCGGACCGGATGTTATCCGGTCTGTCACCGGAAAAGATATAACGATGGATGAGATAGGGAACACGGCAGTTCATGCCTCGGTAAGTGGCAACATTCATTTTGTCGCTGAAAACGATGAACATGCCATCGAACTTGTCCGAAAATTGCTCTCCTATTTCCCCTCTAACAATGTCCTTGATCCTCCCCACCGGCCGGCACAAAACATTTCGCTTAATAAAGATGAGGAAATGAATATACTCGTTCCTGCGGACAACAGAGAACCAATGAATGTACTGGAAGTTATTAAAAGGCTCGTCGATAATGATTCATTCCTGGAAGTACAGAAAGAGTGGGCAAAAAATATTGTTATTGGGTTTGCAAGGATTGAAGGGATCGTTGTGGGGCTGGTTGCCAATCAGTCAATGGAAAAGGCTGGAACCATTGATATTGACGCATCGGATAAGGCAAGCAGGTTTATCCGTTTCTGCGACATGTTTAATATTCCACTGGTAACGTTAGTGGACGTGCCCGGTTTTTTGCCGGGAGTGGCGGAGGAGCAAGGGGGCATTATCCGGCATGGGGCAAAAATGCTGTATGCGTACGCCGAAGCCACCGTTCCGAAAATCACCGTAATCCTTCGCAAGGCATACGGCGGAGCCTATCTTGCCATGTGCAGCAGCGATATGGGGGCGGATATTGTATTTGCATGGCCGACAGCGGAAATCGCCGTAATGGGCGCTGAAGGGGCAGTGAAGATTCTCTACCGGCATGAACTGAAAAACGCCGAAGACCAAAAAGCCGCGGAGGCAAAATTAATTTCAGAATATCATCAAAGGTTTGCCTCACCCTATCAGGCGGCTGCCAACGTGTTGATTTCTGACGTCATAGAACCATCGTGTACACGATACAAAGTAGCAATCGCATTACACAACACCCTTTCAAAACGCGCAACACTTCCCCCGAAGAAACATGGAAATATGCCATTGTAATGGTGTGTGTATTAAAATACGGTAACTTTTTTTTCAGAATACCGGGAGGTTACATTTTATGCCCAAAAAGGATATTGATTATGTAAGAAATATCCCCTTTTCTGCCTATCATGCAAAAAGTAATGGTATCATGAAATAATAGGTGTATCTTTGCCAATAATTTATAGTTTTGTATTGATATTTAAATTTTTCTTTGATAAAAGGCAGAAACTGTATAATAACTTGTTAGCTGATAAACGGCTTAAGTTCAACCTGAGATAAATACGGATAAACAGGGACAGCGACTATTTATTTTCATAAAAATGGTAGCTGTCCCTATTATCGAGGTTCCTCTATAACCAGTGCAATAAAACGCTCTCCGGCGAATAGTTACTATGCAGGTAAAATGATTTACCTGAATTGTAATCAATCCCCAATATATCCTTGTAATCAAAACTGTTAAATGTATAATCTTTTTAAAGGGAAAAACTCTTTATTGTCAATAGATTAGGTTTGACCCCATGTTTTTTTTGGGGGCAAATATAAATAACGGCATAATGAACTATATGGCATTCTCAGTTGAAAAGTTTCTACCATTGAAGATAAGGTATTAGACAAATCGCAAAAAGATTCTTTATGTCATTACCCAAAAAACATTTCAGAGCAACCGCAAGACTACTTCGAGCATTAGATAAAGACGAAGTTGCCCATTGGTTATTGAATCACGGTTATTACCCCGAACAATATGTGCTCCCCCCTTCCTTCAGCGTGTCTGACTTTAAATTAAGGCGCAAGCCTTATGTTAAGGATTTGAGAGACCTCGCAAGACGACAATTAGTTTCAATTTCCTATCCGAAGTCTTTGCTAACCTCAAGGGTCTTCGGCATTCAACATCCATGCAATTATCATGACATCGTTTATTGGCTTGTTAATGATTGGGAAACGATAATTGGCCATCTATTTCATTCAGACTTGAAAATATTTTCATATAGTCTGCCTATACCGGTGAATGCTAAAGAAACCGGGCAGTTAGGCCCATTACGTTCTGGCAGAATGATCTACGAGTGGATAGAGATGGCTGAAAAGGACATGGTCGCAGAGGCGCACAAATTTAGCTTACTTATTCGTGCCGACATTACAAACTTTTATAATTCTGTTTACACGCATAGTATTGGCTGGGCGATTCATGGCCGCGAAAAGGCATTTGCAGACAAAGACTGTTCATTGACCGGCAATAAACTTGACCGCTTAATCCAGTATGCCAATGATGGGCGGACAAATGGCATCCCTGTGGGTTCAGCGTTGAGTGACTTAATTGCAGAAATTATTTTGGCGAGTATAGACAGAAAAGTCTCGCGCAAACTTAAAAAGATTGATTTTGTTGGCAGCCGGTTCAAAGACGATTACCGTATTCTATGCAATAAAGAAGAGGACGCAAAAATAATTCTCAAAGAGCTTGCGGATGAACTCGTAAGCTTTAATCTCTTGATTAACGAACATAAAACAAAAGTGCTAACTCTACCCGAAGGTCTTTATCGCCACCACGACAGAGAATATCACCCGCATTCTTTAAGAGATAAAGCTACTGTTCCATTCAAGACGTTTGAACTGACTTTATTAAAGGCACTTGATATTCATAAAGCATTTCCGGGAACAAGTATTTTAGAAAAATTCTTTTCCGAATTATATACTGATAATCAGGAGCTGAAAATTGAGTTTTCGGCCGACGCTAACACGCGACGAAAACAGCTTCTCAAGACTATGAGTCTGCTAATGCTTTTGAAAAGAGAATCTGAAAAGGTTATTTGTCATGTGTTAGCAGTATGTGAAGCTATTTACAACGAATATAAAACCAAGTTATTACAGAAACAAATCAGAGAACTTGTGGAATCAGAGATAAAAAAAGCATCCGATAAGCGCTCTGTCTTTGAACTAGTGTGGCTCGTTTTCTTTTCTCGATACATTGGTTTAGGCATTACGGATTTCGCCGCCTTAATATCAAGTGAAAATATGACAAACCTATTTTTGACATCTATGATTACAAGTCAGCAAAAGGTTTATACTGACTCAAAGATAGCTTTATTCATAAAGCCAAAGGAATGTCGTGGCGAAAGTCTTGTCAAAAGACTGGCTGTCTTTGACAGATGCAAAGGATAAACAGGGACAGCGACTATTTATTTTCATAAAAATGGTAGCCTTGTAGGGTGGATTAAGCGGAGCGAATCCGCCATTCATGCGATAATCGTTGGTGGATACGGCGCAAAAAACCAGCGCCTTTATCCACCCTACCCAGCTATACATGTTGTGTGTGGTGAAAGGAATAAGAAAATCGTTATCATTACGGTGTATATTCCAACACCACCTAAATTTAAAAATCCATATGAACGGGGATAACTATGAGTACAAAATGTAATTTTTGT
>VGXV01000018.1 GCA_016873165.1 Planctomycetota bacterium | reverse complement strand
AAAATCAGCCTTGGTTTTAGTTTGACCCAGTAGGGTTCTTAACGATTCTTGTTGCTGATCGCTTATTGCTTTAGGTGTTCTCATAATATCCTCCAATAATAAATTTACCGGGAGGATATTATATATTAGTTTATGTATGAATGCAACTTAGTATGGCCACCGGGATTGCGCACGAGTTTAACAACATCCTTGCAATCATAGACGGAAAGATACAGATGCTGATGCGCGAAAACAAAGGCAGGGAAAAATTGCTGGAGGAGTTGCGCCTTATTCGCAGTTCCGTCAAAGATGGCGCAGAAATCGTTCGCCGCATGAATAAATTCACAAAGACCAAAGAAGATCGGGACTGGTTTGTAACAATTCATTAACAGATTGATATTGCAATCCAATGTCATTAAGTTAAGCAATCCTGACAGAAGTAGGGGTGGATTAAGCGACAGCGACTCGAAGAGAAAGGGAACCGCATCCACCTTTCCTGTGCATATTATTGGTGGATTCGGCGTAAAAAACAACGCCTTAATCCACCCTGCCTTAACTGCGTTCGGGGGCATTCCCGGTTTTTTGTGAAAATAGACTACCGTATATCATGCCGGATATGAAAACATCTTCAATTTACAGGAAAACGCAGCCCTTCGACGGAGTTTATCCTGAGCGGTAAAAGATGCTTCGACTCCGCTCAGCATGGCATAAGCGAAGGGCTCAGGGTGACCGTGAATGTTATCTATAAAAAAGCATGTCATGCTGAGCGGAGCCTTAAGGGTGGATTAAGCGGAGCGAATCCACCATTTATGCGATAATTGTTGGTGGATACGGCGCAAAAACCAGCGCCTTTATCCACCCTTATACCGATCCCATAAACGGTTGCAAAAAATCGGGAATGCTCCCCTGCGTTCTGTTAACGATTCGTTAAAAGATTGATATCGCAGTCGCTATACAATAATATACGGATTAAATATTGGGTGGAAGCGGGGACAGAGGGTATTTAGGGTGCGGAATTTTGTGTTTCCGCAAAAAAATCTTGCCGAAAAAGATTAAAGGACCGGGGGAACGATTTTTCGCATTGGCAAATGCCGTGTCTTTTATAAGGCCTTTTCTATTTTTATTATATCGCAGATTATTTCGCTTTCCGGAAGTTGGATAGTAACTGTTTCCCCGACCTTTTTGTTGAGCAATCCTTTCCCGATTGGCGACAGGTAGGAAATAATATTATTGTCAATATCAACATCCCACGGGCCTAATAAGGTATAGGTGTCGTGGGTATTTTTACTCTTGTTTTGAATGGTTACCTTTGTGCCGGGAGATACGATATTCGTTTTTACATTGTATGGCTCGATAAACACCACCTTTTGTAAGTCCGCTTTCAGGCGTTCCGCCTTTTCAACCAACTGGCCCTGTTTTTCACGTGCTGCCTGGTATTCCGCATTTTCACGAAGGTCGCCGCGGCTGATGGCTTCGCCAAGGTCACGCGCATTTTCGGCAAATTCAACATTCATAAGGTGGTCGAGTTCCCTTTTCTGTTTCGCATAGCCCTCTTTTGTAACGTAAATTTTATTTTCATCCAGGGCATGTATTTCGGGTTTCTTGATTAAGGAGGGGTAGCGATCGCGAATGACGCTTTCAACGGAAATTTTGAACCAATCTTCAAGGCATTTGCTGCTTGAAATTACGTTATACATGCCTGCCGCATTGGATTCGTTCAAATGGTTCAGGGCGTAATCTGTTCCTTTTTCATCCAGCAGGCCTTTGATTTTGTTAAATGTTGATCTGATGTTCCCGTCCCTTCCCTTCTGCATTTTAAAATAAATATTATTTATCAGTTCGATGAGTTGGATGAAAAGTGTGCCGGAATTAATATTTGCATAAAGATTCGGGAAGCGCCCGAAAAAATTATTTTTGCAAAACCAGAAGTAATGTTCCGGGTATGCGTTAAAATGTAAAGACACTTTTTGCGATAAACTATTTAATGCATCATGCATGTTATCATTCACGAGTTCCTTGACGATAAATTCCCAAAGATGGCTGCTTTGGTCAAAAAACAGATCAACATATTTGTTTTGCCAGCTTTCCGGGAATATTTTTTTGATAATGCCAAGAACATGTTTTTTATATTCCAATATGATTATGGCATCGATCAGTTTTGCTATATTATCAGAACTTTGTATGACGGTTTCGATTGTGTCTTTATAATTTGACAGACTTTCGTTCAAAATGGTTTGTATTTGTTCGGCGATGAGAAGGCATTCGATAACGGCAGAAGGATTTGTTTCCTTTAATTTTTCAGCTTCTTGCGCAAACAGGGTCTTGATTTTATGTAAGGTGTCTTTGCATAGTTCATCGCTCTTTGCCTCCGAAATGTATTTTCTGGCAGACTCTATTTCTTTATAAATTTCTCCGGATCGGGTGAGTTTATTAATAATTTCCTGGTGAGGTGTCAATGGCGCTGTCCTCATTTCCAGAAACGCAGTAGCCGGTGTGCCTTCAGTAAGTTGGATATAGGGGTCTTTTAGCAGCAATTTCCTGGTTTTTGTCCACCATTTGCTCCATGCGGTTGATGGTATGATTCCCGACAGAAGTTGTTCTTTTACCGTATTTACCGTAGCTTTGCCTTTAAAATGTTTTAATGTGCGCCTGATCAGCCCTACAGGGTCTTCATCGATCATTTTGTTCAGAACATCTTTTTGGGAATGCATCATTGCCAGCAAACTGTCATTTTCCAGTTTCTGCAGGATATCGGAAGCAAGGTCTAAGGCAATTCCATGATTGCTTTTTTTCTCAAAATCAATATGGATTTTTTCTCCCTCCGGATCAAAAGAAACCACTTTTCCCACTCCCCAGCTCTTATGAAACACAAAATCCCCCTGATCAAACATACAATACTTTTCCAGCATTTTCACCGATGCGGCAATATCCGGGGATGTTTCGATATTTGATTTTTTGATGAAAAATTTCACATGAGGTTTTTCATGGTAGATATTGGAATAGCAGTCGGCAAATTTCGCGGCAAGTCCTTTTTCTCTCGGATAATATTTCAATATGTGCTTTAATACTTCCAGAAGATCGTGATATGCATTTTTCTCTTTATAGTAAGATTCCAGCATAATGAGAAAGTCATGCGCAAACCTTTTTTCCTGTTTTATAAGTAAATTGATGATATGTAAGAGTGGTTTCTTATCTTTAATTTCCGATTCAACAATGCCAAGCCATTGTTCTTCGAGTTTATCGTATTGCTCTGTGTTAACCAGATGTTCCAGTTCGTTATTATGCATATTACTATGGTTTATAGTGGAAACTTTATTGGACATTCTTTTATTCTCCTATTCTCCGGATTTTAATGAAGCATATTCATATTATATTACCATATAATTACCTTATAAAAATATTTTTTTAGGAAAACGGGATGAATACAACTCAATCATTACGGGAAGACGCGCTGAAAATCTATTTTGCAGGCTTACATTCCGTAGGGGCCGACGTCTGCATACAAAAATACATTAAGGTGAAGGATAATTGTATAACTGTCGGGAGGAAAACGTACGATCTGGGGAATTATAATAATATTTATATTACAGGGTTTGGGAAGGTAAGCGGCTTTATGGCTGCCGCGATGGAAAAACTGTTAGGGGAAAGGATAAAAAAGGGCATTGTGAACGTTCGTTACGGGTATGCTGCGCCATGTAAATATGTGAAGATTAATTCTGCGGGTCATCCCATTCCCGATAGCGCAGGTGTTAATGGCACAAAGGAAATCATTGGCATTGCAAAAGAGGCAAAGGAAAACGATCTTGTCTTTTGTTTGATATCAGGCGGAGGGTCTGCGCTGTTCGAATTGCCTTATGAAGGGATTTCTCTGGAAGAAATCAGGAACATTACCGCATTATTATTGAAATGCGGAGCTACAATCGACGAAATGAATGCTCTGCGCAAACATCTTTCTATGGTGAAAGGAGGGCGTTTTGCCGGTTTATGCAGGGCGGAAATGGTATCCGTTATATTGTCGGATGTAATAAATGATCAGTTGGACACGATTGCCTCAGGCGCGACTTCGCCGGATTCCAGCACTTTTTCCGATTGTGAAAGGATTTTGAACAAGTATGGCTTGTATCAAAAGATTCCCGTTTCCGTACGGAAACATATTCAAAACGGACTTCATGGCAACATTGAAGAAACGCCGAAACCCGGCGATAAAATATTTGCCGGAGTAAACAATGTCATCGTCGGCAATAACCGTACGGCATTGATCGCATCAAAAGAAAAAGCTCAACAACTGGGGTATAATGCGGTCATTTTATCTTCATGCATAAAGGGAGAGGCAAGGGAAATAGCCAAAGTTTTTGGCGCGATTGCGCGGGAAATTCATTTTTCCGGCTATCCGGTTAAACGCCCTGCGTGTATTATTGCAGGGGGGGAACCGACGGTGACGGTAAAAGGTGATGGTTTGGGAGGAAGAAATCAGGAATTTTCTCTATCTGCCGCAATGGAAATTGACGGATTGGCGGATACCGTCATATTAAGCGCGGCAACGGACGGAACGGACGGCGGCACTGATGCCGCAGGCGCAATGGTGGATGGGGCTACAATTATGAATGCAAAGAGTAAAAAATTACATCCGGAAAAATATCTTTCCCATAACGATTCATTTTCTTTTTTCAGGGAGACACATGAACTGGTAGTAACAGGCCCAACGAAAACAAATGTTATGGATATTATGTTGTTGCTTGTAAAGTAGTTTGGTTACTGATCAAAAATCCAGCCTTCGCCGGATTCTGCCTCGTATGCGCGGTGGGAAGAGTCTTTGGTCATGCCGTGTTCTGTCAGTTTCCATCGGTTTGCTTCCTTTTCATACGTAATTTTATACGAATAATCGATCATTCTCCAGCGCCAGAAGAAAAAATGAGATATGCCTGTTACAAATATTTCGATTTGTTTTGCCTGGGGATCTATATCCTCAAACATCGCTACGCAATGTTTTGTTGTATTTGTCGCTAATTCGCCCTTTGCGATTGAAGCATACTGGTATTTTTTGCCCTCAAAATAGTCCTCGTCCAGTTCTTTCACCCGGTCCATAAGCTCCGGGTAATAGGTATCGGTATATTTTTCTCCCGTATCTGTTTTCAGAAACACATCTATCGGCACCAGGATTGTTTTGTCGATAGTATTCTTTAAAGTATAAAACCAGATGATGTAACATAACTCTCCCTTTGTTCCTTTGTTATGCACATACGTCTTTGGCGCGCTCCAGGAGAAATCAAGCGGCGAAGCATATGTTACATTTAACATGCCTGTCACGATCAGAAACGGAACTATCCGGGGAAAAAATTTTGGCTTCAATGGATTATTCCTTTCTTGATAGTTGAATTTTCGTAGTGCGTGATTTTTTTGGTGTGACAATAATATTTTTTGTCGCACTGTAAACATAATCTCCCATCGGGGTTCCGTCATTATCCGCTTCAACGCCACAGGCATAAAACCTGACGGGGTTGGCGACCCAGAAATCCCGAGGAGGCGCTTGCCATTTTACGTGCCAGTATTTGCGGTTTGAGCCCTTTTTTGTATGTGTTGCGTAAAGGCCTCCTGCTTCCACTTGTGTGTCTTCAACTTCACCAACGTTAATGAAGGTTCCGACTAACCGGTTAAAATAACTATCCTGAGCGGCAATTTGAAACCCGTGATAATACGTATCCGTCTTTTTAAACGAAACCAGGATATCAACAATTTCTCCCGGTTCGCACGTATCCAATACAAATAACATGAATTTACCCTTTCCCGATCCGGCAATGTGTTGGTGGTGGCATCCCAGAATGTTGCAGGTGGTGGCGGCGGGAGCATAGAGCAACTGGCCGTCTTTGGTTCTTGCGGAGCCTACGCATGCCAATGGCGCTCCATCGGAATTGGCAAATGAATAGCGGGATAATACCCCGAATACTGAAACAAGAAATACAATGAAAGAATACACCGTCACCCGAAGGGAGGGAGAAAAGGTCAAATTAAATAAGTGTTTGCGCGAATAAAAAGAAAAAAGATTCATTTATTTTTTATCCTTTACGTTTACAGAAACCGATTTGAGAAGTTCTAAAGCATAGTATATGGGAACACCGAAATTTGATCCTCTGAATCCCGGAAAGATTCCGTAATTAATACCTATTACCTGTCCTTTTTTGTTAAATATGGGACCGCCGCTGCCGCCAACGGTTGTTTGTGCATCGTATACAATCCTGTTATACATAATATCGCTCAAATGTCCTTGTGTGGAAAGAGGTTTAATGAAACCGAAATTGGAAAGTTCCTCGACTAAGGGAATAAAAGGCATATTGATAAATTGTCTCGCCAGTTCCGGATCCATCTTTGCAAAAATGGCCTTTATCCCCGCAGGATATCCCAATAATAGTATCGGTTCTCCAACTACAGCCCCCTTGCCCGTTGTGTCCAGTTCATGCACCGGAATCTTTTTGCCCCGGGTATCAATGCGCAGCACCGCCACATCCACCTCGGTTGAAACCGCTTCCACGGTTAACGGAAACGGTTCTTTGATTCCGGGGAAAAATGCCCTGAAGATGTCAAATTTCGGTTTTATCCGGGGATCCAATTTTGCGTCAGGAAAGGCTTCAAACTCCCACCATGGTTCCGCAATATGACGATTGGTTATGATGAAGCCATCGGGACTCACCAAAAAACCGGTGCCCGTATATTCGTTCATACCGCGCTTTTGCCCCATCATAAAAAGCGGCTCTCCTGTTTCTTCATCATAATAGGAGAAAACGCCCTGGATAAGGCATACGCCATTAGTATACTTTCTTATTATATTTTCTGCAATAGACCTTTCGAGTTCGAGTATTCTTACTTTTTCAACGGTAGTGGTTAATTTGATATTTTGAATATAAAAATACGTAACCACAATAGCGGAGAAGGCTATCAGTGCGATAAAAATGCGTAGTTTAATGTGGTGTGAAGTCTGGGTATAAACTTCCCATAAAAGATGCTTGAAGAATCCCGTCGCCGTGGTAAAACGCCCTTTTTGTGAGGTAAGGGCAATGCCAAGCGAGTCTTCCAATATTTCAGACCATGGTTTGCAAACATCACCTTCGTCCATTTTTACACGAAACCGCACTTTTGGTCCTCCTGCTCCAAATTCGATGAGGTCGCCGTCTTTAAGCGCAATTTCACGAACCAATCTATGGTTGACGAGAGTTCCCTTTGAACTTCCTTTATCGCTTAACAGGTAATCACATTCTTTTAGGTTTATTTCGGCATGAAAATTCGAAGTGTTTGGGTCTTCATTTGTGTTGAATTTAATATCATTTGAGGCGTCGGTGCCAATAGTTATTCTTTCAGAAGAGAAAACTTCCGTTTTCCCGCGGTGGCTGCCTGATAAATAGACGAACACTGCTTTCAGGGTAATTTCTCCCTTGCCGTAAATTACGAAGCAAAGATAATAGTAAAAGGACTAAGCCGGCTTTGCCGGGAAAATTTTTTGTTTTAATTTGCAAAGGCAATTATACAATTATGGATTTATATGTCAATATGAGAAGAGAAATCGTAATAAACGGTGATTGTCCGCTTTGCGGCTATGAAGGGGTTTGCAAATATTTGTTTATTTCGTTGATCAGTGTTTCTTTCGTGAACGGTTTTTCCAGGAATGACACCTTTCCCAGCGCCTGGAAACACTGATACGTTTGTTTGTCCAATGAAGACGCCATAATAACGGGCACGTCTTTATAATGCCGGTCTTTCCGCAGCAGGGCGAATAATCTGTCGCCGGTAATGTTTTCCATCATAATGTCCAATATGACCAGATCATATTTTTTTTCTTTCATTTTTTTGAGCCCATCCTCGCCGTTGGAAACATAGGCAACTGCGAATGGCGCATCATTCAGCATATCCCGGTAAAATTCCTGCATTTCAGGATCATCTTCCACTATTAATAAGTCCTTCATGGTTTCCTTTCCTTTTTAAAAATGAAATATTCGTAAACCATTAAATTGTTACTAAATTTTTCATTTCGCAGATGATGGCAACGGCAGTCTGAATATGAATTTTGCCCCTTTCCCTCTTCCGTCAGACTCTGCCCAAATGCTGCCATCATGCAATTCAACAATATTTTTGCATATCGTAAGCCCTATCCCCGACCCTGGCAGGGAAGAGGTTTCTTTATAAAATTTATCAAAGGCGTGTTTAAGAGCTTCTTCTCCTAATCCTCTTCCGGTGTCTTTCACTGTCACCTCAATACCTTTGGGAGTTATCCGGGAGGAGATATCAATCTTTCCGTTGTCGGTAAATTTTATTGCGTTTCCCACCAGATTAACAAGTAAATAGTACATTTTATCCTTATCTGCCTTTAAAATCATATCGGCAGGTATTTGGTGTGTAATGGTATTGTTTTTCTGAATTGACAAAATATTTAGTTCCGAGATAACCTGCTCCACCAGATCGATAAACGGGAAACCGGTTACATTTAAATGTTCTACCCCTGACTCCAGCTTAGAGAGATCAAGCACATTTCGAATAATATTTTTCAAATGATGTATATTGTTTTGGAGAAGATTATGCACATGCAATCCTTTTTCATTTGAAAATTCTTTTTCTTTGCCGAAGGAACGTTTATACATATCGATAGCCATTTCCATTTTGGCGACAGGGGTTTTCAGTTCATGCGTAACGTCGCGGATCAAATTATTTTTTAATTCATCCAGTTTTTTCCTTTCGGTGATATCCCGGCAAAATCCCTCGATGCCGATTATTTTATCATTTTGTTTGATAGGGAGCGCCTCCAGAGACAGCCACACAACCTTGCCTTGTTTGTGAATAACACGGAATTCAAAATCCATCAATGAGTTTTTTTCTCCGTTCAATAACTGGAGAATTTCGCTTTGTACCCGTTCCTGATCATCCTCGTGGCATAACGAAAGTCCGTAGCCCTGATTATCATAAAAGTAATGCACAGAGTAGCCAAGTATTTTTTCTACGGAGGGGTTTATTAAGAAAAATTTCCCGTCACCTGTGCACTCAAAGATAATGTCAGGTGAACTTTCCACCACTGCCCTGTATTTCTCTTCGGCGTCTTTGATTCTGTTAAAAAGTCGTGTATTTTCGATTGCCATGGCTAATTGCGGCGCAATTTTCGATACAAAATCCACATGCTTTTTTGAATAATATTTTCTGCGTTTACTGCCGAAATTTATACTGCCTATTATGCGTTCCCTGAATTCAATGGGATATTTTTTTTCATCTATATGGAATAATTTCTGATGTTTCATTATGCAGCCTTTGTAAACAAGAGGAAAGCCCATCCGTGAACGAATTCCTTCTTTAAACAAAACGGTGTCGCTTACAAACTGGCTTTTGGCGGTATCGTCCACTATTACAGGACTATTGGATTGCACTACTTTCTCCATTAAGCTGCCCTTCATGGGATATAGGTCGCCTTTCTTAATATCGGTATTTTCATACATTTTTGACTGTACCACGAAGGCTTCATACAGATCATTGTCTTCGGTGATAAGGGTAATGGTTAATCTGTCAAAATCAATTATTTTAGACAGCTCATTGCTCATGGTCTGATATACTTCGCGAATATCAAGACTGGAGAAGATGATTTTGTTGATGTTGAGAAAAGTGTTTTTGTTGTAGGTAAACATAAAAATAAAAGTAGGGCAGGCATTGCCTGCCCTACTCTCTAAGAAACAAATGAACGTGCCAGTTAAGGTAGAGTGGATTAAGGCGTTGTTTTTTACGCCGAATCCACCAATAATATGAACAGGAAAGGTGGATGCGGTTCCCTTTCTCTTCGAGTCGCTGTCGCTTAATCCACCCTACTTCTGTCAGGGTTGCTTAACTTAATGACATTGCCTACCCTACCCTCTAAAAAATGGATGCAGATGCTTAGACAGCCGTTTCTCCGCTTTCTCCTGTGCGTATGCGGTGAACATCGTCAATGGTGGAAATAAATATTTTCCCATCCCCGATACTGCCCGTTTGTGCCTCTTTCTTGATACACTCGACAATTTTATCCACATCCTGATCTGCAACAACGATCTCAACTTTAACCTTTGCAAGCAGGTCTACCCTGTATGTTCTGCCTCTCCATTGTTCCGTAATCCCTCTTTGTGCACCATGTCCTTTAACGTCTGTGACAGTCATTCCGGGATAGCCCAGTTCTTCCAATGAATCTTTAACAATGCTGAGTCTCTCCGGTCTTATTATGGCCTCAATTTTCTTCATTAATGATTCTCCTTTAACAATTAAAAATGTCCAGATACCTGATTATCTGATCATTTTGTACGTTTTGTGCCGTACAATAGTAAATTAGATTCTTCGCTGCGCTCAGAATGACAAACACTGTCATTCTGAGGAGTGAAGCGACGAAGAATCCCGACTTTGAAAATCCTTAACATTAAATTAGCTCTGAGCTTCATAATAATGATATGAAATTTCTTTGTGCTGGGTAAGGTCCATGCCAGTCTCTTCTTCGGTTTCAGTAGGCCTCAATCCCACTACTGCTTTAACAAACCATGTTAAAAGGGCGGTGACACAAAATGCCCATGCCCATGCGGCAAAAATTCCAATTATTTGTTTTCCTAACAGGCTTGGGTTCCCATGGAATAATCCGTTGGGAGCGGCGGGATTTACCAATGAATCGGCAAAGAGCCCCGTTGCGAATGCCCCCCATGTTCCGCCGACCGCATGCACTCCGATGACATCCAGTGCATCGTCATATCCCAATGCCTTCTTCATTTTCATTACGGCAAGGCTGCATAAGATCGCAGCCGGCACTCCTATGCCGATAGAAGCCATAGGCCCTACAAAGCCCGCTGCCGGGGTTATCGCAACCAGTCCGGCCACCGCTCCGGAACATGCGCCAAGTATGGTTGGTTTCTTGTGGAATGCCCATTCAATAAAACTCCATGTCACAGCGCCTGCGGCTGCGGCGGTATTGGTAACAACAAATGCATTGGCGGCCAATCCGTCGGCGACCAACGCGCTGCCCGCATTAAAGCCAAACCAGCCAAACCACAGTAAACCTGTTCCCAGCATTACGAAGGGCAGGTGGTGAGGGGGTTTTGCTTCTTTCGGATGTCCTTTCCTTCTTCCGAGAATCAGAATTACGGCAAGGGCGGAGGCTCCGGAACAAATATGCACGACCGTTCCTCCGGCAAAATCCAGTGATTGTATGCCGAGAAGCCAGCCTTCGGAAGACCATACCCAGTGTGCTATCGGCGGATAAACGGCAGTGCACCACAGGAGTATCAGCAGCAGCCATGCGTTAAACTTCATTCTCTCGGCAAAAGCGCCCGTTATCAAAGCGGGGGTGATAATGGCAAACATGCCCTGAAACATCATGAATGTCAAATGGGGAATTGATGTTGCGTAAAGATCGCTCGGAGCCTGTCCGACTATGCCTGATCCAAGCAAGCACCATTTAAGCCCCCCGATAAACCAGCAGCCGGGAGCAAAACTCAGGCTGTAGCCCCAAAGCACCCACATTACGCCGACTACGCCCATGCAAATGAAGCTCAGCCACAGGGTATTTACCATATTTTTCGCGCGCACCATGCCGCCGTAAAACAGGGCAAGGCCGGGCGTCATAATTAATACTAAAGCGGTAGATACGAGCATCCACGCATGGTCTCCTCTATCAATACCCGGCGCATCTCCTGCCATCGCATTTGAAGCGAAGAATGCCAATATTGATAAAAAGAAAATCGATGAAAGGCCAGCATACACTCCTTTTCTCATTTCCATCTCCTTTTAAATATGTTTTATTCTTATTTTCAATACTACCCTATCGCCTTAACTGAAACCGATTATTTTACTGCTATGGAATAAGGACTTAATTGTTTGTTTACGTCATTTTTCACCTCCCTAATTTTCACAAGGCTTAAGTTTTATTTCCCATAGATAACTGGCTAATCTGTCCATGTCCGTGCCTAAAAAAAGAGAAGGCTCTTTCTCCTTCATTCTCTCCACAATACTTTTGCATCTTTGTGTTGAATATAATAATGTAATGTCGTTCATTTTGGATGGATTGTGGCATGGGATGCAATTATTGCTATACACACCTTCGGTGACGTCTTTAATATCTTTTTCTGCCATATGTTTCAGAGACTGAAATTCAGTGAGTTTTTTTTTGTCTATTTCGCCTTTTTGGTATTTTTTGAATAGCGTAATTATTTCAAGTTCATCGTTCGTGAACCTCTCTTCCCGTTCCGTTTGCAATCGGTTGAATGCGTGCAGGACGTCTTCCTCCGTCCAGTCTTTGTGAGAAAAAATATATTCTAACAGATGGCACTGTCCGCATTTCTTGCTCAAGGTATCGTTCATGTTTTCATCAGAATGTATTACCGGCAGGGAAATATCTTTATTGTTGTCAGAAGAAATCAATAATTTTGCATCAGCAGGAGAACTTACGATTTTCACACCTTCCGATAAGCCTATATAAGGCATAAACCCTAAAAAGTCCTTCATCTGCCCGATTTCGATTTCTGTATCTTCGGTGTAATAATAGATGCGTTTGCTCATATCATCATACGTGATTTCTTTTGGCAATACATACATCATTTTTTTGTACCGGTTATGATCCGTAAGGTGTTTTGCCCCCTGATCTATTATCACCTGTATATAAACCCTTTTGTCTTTAATGATGAGGGATTCCTTTCGAACAATGCTATTTTTAAGAGTTTCTTCCGCCCCGCTGTTTTGCAACTCTCCGTTAATCACAAAATTCTGACAGATTCCGTCAGAATGAAAGGAAAAAGTAATAAGAAAGAATATTGTGAAAAGGGGAAATAAATTAGGCCTTTGGCGACTTTTAACAGAGTAAGGGTGGGCATTACCCACCAAACGTAGAGACGCATTGCTATGCGTCTCTACAAGCGACGTGAGACGGTGGGCAATGCCCACCCTGCTATAATTGAATTTCCTAAACATTAAATTATGCCTTTGCCAACTTTTAATAATGTTGTGGTGGCAAGGTGCGCCTTGCCACTCAATGTCATTAAGTTAAGGTAGGGCGGATTAAGGCATTGTATTTTACGCCGAATCCACCAATAATATGAACAGGAAAGGTGGATGCGGTTCCCTTTCTCTTCGAGTCGCTGTCGCTTAATCCACCCTACTGTTTAAAATTCCTTACATTAGAACATAATATTTGTCTTCCAAATTTTTATGGCATTGTAATAAAAAAAATAATCATTGCCAGCTAATTTTATTAAAGTGGGGTGGGGCCGCCAAAAAAGTCAAGTAATTGGATTTTCTATCTGTTACATGCTGCAATAGATTAAGATAATAATCATTGCGACTTACTAAAACTTTTCAAACGACCCCGAATATTTATCTAAGCAAATATATTTAGTATATATGAAATATTTATTTAAAATAATCACATGGCTGATGAAAAAGCACGTAGCATGCCTAAAAACTTTTGTGAAAAAAGTATTTTATAACTACCTGATAATATGAAATATAGAGCTTTTTTGAGAGGGATGAATAGTATTTTCGGTGTTATAAAATAATTACAAAATCGGTTGATTTAAACCAATAATCTCCACAAAAGTGTTCGACTTTTAATTTTTGCGTATTTTTATGAATAAAAAGATGTCGTAGCCGGAATAGGGAGGATGTCTCGATATGCGGGGATTTTGTTCGTGGAAATATGATGGTTTTTGAGGCGGCAGGAGGGAGGTGAATTGCCAACGCTACCGCCTCAAATGAACCATCCGTCTGACATACCTTTTGAGAGGTATTTTGACAGTTGTGGTCTGTCAAAAGGAGAGGTTTTCCCATGTCAGATTTTTTGTAACAATTTAGTTTTTTGAAAAATCCGCCTATAATGGATATGATTTGTAGTGGCAAGGCGTGCCTTGCCATTGAGGATATTTTACGAGGCAAGGCACGCCTTGCCACTACGAAAATATTTTCTTCCGTTATATAACAGGCGCCATATAAATATCCTTTTCAAAAAACTAAATTGTTACGATTTTTTTCATTTTGTTCACTATACAATGTTGCTATGTCGGGTTTTTTAAGAAAGATTTTTTTCTGTATCTATTCAGCGAAATTTACCATGTTCCCCCTTAATAAAGGGGGTTAGGGGGTTGTCTTACATTTTAATGTTTTCTTACAACCCCCTGAGTCCCCCTTTTTTAAGGGGGATTCAGTCGATGATTATTTCGCTGAATAGTTACTTTTTTCTTACGATTCCGATACTACAATTTCTTTAATAATGTTCAGCAATTCTTCCATATTAATGGGTTTCTTTAATGAGTAGAGCGCACCCCTGTGCATTGCGGAAGCGAGTGGCAAACCTGATGAAAAAAAGTGACATTGCTCGCCGCCGGAAATAGCGATGACCTTTGTTTTTGGGGAAAATTTCAGCAATTCCTCAATAAATTTTATACCATCCATTCCCGGCATATAAATATCAGCAATTACTGCATCAAATTCATTTAATTTGCATAATTCAATGGCCTTAAAACCGTTTGAGGCTTCAAATATCCTGTATCCTTGTTTCTCCAGAAAAAATTTTATCACCTCACGGATTTGACATTCGTCATCTACTATTAATATATTGTTCATGATTATTCAAAAAGAGGGCTTTCTTCCTCCCTTGTGACTGATCGGGCCACGGATGCTTCGTGTGAAAAATATCATTAAAATCAGAAGCAACTTCAATGAATGCGTTTAATACCTTTGGGTCGAAATGTTCCGGCATTGTTTTGCCATCACCTTTTGTTAGTATTTCAAATGCTTCCCTGTGAGTGCAGGGCGATTTGTATGGTCTTTCGCTTCTCAAAGCATCATATTGGTCGCAAATCGTGGTTATTCTGCCTTCGATGGGAATATCTTCTCCCTTTAATCCTCTCGGGTAACCGGTTCCGTTCCATCTCTCATGGTGATTTAATGCGATGCTTGCCGACATTTGTATGGTGAAATATGATGACCCTGAAAGAATTTTTTCGCCGATAAGGGTGTGCTTTTTCATAGTTTCAAATTCTTCATGGCATAGTAAGCCGTTCTTCAGAAGGATTTCATCGGGTATCCCGATTTTGCCGATATCATGCATTGCGCTTGCGCATTGTATGGTTTTCGTAAATTTCCCGGGAAGGCCTAAAACGTGCGATATTCTTTCGGTATATAATCCTAATTTGGAAATATGCGCGCCTGTTTTGAAATCCCTGTATTCTGTCGCAAGCGACAGGCGTTGTATTAGTTCACTGCTCATTTTTCTGTTTATTTCCAGGGCATTTGCCAATTCTTTTGTTTTCTCAGAGACCATATTTTCCAGGGTAGTTGTATAATTTTTTTCTAATTGTGTGAGTTTATAATATTTAACGGCCTTTTTTATCGTGTGATATAATTGATCCGGCTGGAAGGGTTTCAGTAAAAAATCAAAAACACCTCTTTTTATCGCGTTGATAGCGATGTTTAATTCCGCATATGCCGTCATTATGATTACCGGTATTTCCGGGTTGAACGCCCGTATTTTTTCGAGAAATTCAATTCCGGAAACGTCAGGCATTTGAAAATCTGTTAATACGACATCAATATCGGCGGATGCCTGCAGCTTTGCAAGCGCCTCTGTCGCGTTATCATACGCATCGAAGGTGTAACCGGATTTTTTGAGTAATATGGAAACGGAATCTAAGACAAAAGTGTCGTCATCTGCAACGAGGATCTTCGTTTTTGTATGCAGGGTTTCCGGCGCCGCTGTTGGCGGGTGGTTTAAATGCGTAATTTTTACAAATGAGTCAAATTTTTGTGTATAAAGCATAATGCAAGAATTACATTGTCTGAATAATTAATGAATGCCAGCCGGTGGTATATGTCTCATAACCGGGAGCTCTGGCATGCGCAATACAACATTTTGTGTTATTGTAATCGGTGATGATGAATCCTTTTTTCCCTTCAAATAAGGTAAATTTGTTGGGGAAATCGATAGTGTCTTCAAGATTCCTGTGATGTGTGTCAGCCAGGACAAGCCCTTTTGCATCAACGACACAGACACGGCTTTTTGGTTTTTCTTCCTTGCTTAAAGGAGTATTTTCTACAATGGTTTGCGCAAGCGCTGAAAATTTAAAAATAATTCCCAGCGCGCCAATGATATTGCCGTATTTGTCTCCGTTTTCACGCACGGCGGTTGTGTATATTAAAGCAAGTTCGTTATTCACGAGCGGAGAGCGATGCACAACTCCCCATCCGAAATCATCTCCTGTCGCACATTTCATCGCCTCCTGAAACCATTTTGACCGGGAAGCATCTTCCCCTACGGAACGGTAGCGGTCGCTTCTTCCATTCGCCACGATCATGCCTTCCGGATTGCATAAAACAAGGTCAAAGTATACGGTGTAGGCGTTGAGGATAATGCCCATTCGCTGTGAAGCGAGATTATATACTTCAGGGGTTTTCTTCGACAGGGCATCAACGAAGCTGCTGTCCGTTGCCCACCACCGGACGTCGCATGATCTTTCGTACAAATTCCGGTCAATTAAGTCTATATTCGTTAAAGCCAGGTCTGATAACCGGAGACCTTTGTAATTGGTTGAGATATTTTCGTTGATTTTTGCAATTTCCTTAAAATCTTTCGAAGCATCTTTTTCCAGATTTTCCACCAGGCCTGAAATTTCCTGCGATAAGGAACCCATTTCCGTTGCCACAACGGAAAATGCCGCGCCAACTTCTCCGGCTCTTGCGGCTTCTACTTTTGCGTTAAGCGAGAGAATTTTGGACTGGAAAGTGATTTTTTGAATATCCTTGATTGCGCTGTCCATTTTTGAAGATAGCTGTATTGCCAGATTGGTGATGCGTTCGGGGCTGAAGGTTCCGTTATCAGCCGGTTGTTTTGCCGGACTTTTTTCTTTTTCGGTAATCATAAATTGACCCTATAAATGACTTTTTTGAACCCCTGTTATATTACTGTTTATCTATGACTTCTCTGATAATTGCCAAAAGTTTGCCTGGCAAAATAGGTTTTGTGACAAAACGAAATTCTTCTTCGCCTGAAAAGCATTTTTTATGAAAAAAATCATCACAAAATCCGCTCATGAAAATGGTCTTTATATCCGGCCGTATGTTCTTAATTTTGCCATACGCGTCCTTCCCGTTTAATACAGGCATGGCCACATCGAATAAGAGGAGCTGAATTGAATTTTGATTTTCCGTGAATTTGTTTACCGCGTCTTCTCCGTTCACGGCAACTATTACCCTGTAGCCATTCCTTTTCAGCACGTTTTCAAGAAGCATTCGAATTCCTTCGTCATCCTCCGCAAGAAGTATTTTTTCTCTGCCCTTTAGAGAATCAGGGTTTGGTTCCGGAATGCTGTTGTGTTCAATAACATTGCGAATCTTTGGAACCGGTTCATCGGGCAATGAGGGAGCATTGGACAGGGGGAGATACATATGAAATGTCGTGCCTTTCCCCGGCCTGCTTTGAACATCAATAAATCCATTATGCTGCTTTATAATGCCATACACAATTGAAAGGCCCAGTCCGGTTCCCTTCCCTATTTCCTTGGTGGTAAAAAAGGGTTCAAAAATTCTTTTTTTCGTTTTTTCATCCATGCCAATTCCGGAATCGGCAACGGATATCAGGGCATACTTTCCTTCTTTGCCGTACCCGTGTGCCTTTATAAATGCTCCATCCATTGTTACTTTTTTTGAGCATATGCTTAAAACGCCCCCGTCAGGCATGGCATCCCTCGCATTTGTGGAAAGATTTACTATTGCCTGTTCTATCTGATTTTTATCTGCCATAACAAAACAGTCTTCTTCCGAAAGAACAATGTCCTGTCGGATATTTTTTCTCATAAGCATTTCAATAAAACCCCCGGCGCTTTTTATGATGCCGTTGACGCCGGTTAATTGGAGGCTGAACGCGCGTTTTCTGCCGAAGGTAAGGAGTCCGTTTGTTAATGCGGTTGCCTTTTCAGTGGCGGAGAGTTGTTTTGTTATGTATTGCTGCAGCGGGTCGTTTTCCGCCAGTTCCATTTTCAAGATATTCGCATATCCCGTGATTGCCATTATGATATTGTTAAAGTCATGGGCAATGCCTCCGGCAAGCTGACCGATAGATTCCAGTCTTTGCGCGTGGTACAGTTGTTCTTTCAGTTTCTCCTGTTCCTCCGCCGCTTCTTTTATGGAGGTGATGTCTTCTCCCGTTATGAGGATATTTGTAACAAGGTCTCTTTCGTCTTTTATTAAGGAAATGCGGATTTTTTCATAATAAAATTCTCCGTTCTTCTTTTTGCTGATTACTTCCCCTTCGCCTTCTTTTACGGAACTGATAGAGCCCCATAGCCGTTTGTAATCTTCAGGAGGGGTGATGCCCGAATCCAAAAAAGAAGGCGTCATTCCGATGACTTCTTCCAGTGTGTAACCGGTTAATTGGGTAAATCCGTGGTTTACGTATTGGATGCAACCGTTTGTGTTGGTGATGATGATAGTGCTTGGGCTTTGTTCTACGGCCTGTGATAGCTTATGGAGCTGTGCTTCCGCATGTTTTCGCATGATGAACTGGCTAATTTGATTGCTGATGGCGTTTATCATGTCGAGTATTTCATTGTCGGGTGATTGTATTTTGTGAGTTAAAAAAACCATTACCCCGAAGCAATCTTCATTGCTGATAATGGGAAAACCAAAGGCGCTGTGCAATCCTTCTCTTTCCGCAAGAATTGATCTCGGAAAATTTGTTTCCCGTGTAACATCCTCAATCCAGATTGTTTTTTTGCTATTCCAGATGCTTCCTGGCAAACCGATGCTTTTTGAAAAGGTGATTTGTTTTGTCAATTCCATAAATTTGGGAAATTTTCTTGCAGGCGTGCACCATGTTTCCGCGATACGCAATACATTTGCGTTATGGTCTGTTAACCAAATTTCACCGATATCCCACTCCAGACATTCGCAGACGACCTTGAGAATTTTTTGGAATGATTCGGAGAGAGAGTCAGACTCCGCCAGAATGCATGTTACGTGATATTGCGCCCGCAACCGCCATTCGCTTCTCTTGCGCGCGGTAATATCTTCTTTGCATCCCAGAAAATGAGTGATATTGCCGTTGCGATCCTTTATCGGTGAGATGTTTGCGAGTTCCCAGTACAATTCGCCGTTTTTTTTCCTGTTGCAAAGCACGCCCTGCCAATTGTCCCCTCCGGTAATTGTTTTCCATAAATCTTTATATTCCTCCGGCCCGGTCACTCCTGATTTTAATATGCACGGATTTTCTCCAATAACTTCGTCAGGTGTGTATCCGGTCATTTGTATGAATTTTGGGTTTACGTATTCTATCGTTCCGTTCGTGTCGGTGATGATAACGCTGCAAACACTTTGTTCTACCGCGCTGGATAACTGCACGAGCTTCCTCTCCATTTGTTTGTATTTGAGTATATTTCCCAATTCCGCGGCAGCCGCGGCCACGAGGGCAACCATTTGTTCGTCTTCTTCCTTTCGTTCGAAGATAAAAAACGACATTACCGCTACAACTTCTTCATTGTCAAGTATCGGAACACCCATGCCTGCTTTTAAACCGCATTCCCTGGCAATCGGGGCGCGCGGGAAATTGGCATCGCAGGTGACGTCCAATATCCATGCGGGTTTTTTAGAAGACCATATGCGTCCGGGAAGGCCGACTCCGGGAGGGAGAGAGAGGTCTTTGCCTTTCTCTTTAAAAATCTCCAGCTTTTCATACTGACAGTATGCCTGATGCAATACCAGATACGTTCCGTCTGAAGAAGGCAGCCATACATCTCCGTATACCCATTCCGTAGCCTCGCATATCTGACGCAATACCGTGTAAAGGGCGGAATCGAAATCCTTTGCTCTTATTATTTCATGTATGAGTTCGGTTAATAGTTTTAAATTATCAGACATGGTTTTTTTTGAAATTTCATATATACTGAATTATTTATAAATAATGAGCAATAGTTATGCCATTCAGCAAGGGGGGAGAGGCAGAGAGAAGATAATTTACATAAGTGGCTATTTTATGAGAGATGCAGAATAAAAAAAAAGAGCCGTTCCTGTTTTTTTATGGAGTATGATTGCAGGAAATGTCAAATTTTTGACGCTTAATCAGCCACAATGACGTATTTCAGCTTGCTGGTTTAACCCTGACAGGGTTCTGAAACCCTGTCAGGGTTGCAAAATAGCTGAGAAACCATGTTTTTTAAAAAACCAAAGCGTTACGCATTTTTCGGATTATCTGGGGCAGAATGCTCTATTTCGATTCCGTTGCTCCTGCCTAAAAGTATCACAATGCTTGCAAGGCACGGCTCGATGTCTTTTGTCCCAAGAAAAGAATGGTGTTTCAGGGTGACACACTCTTTTCTGAGATTGCCAATGTGTTCGCAGACAGGAATTGCGGGGCACCTTCCCGGTTTTTTGGGTAATTTTGTTTTGTTTTGCAAGGGTACAGTCCTTTCTGAAAATAAGTTTTTTTATTTGTGGCGAACGATTTCATATTTTATATAATTTATTCGGAGAATTGCATTGATAAATTTAAGAACATTGACACATCTATAAAGAGCGATGATCGATAAAGAGAAGATCAGGAAAACTATCATAGAAATATTCGATGATCCGGAATGTTTTCTATTAAAGAAATACTCCGGGGAAAAACCTCCGAAAGGATTTCGTGTAGAATTATTTTTAGCGAGGAAGTTTAATACAGTACGCAATAATCTTAAAGAGTATGAATGCATACATTATATCGTGAAGAGAGGCTGGCGGGAGGAAAAAAGATTTAACACAATTTCATTTAAAAATTTGAGAAGAGTTTTTGGCGGTCAACGGTCGGCAAAAAAACAGGAGGCGGTTTTTTGCCGGTATTGTGAAAAGCGAGTCGTTCCCGTGAGGATTCATAAATTGGATTTTGGAGACGTTATGCTTTTTTTCTTTACGGCGGGGATTTGGGCGATCCTTCTCTTTTTTATGTATCTTTTTATAAGAAGGTGTCCTTATTGCAATCACAGCCTGAGAAAACTCAGACCTCTTTCAAAAGACAACCGGTAACTTAATTTTGAAGTACTGTCAGGAGGAAGCTCCTGACAGCACGAAAATGCGAATATAGCATAAACACTGACAGGGTTCTGAACCCCTGTCAGTGTTGTGCCTCTTTTCCTTAAGGTTCGAATTAATGGCCTGCCGGAACTTTCAGGGTGCTTGTGGATTCCATTTCAAGATGGTAGCCGATCTCGCCGTGCTGTGTAATATCGAGGCCGGTGTCTTCCTGTGTTTCTGTGGTTCTTAACCCTATGGTATATTTGAGAAACACTCCGATGAACATGGTCACCGCAAATGCATATGCCCATGAGATTATGAAACCAATGCACTGCAAACCTAATTGTCTGCCTCCTTCAATGCTCCAGCCAATGAATAAACCGTCAACTCCGCCTGGTCCCATCACCATTTTGGTGCAATAGAGTCCTGTGGCAAATGCGCCTATCGTGCCGCCAATTCCATGAACGCCAACCACATCCAGCGCGTCATCATACCCAAAGAGCGCCTTCAATTTCATGCTGGCGAAGTAACATCCGACGCCTGCCATAATTCCGATCTGTATGGCGCCCAGCGGGCCGACAAAACCGGATGCCGGGGTTATGGCGACAAGACCGGCGACCGCTCCCGATGCCGCTCCGATAAGCGTGGGTTTTTTCCGGTGAATCCATTCGCATACCATCCATACGAAGCAAGCGGTGGCGGCAGCAGAGTTTGTTATTACCCATGCAAACGCAGCCCTTCCGTCGGAGGCAAGTTCGCTGCCCGCATTAAAACCGAACCAGCCGAACCAGAGCAGTCCGGTGCCGAGGAGCACCATGGGAACATTGCAGGGGGGGCGTATGTTTTGTTTCCTGCGTTTTCCGAGCAATATTACAAGGGCAAGCGCAGCGGCTCCTGAATTTATATGCACCACCGTTCCGCCTGCAAAATCCAGCACTTTCCATTTTTGGAGAAATCCCCCGCCCCATACCCAGTGGCATACCGGGTCATATACGGCGGTTGCCCACAGAGGGATGAATATTAAAAATGTGCTGAATTTCATGCGTCCCTCAACAGCGCCCATCATAAGCCCCACAGTAATAATGGCAAACGTTGCCTGGAATGCCAGAAAGGTGTATTCCGGAATGGTGCCGGAGAGCGTTTCAGGCGTTATGCCCCGCAGACCAACCTTTGCCAGACTTCCGATAAAACTGCCGCGATCTTCTCCAAATGAGAGGGAGTATCCCCAGAATACCCATTGGATGCTGACGACGGCCATGCACATAAAGACCATCATCAGCATATTGATGATATTTTTTGAGGAACACATTCCTCCGTAAAAGAAAGCAAGTCCTGGAGTCATAAGAAGCACTAATGCCGATGACATAAGTATCCATGCATTGTTTCCCGTATCCAAAACATTTTCTCCCGCCCATGCTGCGGATGAAGCGGCCATTACCGCTATAAAGCTCAAAATTATCAGGCAACAGAATTTTTTCATTTTTGAAACCTCCTTTTAACCGGTTAATATCCCTTATTTTCTCGTTAAAGGGGAAAAAGCCTAAATTGCCTTTTTCCCGGTTTCCCCAGTCCTTATTCGTATAACATTTTTTACGTCGTAAATAAAAATTTTACCATCGCCGATGCTGCCTGTTTGCGCCGCATCGAGAATTGTTTTGATAATTTTATCCATGTTTTCATCTTCGGTAATTATCTCTATCTTAATTTTTGGCAACAAATCCACAGTATACTGTTTGTCGCGGTATACTTCGGTTATTCCTTTCTGTGTGCCATGACCTTTTACTTCCGACACTGTCATACCGGCGACCCCTATGGCCTTTAGGGCGTCTTTTACGGCAGTTAGTTTCTGATCCCTGATAATCGCTTCAATTTTTATCATTACAGCCACCTCCGATTAATAAAAATAAAAAAGGGAAAAAGAATGTTCTTTATTATGATAAAAAAAGAAAACCTCCTTTCGTGAAAAAATCAGCGTAATATATTTAATCAGGCCTTCGGCAACTTTTACCAGAGTAGGGTGGGCATTGCCCATCAAACGTAGAGACGCATTGCTATGCGTCTCTACAGGCAACGCGAGACGGTGGGCATTGCCCACCCTACAAAGAGTGAAATTCCTTGTTAAACTATCAAAGGGCAAAACACAGTTTGTTCCTAAATTGGGAACAAACGGTACAGCATGTAATGCTGCACCGTTACAAGAAAATTCCATGTATAATTATTATATATAAATTATTCATATATAATGAAATTTTAGAAAAGAATGTTACATTATCTGTTTTTGATGTCAAGGAAAATTTAAAAATATTTGTCTGATGAATGATTTACAAACAAAGAGGAAGGTTGCTGAAAATAGTTATGAACAAGGTACGTAATATATTGATAGGAGAAAAGATGAAGATGTGTGTTTTTCGTCTTTATTTCGCAGGTTATTGATAACAACCTGTCCCATGTTCATATATATCCAGTCCTTTTTGTTCCGCGCTGATGGGGTCTCTTAATCCGCCTATAATACGTTTCAGAAAAGAGAGAAAAAGAAAACCCATGCCCAAACACCATGCGATGAGGGTGATACACGCGATAAATTGGGCGAGCAGTTGCCAGCCCGATCCGGTAATTAATCCTTTTACATTGGCATATGTTCCGTCGGAAAAAATTCCCACAGCAAGCAATCCCCAGAGTCCGTTAACACCGTGTACCGATATGGCGCCTACAGGATCATCAATTTTTAATTTGTTCTCGATGATATCCAGGCATACGCTTGTAAGAGCGCTGCCGATACCTCCTGTTACAATGGCAGCCCAGTGAGGAACGTATGCTCCGGATGCCGTAATGGCAACGCAGCCTGCAAGGGCTCCGTTGCAGGCCATGCTTATGCCAAACGTTTTTGTTCTGAAGTAAGAAATATAGAGCATGACGATAGCGCCGGCCGCAGCGGCTAAAAAGGTGTTTGTCGCTATAATCGATACGCGCAGTTCTGTGACGGCGAGTGTGCTGCCGGCATTAAAGCCAAACCAGCCAAAAATCAGGATGAGTGTTCCGATGATAATATACAGGAGGTTATGTCCCCGGATGACATTTGAACTGCCATCGGGATTGAACTTTCCGTATCTCGGCCCGATGATCCATGCGGCAACAAAGGCAATCAGTCCTCCGACTCCGTGCACTACCCCCGAGCCGGCAAAATCTCTTGCCCCTACCCCAAATGGCAGCGTTTCAAGCCAGCCGTATCCCCACATCCAGTGGCCATAAACCGGATAGAGTATGCCGCAAAGAAATATGCTGTTCAGGAGGTGTGCATGGAATTTACATCTTTCGGCGATAGCGCCGGTCACAATCGTGGAAGCGGTAGAGGCGAACATCATTTGAAAGAGCCAGAGCACGGAAATATGCACGTCGTATGCTTCCCCTATCAGCAAAAATCCGCTATAGCCGATAAATTTGTTTCCGTGTGCAAGGCCGGGGGCGAGCTGAGAGCCGCCATACATTAAAGCGAAGCCGAAGAGCCAGAAAACTATTGTGCCCGCACAAAAATCCATAAAGCTCATGGCCCCGTAATTCAGCGTGTTTTTCTTTTGCACAAAACCTGCACCGAGGAAGACAAAACCCACCTGCATATTGAAAACCAGGAAGGCGCTCATCAAAGTCCATGCAAAATTTACTGAGAATTTTAATCCCTGTATGCTGTCAGAGTAGGTTAGCGCTCCGCTGGGATCACCTGCGGACGCATCGTTTGCCAGGAATGCTGTTATAGCGATTGAAATGATACAAAGGAGATATTTTTTCAATAGGTTAGCCCTGATAAATATTTTATAAATACTATAACAATAATGGAAAAAAATTTATATAGCAAAACAAATATGGTTTTCGAAACATTAAACAGAGTCTTCCTTTTACAAATAGAAATACCCTTCGACTCCGCTCAGGGTGACAATAAAAGTCATCTATGAAAAACATGTCATGCTGAGCGGAGTCGAAGCATATTATAGTATAAAACTTTCGAAAACCAGATGCTTTTAACTATATATGCTTGTAAATTGCCAATTAACCAAACTTCTGCTGAGATTGATGGATAATTTTGAGGATATTTTTAATGAAATTTTTGTCATGGATGTTTTTAAATAAAAATTTTTTTAAACATAGTAACTGTCGCAATGAAAGAATAACTGGCGCTATCATAATTACACATGATAGCGCCAGCTCTGCATTGAGCGCTTTATTGAGTTCCGATCAGATGGCAGTGGCGTCTTTCTCTTTGGTGCGGATTCTATAAACGTTTTCCACGTTTATTACAAATATTTTTCCGTCGCCAATGCTGCCTGTCTGTGATTCCGCCACGATAGTATCGATGATCTTTTGGACATCCTCGTCTTTCACCACAATTTCCAATTTTATTTTTGATAACAGATCTACACGATACCTCCTGCCGCGCCATACCTCGCTGATGCCTTTCTGGCTGCCATGTCCTTTTACTTCCGTAACCGTCATTCCGGGATAGCCCAATTCTGTCAGGGCGTCTCTCACAATATTAAACTTCTCTGGTCTGATTATTGCCTCTATTTTTTTCATGAAAGTCCTCCATCTTTAGTTAATACAATATGCTTGTTCGACCACAAAAAGGGCCGAATGTTTTAAATGTTCAAACGTATTTTCCTTATTTTACCTTACCATAAACCCATCTGCCAAGTTTCTCGGAATAAATTTTTTCTCGTGACTTGTCCTTGCTGATAGCATCTTCAAGCAGAGATAATTGTTCTTTTTCTGCTTTAACATCGATGAGGTGTTCTCCTACGGCGCCAAACAATCCTTCTTCAACCGGATAGCAGGAAGTGCCGTGATATGCGATATCCAGTCCCTCTTCTTCTTCCATGTCAGAGGATCTTAAGCCGATTGTTCCCTTCAATCCGAAGAATACTGCGCCTCCGAATGCCATTGCATATGCAAAAGCCACAACGGTTCCGATAAATTGGGCAAGCAACTGCTGGCCGGTGCCGAGTATCAAACCGTTTACACCATAAGTTCCGTCTGCAAATAATCCCACGGCAATCATACCCCACATGCCGTTTGCGCCATGCACTGCAACTGCGCCAAGAGGGTCGTCAATTTTCAATTTTACTTCCACGAGGGATACCGTGCCTCTCATGATAAGTCCTGCGAGTACGCCGATAACTACAGCAGACCATGGGGGTACATAAGCACAAGGAGCGGTAATGGCAACCAAACCGGCCAAAGCCCCGTTGCAAACAAAAGAAATATCGGCAAACCCTTGTTTGCCCCATGTGAAGAACAGCATGATCGCAGCGCCTGCTGCGGCTGCAAGGAAGGTATTTGTTGCAATTATTGATATACGTAAATCGGTTCCTGCCACAGTGCTGCCGGCGTTAAAACCAAACCAGCCGAAGGCAAGAATAAAACATCCAACGACAACATATGTCATATTGTGTCCGGGAATTGCATTGGGAGTGCCGTCAGGGTTGTATTTTCCCTTTCTTGGTCCTACTGCCCAAGCACCCATTAATGCCATAATGCCGCCAACGGTATGAACGACAGCGCAGCCGGCAAAGTCAATTACCCCGCGGCCGATGGGAAGGGTGCTCAGCCAACCACCACCCCAGACCCAATGACCATAAAGCGGATAGATAATACCGCACATTAAACAACTATAAATTACGTAAGGCAAAAATTTCATTCTTTCCGCAACGGCGCCTGCGATGATTGTCACTGTCTTTGTCGCAAATACCATCTGGAAGAGCCAGAACATAACGGTTTTAACGTCATATGCGTCTCCTAAAAGCATAAAACCGTCCCATCCGAGACCGGGCCATCCTATGTCAAGCCCTGAATATGTTTTTGCCCCGCCAAACATTACCGCAAAGCCGAAAAAGTAGAAAACGCACGCACCCAGCGTGGAATCAATGAAGCAGTGCGCAAGGTAATTAAGCATATTCTTTTGGCGTAAAAAACCTCCCAAGAAGGCAAAACCTGCCTGCATGCTGAATACGAGAAACGCACCGACCAAAGTCCACACAACGTTAATTGAAATCTTTAACCCTTCAATACTGTCGGAATACGTATTTGATCCGTTCGGATCTCCGGCCGCTTCAACAACCCCCATGCCAAACATAAACAGGCCTATTATTAGTAAAAGCCAAATACCGATCATAAATTTGTTATAAATGTATTTCATAGATTTAGCACCTCTCCTTTTAATCACCTCTCTAAATTTACTTATTTTCCACAATGTATTACTTTATGTCTAAAATTATATTTTCAATAATCCCTCCTTCCCAAAATTAAAGATTTAAAAAGGAAAAAATAACACATTCCAATGCGTTGTGGTTAAGTGGATAAGTTATCGTGTTCTTTTAACGAATGTACCTTTGTTAATAATTAGGTGATGATAAAAACCATTTTTCTTAAATTTAGCATAATATCGCAATTATTATTCCATCTATTTACTGCACAATTTTTTCAGACAACTGCATAAAGTATTAAAGACTGTAACTGTTTATAGATAAAATAGATAGCACAATACACTCTGGCAAATTATGGTTCTGTAATAATTTATGGCAAGAATATCTTAAAAGTAACGAATTTGACTATATTTATAAAAAAAATTTCTAACTATTTTAAATATAAATAATTACAGATTGATTATTATTTAATTTTAAAATGCAGCATTGGTCTATTTCAGCCATAACGGGAAAATGGTGTAGTTTATTTGTTTTTTTTCCATAAAAAAATTTAGATTTGTTTTCTTTTCGGCAATAAGGAAAAATTATTTTAGATGTGACGTGTAGTATAAAATGAGTGCGTGTTTTAAAGGGAAAGAAGATGTTCTTATTCCATAAATTAGTGTATGGAAATGGAACAAGACAAGAAAGAGAAAGTTTTTTGATTGTAAATGTAATATTTGGCATTTTTTATGCTAAAATCGTAACTATTCGGCGTAAATGTTACATGGCTCGTTCCCAAGTTCACGGCTTGGGAGCGCAATTATTGCAGAGACAGGTTTGAAACGTGTCTCTATTTCCTGTTATTAGAAGCAAACCTGTCTCCCGGCAGACAGGCGTTCCAAAGCAAGAGCTTTGGAACAAGAAGAACTCAGATAGTTTAATATATGTATACAATTAATAATTATTGTTTTCAAGATTTTAAATGCGAGTCAAATTTACATAAGTCCAATTATGCCGTTTTGGCTAATTCCGCCGGAAAGGGAATAAAATACGCCCCCTATGCCGATTTTTCCGGAGAATATAATATTCTTAAGGAACTTGACCATAGACAAATTCCTAAAGTGTATGATATCGGGCAGGGTAAATTATACAGAGATGAGAAGTTTTTAATAAAACAGAACTTTATCGTGTTGCAACATATTGGCGGTTATGACCTCGTGAAATATTTTAGAGAGAAAAATGTAGAAAGTTCTGAGACGATAGATGAGGTGGTAAAGGTATTTGTCACTTTATGTAATCCCTTATCGTATTTGCATGCTATGAATTATTTGCATTGCGATATAAAGCCTGGTCATTTGATTTATAACCAGGAAACAGGTCTGGGGCATATTATTGATTTTGAGTTGGCCATTAAACAGGGAGAGACTTTACGGGGAATCAGCAGAGAGTATGCCTCGCCTGAACAGTTGCAGATTCTTGCGTATTTGAGGAGCCGAAAAGAAGATTCTGATAAAAACTCCCTTCCCCCCGCAATGCAACTGGATGGCAGGACTGATCTGTACTCTATTGGGCTTTTGCTATATGAAATAGTTACGAAAACAGTATGGCAGAAAGGGGCGGATTTGCCGCGGAAAACTAACAAATGCATCCCTCAAAAATTGGAAGAGATTATAATGAGGCTTTTGGAAGAAAGCGTTTCGAACAGGATTTCTTCTGCGGAAAAACTGGAAAAAATGTTGTTAGATATTTAATACGATTTGTAATGAAAGAGCGCTCTTGAAAAATATTATCATATCAGATATTCATGGAAATGCCGATTCCCTTGTGGCATTTATCAAAGAAATAGCAGAGAAGGAAAATACTGTTGACCGGCTGCTTATCGCGGGTGATATTGTCGGGTATGGCGCTTCTCCCAATGAATGCTGCGACATTGTGCGCTACCTGAAGTATGGAAAAAGAAAAGTGCCGCTGGAAAGAATATGTGAAATTTTCGGGCAAATGAATCCGGGCGCATCTCTTAATGGGAATATGACAGACGCCATTCAATCGATGGAAAGAAAATGTGTGGTTATCGGTGGCAATCACGATAAACAGGTTGTTGGCGAACCCTCGTACACTTCGGAAATGAATCCCGTTGCGCAAAAAGCCGCCGATTGGACAAGGGAGGTATTAACAAAAGCAAATTTTAGATTTTTGAAATGGTTGCCATTGAGGAAAAAATTTAAAAAAGAACGGTTTGAAATAGTGCACGGCACCCCTTCTTATCCGCGTGGCTATGAATATGCGAAAAACGCAAGCGTGCTAAAGTACACTACCCTATGGTCAACGATCACCTTTGGAGGTCATACACACCGCCCCGCGGTGTACATTTACACAAAAGAGAAGAGGGATATAAATGCTTCTGTCCTCATTCCTACGGATAACTATGATATACGATTGATGATGATAGAAAAGGAATGCGCCGATAAGACAGAGTCTTTCACCGTAGAACAAAACAATGACTGGAAATATTACGTCAACGTAGGATCACTGGGACAGCCACGGGATGGAAATCCTGACGGGTGTTATGTTGTTTTTGATTCTGCTTCAAATCAGATAAGTTTCCGGCGAGTAAAATATAATGCAGAAGCCGCATCGAAAAGAATAACCGAAGCAAAATTGCCGAATGAGTTGGCTCAGAGGGTATTAAAAGGGGTTTAATTTAATGTGTAAGGAATTTTAAATTGTTTATGCAGCGGCAAGGCGCGCCTTGCCACTGCATTGTTGAAAGTCTCCAAATGCCTCATTAATAAAACAAATTCAGCAGGCATGATATTCTTGTTGGGAGGAGATAGAATGTATACTATTAACAAATATAAGTTTAATGAGTTCAGGATTACGCCGGGCCACAGGGCAAATTATGCAATTCTTTGCAATCCTGAGTTCAAAGAAAATCAGTGGGGCATAAAATATCATCCCTCCAACGATTACACGAGGGAATATAAGATACTTTCTCTCTTTTCACATCCGCAAATTCCTGTCCGATATAATGTGGGGCGGGATACCATGCACAAGGAGGGCAAGTTTGTTCTGGCGCAGCATTATCTCATTATGACTCATTTTGAAGGTGAGGGAGTGCCTGAATATTATAAAAAGAGGAACATGTCCGACCGGAAAGAAATCGAAAATCTGATCCGGCATTTTGAGAGTGTGACATTGCCATTGACGCATATGCATTCGAAAGGATACATTCATTCTGACATTAAACCCGGTCACCTTATATTAAATGCAAATACGGGCATAATGGCGCTCATAGATCTTGAATGTACGATTAAGACAGGTGAGGTAATTCTTGGCATGAGCAAGGAATACGCCTCTCCGGAACAGAAGCAGATGATACAACTCTTAAGGAAAAATGAGGGAGAAAAAGAGGTATTGAAAAAAATTAAGGTCGGGGCTGCATCCGATTTATATGCGGTAGGATTGATTCTTTACGAAGCCCTCACAAATAAACTATGGCAGGAAAATCCCGTTTCGCCGGTAGAATTAAATCCGTCAATTCCCGAGAAACTCAACAAGGTGGTTTTGGGATTACTGGAGGAGAATCCGCTGAATCGCATACATTCCGCGGAAGTATTAAAGAAAGAATTGGAAGCGATCGTGTAATTATTGCTTGTTTGCCCGGCGTGCCAGAATTCTTCTGGTGTATTTTCAGTCGTGATTTTTACCAAAAGTAAATGTCCCGCTCTTCCCGCCGGATTTTTTTACCAGGTGGATGTCGCTTATCACCATTTCCTTATCTGCGGATTTGCACATATCATATATGGTAATTGCGCAGATGGACGCGGCGGTAATGGCTTCCATCTCTACTCCCGTCTTCCCGGAAACTTTTACTTCTGCGTATATCTCAATAGTGTCCGTGGCATTGTCCGTATAATCTATCTTCACGCTGGTAATATTGAGCGGATGGCACATCGGGATAAGCTGCGAAGTTTGTTTTGCCCCCATAATTCCGGCAATTCTCGCAACCTCAAGGACGTCTCCCTTGTGCATTTTTTTGTCCATAATAAGGCGGAACGTTTCGGGATTTGTTGTGATCTTTGCGTGGGCAACAGCAACCCTGGCAGTGTCGTCTTTACTGCCAACGTCCACCATCCGTGATGCCCCTTGCTCGTCAAAATGTGTGAGTTGTGTCATTTATTTTGGAGTTAACAATGATTGTTCTTATGATTTCGAAAAGATTCGCTTCGGTTTTTCTGAAGGTAACAGAAATGAAATAGAAAGTCAACAAGGCGCCGGAAAATTAAATGATAAATGTCGGGGTTCACATATATTCAACTCAGTCTGCCGAATGTCGTTAGTTTATTTAGATAATAATCCATTAATAAATATAAGGAATTGTCTATAAATTTGGCTTTTACCTTTGTGTATGCGGTATTTTGGCTTGTAAAAACTTTTTGAACATCGGAGAATATTATTAAATGGTCATCTTTTATTAGTTTCTCTATTTCATCCAGATATTCATCTATCACTTAATAAGCCCTTTTAAGTTTTCCTTTGTATGCGCCCATTCTTTAATTCCATCAATCAGCGCCTTCCACTCAAAAAAGTCTTCTTCATCACCAATTTTTCCTTCCTGAAAAAGGGTATAAAATTCATCTGAAGAAAGATGGTATTTGTTTTCAAAAATTCTGCATCTGTTTTTTAACTCTTGTAGCGCCAAATCACATATCTTGCCTTCTCTTTCAATTGTTGAAATTAAACTTGACTGTGTTGTCATATTAATCTCCTTGTTTCTTCAGTGAATTATTTTTAGCCTTGTAGGGTGGATTAAGCGGAGCGAATCCACCATTCATGCGATAATCGTTGGTGGATACGGCGCAAAAACCAGCGCCTTTATCCACCCTACCCACACCGATCCCATAAACAGTTACAAAAAATCGGGAATGCACCCGTAATCAAGAAACAGTGCCTGACGATTCTTATTAATCGGGCATCAGGCAATAATAGCTGAAAATAACAAAAGCGAAAAAAAAGGCAAACAGGATATTACAACAAGATATCTGCCTTTTTTAACGAAATTTGATTGGGTGGCATGGACAAACTTTGTTTGTCCGTAGTTGGTTAAGCATTTACTTTTTTCTGTTCTTTTTTCAATGATTCCGTAATATTTAAGATACGATTCTTTGCTCTCTCCCTCATTTTGTAAACGGTTTCGGCACCTGCGGCAGGCCGCACCATTGGGCGATGTCGTTATAGTACCCTGCAAACTTTCGCGCATATTCTATCCCGTTATCAATAGTTTTTATTACCTTGCCGATGTTTGTATCCGCATTTTCCAGTTTTTCGATAAATTGTTTAATCCGCCTTAAAGGCTTTGATTCTTTGGCTTCTGCCTTAGGAACTTTTTTAATCTCCTCCAATGCCTTCTTCACCAGTTCCAGTTCATTTTCCATCTGTTGCCGTTTACTATCATCCTGAACATAAATCGGCAGGTCTTCTTTTTCGCCGCATTCAGTGCAACGGAGAGCAGTATCACCGTAGCCTGCCAACTTGTTGAGTTCATCCAATGGAAACAGCTTTGGATTTCCTGAAGAGGCACACTTTGCGGTAGTGCAGGGGATGAGGATTTTAAAACTGATGTGCCTGAACGACTTCCGGTGGATTGCCTCAATTTCGTTTCCGATAATGGTTAACAACTCTTTTTTCCGGTAATCCCTTCCGACAACACGGACGGAGATGTCCTTGTTCCCCTCGCCGGAAAAACTGGTCTGTATTACCTCCGCCGTGCAACCCTCTCTTTCAAAGAGAGCGCCGTACCGCCACACCAGTTGCCTTCCGCCGGATTACTTCAAGATCGTTCATGGGTTTATCCTCCTGGCCCTCGTTTTAGATAATAGGAAAGATGATGGGAAATTGTTGTAATAACCTGGAGTAGTCTGGGGAGAAATTATACCAAAAGGAGGAAGAAAGCAAGCTTTTTTTGATGCCTTCTGCCAAACGGGAAGTATGGGGTGATGCCATCATTATTCAATTCAACGCGGAAGATGTTGAACAGGTTTTATCTATTGGGATAATAGTGACCATTTTATAGCTTCACCTTTTTCTATTGCGTTAGCGTCTGTTACTTTTTTCGTAACACTTTAGTTCCCGTGATAATCCCTGTTTTAAAAAAATATTTGGTGAAATGAAAAGACCCGCCATATTTGGCGGGTCTTTTTTGATTTTTGGCTCCCCGGGTAGGATTCGAACCTACAGCCTAGTGGTTAACAGCCACCCACTCTACCATTGAGCTACCGGGGAAGGATTTTGCCGGCGAACATGCAAATATTCAATTAAGCGGGATAATTCATTTTTCATGTTTTTCCGGTGAACGATCATATCAAGAAAACCATGCTCAAGTAAAAACTCCGCTTTTTGAAAATTACTGGGTAGTGTCCGCTTTATTGTTTCCTGAATAACTCTGGGGCCTGCAAAACCAATGAGTGCTTTTGGTTCGGCAATCGTAATATCAGCTAATGAAGCAAAGCTTGCCATCACGCCTCCCAGAGAAGGGTCTGTCAAAACCGATATGTATAGTCCTCCCGCCTTTTGAAATTTCGCTATGGCAGCGCTCGTTTTTGCCATTTGCATGAGAGAAAAAATTCCTTCCTGCATGCGCGCGCCTCCGCCGGAACCGGAAATAATCACCAAAGGCAATCTCTCTTTTATAGCCTTTTCCGTTATTCTTGCAATCTTTTCTCCCACTACCGATCCCATGCTTCCCATAATAAATGTCGGGTCGGTTATCCCTATCATGGTTTCATGACCATTGATTTTTCCTTTTCCAACAATAGCGGCTTCTTTCAGCCCTGACTTCTGCTGGTCTGCGGAAACCCTTTCCGGGTATGACATGCGATCAAAGAAATTCAACGGATTGCATGGCGTCATATCAGGCCAGTATTCTTCAAAACTATTTTCGTCAAGCAACAGCTTTAATCTGTCTCTGCTGAAAATGCGAAAATGATAATCGCACTCCGGGCACACCAAAAGACTTTCTTCAACGGTTTTTTTATACACCAGGCTCTTGCATCCATCGCAACTGATCCACAAGCCATTCGGCATGTCTTTCTTTTTTCTGAAGAATACCATTGAAATACCATGCCCCCTTAAAACAGGATTTTCGCCTCATTATCAAAAAAATGCAGCTTTCCGTGCTTAGTTAGTTCCTATTTAAAATATCAGATGTACAAATTTAAAGCACAGAAAAAAATTACTAAATCAAGTGATAGTTTATAATCTTTTAACTAAAAAACAAGCTATTTTTTGTATAATTTTCAGCAATCCATTTAATAAGAAATTTTTATATATTTACAAGATTATCCGCGTCTTTTTCAATCGCTTGTTCGGCAATATACCTCAAGGTTTTAATCGCATTGCATGGATCTTTTGCCTTAAAAATAGCGGAAGCGGCAACGATGATGTTTGCACCTTCCTTCACTATTTCGGAAATGTTGTCAGGAGTAACGCCTCCGTCTATCTGGACATCCATTTTATCGGGAGCAATATCGCGGAGCCTGGCAATTTTCGGCAAGGCTTTTGGGATAAATTTCTGCCCGGAAAACCCGGGATTTACCGACATAACAAGCACCATATCCACCTGATCCACAAAATTTTCCACCATTTCAACTGGTGTATCAGGATTCAGCGAAATGCCGACATTCATTCCCTTATTTTTTATCTGAGCAATAATCTCTTTGGGGTTCTTGACTGTTTCAATATGAAATGTGATTATGCCACTGCCTTCCGCTGCCTCCGCGAAGGCATCTATATAACGTTCTGGATGTTCTATCATCAAATGTATATCCAACGGCACCTTTGTAATGCTCTTTATGCCCTTTACAATGAATGGTCCCATGGTGATATTCGGGACAAAATGACCGTCCATGACATCAATATGAATGAGGTCTATTCCCGCCGCTTCGATACGTTTAATCTCTTCCTCAAAACGCATTGGATTTGCAGACAATATCGATGCTGAAATTTTAATTTTGTTGCGCATTTTTTATCTTTTCTTTTGCCCGGAATTTATCCATAAAGAAGAAAAATCATGTATTACGTTTTTTTATCAGTAAGGGAGGCGATTCCTGGCAGGTCTCCGCCTTCCAGTAATTTCAGAAACGCTCCCCCGCCGGTGGAAATGAACGTCACTTCATGTGCTTTGCCTGCTTTGTGGAAGGCCATATCGGTATCGCCTCCTCCCACGATGGTAGATGCATGAGAGCTTGTCACCATTTCAACCATGGCATACGTTCCCCTGCTGAACGCATCAATTTCAAATGCCCCCATAGGGCCATTCCATAAAATAGTCTTTGCGTCCTGCAGCACCTCGGAAAACAGCTTTGTTGTTGCAGGGCCAATATCAAGGGCAATCCATCGTTCCGGTATTTCCTTGAACGGCACTACTTTTGTTTCCGCCATTCTGTCAAATTTTTCCGCAACGACAAAATCCACCGGCAAATATAATTTTGTACCGGTTTCCTTTGCATATTCCATTAAATTATTTACCGTTTCAATCATACTGTCTTCAACCAATGATTTTCCGACAGATATGCCCTGCGCTTTCAGGAAGGTGAAAGCCATTGCCCCGCCAATGATGATCTTATCCATCTTTTTAGCAAGATTTTCAATGATCTTTATTTTATCGGATACCTTGGCGCCTCCCAAAATGGCAATAACCGGATGCATAGGATTGTTAACGGATTTTTCAAAATAATCCAGCTCTTTTTTGAGCAAAAATCCGGCCGCCGATGGTATAAACCGGGAGGTTCCTACCATCGAAGCATGTTTTCTATGGCAATTCCCGAAAGCATCCTGTACGAACACATCGCATAACCCTGCAAGCTCTTTCGCAAATTCAGTATCGTTCTTTTCTTCTCCGGGATGGAATCTTAAATTTTCCAGCAAGAGCACATCGCCATAATCCATTGCCTCAACCTGTTTTTTTACATTTTCTCCGATACAATCCTCAGCAAGCGTGACCTTTACCTTGTCGGTAAGGAAACGTTGCAGGCGTCTTGCCACGGGTTTTAAGCTGTATTTTTGATTTACCGTTCCGCCAGGCCTTCCTAAATGAGATGCTATGATAACCTTTGCTTCCTCATCCAATAAGTAGTTAATAGTTGGCAGTGTCGCGCGAATTCTCGTATCGTCAGTGATGTTGCCATCATCGTCCAACGGCACATTGTAATCCGTCCGCACCATCACTCGTTTTTTTCTTACTGCTAAATCTTTTATAAATAGTTTTTCCATTTAAGTATTCTACCGCCGTAAATTGAGGTTTACTTGAAATAATTCAGGAGAGAAACTGTCTTTGAATTGCGAAAAACCTTACTGGAAAGCACGGGACATAAACCATTTATACAAATGCTCAATAATCTGTGATAAATCGTTGTTTTTCTTGCGAAAAGGAATAACGCGTCTCATTATTGACGACTCATTAATTCAATCAGATCAACCATGCGATTCGAAAACCCCCATTCGTTATCGTACCATGACACCACTTTCACCATGCGTTTATCGATTACATACGTCAAGGCGGAATCAAATATGCTTGAGTGTGTATTGCCGATGATATCGGAAGAAACAATAGGGTCTTCGCAATATTCAAGAATCCCTTTTAATCCACCTTCTGCGGCGCTTTTCATCGCGGCGTTGATTGCTTCTTTATCAACATCTTTTGAGACCAAAGCGACTAAATCGGTAACCGAACCATTGGGAACAGGAACCCGCATGGCAAGACCGTCCAGTTTTCCTTTCAGAGCAGGAATCACCTCGCCGATTGCCTTTGCCGCTCCGGTTGTCGTGGGAATAATATTCAATGCCGCAGCCCTTGCCCTTCTGATATCCTTATGCATAAAGTCTATAATCCGCTGATCATTTGTATATGCATGTATCGTTGTCATGAGCCCTTTCTCTATTCCAAAACTCTCATGCATCACTTTCGCAAGCGGGGCTAAACAATTTGTAGTACATGAGGCATTGGACACAATTTTATGTTCTGGTTTAAGGTCTTTATTATTCACCCCAACAACTATTGTCGCATCTATCTTGTCTTTTGCAGGTGCGGAAAGAAGCACCTTTTTGGCGCCTGCATCCAGATGTTTGGCACAATCTGCCCTGGAGGTAAATATGCCGGTAGATTCAATAACGATATCCACGCCAAGAGATTTCCATGGTAATCGGGAAGGGTCTTTCTCCATGAGCAATTTGACTTCTTTGCCGTTTACCTGCAACGCATTTTCTTTCGTTTGCACACTCCCGTCAAACCTGCCATGTATAGAGTCATATTTCAATAACATTGCCAATGAATTTGCATCGGCAAGATCATTTATAGCGACAACGTCGATATTATTCCGTTTGGATATTACACGAAATACATTCCTTCCTATCCTTCCGAAACCATTTATTCCTATTCTCACAGACATGTAGTATCCTTTTTTTTCTAAAAATAGCTAAATACTTATTTCACTTATAATTACGCTCTATAAAAAGGGCAGTTTTTTGCCGAAAAAAGACAAGGTATTCTAAGCGGATACATGCGTTTTGTCAAGTGTTTAAAAATCTCATCTTCGTCTTTTTCCTGTTTCCGCAGTATCATAAAATACTCTTCCTGTGACAAAATTTACGGTTCCGGCAAAAATTTTGTCAACTCCTGCATCCAGTTCCAAATCCCGTTTTTCATTTCTTCCGCCTCTACGCCATCTTTGAATGAGTCTTCATTATCTTCGATAAAGCAGTAAAGTTTTCCTAAGAATTCTTTTAATTCGGCAACCTGTTTTAAGATATCCAACGGTATTCCCTCCCTTAAAAAAAGTATCATAAAAGAGAATGGTATTTGTTAAATATGTCCGCAAGATCATGAAAACTGAGGTACGGACATCTTTTTGGGTGCATTCCCGATTTTTTGTAACCGTTTATGGGATCGGTGTGGGTGGATAAAGGCGCTGGTTTTTGCGCCGTATCCACCAGCGATTATCGCATGAATGGTGGATTCGCTCCGCTTAATCCACCCCACAAGGCTGTACGTTTTATTAAAACATGGCAGAAGTTACAAAAAATCGGGAATGCACCCCATCTTTTTTCCTGCTAACTCGTGAAATATACCATACGTTTATTGTTGAATGCAAACAGTTCTTATTTTATGATGGACATGCAAATATATTATGTTTACCAATCATGGTTTTCTCCGGAATACTAATTATTCAGGAATGATGACAGGCAAGTAAACATCCATAAATTACCACTCCGGATATTTTTTACCGTTTTATGAAGTGAAGATAGGGGAAGATAGGGATGAAAATTTTCATTATTATTTCTCTTTGTTTTTTGGCCGGTATTGTTTTATCAGTTGATAAAACAGGTTATGGTTACGGCTACAAAAAGGAAGAAGACCCTTTGATCACTTCCTTCAGGTCTATTATCTTTCATGGAAAACAAGATAATTGGAAAGTGGCGCAGAGCGAAATAGAAAATATTAATGATCGCATAAACGACATCAACGCTATATTCAGCATAGATTTTAAGCCACTGCTTACCGCTGCGGTACAAGATCAGAACTTTCCCAATTTGTGCAATCAAATGGCTACTTTCGTTTTTTTTGCAATAAAGGAAAAATTTTTTTTCAACCGGAAAGAAGATTTGAAAATTTTTATCCGCGCAAAAGTGCGGATCAGACTGGCAGAAGAGTATTACACCGCTTTGCTGGCGGGAAACGTGCTGGCGTATGACGAACGGCATGCTACATCACTGCATAAGGAGATATTTGAAAAATTTACAGATTTACGAAGTACCATTGGCAGCACCGGTTTTCTCGGCGCCGGGGCGAAAGAGCCAAATGTCTATGAATTCAACAGAATAGCAGGTGAAATAGAATCCCTGCTTTTACAGGCATTTCCCTACTTTGAGATAAACCGGAAATAATCTCGACGACCTGTTCCGTTAAAACAACGTTATTCATCTTCTATGAAATTGTACTTGCACTTATTTTTCGTATTACTTGCCTTCTTTTTCTTATCCGATGCGGCATCTGCTGAAAAAGGAGAAACAGAAATTGTCACCCCTGAAACGTCGGAAATTCCGGAAGAAAAACACATATCTTTACCCCAGGATTTTTATTTTGATGCCGATGCCATTTCCCTAAAAAAAGAGGAGGAGAATAAATTTGAAATTCATGGGTTTTTCGAAATCACTTCCCCGTTACATGGCCGGGATGATGATTCTCAACAACCGTCTTCAAAATTTCCGGAGGAGAATGAACTCGTTCTCTGGATCGGCAGACAAATAACAAAAAAACTCTCTTTTACATCGGAAATCGAGATTGAAGAAGGATTCCGGAAATATGGACTGGAAAAATTCGAATTTAATTATGATCTGGTAACGGAAATACTGAAATTACGTGTGGGCAAATTTTTGTACCCCTTTGGTATTGAGAGATTCGCGGAAGAAAGCACTTTTAACAAACTTGTGGACCGCCCTTTGCCCTCTATTAGAATTATTCCCGGAAGATATTCAGACATTGGAGGAATGTTGTATGGCACACTTCCCTTTTTGCTGAACACCCGGTTTAAATATGAATTTGCGGTAACAAACGGACTGGAAGGCCCTGAACCAAACGATGTGCAGGAATTATGGGATAATAACAGCAATAAGACATTAGGGGGGAGAACCGCCATCGAATGTTTTCCGGGGATTGAAGTGGGAAGTTCCTATTCAAGGGGAAAATACGATGAAGACAGCAAACGCGATATCGAATTTTTGGGAGCTGATTTCCTCCTGAAAAGGGGTAATGTGGAAATTCGCGGAGAATATATCACAAGCAGGGTAGAGCAAAAGTCAGCAGATGGGGGAAATTATTACCGAAACGGTTACTACATTCAATCCTCCTACCAATATCCGTTCAATCTGGATTATTTAAAGTATCTTGAAGGGGTTGTACGATTTGACTCTGTCGATCCGAACAAAGACATTACCGACGGAAATGAAGCCGACCGGGTTGCATTTGGCATAAATTATTCACCCATGGGACATGTAGTGTTTAAATTTGAATATGAGGTAGAAAATGAACCCGGAGAAGGCATTCATGGCAAATCGTTTGTTCAGGCAATATTTCAATGGTAAGAAACTGCGGCACTATACATAATGGCCATACACCATTTTGATGAAATATTATTCCTTGCTTTACATTTTTATGGCACATAAAATTATAAAAGACGCCGTTACAATATGTTTTTCCTTCATAAATTCCGGCGGTCAAAGTTTTTGTTATTATCATTTAACAGTTTTTTTATTGTATGCCGAAATTCAGAAAAATTTTACATCCTGAGAAATTTAATCTGATTTTATATTATACCATCACCAGTTTTGCAATCATTGGCATCCTGAGTTTCGTTATGGGAAAAATATTTGCCGGAATGGAAAGTCAGGCGTTGATTAAACGAAGCGAAAAGTATGCGCATAATTTCATCACACACATAAATTATGAACTTTATAAAGACTTTCTTATCCCCATCCTGAAAAAGTCGGAAAACATCGATTTGGAAAACAACCGCAGGCAATTGAAAAAGCTGGACAATATCATAAGAGAGAATTTATACGGCCTGAATGTAAAAAAGTTGTATTTGTATGATCTGGAGGGAAATATCATTTACAGCACCGTATTGGAGCATATCGGGTTTGCCTTAAACCGGGGTGAGAATAAAAAATTGGATTCTGCCATTAACGGCGCCCCCGCATCCGCTCTGCGACTTGCGGGCGCTGTGGACTCAAAAGGCGCCATTGTTGCTGAAACGCTGCTCGAAAGCTATTATCCCTTTTATGAAATGGATGAGAAGGGAACAAAAAAAGCGCAAGTCGGTGTATTGGAAATTTACCAGGATATGTCCGAGTTGAAGAAGCAAATAATAAAAGCACATCAAAAAGCCACCATTATGACAGGGTCTGCAATGGGAGGGCTATTCATTGCCCTCTATCTTATCGTCCTGAAGGCGGCGAAAATTATTGATGCCAGAACACGGCAGTTAACCGAAGCACGAAATACCCTGGAGCAGAAAGTTGAAGAAAGAACCCTTGAAATCAGGGAGGCATACAAAAAACTGCAACATACTCAGCGAAAATTAGTACAATCCGAAAAATTGGCAAGCATCGGAACCCTTGCGACGGGACTTGCCCATGAAATAAACAATCCGCTTGCCTCCGTTGCAGGATGTGCGGAAGGTTTGAACGAAAGGCTTATCTCCATTTTAAATCATCAGGAAAAACATACGGATAAGGAAGAACTGGAAATTTTCTCCGATTATTTAAAAATTATCTCTAAGGAAACATATCGTTGTAAATCCATACTATCAAACCTGCTTAACTTTTCCCGGCAATCGGAACCCGTGTTTGAACGAATAGATGTAAATCAGATTATTAATGACACGGTTGCCACCGTTCAGTATCAATATCCGGCAAACAAGACAAAACAGAATATCCAAACCAATTTATCAGAAGGGCCTTGCGAAATAATCGGAGACCCCCATCAAATAAAACAAGTTTTTATAAACCTGCTCACAAATTCCTTTCACGCAACAGAGAGCGGAGGCGAAATCATCATTATGACCAAACTTAAAAAAACAACCGTACAGATCATTTTCAAGGATACCGGCATCGGAATAAAACCCGAACACATGGACAGGATATTTGATCCGTTCTTTACCACCAAACCGACGGGAAAAGGCACGGGCATAGGATTATCCATATGCTACGGCATCATTGACATGCATGGCGGAAGGATTGATGTATTCAGCGAAGGCGAGGGAAAAGGCGCTGTCTTTGAAATTACCCTTCCCTTGGCGGAAAAACAGGATGCTCAGGATACTAACGAAAGAACAGGATAATGATCGTATGAATAAAAAACCGAATATCTTATTTACCGACGATGAAGATACCTTTAGAAACATTATGTCAAAAGAGCTCAGTCGAATGGGATATAACGTAACGTGTTGTTCCAGCGGACAGGAAACGATAAAGAAGCTGAACGAACGGGATTATGATGTTGCGATACTCGATATGAATATGCCGGTAATGGATGGAATCGAGACCTTAAAAAAGGTAAAAGCCATCGAACCCACAACAGAAGTGATAATACTGACCGGACAGGGTTCTATCGAGAATGCCGTACAAGCAATAAAGTCAGGGGCATATGATTATCTGACAAAACCTTGTCAGTTAAAAGAACTGGATTTGTTATTGCAAAGGGCGCTGGAAAAAAGGAAACTCAACAGGGAAAATTCACATCTTAAGGCGCTGGTCAGGGACGTACAAAAACCTTCTTTAATGATCGGAAACAGCCCTGCAATCAAATCCGTATTTAAAATGATTGACAAAACTGCGCCATCGGATGCCATAGTATTGATACAAGGTGAAAGCGGCGCCGGAAAGGAACTTGTCGCCAAAATGATCCATCAATACAGCAAGAGAGCCGACAAACCATTTGTAATAGTAAATTGCGCCACGTTGCAGGAAACCCTCTTGGAAAGCGAACTCTTCGGTCACGTAAAAGGCTCCTTTACCGGCGCAACGGAATCCAGAGTAGGGTTATTCGAAATTGCTGAGGGAGGAACCCTCTTTCTCGACGAAATCGGAGAATTAACCGTTAACACACAGGCAAAGCTGCTTCGGGTATTACAATCGGGTGAAATACGGCGTGTTGGCGATAATAGAGTAATTACGGTAGATACGAGAATTATCGCAGCCACACATAAAAATTTGCCTCTCGAAGTTAAAGAGGGCAGATTCAGAGAAGACCTCTATTTTCGTTTAAATGTAATCACCCTGCACCTTCCCCCATTACGCGAAAGGAAAGAAGATATAACCGATTTAATTCATCATTTCCTCCAAAAATTCTGCAAAGCAGGGCAAACCCTCGAAATACAGCCGGAGGCATTACGTGCCATGATGTTATACGACTGGCCGGGAAACATTCGGGAACTGGAAAATACCATCGAGCGGTCGGTAGTGCTCGCGGATGGAAATTCTCTTGCCATAGATGATTTGCCGGACAATATTCTGGGAAGAACGTATGATCCCCATAGCAAAAAGGGGGATGCAGCGCTTTCCGAGGTAGAAAAAAACCACATTACCCGGGTATTGAATGAAAAAAAATGGAATAAACCCCTTGCCGCAAAAACACTGGGCATCTCCCTGAAAACCCTCTATAATAAAATGAAAATTTATGATATTGATTTGTAACCCCCCCTTTTTTGAAATACTGTCTTTTAATATCAACTTTTCTGATAAACGGACATCCTATCTTCCTTAATAATTCCATAATCCCCGTTTCGCCTTCCTTGCATCATCGTATGCCTTTGAAAAATTCGACTGATACTTCGTATTCGGTTTCTCTACCCTCGGACTCCCATACCCTTCTCTTATTATTTCCTCATTAAGCATTTTATCGTTATCCAGATACACATACCCCAGAAGTTTCTTGTTTTCATCACGCTTTTGAACATCAAATTCCAAAAGAACGGTGTCTTTCTCTCTTACAAGACTCTTTACGAATTTTATTGCCAGTTTCCCCTTCATAATAATTAATCGTACATCCTGCTTTGTTTTCTCTGCCTCACGCCTTGCCTCTTTGTTTGGATAGATTTCAGGAGTATTAACCCCAATAAGCCTCAAAAGCTCTTCTTTTCCATAATAAAGCACTTGCAACGTTTCTGCATCCACTACTTTCACGACGGTCACTTCTTGTTTTCTGTCGCCATATGATGCTGACGACAGAAATAATGTGATAGCAAATAAAGTAAACGGGAATATACCATATTTACTTCTCATACGCTTACATCCCTGTCAGAAAACAAGAAAGACACTATTCCATTACAATTCTACATTTCATGTATAGTCAAACAAAACTGGTTTTCGAAATATCAAATAAGTTTTTGCTCAGAAACACAACCCTTCGACTCCGCTCAGGATGACAGTTTCGTCATGCTGAGCGGAGTCGAAGCATTAAAAGGCTAATCAAAAACCAGATTTGGTTGACTATATTTTAATGATGGGAATATATAAATTGTCCCTTGACAAATAGAAAAGACTCGCTATTAATGGTTCAAGTAAACAACGTACTGTCAATTGTATACCCTTAAGACGGATTATCTTCTTTTGCAAATTTCTTGATTACGAAAGAAAATGGGAATTTTTTCAGGATTTCAAAACAGATTACAGAAAACAAAACTTCAAATCGAAATTGAAGCAGGAAACATAACTGAGATAAAAAAACTTCTCAAAACGAACCCAACATTAGTGACCGCTACATATCAAAACAATTATACCGCCCTTCATCTTGCGGCACATGAAGGACAAAAAGCTATTGTAAAAGTGCTCATTTCTCATGGCGCGGATATTCATGCCCGGGCAAAAAACGGGGAAACACCCCTGGATATCGCAAAAAAGAGGAACCATCTTATAGTTGTAAATATCCTGGAAGAAGATAGCAAACACCCCGGAAAAAAACAAGGCGAAGACACATAATACAGGGAGCATTCCCAATTTTTTGTAAAACGTGGAGCAGGTATTATGCGGGGGATAAACCACCCGCGCTACGACACACATTGCACGGTAGCGCCGATCCTTTATGGTCGGCTTTATTTTAATTTACAAAAAATGGGGAATGCTCCCCATAATACATCGTATTGCAGAATAAGAGAGAAAAATGTCCCCCCTTTCTCTCTCCATATCTTCTGATCACTCTTTCAATACGGTTGTTTTAATTTTGGTGCGTAATGCCTGCGCCTCGGATGTTGTAATCTTCGGAAACCCCAAACTGGCGCTTTTCCCCTCAATAGAAGATTTTGAACCGAAACCATCAGTCTCATGGGCGTCCATAAAAGCCTCGAGATCCTTTACTAATTGAATAAAAGTATTTTTTGTTACCGAAGCATCCCTGGCGTTATACTTCTCCACAAGATCGCCATATACCCCCATATAACCGCTGAGTGGTTTACCATCATATCCAATCGCCATATTCAACCTCCTAAAAAAAGAACAAGAGAAAAGAACCTATCAGTGCAATTACCCTACCCTGAACGAGAAACCACTATCCACTCTTTAAACAGATATGAAACCATCACCTATACAACATATACTTTATAACATACTACAAAAAATAATGAAGGAAAAATCAACATTTTCCATTATGGACAACACGAAATAGTATCACATGCATACATTTGAAAACGAAAGAACATTCCCTGCCTTTTTGTCATTTTTCTCCCCGGTAAAACTTAAAATTTTTTATCACAAAAAACCTCTAAGTGCAAAAGTGTGGCACAGTGACACATGTGACACACAGTGTGTCATGACACACTTTATGACACACTTTTTTAACCTGCTTTTCCATCACACAAAATTATCATAAAATCATAACTATTTGTATTAACAAATGTTATAAAATCTGCCTTTTCACTGGGGACACAATTTGCCGTGCGGCACTGATTTTGCATCTATAATTCTACACACAACAAAAATTGTCGCACATTATGAAGAACTCTTAGTGGAAATGTTGTGACAATAATTCAAAAAAGGCCGGCTGTCCAAACTCACCTCCTACTCCCCAGACAGTTGGCCTTTTTTGTTTCCTGGTTTTCCATACCCTTTTCATTGTAAACAAAATGCACCTTGACACAGGAAAAGAAACTGCTACTATTGCGGCAAAATAGAGGTTTTACTATTAATGACTGTGAGGGAGTTACGGAGTTAAAGAGTTGGGGTGTTGAAGGACTGGGGGAATTTCAATAATAATAAAGGAAATTTAAAATGGCAAAGATTGAGAGGTTTGCGGATATTCAGGCATGGCAAAAGTCGAGAGAATTGAATAAGGATATTTCTAAAGTAACGATGAATTCTTCTTTCTCAAAAGATTTCTCCCTTAAAGATCAAATCCGCAGGGCATCGGTTTCCATTATGGCAAATATCGCCGAAGGATTTGGCAGAAAAAGCAGCAAAGAGTTTTCAAATTTCTTAAATATGGCGCATGGCTCAGCGGCAGAAGTGCAATGTCATTTGTATATCGCATTGGATATGAATTATATCACTAAAGAAGACTTTAAAACTCTTTATCAGAAGGCCGACGAAGTTTCAAAAATGATACAAGGTTTTATGAACTATCTCAACAACTCTTCCACTCCCTAACTCCTAAACTCCTAAACTCCCTAACTCATAAGCTCATAAACTCTCTCTTTTCATGAAATTTTCTTTTAACATTAAAATAACTCTCCTTTTCTTCGTTTGCCTGCTTTTGCGCTTTTTTTTTGCCGGTAAATACCTGGAAAATGAAGACAGCATTAACTTCGCCCTGGGGCTTCATGATTATGATATTTCTCTTCTCCAGCCGCACTTTCCCGGCTATCCGGTATATATTTTTATCTCGTCCCTGTTTTTCAAATTGTTTCACAACGATGTCACCGCGCTGGTAATGCCGGGCGTGTTCTTTGGCAGCCTTACGATTTTTCCCCTTTCTTTCATTTCCCGCCGGTTATTTACGGAAGAAACTACAATCCTGGCGGCAATCCTTTACAAAATAAATCCTTTGTGCTGGTTACAGTCGGAAAGACCGGCCTCAGACGCCACAGGGCTGTTTTTTATTATGCTGTCCGCACAATTCCTTTTTTCGGCCTTTTTCATCGCCGGTTGCGGAACATGTACCCCGCATTATAAAAAATTGAATCCCGCTTCCCAATCTTTTCCTTTTGAGAAAAAAGAGGCGGCTTCATACGGCGGATACTGCCTATTTCTGGGCAGTTTATTTTTAGGCATAAGCCTCGGAGCAAGGCTTTCGTATTTTCCTTTTGTTTTTTTATGGATGGGGGTTTTGCTGTATTACGCTTTTTACCGGATACATCTTGAAACGAATGGTATTTTTTCCGGGTTCTCCGGGCTTTTTTTTGGCATAGGTCTCTGGTTTATTCCCCAACTATATTGCACGGGAATAAACCAGTTCTTTCATCATGCCCTTTTCTTTACCCGGGGACATTTTACGGACTGGGGGGGTTCTGCCCTCACATTCGGCGGATGGGGACGGGCTGTGTGCCTTATGCAATCTTTTTGGGAATATGGTTTAGGCGCCTGCCGGCACAATTATCGGTATTCCCGTGACATTCCCCCGATGATACTATTATTTTCCTTATCATTTGCGTTTCGATACTTCCCTTCCGGCAGCAAGCGATTTTTCTGTATACTCTACGCAATCCCTTACACGCTTTGGATAGCATTCGGTCAGAACGTGGCAAACTCACGCCACCTTTTGCCGCTGCTTCCGGTGATAATACTCAGTGCTGCATGGGGATTAATGAAAATATATGAAATTTTGGGGAAAAAACTTTTTTTGATGCTTGTTGCAACACTCATTGTCACGACTTCTCTCCACTCTTTCACAATGGTTATTCAATACCATTGCCATGTTCCATCCTCCATACAATTACTTCGGCACATTGAAACACACTATAAAAACACGTCTGTACGAATCTATTGCTGTCCTGGCGAAAAAAGGCTCCTGAAATACTATTTACCACAATGGGATATAAGAGAAGCAAAAAATGTGTCGGATATCCATTTTGACCTCCAGTCATCACTTATGAATCCCGAAACTATTCTTGTTGTGCAAACAGGTAAAAATACCGTCCTGCCCGACAAGCAATTTTCCCTGAAAATTACATTCGAAAGCTTTCCGCACACAACCACCTGCCTTAATGAAAATATATTGCTTTACCAATTTGATAATTAATGCTATCGCACATCATATCCTTACGTCTTGTTAACCCTGACAGGGTTTTAGAACACTGTCAGGGTTATTTTTCCCAGGGTATTTGTAATAATTACAAATACCCAATGTAATAGTTACACATTTTTACCTCCAGGAAGCCCCCTGCTTCATCGGGAAAATAAAAACCGTTTTCTATAAGTAGTAATGCAATTTCATCTTGCAGCTCTGTAACGATTTCGAAAAAATCTCTGGCACTATCATTGCTCATATCGAAGGCATACTTTTTATTAATCAAAAAAAATAATGTCAGCAATGAATACCATGAGAAAGAAAACACTGCTTATTACAGGATCAACCGGTTTCCTTGGAGGCCGTCTTGCGGGCAAATACCTTGAAGAAGGATATAATCTCATACTCATGGTAAGAACTTGCCGGAACATGTCTTTGAAGGAAACGATGTATGAAATCTTTCCGGAGAAAACACGGGAGGAACTTCGTGCATTTTCCGGCAAGATTGAAATAATCGCAGGTGATATTTCAATGGAGAATATGGGACTTCCGGAAAGCGATTACTTGCGGCTTGCCAATACCGTTGACGAAGCGCTTCACTGCGCCGCCGCCACAAAATTCGAAAACGACAGGAACGATATACTTACCCTGACAAATATATATGGTTCATTGCACGTGGCCAGATTCTGTGCCAGGCAAAAAATCAAACACTTTCACTATGTAAGCACCGCGTATGTAGCGGGAAAAAGAAGAGGAACTGTTTTTGAGAATGAGTTGGGAAAAGGACAGAAATTTAATAACAACTATGAACAATCAAAATGTGAGGCGGAAAAAAGCGTGTCTTCTTTTGCAGAACAGCAGGGAATTCCATTAACCGTTTACCGCCCCAGCATCATTACAGGCGATTCTAAAACAGGATACACACAAAACTATGATAATATTTATGCCTTTTGCAGGGAACTCGTTCGTCTTGGTAATTATGAAACAAAAAAGAAGTTGAGAGGAGACATCCTTACTCCGGGAAGGCAGACGGATCGCCCTGTTTCGTTAAGAATCCCCGGCGATAAACACAGCACGATAAATCTTATTCCGATAAATTATGCGGCAAGCGCAATTTTTCACATTTCCAAAAATAAGAAAGCCGCCGGCAAGACATTTCATATTGTGAACCCTACCCCTCCCACAATAGAAGAAATTGCAGAATGGTTAAAAGTTGCCACCGGTATTTACAGCGTAAGCATCGTTCCCCGGCATGAATTCCATGCGTCCGCGCCAAATATCCTGGAAAAAAATTTTTTAAAGAAAACCGCGGCATTCCAGCCATACATGTTTGGAGAAGCCTATTTTGACGCCGCAAACACAAGAGAATTTCTTGCAGGTTCGAATATAGACTGTCCATTAATAACACAGGAACTTATCAGCCGTATTATTCAATACGCAACAGATGCAAACTGGGGAAAGAAAGGAGAGACAAGGAAACACAGAGAAACAGAAACAAACCACAATAAAATGCATAACAATGGTTTGGTGGTGAGCAAATGAATGAAAGACCGGAAATACCCGCAGGCATTACACACAGGGAATATTTTGAGTCCCTTTTCAAGGAGAGGGTAAACAGATCCCCCCTGCCAAAAATAGATACCCTTAATGCAATTATCCAATTCTGCATAACTGATGATAATGAAGGGGTGTGGAATGTTGTAATAGAAAACGGCCTGGTGATAGAAGTGACAAAAAGAACGATTGTTAATCCGACATGCATCTTTCTTCTGGACAGCACAACGTTCATCTCCATAGTAAAACGGGAAATAACCCCGCAGCAGGCCTTTTTTGGAGGGAAAGTGGATATTAAAGGGAATATTTTGCTGGCATTAAAGATGAATGTACTGGTCGGGTATATGTAATCAAATAATTAAAACAGATAAAATATTAAGAAAACATTTTCAATAGGAGAAAAATACCATGTTGAATCATTTAAAACGTATTTCACGCAATACTATAATTACCGGCGCATGTATCGTTGCTGCTGCATTTCCTCTGTATGCGGCAGACAAAGGAACGGTGGTCGGAAAGATCAGCAGTCTTGACGAGACTACGGAAACAATCATGCTGATGGATGATCTCGTGGAGGTAAATTGCACTGATGCAAAATTGCGCATAAAAGGGGTGGATGATCCGGCATTCACAGACCTTGAAGTGGGCGACACGGTAAAAATAAAGGGAGATGCAGACAGTTCAAGCGTCATTGATGCAACCAAGATAAAAGAACCGGTAAAATTGAATAAAAAATATGACGGAAGATTTTCAGGGGAAACAAAAAAGGTAAACACGTCAAAAAAGACATTCGAACTCCTTGGGCAGGAAATAGATGCCGGCAGCCTCTCGGGAATCTCCATGGGTTCACGAACGATTCCATTTGATAAAATGGTGGCAGGCGTGGAGGTATATGTAAATGTTTCCGTCAAAAATGAGAAATTAGTTGCCAAAACAATGGAAATCAGTTCAAAAAGCTGTAATTTCTGCCATTAAGCTCATGTTAACAAAAAACTATCTTCATACTCTTCTTAAATACAGGATTGCCATTCTGTTGTTTATCTTTGTCACCACTGCGTTTTTTGGTTTCTGCGCAATAGGGATGAAGACGGACAATTCCATAGAAACATGGCTTTCCGAAGACGATAAAAATCTGAAATACTACAACGAATTTTTGAAGAAATTCGGAGATGAAGAGTTCCTGGTGATCGCGTTTAGCGCTGTCAATCTCTTTCAAAAGGAATATATGCGGCAGATCAGCACACTTGCAGAAAAGATAAAAGGCATTGAAGGCGTTGTCAGGGTAGCTTCATTGGCGGATGTATTTAAAGGCAAGATTACCTCTCCGCTTTTTAAAGAAAAGATGAAGAAGAACGGAAACCGTCAGGTAATGAATATTTTCAAACAGGAAGTCCTCGGCGACCCTGTTTACCAAAACACCATTATTTCCAAAAATGGGAGAACCACGGCGATTATCGCCACCGTAAAATGCGCCGGTCCTGAAGCGCGAAAGGAACTGACGGCCAGTGTAAAAAAAGCGCTTCAGGAAATGGCCATAAAACCGGTTGAGGCAAAAAAGAAACAGCATCCGTATCACCTTGCGGGACCGTCTGTGGTAAACGCGGAACTTGACCGTATGTCAAAAAGAGACATGGAAAAATTTACCCCGATTATGTTTGTCATTTCCATTATTGTGCTTGGCTGTTTATTTCGGACTATTTCAGGAATCGTAATCCCTGTTTTAACAATTGGTGTTTGTGTTTCCTGGATTACCGGAATTTTTGTATTGATGGGGCAGACAATGAACATGATAGCAAACATGCTGATCCCGCTGACATTTATCATTTCGCTTTCTACCTCTATCCGGTTGATTAATTACTATTACTACGAAAGGCAGATAGACAAAACACTGCAACACGTTAGTATACCAATTCTCATGGCAAGCATTACGGCTGCTATCGGTTTTGCGTCACTTACCACAAGCAGCATTCCGCCTGTCTTTATTACGGGCTTATTTATGAGCGGCTGCTCAATTCTTTCTTATTTTGTCAGTATAACATTTGTGCCGATTTTGCTTTCTTTTATTCCCGCACACAAAGAGAATAGCGAAAATATATTTTCCCGTAATCAATACCCCTTATCCCCGTTCTTTAAAATGGGACAGTTTACCGTTAAAAACAAAACTATTATCCTTTCAACAGGCATTGCTGTTTTCATTGCTTCCGTAGTCGGCGTCACAAGACTAAAGCTGGAATCGGATCTTATGACTTCTTTTCCGCAAAACAGCAGTATTTTACGAGATAATAATTATATTGAAAAACACCTTATGGGATTACTCCCCGTAGAAATTGTCGCCGAAACAGCCGGCGGCACAAGTATATTTCACCCAAATATCCTTCATGATATTGTTGCGCTGCAAAAATACATGAACGGAATCCCTGAAATAACACATTCAATTTCTATCGCTGATTATATCCGGAAAACCCACCGGATATTAAATAATAACGGAACCGAATCTTACGCACTTCCTGCGTCAGAAAAACATTCTGCGGATTACTTAAAACTGGCATCAATGTACGGCGATAAATACGTTGACACCCTTTACACGCAGGAACGTTCGGATGCCAGGATTTCAGTAAAAATAAAACAGGTAGGTTCAAACAGATATCAATCCATTATTGAATCGATAAAAGAATTTATTCATACCCGCTTAAATACCGCTTCACTTTCATGGCACATAACGGGTATTGTTCCTCTTTTAATCAATGTGCAGGACAATATCCTCCGGAGTGAGATACAATCGTTTTCTCTGGCCTTTATTCTCATGTTCTTTGCCACGGCAATCGTTCTGAAATCCGTTCGCATCGGTCTTATCAGCATTATTCCTAATCTGATCCCTATAACGATGACTCTTGGCCTGATGGGATTTGCCGGTATGAAACTTGATGCAGCCACGATTATGATCGCAAGCATAGCCCTGGGAATATCGATTGATGACACAATACATATTTTTTATCAGTTCAAAAAAGAACTGGCCTTTGACGGCAATTATCAGGAAGCAATATGCCGCACAATATTCAGGATAGGAAGATCCACCGTCTTTACCTCATTAACCGCTGTGTTTGGGTTTATGGTTTTTTCCTTTTCCGGTTTTAAACCAATACAATATTTCGGCATACTCACCAGCATTACAATGTTCACCACACTCGTGTCGAATTTGTTGCTATCGCCAAGTTGTCTGATGCTGCTTAAACCAAAAAACGTAAAACAATTTGTATGAATACCATTTAATTAGGTTGGGTTTTAAAAGACAAAAATCCAACGACTTTTCTTTTTACCCACCCCTTACCCCTCCCAAGAGGGGACTTTTAATATGCCCTTCCCAAAAGGGGACTTCTAATATTCCCCTCTTGGGAGGGGTAAGGGGTGGGTAAAAGGCATAATGAGAAACTTTGAAATCCCTATACATTTAATTAGGCATTACTGCTATTTTCAGTTGTTTTGGTGGGCAATGCCCACCCTACAAAGATTGAAATTCTTTAATATGCACGTAAAAGAAAATAAAAATACCACTATAGTAACTGATACGCTACCGTATGATTTTTCTCCAAAGCAGGATGCACACGCTGCCGCTCATCAGCATTCATCTATTCAGCCTCTCCGGAATGCCAAATGGCACGGAATGCCTTTAGACGCATGGGTCCGGCATGTTGTTTCTCTTCATTTCGACCCATGTGCCGGTTCTCAATACTGGCTTCAAAAGGAAAAAGAATCAGGCATCAATGCCAAAAGAGATATTTCGGCATTTGATGATCTGAAACTGCTTGGCCCTATGAAAGAACAGGATCTCCGGAAATTTCCGCTGGAATATTTCATTCCGCAATCGCATCACAAAAATAAAGAAAATTTTATTTTAGGAGAAACAGCCGGCACAACGGGACAGCCGAAAGTAACCGCATATTTGAAAGAAGAATTTGCCGTTATTTTTGTAGACTGGTTCAGGTATATCGCGGAAAAGAGAGGGTTTCCTAAAAAGGCAAACTGGTTGTGGGCAGGCCCTGGCGGACCCCATATCATAGGAAAAGCCGTAGGCCCGGTTGCCAGCAGTATGGGCAGTATGGATCCGTTTTCCATTGATCTTGATCCCCGATGGTTAAAAAAGTTAAACCCTGAGTCCCTGGGGTATAAGCGTTATATAAACCACGTGATTGATCAGGCGCTTGATATAGTGCAGCGGCAACACATAGAAGTTCTTTATACAACCCCTCCTTTGCTGGAACGACTGGCAGGAGAAATGAATCAGGAACAACGAATGAAAATACGCGGCGTCCATTATGGCGGGGTAGCCATAAAACCGGAACAATACCGGCATTTCAGAAATAATCTTTTCCCGAATGCAGTGCATATTGCAGGTTATGGAAATACCCTTTTCGGCTTGTGTATGGAACTGGAGGATTTGACGAACGGAGATTTGGAGTATTTTCCCCCTGGTCCCCGCATGATAGTGGAATGCATCTCAACAAAAGACGGTGTGCAGCCGGACAAAAACCGCCTTAACCAAATAGTTGAATATGGAGAAAAAGGACAGGTAGTATGTCACAGACTGGATGAATCCTTTTTTATCCCAAACATGTTTGAGAGGGATGAAGCCATACGCATCGCGCCGACAAAAACGGCAAAATCGCTTGGTATTTTTCAGGACGGCATTAGAAATCCCGCACTGCTGACCGGCCTTGAAGCAAACTCCAAAATTGGGGTTTATTAGGAAAGAAACTCTACACTACTCCGAAAGGAACACTATGAAATTTACACACAACAACAACGTCGAATTACTTGCGCCGGCTGGCCGGTGGGATGCTTTCACCGCGGTGATAGATGCCGGGGCGGATGCCGTATATATCGGCGGGAAAAAATTCAACATGAGACTGCACAGATCAGATTTTAATTTTACTGATGAACAGATTGCCGAAGCGGTCGAATACGCACACTCAAGAAAGGTAAAATTATACATTACCGTCAATAACCTTCTCGGCAATGGAGAATTTGAAACATTGACCGATTATCTTGCATTTTTACGGGATGTACGCGTTGATGCGATAATAGTGCAGGATTTAGGGGCGCTTTACACGATACAAAACATGGGCATTTCAATACCAATTCACATCAGCACCATGATGAACATTCATAATGTCGAATCCGCACTGACGTTGAAGGAACAGGGGGTCAAACGCATTGTTACCTCAAGAGATATCCCCCTTTCCCTTGTGAAGGAAATTCATGAGAAGGCGGACATTGAGGTTGAATATTTTATCCATGGAGATCTTTGTATCTCCCAGAGCGGGCAATGTTACTCCAGCGGAGTGCTTTTTGGAAAAAGCGCGAATCGCGGTGAGTGCATGAAACCCTGCCGGTGGCAATACACGATAGTGGAAAGCAATTCCGGGCAAGCAATAGGCAATTTGCCTTCCGGTTATCTGCTGGCAATTAAAGACATGTGTTTGCTGAAATATATTCCCGACCTTATCCATGCGGGGGTATGTTCCTTTAAAATTGAAGGAAGAATGAGACACGCGGATTATTTGAGGGAAATCGTGGGTATCTATCGTAACGCCATTGACACTTACCGGGAGGATCCCATGTCCTACTACATGAATTCCGCCTCGTACGAGCATCTCTATCAAAGCCGGGTGCGTGATTTCACAACGGCAATGTCCTTTACGCCTTCTTCCGTGTCTCTTGTTGATATCTCCGGTGAGCGGGAACCGCTTTTTTTAAGCCGCGCGGCAAAAGAAAGATCGCTTGCAAAAGAAGACATCAGCGATAATCCGTTCGAAACGGCTGAACACGATTTGACGGAGAATGAAATAACCCCTATACCTATCCCTCAGTTATCCGTAAAAGTAGGTTCCATGAACTCTTTAATAGCCGCATTAGAGGAAGGAGCAGACCAAATAATCATCCATGCCGAAGGTTCGCAACTGGAAAAGAGGGTATGGACGAAAATATTATTAAAAGAAGCACGGGACAGGGCAAGAGACGCGGGAAAGATAATACAATTTGGCACGCCGCGCATAACAACCGCAATAGAAATGAATGACGTACGATGGTTGTACGAGCAGGCGCTTTTGCTGGAAGTGGAGGATGTTCTTGTTCACAACCTCGGAACTTTGCGCCTGGCAAAAGAGTATGGCCTGAAACCGGTTGCAGATTATTCGTTAAACATACTTAACTCCGCCGCATTGAAATTTTTAGAAAAAGCAGGCATCTGCGGCGTCACCGCCTCTCTGGAATGTTCGTATGTGCATCTGAAACAATTGACGGAGAATGCGGTTGTGCCTGTCGAATGCATTGCCCACGGTCCGGTTACCGGCATGATTCTTGAACACTGCATTCCCTCCATGCTTACATCGAAATCTCACAAAAAAGACCATTGCCGTCAGGTTTGCCAGTACATGGGGTACGCGCTGAAAGATGAAAGGGGAGAAATACGCCCTATCGAAACAGATCAATACTGCCGCAATCACATTTTACTTGCCAGGGATATCTGTATATTGCCGTATCTTCAGTCATTTATAAAAACGAAAATCAGCATACTGAGAATTGAAGCTCAATTTTACAAAGCGCCTTTTACTAAAATAGTAGCGGGTTTATACCGAAAATACCTTGACGTAGCACAAGAACATCCGAAGCTTTCCATGCCGATATCGGAAAAAGACTGGGATATTTTGTCGAAAAATAGCCCCAGGGAATGCAACCTGGGAAGTTACGTAAAGGACATAACACATTCAAAGAGCACTGCGGAGGTTATGAAGAGTCTCAGATAGAAAAAGGGAGATGCCGGATAATGAACTATATAGGGCCTGAAGCCATTCTTAAAAAGAAAAAGGAATATCTTATTCCATGTTTGTATCACTTCTACAAAAACCCCATGCAAATTGTTCGGGGAGAGATGCAATACCTTTACGATCATAAAGGGAAAAAATATCTGGATCTTTATGGCGGCGTCTCGGTAATGAATGCGGGGCACTGCAATCCCGAAATCGTTGAAAAAATATGCGCTCAAACAAATACCCTTCAGCATACCACAACAATATACCTGACACAGCCGATTGCAGACCTTGCGGAAAAATTATATGAAATCACACCGGGAGACCTCAAGAGGTCGTTTTTCTGCGCCAGCGGTTCGGAAGCAAATGAAGGAGCCGCGCTCCTTGCGCAGCTATTTACAAAAAAAAGCAAATTTGCCTCTATTGAGCAGGGACTTCACGGGCGCACCAAACTGACAATGAACCTTACCGGCATTCCCATGTGGAGGACAGATCCATATCCATCTGATAATGTTGTACATATCCCCGCAGCGTACTGTTACCGCTGTGCTTACAATCTTACATACCCGAATTGTGACTTGAAATGTGCAAGGCGTCTTGAAGATATTGTTAAAAACGGGGATTTTGCCGCTTTCATTGTTGAACCTATACAGGGGAATGGGGGAATTATTACCCCTCCTCCCGGATATTTTCAGCTTGTAAGGGAAATTCTCAATAAATATAATGTGCTCTTAATAACAGATGAAGTACAGACAGGTTTTGGCCGCACAGGAAAAATGTTTGCCATCGAACACTGGGATGTGGTTCCTGATATAATGAGCATGGCAAAGGCATTGGCAAACGGAACTCCTCTTGGGGCTTTCATAACAAACGATACTGTTGCGGCGTCATATACCAGGCCGGGAGCTTCAACAACGGGAGGCAACCCCGTATCGGCTACCGCGGCGCTGGCAACAATTGATTTTATTGAAAAACATCGCCTTGTTGAAAAGGCAAAAGACATGGGAAATTATTTCAGAAACAAACTGATCGAACTCCGGCAAAAATACCGCATCATGGGCGATGTGAGAGGCAAGGGACTCATGCTGGGCGTGGAACTGGTAAAAGAAGATAAAATCCCCGCGTCAGAAGAAATTGACAATATTCTGGAGCAATTAAAAGACGCGGGAATTCTCGCAGGAAAAACCGGCATATCCAGGAATGTCCTCACCTTCCAGCCGCCTCTGGTGATTACACGAAATGACATCGACCACCTTTACGTTGTATTAGAAAGAATCTTATCAAAAATATAGAAAATGAACGCTGCCTTGATTACGGAAAAAGGTTTTTTCCCATTGCAAAAGCGGCTTTGCGGGAGGGTGCAGGATTTACATGTCTAAACATGGCACATCGGTAAGTGAATCGCAAAACGCGGGTATTTTAAAGGAAATCATCGAAACAAACATAACACGGAAACTGATTCCCAAAGGATTAAGCTGGTTCGGTTGTATGGGAGGACTCTCACTCCTTGCATTTATTATCCAGTTGGGCACAGGGATATTCCTTATGTTCTATTTTATTCCAAGCCCCGATGAGGCGGCGGCAAGTTTTCAGCATGTGAGCCATAGAGTCCCTTATGGATGGCTGATTCAGCGTATTCATTCCGTCGGCCCGCATATTATGATCGGAATGGTTTTCAGCCACATGCTCAGGATTTTTTTCAAGAGAATTTACCGGCATCCAAGAGAATTGCATTGGGTGTCAGGGGCAAGCCTCCTTATTTTAACATTGCTGATGTATTATACCGGGAGTTTTTTAACTGCACATAATGCTGCTGAATTATCCAAATTTCAACTTACGTGTTCGTATGCATTGCACATCGCCGGTATTCCGCTTGCAATGGCGCTCTTTATGGGAATGCATTTTTTTATGGTAAGAAAAACCGGTATCTATGAACCGTTATAATTTTCTCAACATGAACGTAAATTTACTAATATCTGTCTCTATTCTGCCGATAAATAAATCATAGCGGAAAAGTTACTTTTAGAATCCGATAAGATAAATTAATTTTAGTAAATCAGGAGAGAAACATTTTAAAGAGAGGTTATCATGTTAGACGCAATGGGAAAAACGAATTACATCGCCGTTGCAGCGAATATTGCCGCTCTTACTCCCAAATACGACCCGAAAAAAGAATCAATTCGTAAGAGAACCCAGATACAATCAACGAACAACTCAAACAAATCAAGGGTAAACGCCGAAGGTGAACCGGAACTGCCACGCGCAGCATATTTAACACCGCAAGGTTCTGAAAACAAATCAAGCGGCAACGAAGATCCTATTCCCAAGATAGACTTTGTTTCATAAACTGCAACACTTTAGTCTTTTGAAAAACTCCAGCAAATGTTTATTTCCCGTTTCAAAAGACTAAAGCGTTCCAAATTTTTCAATTATTGAAATCCGTTCCTGCAACTTCCATTAATATTTCGAAACGTTTAATTCTTCCATCTCTCCCGTAACCATATATACCGTCCTTTCCGCGATGTTTGTCACTCTGTCCGCAATGCGCTCAAGGTTGTGAGAAACCCATGTCAGGTATGTTGCAAGATGGATTATCTTCGGATTGTTCATCATCAGCAGCAAAAGCTCATGATAAATCTGGTCGTGAAGCGCGTCAACTTTATCGTCTTCGTTGCATACCCTCCTTGCCGCTTCCACGTCTCTTTCGATAAATGCCTTGAGAGATTTTTCCAGCATGGCAATGCCTATCTCTCCCATTCTGGGAATATCGACCAGGGGTTTTATCAGAGGTTCCTCGCCGATCATAATATTTATCTTGGCGTTTCCCTCCGCATGATCACCCATGCGTTCCAGGTCGGTTATAATGCTCAAAATAGCGGTTAATGTCCTTAAATCAACCGCCAGCGGTTGCTGCGTCGCAATAAGCACGATACATTTTTCCTCAATATCAAACCGCATTCTGTTTATTTCCTGATCTTTTTTTATGATTTCCTTCGAGGTCTCTATGTCTCTGGTTTTTAATGCCTCAATGGAACTCTGTATTGCCTGAGATACCAGTTTTCCCATTTCAAGTACGTCGTCCTGCAGTTCTTTTAAAGCCTTGTGATATGCTTCACGTACCATAAAAACTCCCCTCCTCCCCCCGCACTTTTTTCAACCAGCAAAAAAGCGCCCCCTATTCAACACCTGAATAAGGGAACTATTCTTCCAAAATAAAATACGTAAAAAAGGACTCTCTTCGGTAACGAAAACCTTTTTTCATGTTTTCCTATCCGAATCTGCCCGTTATGTAATCTTCCGTCCTTTGTTTCTTCGGTTTCGTAAACAATTCGGTCGTCTCATCATACTCCACAAGCTCCCCCATCATGAAGAAACCGGTATAATCGGAAACCCTTGCCGCCTGCTGCATATTATGCGTTACAATGACTACCGTGTAATCTTTTTTCAATTCAACCAGCATATCTTCAATTTTTGCCGTTGCAATGGGGTCTAATGCAGAACACGGCTCATCAAGGAGCACAATTTCCGGTTCCATGGCAATTGCCCTGGCAATACACACCCTCTGCTGCTGCCCGCCCGATAATTCAAGCGCACTGAAATGAAGGCGGTCTTTCACCTCACTCCATAAGGCCGCCCTTGTAAGCGCCTTTTCGCATATATCATCCAATATGCTTTTTTTCTTTACCCCCAATACGCGCGGCCCGTACACCACATTCTCATAGATTGTTTTCGGAAACGGGTTTGGCTTCTGAAATACCATGCCTACCCGCTTTCTGAGTTCGGTAACATTGATTGCCGGGTCGTATATATCCTTTCCGGCGATCTTGATGCATCCCTCAATTCTTACCCCTTCGATAAGGTCATTCATGCGGTTTAAACACCGGATTAACGTGGACTTTCCGCACCCGGAGGGTCCGATAAACGCCGTGATCATTTTTTCCGAAATATCAAGAGTTATCCCATTCAGGGCTAAATTATCGCCGTAATAGAATTTTAAGTCTATGACATTCACTGCCGGATTAGATTTTTTTTTCAGTTTACTGGATGAAATAGCACACCTCACGCTGAAATAGTATTATTATGCTTAACACAATGCCGCTTTTTTGAAAATGGCAGATGACACAAAAAGATTTTATCCGTAACCTGGAGGTATTTCAATTGTTGTTTTTAATATTCCTTCTTTATGAAAATCATACCTTACGGGTTCGCACGTTGTGATTTCAGTTGTAGAGCGAAGAGACTCTTCGCTCCGCATTTCGTAATGTGAACTCGTAAGGTATGATTTTCATAAAGAAGACGTCCTGTATTTTTTCCTCAATTTGTTCCGCACTATGATTGCCGTAATATTTAATGCAAGCACGGTAAAGAGCAATGCAAGGGTTGTGGCATACACCATGGGAATTGCCGCTTCAATATTAGGGGATTGAAATCCTACGTCATAAATATGAAAACCAAGGTGCATAAATTTTCTTTCCAGATGAATAAAGGGAAAATGGTGGTCTATCGGAAGGGAAGGCGCAAGCTTTACAACGCCTGTTATCATGAGCGGCGCTACCTCTCCCGCAGCCCTTGCCATTGCCAGAATCGTGCCGGTAAGTATGCCCGGGGTTGCCTGGGGAAGCACTACGCGCCACAATGTTTCAAATTTTGTCGCTCCAAGGGCGTAAGAGCCTTCCCTTATTGATCCGGGCACGGAAGATAACCCCTCTTCCGTGGAAACAACCACAACCGGCACCGTTAATAGCGATAACGTAAGAGAAGCCCATAAAATACCCCCCGTTCCGAATGTCGGAGACGGCAATGCGGATTTGAAAAATACATTGTCTACGGCCCCGCCTATAAGATAGATAAAAAATCCGAGTCCGAATACCCCGAAAACAATCGAGGGGACGCCTGCCAGGTTATTGACCGAAATACGCACGATGCGGGAGATAAAATTATCTCCCGCATATTCTTTCAAATAGATTGCCGTCAATACTCCAAGGGGGACAACTGCAATACTCATGAGAAACACCATCATAATCGTGCCGAAAATTGCCGGGAAAATACCACCTTCCGTATTGGCTTCTCTCGGTTCATCCGTGATAAACTCCCACAGTTTCGACAGATAAAATCCCATTTTTGCAAACACGTGCATGTTATTGGGAGTATACATGCGCACCACCTCAAAAACGGGCAGTATTTTTTCTTCTCCTCCGGCAAGGTGTATAATAAACTCTTTCTCTTTTGCCTGTCGGTACAGTTCTGAAAGCAATATTTCTTTTTCAGAATACATTTTTTCGAGAATGGCTATTTTTGCTTTTACGTTATCGGCTTTCCGCTGCAAAGTATCCGATGCTGGCGGTGCCATTAATTGTTTTAATTTAAGCCGGTTCTTCTCCATTTGATGATTAATGTCGCCAATTTCCTTTTTCTCCAATCGCCGTATCTTCCGGAAAAGCTTTTTGTGTGCATCGATAACTTCACTTGCGCCGTCCGGTTGTATTGTTTCTGTTTTGCCATTCTTTCGAATGCCATGCAAGAACCCGTACATATTCCCCCACTCGCGCCTTTCAATAGCAACTACCGATGCGGGATATTCCCCGGAAACGATTTCATCGTCATTAATCCATCGGAAATCAAGACCGTAACTATCACGGTTTCCGACTTTCAGTTTTGTGCGGTATCCGTTTTTCTCGTAAGGAATAGGCTCCTTTTTCACCAGTTCCCCCAAAACCACTGTTTCGTCTTTGAGGTGAAAGCGAACGATTTCGTGCGGCCAAAATATACCGAGCCCCTTTACCATAATAAGTGCGACCAGTCCGCAGACCATTAAAAGACATACGGTCAGTGAGCTTGCAGTCAGCCACACATAAGGATTTCCCGTCTTAAAAAATTTTTTCATAGTTTAATATTCAGAAATTTCAAACTGTTCATGTAATGGCAAGGCGCGCCTTGTCACCGCAACGTTATTGAAAGTAGCCGAAAACCTAATTTATAGCTTGCTATATTTCTTCTTCATTTTCTGCCGGATTATTTCTGCCAGGGTATTCACGATAAATGTTGTCACAAAAAGCAGGAGCGAGGCAAGAAAAAGCACCCGGTACAGCGTCCCGCCAAACGGAGCTTCAGGTATTTCCACGGCAATATTTGCGGCAAGCGCCCGGAAACCATTAAACAGATTCAAATCCATAATAGGTGTATTGCCCGTTGCCATGAGAACGACCATAGTTTCCCCCACTGCCCTGCCAAAACCAATCATCACCGCTGAGAAAATAGCCGGACTCGCCGTCGGCAAAACAATCCTTACCGCAGTTTGCCACGGCGTTGCTCCAAGCGCCAAAGAAGCGGAAACAAGACTTCTGGGAACATTGCTCATCGCATCCTCGGATATGGTAAAAACAAGGGGTATCACTGCAAAACCCATAGCAAATCCCACGACAACGGCGTTTCTCTGGTCGTAGGGCAGTCCTAAAATATTAAGCAGCCATTGCCGGTAATCTCCCCCGAAAGCAAACGATTCAAATATCCCCGAAAGGCAAATCGACACAAAAAATGCGCCAATAATAAACGGAATCAAAAATACCGCCTCTGTGCCATGCTTATATTTACCGCCACCGAAAAAGGGAATTGTTTTCCAGGTCATTATTGCAGCAACAATAGAAAGCAAAATAAAAACCGGCATGATTACCAGGGCGGGAAATATTTTCTCAATCAGCGGGGCAAGCCATAATCCCGCGAGAAACCCGAGGATTACGCTGGGAAGTGCCGCCATCAGTTCAACGACGGGTTTGATCACTTTCAAAGACCGGTGGAGGAATTGCGAAGTATACAGCGCCCCGAATATGCCAATCGGCACGGCAATAAGCAAAGCGTACATCGTGCCCTTAATCGTGCCGAAGATGAGGGGTATGAGGCTGAATTTCGGTTCAAAATCATCGGTGCCGCCGGTTGATTGCCATATGTATTCCGGTTTCTCATACCCTTCATACCAGACTTTTCCAAACAAAGTCTTCAGCGTGGTTTCAGGATGAGGATTTGAAATATTCCACAGAGATAGAGTGCCTGTTGAGTCAGCCGCCAAAATGCCATCTGCCTTTTGAGAGAAAACGAGTGCAATCGCCGCGGAATGTGCCTTTACCTTTAATAATGTTTGTTCCGACGTGGCGTGGCTGAGGTGTATCGAGCCATTCGATGCGGCAGTGACAAAGCCCTTGTCTCTCATAGACCAGGCAATAGCAACAACCGGAGCATCATGGGATTGAAATGTGTGTATTTTTTTTAATGACCAACCCGCGGAGGTTGATGCATCTCTTACTTTCATCCAGGCAGCAACGCTGCCGCCGGAGTCGCCGACCACCAGAGAAATATCGCCCAGCAAAAATCTCAGCGCGGTAACCGCGTCATCGGAAACTTTCACTCTCTCCAGGACAACAGGTTCATCTTTTTCTCGTATGCCAATGTTTATTATTTCCCCTGAATCGGTGCCAACATAAAGATTTTCCATAAAAAGATCCATTGCAAGAGCAGTAATGGCACATGTTCCTTCCTGCGGTGAATATGTTGTATCATCATATGCAGAAGGTGTGGCTTCCGGTGTCAGACGTTTTATAAGGCCGGTAATATCTTTTTTTACCTCTCTCTTTTCTCCCTCTCCGAAAAGCGATGCTTCCGTTATTGAAGCAAGGAGCAACAGCCGGCCATCGTCCGTATGAACTGCAGTAACGCTTGTTTCTTCATCACCCCTTGATACAATGTGCTTTGCCGCGAAAGGGAGAGAACCGCCGTTTTCTTCCACATGAGTCACTTCCTGCACAGAAACTGCCGGGTGTATCACCCTTTCTCCGTTTTCAAACGATTCGGCAAACCCGATAGAAACCGTCAAAATTCTTCCGTCATCCGTTCCCATAACATGACGGTCTTTATATATGTCAACCGATGTTATATACGCATTTCCGACTTCGGAGAGATCATGTTTCCTGATACTATTTCCATCCCGTAATGAAATAAAATCTACTTTACCCTCCTGAGAAAGCACATAAGCAGCCCCCATCCGTTCATCAACGCCAATACACACCGCATCTTTACAAATGGAAAATGCATTTTCTTTTACGACTTTTGCGCCTTTTGAAAGAGGAAAAACTTCCATAAAGATAAAGACAAACAGGGCAAGTATCACACATATGGTAGCTGCGCCGCTGCATGTAATCAGCCAACGGGCAGTTTTATCGGTAAGTTTTCTGCTTTTCAGGCTTTTCATAATTACGGGTACATTATGCAGGAGAAAAGAAAACCACCCCTTTTCCCCGGCTTTTTACTTTAGGGATATCAAGGGGTGATTATTAAAACACTGGTAATAGTTCACCGCAGAGGGTGCAGAGAACACAAAGAAAACAAACAAAATGTTATTCTATTTTTTTCAGTTCTTTTTCAACGATTGACGCCGGCAACGACAGATATCCGTCTTTTAGCACTATTTCCTGTCCTTCTTTGCTCAGAATAAACCGGACAAATTCACACACCAGGGGATCAAGAGGTTGTCCCGGTTTTTTATTAATGTAGATATAGAGGAACCGCGCAAGGGGATAAGAGCCATTCAGCACGTTCTCCTCTTTTGCCTCTACAAAATGCCTTCCCTCTTTCAGCGTAATGGGAACGGACTTGATGCCCGATGTCTGGTATCCTATGCCGCTGTAACCGAGGCTGTAACGGTCTTCGGTAACCCCCTGAACGACAGAAGCAGACCCGGGTTGTTCTTTCACCGTATTTTTAAAGTCACCCTTAAAAAGCGCATGTTCCTTGAAATATCCGTAGGTGCCGGAAGCGGAATTACGCCCGTAGAGACTTATCGGTTTTGCCTCCCAATCTGCCGTCAGGCCAAGCTGCCCCCACGTCCTGATATCTTCTTTATATCCGCCCCTTCGGGTGCTTGAAAAAATAGCGTCTACCTGCGGCAGACTCAGTCCTTTTATGGGATTATCTTTGTTAACATATACCGCCAAAGCATCAAGCGATGTTTTTATCTCCGTAGGTTTGTAACCATACTTCTTTTCAAAGGCGTCGATTTCCGTAGGTTTCATAGCCCTGCTCATCGGCCCTATTTGTGCAGTGCCTGCTATCAGGGATGGAGGAGCGGTTGTGGAGCCTTTCCCCTCTATCTGAATTTTTACATTTGGATACAACTTGTTGAATCCTTCCGCCCAGAATGTCATGAGGTTGTTCATGGTATCGGAACCGATGCTGCTCAGATTTCCCGAAACGCCGCCTACTTTGTTATACGATTTGATTTCCGGTTCAGCCATTGTGGATTCTTCAGCGCAGCCGGCACAGGTTAACCGAATCTCTGCATCTGAACACCACTCGCTGCAACCTTCCTTCCTGAATGCAATAAGGCTGTCCGTGATATCCGTGCCAATGTTGTTGAAATTTACAGGTATGCTCCCTGTGGTGCTATAAAATTTGATTTCAGACGCAACCGTTGAAGATACTTCAGTCAAGGTGGCGCCCATTACCCCACAACATATTACTGCAAACAATAATAATTTTTTCTTCATTATACTTATTCCTCCTAAAATTATATGAGCGATATATTACTCGAATTTATACTGAAAATCGACTATTTTTCTCTTTTTTTAGAACATAATCTGATATAACACCCTGAACTTATTTTCATTTTCATCTTCTTCATCACCCTCCGTCACAAAATGGCCGAAATCTGCCTGAACCTTTGAGCGATGACCGCGAAAATAATAGTTAGCGCCAAAGGTGTATTCCCTTTGCGTGTCATTTGAAACGTCATCGTCGGGATCGATCATCGCATAGCGGCCTGCCAGTTCCAACTTCTTCGGAAGGATAAAGTATCCTAACTGTGTATGAAAACCTTCAGATTCCAGGGATTCCCCGCCAGATTCGGGATCCCTTGACATAAGATAATATTCATTATTCCACGAAATCCCTTTATACACCAACCCGCAATCAACAGTCCCCGTAATATTGTCATAATTCTCCTCTTTCACATCTCTGCGTTTTCCGTTGAACGCAACCGCCGCACCGATAGTAGCTTTCAATTTTTCAGAATATGCAATATCCGTCTCATCATAATAATTATATTTTCCAAACGGATTATACCGTGCATTCAGGACAAACATAAGTTCGTTGTCAAAATTCTCCCTGCCCTGAAACCAGTCCGCCTGATCCTCTCCCGCTCCCTGAAACATTGCCACGTGATATTCCATCTTTCCGGCAAAGGGATTTCCATACAAATCCACACCGTAATCACGATCCTGGTCAAAATACTCGCTGGCAATAGACCTCTCCTGAAGCAAGAGTACCGCAGAGGATGCCATCCTCTGCCTGTTAAACGGCACCTTAAAATACCCGACTTTGGTATTTAATTCTTCATACGGCGTCCAGTACACGTAAAAATCCCTCACCCCTATGTCAAATTTATCCCCGTCTATTTCAACATAATAATGCAGGTCTTTGCTGTAAATATTACCGCCAAAATTGAGCCTCGCGCGGCGGACATCGATGGTTTGCGTATCCGACTCTCCGAAATCATCGTCTTTATCCTTGTATTCGTATTGCATCTGCAACCGGCCGCCGATATTAAGGGAATATCTGTCATCGGGAGTTCTGATGCTTAATGAAGCTTTTTTATCGTCCGGAGTAAATTCAACGATCATATTCGGCATGCCAACGCCCAGAATCTCCCTTGCCTCATCCGTGGAAAGATAGTCCTGCACCGCCTGCTTTGCCTCTTCCTTCACGACAACCTTCGTTGCCTCATCGGTAGATAAATATTCCTGCACTGCCTGCCTTGTCTCCTCTTTCACAACGACCTTCGTTTCCGTGCTTATTGACTCTATGCGATTTCGCAATGTCTCCATCTGCTGCTGCTGCCGTGCGAATGCTTCTTCCATCAGTTTTAATTGCTGCTTCAATTCCTCCACTTCACGATTGGCAGCGGCAGTGTGTTTTACGCCCTCCTGTGCAAACACTGCCGGAGATACACCGCCGGTGCATACCACATATAAAACAAAGAACTTTAACAACATACAATTACGCCATTTACCACCGATCATATACAATTGCTCCCTTTCTTAAATTGTCATCATAAGAAACTAACTACTATAAAAACGCAGGGATTGTAAAATGCAAATATTAAGAAAATATAAAGAAATTATTAAGATTGTGTTAAGATTTCCCCTCGTATCAGAATTTCCAGAAAAACGGAATTAACACCATTGCTATACTCCAGAGCAGCAGGTGCAGCGGGCCGCCAATTCTTACAAAATCGATAAACCGATATCCTCCCGGCCCGTAAACCATCATATTCGTCTGGTAGCCGATAGGCGTCATAAAGCTTGCAGATGCAGAAAAAAGCAACGCAACAAGGAAGGGGCGGGGACTTGTATCGTAGAGCCTTGCCGTTTCAAGGCAAAACGGAAAAACCAAAACTGCCACTGCATTATTGGTAATGAGTTCCGTCATAAACGATCCGAGGAAATAAATAACAACCAATGCCGCAATAGGCCCATAGACCTGTGTCATTTCAACAAGGTGGGTGGCAACGGTTGTCGCCAGCCCTGAGTTCTGTATGGCAGCGCCAATGCCGAATGCAGAGGCTATCGTAATGAGAACTTTCCATTCAATACTTTGCCGCGCATCTCCTCCGGAAATACATCCGAGACCTACCATAAAAAGAGCCGTAAGGATAGATACGATATGAATCGGAACCCATCCTGTTGTCATGAACCCTATCAATGCTAGAAATAAAGACACAGATATCCATGCCCGGTCCCTGCGCAACGGACGCCATCCCTCAACGTTGCTGACGAGATAAAATGACGGATCATTCCGATGCACTCTCAAAAAATGCGGCATTACCTGCAGAAGGAGGGTATCGCCTGGTTTCAGCCGTATATCGCCAATCTTTTTTTCAACCCGCCTGCTGCCACGATGGACAGCCACCACAGCAGCGCCATACGAGGCGCGGAAATCTGCGTTGCGGATGGTTTTTCCGATGAGGGGAGAATTTTCAGATATTACCGCTTCGCACAAACGGCGTCTGCGCTGCTGCTTTGGAGATACCTCATAGGCGGTATCTGCAATGGGTATAATGCCGGGAATTTTTTCCAGCTCAATAATGCTGCTTACAACCCCTGTGAAAACCAACTGGTCATTTGCCTCTATCACATCATCCGGGCTTACCGGGCTGATAATTTTGCCGGCGCGGTCAATCTCTATAAGGAACAACCCTGGAAGTTTTCTCAGTCCGGCCTGTTCAACCGTTTTCCCGACCAATTTACATCCAGACTGTACCATCATTTCCACTAAATATTCTCTCCTCGTTTCACCAAGCTGCTCAAGAAATTCTTTACGGTCGGGAAGCAATTTAAAACCTGCAAAGAACAAATATATAAAACCGACAATGGCATAGGGAATTCCTACCACCGCAATCTCAAAAAGACGCAGTCCTGGCAATCCATGCTTGATCATCAAACCCTGTACGACAAGATTGGTTGATGTGCCTATCAACGTGCACGTTCCGCCAAGAATTGCCAAATACGAGAGCGGAATCAATAATTTTGAGGGCGAGACCAGATGTTTCCGGCACCAATCCAATACTACCGGCATAAACATTGCGACAATGGGGGTATTATTCAAAAAAGCCGACATTGGCAGCACCACCACTGCCAATCTCCCCAAGGCGCTTTTTTCCGTTTTCGCCCCTCCGAGAACATGATGCCCGATGTAATCCAATACTCCTGTTTCACGGAGTCCGGCCGTCACGACAAATAAAGCAGCCACTGTCATCATGCCCGAATCTGAAAACCCGGCAAAAGCCTCGGTAGGTGTAATAATGCCAAGCGCCGCCAGAGAGGCTGTTGCTCCTAAAAACAGCAAGTCCGGCGGTGCAAGGTTTCTGGCAAGACATACAAAAATACCTGCAACAACCGCTAAGGTTATCCATGCTTCGTAACCCATACAAATACCTCCTTCACTGAATTTGCGCTAAGATAAACTTCCAAAAAATTTCTTTGTTTAAAACATTTACCGTCAAACAAATCTGGTTTTCGAAATATCAAATAAGTTTTTACTCAGAAACACAACCCTTCGACGGAGTTTACCCTGAGCGGTAAAAGATGCTTCGACTGGGAGCATTCCCAAATTTTTGAAAATCCATCATTCTTGTTCCCAAGTTCCTGCTTGGGAACACAATTGCGAAGGAAGCTCATGCTTTCTGTTATGAGAAGCGAAGCTTCTCAAGCAATTACGTTCCAAAGCTGGAGCTTTGGAACGAGCCATGGTCTCTTTTGGAATTTTGCAAAAATTTGGGAATGCTCCCCTTCGACTCCGCTCAGCATGACATAAGCGAAGGGCTCAGGGTGACAGCTTCGTCATCTGAGCGCAGTCGAAGCATTAAAAGGCTCATCGAAAACCAGATTTGTTTGACTATATTTTCGAACCGAAACTGAAGCGCCACTGTCCATCTGATATAGTCTATAGTATTTATAGACTATGCGGCCAAAAATTTTTATTGTTTTTTTCTCTCTAATTTTGATTCCCTCCTGATTATCTCGCTCAGAGTCGCCGCTTTCAGTAATTCAACAGTCTCATCCCGCACCTCTTTAAAGACATCGCGAATGCCGCATGTTTCTTCATCTTTACACTCTTCACACCGTTCATAATATTGATACGTAACGCACGGCAAAAGCGCTATTGCGCCGTCAAACAACCGGATAACGGTAGCAAGGTTTACTTCGTCAGGACTTTTTAACAAATAATATCCTCCCCCCTTTCCCTTTTTGCTGGCAAGAATGCCGGCATGTTTAAGGTCGTTCAGAATCGCCTCTAAAAACTTTTGAGGAATTTTTTCGCTTTCTGCAATATCCCGTATGAGTATTGGCCCTCTATTGTGTTCTCTGGCCAATTTAATAAGCGCAATAATAGCGTATTTAACCTTTTTTGAAATCATCGCATTTATATACCATAATGACTACTTATCCTATTAAGTCTATAATTTCGGTAGATTATATAGGAATATTTTGGGATTTCAAGTATTTTTATTAATACCCTACCGAAAAGTTCACCGGCAATTGACATTACTCCGCTGCTGTTTCAATCTCCCGAACTTCTTCTTTTGTGAGTTCATAATCAAAAATCTTCAAATCTTCCTTCATATGCTGTTTGTCGGTAGTGCCGGTAAGCGGTAGTATTCCCACATGCAATGCAAACCGGAATATCACCTGTGGAATCGTCATTCCCTTCTCTCTGGCAATCTTTTTGATTTTGCTGTTTTGAAAGAGGTACGTATTCGCCGTTAAAAGAGAAAACCCCTCATAGATAATGTCATTGGACTGACAATATTCCCTCACCTCTCTATCCCATCCTTGATTCGCGAAACATCTGTTTTGCACTATCATTGGTTTGATTTCAGCCTTAGCAACAAGCATTTCCAATTGCTCCCTGCTGACGTTGCTGATGCCAATCATCCTTGCCTTCCCTGACCGGCAAAGTTCTTCAATTGCCTGCCATACCTCCCAGTCTGACTTCCCCAGTCCGGCATGGGAATATGGCCCATGCAGCAAATATGAATCCACATAGTCCGTATGTAAATGTTCCAGGGAATTCGCAAATGATTGTTCTACCTGCGTTGCAAGGTTTGCCTTTTTATCGTAAGGGATTCTCCGGTCATGGCCGTCGGCAGGGGTAAATTTGGTTTGAAGAAATAACGTTTCACGCCTGATTTCTCCGTCAAAGATGGATTGCAATGCCTCGCCTACAAGGTGTTCCTGATAATGTCTCGGTTGGTTTGCGGTATCAATTGCATTGAAGCCCGCCGACAGAGCCGTTCTAACGAGATCAGCAGTCGCGCCTTCCTTCCAGGCCGTTCCGTAAATAAATGATGGTATTTTCATGGCTGTTTTCCTGTTTTGTCTTTTACACTCTTATTTTTAACAACTTTCAATGATACCGCAAATCTTCTCATATCAAAGGGATAAAATTGTATTTTTCCCTGAGCATACGGGCTGAGAAGTGATTCTAAATCTTTTGCAGTGTAGGTTCTTACATGATAGGGACTCGGCAAGAGGTCTTCTTTGGGCACCGTGATAATTAATTTTCCACCGGGTTTGAGTATGCGAACGGCTTCTTTTACCACTTCTTCCTCATTTTCAACATGTTCCAATACTTGTCCGAGATAGACGGTATCAAAATAATCGTTTTTAAATGGCGTGTCAAAGAGATTGCCGGCGATAAAGTGAATCTGATCAAAATGCAACCTTTCTTTCTCTGAACGGGCAAATGAAAGGGCGTTGAGAGAGGCATCCAAACCTACGGCAGAAAATCCGGAGGATGCCGCATACAGCCCGACGCAGGCCCCCAAACCGCATCCCAGATCACAAAAAAATCCTTCCGCAACAGACACCACACCCTGATGGTATTTTTTTGCAAAGCCGCGCTTCAGGGCTAATCGGGGAAACACATAGCTTAACCATTTGTACCGCTTACGCCGAAACCAGCTTTTGTTTCTCTGCTTTCGGCTATCCTTTAACTCTGACGACCAAAAGTCATTATAGGTTTTTGTTACATTATCCATAGATTCACCTGCGGTTTTTGATCAATGGAACGAGCCCCTCCCAAACCTTCAAATACTCCCACCTTGTAATCAGAGTATACCGGAGGAGAAATATAAGGGAAACAAATATCTTTCTGTATTGTAATGAACTGTTTTCCGAAAATACACTTTTCCAGAAACCGGAAACTTTGTTAAAAAACTGCGCTATCCTCATTATTTGTTGAATTTCTTTATTTCTGTCATTACAAGCGCAAGATCATTTTGCGACGCCCGAAAGAACACTGCTTTGTTTGCAATTTCACGGTCTGCTTCGTCCGTAACTGTCTGCTTAAGGAAGTTGTACGATTGCAGCGGAAAGACCGCTTTGTAGTGATGATTGATATAACAAAGGCTATCCCAATATCTGCCCGCCATGATTCGGCAACAAGCCAGACGATATTATAGTTTGATTCCGTCCAATCATACTGCATTGGGTGCAACGGATAATGGAGTTGTGAATTCTTTTTATCCAGTTTAAGCTGCGTAGTCCTCTTAGGAGCAACACCAAATTTCTTCGCCCATCTTTTAAAAGTAACGGGTATGTAAAGAGGAAGGGCGCCTGATGCCGACAATACCGGGGTATTTGCCTCCAGATGGCTGATGCCGTAAGTAAAGAATTGAAAGTTAAAGATCAGAATAATAGTAACACTTTAGCTTTTTGAAAAAGACTTCGATTCCCTTTATTTTATAAGGCATCTCTAATATTGACGTATGGAGCAAATTTCACCTCCATTAACTCCGCACTTTAGTGCGGAGATATCCACAATAAATACACCGGCTTTGGTAGAGACAGGTTTGAAACCTGTCTCTACAACCTGGTGCAGTAAAAGATATTGGGCTAACTTTACCTCAGGGCTGAAGCCCATGATTGTTTCTTCCCTTAACCCCATGCTGAAGCATGGGGTTAAGACATGGGCAATTTTCAAAAAGCTAAAGTGTTACGAATAATAAAACCAACAAACGCTTTTTTGAACTGAATTTTTTGCATTGCAAATGAGATTTTTTGTCCGATTTCCGACATTGCAATAAAAAAAAGCGCTATTTGCAGGCCGATAAATCCGGCAATGATTTTCACCGTGCTAAGAATAGTTGAACTGCTGTTTCCCATCGACTCTATCCCCCCCGGAGTGATAATAAGGTTCCAGACGAATCCATTAATGTGAAAGTGATAGAGTTTAAATATTTGCTTGTCGGTAAAGATGAACAGTTGTATGAGGGTAAACAATCCGATAGCAATGCAAAAGAGCAGTTT
>VGXV01000017.1 GCA_016873165.1 Planctomycetota bacterium | reverse complement strand
CCCCTACCCCCCCTGTTTCAAGTCGTACCTAAGTCGTACCCTGAATAAAAAGAGAGCAAAAGAAAAGAAACTAGGTAAATAATACTTACAATCCTTACCGTTGAATTTACTGGCTAAACACTAACAGAAAAAAGAAAAGAAAAAAAGATAAAAACATGGTAAAAAGTATTAGAAATATATATATTAAACTTTATATACTCACTATTTTGAAAGGATAATCTATCCGTGGAAGATAATTCCCCTGTCAATGCTGAACAAAAACTTTCTTCTTTAGAAATCAGATCAAAAAACATCCTGGAGAGGGATGCAAGGGTACATAATGCCTTTTCTTCCAGCAGAACAGAATTCTTTATCGGCAGGCAAGAATATTTTCACCGCCTGGATGAACACGCAAAAGGAAACGCTCCTCCACTTGTTATCACCGGCGAACCCGGGGTTGGAAAATCAACGCTTCTCGCCAACTGGGAGAAACATTACAGATCCTTACATCCGGGCAACAAATTCATAGTATATTTTATCGGCATTTCGCCCCGCACAAAAAATTTAGAAGCCGTGCTCCTGCACATTATCATGGAATTGAAACATGAATTTAATCTGCCCCATGATATTCCTAAAAACCGGAACGATATCAATGTCGCATTTGTTAATTCCCTTTCCATGGCTGCGGCAAAAGGCAAAGTGGTTATTATTCTGGATAGTATAGATCTGTTGGAAATGCAAGACCCTACGGAGATACTGTCATGTATCCCATATGAAATATCGCCTCATATACGGTTCATTCTCTCCGCATCACCCGGCATCATATCCGATGCCCTCACAAAACGGAACTGGCCCGTTCTTGAAATAAAACCTCTTGAAGACGAAGAACGAAAACAATTTATACTTGAATATCTGCAATATATTCCTCCAAAATCATTAACTAAAGGGCATATTGATACAATTGTCCGTGCCCCTCAAACATCCAATCCGCTTTACCTTCACATGCTTATGGAAGAATTACGTATATATGATGCAGAATCTACTGCCGAACAAAAAATGAACTTATATCTTTCCGCACAAAACATTGAGGAGCTTATTTTACGGATTATTGAAAAATGCGAACACGATAATGAATTGAATGCCGCCGGTTCTGCATTTTTCCGGAACGTTATGTCATTTTTGTCCGTATCGAGAAACGGGCTATCGGAGAGCGAAATAAACGAATTACTTCACGGAGAAATAAATTTATCACCAAATGCACAACTACAAGCATTTCTGTCAAAGACGAAACATTTATTAATACAGAATTCAAATCTCTTCATTTTTAAACATCACAGTATTTATAAAGCGGTAAAACGCAGATATCTTGCCACCGAGGAAGAAAAAACACGGTTTCACCTGCGCCTTGCAGATTATTTTGAAAAAAAACGTATGAGCCCGCGTTCAATTGAAGAACTTCCCTGTCAACTCACTCAGGCAAAATCATGGAATAGGCTGTTTGGACTTCTTTCCGATTTATCCTTTTTTAACGCTTTGTATGAAGCAAACAGCCACGATGTGATGTTTTACTGGTCGCAGATTGAAAAATACTCTCAAATGCGCATACCGTACGCGTATTGCGCTATTCTGGAAACGCCCGTCAATTATCTTGACGGCATTGAAAATCTTTCACTCTTCTTAAAGGAAAGAAACCTTCTTACCGAAGCATTAAAAATGTATGAATATCTCGTTTATTATTACGGACAAAACAAGGATTTCGACAATTTACCCATAGCCCTTGGAATACTTGCCGATATCCTTTACGAGCGAGGCGGCATGGGAGAGGCCATGCAATTACATAAAGATGAAGAACAGATATACCGCGCCGTTGGAAATAATTACGGACTAATACAATCCCTTTCACATCAGGCAATTATTATGTTTGCTGATAACGATTGGGAAAACGCAATAACACTTTTCAGGGAAGAAGAACAACTCTGCCGTAAACTAAAGGATAATTACCGATTAGCATATAATCTCATTAAACAGGCGGAAATACTTTCTCTCCTTCAAAAACCCGATCACGCTGCAGAAGTTCTTGCAGAAGCGGAATCTATCTGCCGCAATACGGGGGATATGTCAGGATTGTCCGTATGTTTCGGCAATAAAGCCCGTATAAACAAAATTTCGGGAAATCTTGACGAGGCGCTTGCGTCACTCAAAGAACAAGAGAAACTTTGCCGCACACTGAGTAATAACAAGGAACTTTCGGATTGTCTCGGAAATCAGTCGCTCATTCTTATAACCCGGGGAAACCTTGACGAAGCCCTCACTCTGCTTAAACAAGAAGAATATCTCTGCAAAAACTTATGCAATGAACACGGCCTGTCTTATAATTTAGGAAACAGGGCAAATGTTCTCTCCATACGCGGCAACCTTGCGGAATCCCTGGAATTATATAAAGAACAATCCACGCTATTCAGGAAGACGTTAAACAAACACGGATTGTCATATAATCTCGGGAATCAGGCAAATATCCACTACTCGATGGGAAATCTGGATGAAGCAATGTCTTTATACTCTGCACAGGAGCGTTTGTGCAGAGAATTAGAAAACGAGGATGGTTTATCATATGCGCTCGGCAACCAGGCAAACATTCTTGCAGAGAAAGGCAATCTTGACAAGGCGTTGGAACTGCATAAAGAAGAGGAACGCATTTGCCGGAAACTGGACAATATGGATGGTTTGCAACGTTCTTTGGGAAACCAGGCAAGCATTCTCTATAGCAAGGGAAATTTGCATGGCGCAATCGCTCTCCATAGAGAAGAAGAACGATTATGCAAAATACTGGGAAATAAAAAAGACCTTTCCGCTTGCCTCGGAAACCAGGCGCTCGTTGTCAAGGATTTGGGAAAACCTGATGAGGCTATTGTATTATTAAAGGAACAGGAAACTATTTGCAGAGAACTCGGCATTCAAAGCGGCCTTGCGATTTCATTAGCCAACCAGGCAGAAATTCTCGCGCAAAATCCAGGGCGGATAAATGAAGCGCTGGCACTTGCGGAAAAGGCCTATACCATTGCCGCTTCTTTCGGCTTTCATTCATTGACTCAGGAAATAGAACCTGTTTTGCATACGGTTAAATCTCTTTTGAACAAGTAAACAAAAGTTTTTTTCCTGTTTTTCCCGGGAGCATTCCCGATTTTTTGTAACTCATCATTTACATCATTTATATTATGCTTCGACTCCGCTCAGCATGACTCGAACTGTCACCCTGAGCCCTTCGCTTATGTCATGCTGAGCGGAGCCTTGTAGGGTGGATTAAGCGGAGCGAATCCACCATTTATGCGATAATTGTTGGTGGATACGGCGCAAAAACCAGCGCCTTTATCCACCCTACCCACACCGATCCCATAAACGGTTGCAAAAAATCGGGAATGCTCCCGTTTCTCAGTGAGATGAGGAACTTTTCATATCAGCAGAATATATGTTAATGGCTTTTTTTACCTGGAAAAATTCTTCAAATTCTTTCGCAGAAACCGGCTTGCCAAACAGGTACCCCTGCAACTCGTCGCATTGATGTTGCCGTAAGAAATCATACTGTTCCTGCGTCTCTACCCCTTCCGCAACAACCTTGAGTTTTAAACCTTTTGCCATTGCGATAATTGCGGAGACTATGGCCGCGTCATTTTTATCGGTGGTAACATCGCGCACAAAAGACTGATCTATCTTAAGCGACTGTATGGGAAATTTCTTTAAATAACTTAAGGAAGAATATCCCGTCCCCAAATCATCAATAGCAATGCTTACCCCTATATCGCTTAAACTTTTCATTTTTTCAGAGGATGCCAATACATCTTTCATCGCAGTGCTCTCGGTAACTTCCAATTCCAGGTAATTACTCTTCATGCCGGTTTCTTTCAATATATTGGAAATCATTTCAACCAGATCTTTCTGCTGGAATTGGCCAGCAGAGAGATTCACCGCAATATTGAACGGCTCGTGTCCGGCATCCTGCCATTCCCTGTTTTGTTTGCATGCGGTATACAACACCCATTCGCCTATGGGAATGATCAATCCGCTAAATTCCGCTGACCGGATAAATGCCGAAGGTTCGATAAACCCTTTCTCCGGATGTTTCCACCGGATCAATGCTTCCACCCCAGAAAGTTGTCCGGTAAAAGTGTTTACTTTTGGCTGATAATAAACTAGCAATTCATCCCTCTTTAACGCCTTACGCAGATCATTCTCCATAACCAATTGACCGGATATCTTTTCAGACATTTCAGAGGCGTAAAACTGGAAATTATCCCTCCCCTGATTTTTTGCGTGATACATGGCAAGATCCGCGTTCTTTAACAATAAATCAGCGTCACTCCCATCATTCGGATAAATTGCAATGCCAATGCTTGAAGAAATATTAATTTCATAATTATTCAACATAAGGGGTTGTCGTATAGCCGCCAGTATTTTATTGGCAATTCTTGCGGCATCTTTTACCTGAGAGAGACCCGGCAATAACACCGTAAATTCATCCCCCCCTATTCTTGTAACCGTATCTTCCTGCCGCAACAACTTTACGAGCCGTTCCGAAATAATTTTAAGCAACCGGTCTCCCGCAGAATGCCCCAGCGTATCATTTATGGTCTTAAACCGGTCAAGATCCAAATACAACACCGCCAGTATTTTTCTTGAACGTTGCGCGCCCGACATGGATTGTTTCAATCTGTCAATGTAAAGCATCTTATTTGGCAGGCCGGTTAAGTGATCATAATATGCCAGTTGGCGAATCCTTCTTTCCGATTTCTTACGCTCGGTAACATCACGTATAATGATGAGAAAGGCTTCCTTCTCATCCCATTCTGTTTTCATTATGCTCATTTCCGCAATACCGTTTGTTCCATTTTTTTTGGGTATTTCAATTTCGGTCATTACGTCTGTTATTATAGGGAACCCGAATACGGTGCCTGTTAACTGATCCGAATCGTAGGAAAATATTATTAAAGCGGATTCATTCGCAAAACGAACAAAACCTTCTTTATCAACGACAACGATGCCATCCCTGCTCCTTTCTACCGTATTGCGGAATTGTTCCTGCAACCGTTTCTTTTCCGTAATATCCTCCTGGATGCCAATAAAGTTCTTTACCACTCCGTTTCGGTCCTTTACCGCCGATATGGAAGCGGCAGCCCAGTAAAAACTCCCGTCTTTCTTTCTGTTCTGAAATTCCCCATGCCATTCTCCTCCTGCCGTAATCGTCTCCCATAATTTTTTATATTCTTCCCGGGAACGCGTTCCTGAATTCAATATCCGCGGATTTTTCCCTTTAACTTCTTCCGGTTTATATCCGGTCATTTGCACAAATTTCGGATTTACATATTCAATATTGCCGTTAACGTCGGTAATCATAACTGCATTCGGGCTTTGTTCGATTGAACGTGATAATTTGTATGTTTCCTGAGCAAGTTCATCCGCCATGAAATTAAAAGACCTTGAAAGTTCTCCCAGTTCATCCCGGCGGTTCAATCTTACCCGGTATGAAAAATCACTGTTTGCAACCATATTTGTCGCAATTGTCAGCTTCTTAATTGGCCGCGCCATCGAAAGAGAAAAAACAATACTAAATGCAGTGACCAGGATACCTGTTGCACATCCGGTTGAAAGGGCAATTAAACCCATTATTTTGAGAGATTCAAAAGCTTCCGCTTCATCTATTTCCGCAAGAAGAATCCAATCAAACTCCGGAATGTAGGAAGATGCCCCCACAACAGACACGCCTCTGTAATCGGAATAAATACCCGTCATTGTTTTTTTTGTCTGTAAAAATGCATTAACAGGAGCGGTATCGATCCGTTGCCGTAACGACGCGTTGGAAATAAATCTTGAATCGGTTAACATTATTTTATCTTTATTGACCAGATAAACCTCCTCTGTTTTGCCCAAGCCCGTGTAATTCGTTGTTATTTCATTTAAAAGTCTCATATTATACGAGTTGACAATCAGACCTATTATCCCCATACCCGGATAACGCCTCGACGTGACCGGAACGGCAGCATAAAAACTATCCGGTTTTATATACGGGCTGTAATCTGTCACCTGACTAACATACGCGTTCATCGGCTCTATTTTCATACCCTGCTTGAAAATTTCCTCATTCGACATATCCGCATTAATCCATGCATTGTCAGTTGACGCAACAACTCTCCCTTTTGAATCCAATACGGCTATGGCATCAATATGAGAATCTAACGGTAATTTGTTTGCCAATAAATGTCTGTTAAGGGAACTTATCATTTTTTTACTGGAAAATTTTCCAAAATTTATTTTTTCCAAACGGTCTCTTATAAAGCCATCCGAACTAAAATCTATCGTTCTGCCCTTTTTTGCCTCTAAAAGAGATACGATATGCGTCATCTTCGACTCGGCAATCGCCGTCAAATTATCCAGGGTATATCGTGTTAATGTTTTTTTATTCTGAAAATAGTGTATGGCGGTGATAACAGAAATGGGTATGAGTGAGGTACAAAGCAATGCAATGATTAATTTGTTTTTTATTGACCAAAATGTTTTCATAACTTAACACTTGTTCAAATTGCCACAATAAAATATCAAAAACATAATCATCTCAATAATAAAATCCTATTGATACTTTTTATTATTCTGTAATTAACACATATTAATGATTATTATAAAGATATTTATTATACTTAACTTATTTATTTAAAATTTGTTATAACAAATAAAAAATAGGAAGATACAGGAACTATTCTCAAATAAAAGGCACTTTACTAAAACTGTTTTATTATTTCAAGTACTTTTTTAACGTCACTTACTTCCCCAATTACTCTTTTCATTCGACCTTGACAGGTGATCTCCAATGTTGGCGTAACAATAATCCTTTTTTCAATTGCAATTTTCGGATTATTCAAAAGCACGACAACATCATAGTTATACGAATTTTGCATGTGTTCTTCCAAACCAAGCTTAAGTCTTTCCGCTATCGTATTGTTTCTGTCAGAATCATCACACAAAAAAAGTTTTAATAAATATTTTTTCCCCATCCTACAAAATCCCTCATGATAAGAAATAAGACATTTTTCCCGGAAAAACGTCTTTAATATACTTGCGGTCCCTCGATAACACCTCGCGTAATTAACAGAATCATGTCGCTATCCAACGGTTTATCGGTTATTTCATATTTAATTCCAGCTTTCGTAAGCTTTTGTAATTTTGAGAAAAATTCTTCATGAAAAGCAGTCACAACGTATACCGGGGTGTCCTTATCTTTTTCTCTTATTTTTTTCAACGTTTCGACACCGTCCATCCCGGGCATTTTTAAATCGAGAAAGATGATGCCGTAGCGCTTGTTTTGCAGCATTTTTATCCCTTTCTCTCCCGATTCCGCCGTATCCACGCCGTACCCGGAATCTTCCAGAGCAAGAGTAAAAGATTTTCTCACGCTCTCTTCATCGTCAATCACCAAAATAGTATTTCTCATCATTGATCACCATTTCCTGATTTTTCAATTGGAAGTAAAATGTTAAATATGGTTCCCTCTCCTGGCCTGCTGCTGCATGTAATATCCCCTTTATGTTCTTTTACGATACCCTGAGAGATAGACAACCCAAGCCCGGTGCCTCGTCCTGCGGGTTTTAACGTAAAAAACGGATCGAATATTTTTTCCATGTGTTCCGGAGAAATACCCGATCCCGTATCCTGTATACTGATAAGAACACATCTTTCCTGCAAACGTACACTCACTGTTATTTCTTTCTTTTCGCTCTCTTTAACCGCATCCAGAGAATTGCCGATGATATTGCTGAACACCTGCTGCATTCTGTTCGGTTTGGCCCATATTTCAGGAAGTTCCCTTTCATAGTTGCGAATGATTTTAGCATTTTCATTATCAAAACGATAGGAAAATAACCGGACAACACGGTCAATAAGTTCCGTACAATTTACCTTCTTATACGCCTCATTGCTCGCATCCTCCGTACGGGAAAATGAAAGCAGGCTTTTAACAATGTCGATGCAGCGCTTTGTTTCCTTTTCAAGATCTTTCAGCACGGCATACCTTTTGTCCTCTTTATCAGCATACCTCAGACAATACTGAGCATAATTGAGAATCCCCATCATGGGGTTATTCAATTCATGGGCAACCCCCGCCGCCATAATTCCAAGAGCGCTCATTTTTTCAGAAAGGTAGAGTTGCTGTTCAGATTTCTTCACTTGTTCTTTCATCCGCTTATAACCGGTAATATCCGTCGCCACGCATATAGTACTGATTAAATTGTTATCTTTATCCCTCATTGGGGCTGCGCTTATCAGCGCCGGAATTAAATTGCCCTCTTTCGGCTTCAAATATGTCTCATAATTTTTAAATTCTGTGCTGTTGTCACGTTTTGTGAAATTAATTTCGCTCCCTCCGAGAACTACCGCAATCGGTTTGCCTTCCAAAACACTTTTCCCGTATCCAAGCAATTTTTGAGCAGCCTGATTAGACATTTCAATTATTCCGTCAGGGGAAATAACCAGCAGGCAATCCGCCATACAGTTAAAGATATTTTCAATAAACATCTTGGATTTCATTAATGCTTCGTTGTATTCCTGTAAATCATCCGCCATTTTATTAAATGAAACGGCAAGAGCGCCTATTTCATCCTTTGATAAAACAGGCATTCTTGCCTTCAAATCGCCTTTCCCGATGGCGCGGGCTTTTAAAGCAATTTTAAGTATCGGTTTGCTAATCCGGTTTGCCACCGCCACAGAGATGATTACAAAAATAAAACTGGTGAATACCATTATGTAAATCATCGTTTTCTTCAGCGAATAAACGGAATAAAATATTCTTTCCGGATCCTGATAAAGAACCAGATACCAGTCCGGTTGCGGCAGGTCTTTATAGTTTTTAAGATGGGTATACGCGGATAAAGAAAGCAGACCATGCTCCGTTTTCTCCAGCAAATACCCCTCTTTCCCTTCCCTCGCGTATTTTGCCGATTTCATCCCCAGTTTGACCATATTTGCGCTAAACATCTTATCCTTGGCATAACAGGATATAACAAGCCCCTCTTTATTTGTCAAATTTACATGATTTGCCTCATCCTGTGTTTTTCCCGCGATTTTCAAACCGGATATCTTTTTGTTTACCATTTCCCATTTCAATGCCGCGGAAAGAACACCGATTGTCTTTGACTGCATCGTCGTATCTTTTATCGGCACAGAAATAATCAGAGCATAGCCCCCCATCCTCGTATCATATTCTATATCGCGAATGCAGAATGCCCCTTTCCCTTCCATTGTCTGCCTGAATGAATTATCCGCAGAACAATCCTTTCCTATTAATGCAGCATCACTGGAAGCAATAATTTTCCCCTCATTGTTAAGACATGATATGAAATAATATTCATCGTAATTATTTGCTACATTCACAATATACCGCGATATGCGGCCATTCTTGTCATTGTTCACGACATTTTTCATGCTTCTGTCTTTTGCCCACCTTTGCATCTCCAGGCATTTCGAATAGAGATATTCGTTGATTCTCTGCATGGACAGTTGTGCATACTCCAGCGAACTTGCGCCGATTTGTTCGGTCAGAGTGCTGCGGCTATCCCGTATGGCAATAAATCCAAAGATAGCAACAGGAATTATCGAAAAACCTGCAAATATAAATACTAATTTATTCCGTATGTTCATTATTAATTAATAACACTCTACAAAAAAGAATTTGAAAAAGAGGGCATTTACCGTTCCCGGCTTCAACATACTATCTGATGCATCATAAAGAAGTACTATACATAATATTGATTCCAAAACCACATTAAATAGTTGCCAATCAAGAACATATTTGGGTATAATCCCACTTTTCAGGAGAATATTATGGGTAAAATAACCTTAGATTATAACAATGCCATCGCAGTCTTGCGTGATATATTCTGGATAGGTTTCTATGATCAGGAATCCTCCCTGCATTGTAATCCGTATTTGCTCATCGATGACGAAGACGTCGTATTGATTGATCCCGGCTCCATTCCTCATTTTCCCATTGTAATGCGCAAGATCATCGACACGATCAACCCCGCAGAAATTACGGCGATTGTTGCCAGCCATCAGGACCCCGACGTATGCGGCGGCCTCGCTGTGGTAGAAGACGTAATCGGCCGCAAAGACTTAAAAATTATCGCTCATTCAAACACCATACGCCTGATCCGGCATTACGGACTTAGTTCGGATTATTACGCGGTGGACAAAAATGACTACAAATATCTGTTGAAGAGCGGCAGGGTCTTAGAGTTTCTGTATACCCCTTACCTGCACTCGCCGGGGGCAATCGTTACGTATGACCATAAAACCCATTCCCTGTTTACTTCCGATATTTTTGGCGCTGTCTCGCAAAACTGGTCACTTTACGCAGAGGACAATTTTCTTGATGCGATGAGCGCTTTTCACCAACTCTATATGCCCGGCAACGACGTGCTCCGGAAATGTATGGAAAAATTTGAAAAATTAAATATCGCCCGCATTCTCCCCCAGCATGGTTCAATTCTTGAGGGAGAAAATATCCGGCTGGCCATAGATCATCTGAAAGCGCTGCCCTGCGGAAATGACCTTTTATAAAAACCTGATATGAAAAAAGAAGATGTTGTCGATTTCGGGAAGAAACATGTTGATGTGGTAAGGGTCACAAACCGTGATCTTCTGGAAAGAGCCCTTCAAATGCGTTGCTTGTCGTATCTGAGCAATATAAAGGCAGAATTGCTTACCGATACCATTTACTCAATGAAATTCAGCAAAATTGCCTTAAAAAAAATAGTATCCGAACACGAAGTTTCGGAAGAAAAGTTACGAGAATACAATCAGCAACTCGAAAAACTTGTGAAAGCAAGAACCGCAGAACTTACTCAATTGAATGAACAATTAAAACAAGACGTGGAAAAACGCAAGCAAATTGAAACCGAATTAAAAGAAGAACGGGTGAATCTGGAAAACACCGTTAAATTAAGAACAAAAGAACTGCGGGAAACCATAGGGCAACTGAAAGACGCCAACCTGCACCTTGCCGAAGCAAATCAGTCAAAATCACGTTTCCTTTCTTCAATGAGCCATGAACTCCGCACGCCGTTAAATGGCATACTGGGCTTTGCCGATTTATTATATAATAAGTTTTACGGAGACCTTAATGAGAAGCAGATGGAATACGTAAAACGCATCGCCGACAGCGGCAACCACTTGTTGTCGCTCATTAATGATCTGCTGGATATCGCGAAAATTGAGGCTGGCGCTGTAGAACTGCAACCGGAGATGTTCGTATCTGCCGATTTTATCACTTTAATCACTTCCCTCATGGCCAGCCAATTCAAGAAAAAAAATATAACGCTGAACACCACGGTCGACACAACATTGCCAATACTATATGCCGATTTAACAAAATGTAAGCAAATAATGCTTAACCTGCTTTCCAACGCCCTTAAATATACGCCGCAAGGCGGCAGGGTTGATATTGCCGTAACCAAAGAGGGTAAATCGGCGGTCAGGATAGAAGTGAAAGACACGGGCATCGGCATAGAACCTGACGATATTGATAAGATATTTTCCGAGTTCTTTCAGGCAGACAGGGTAAGAGATGCGCAACTGGGCGGAACGGGAATAGGACTCGCATTGACGCGCAGATTGGTTCAGTTACACGGCGGGGAAATCGGAGTGACAAGTGAACCGGGCAAGGGCAGCGCTTTCTGGTTTACACTTCCCCTGAAGGAATTACCGTCAAATAAAACAAATATACAAAAGAGAAATGACGATACGACAACCACCACGCCGACAAACCATCGCATTCTTTTGGTTGAAGACAACGAAGACAACCTCACAATGATGCTCGATATGCTGAATATCCACAACCATAGAGTCATTGTCGCCAGAAACGGACAAGAAGCTATTGACATGGCAAAGGCATATAAACCCGAGATTATTTTTATGGATATCATGCTGCCAAAGATAGACGGCATAACGGCAACCAGACAACTACGGGCAATCGATGAGTTATCAAATATTCCTATTATTGCCCTGACAGCAAGCACCGGGGAAGAGGCCAGGAAAAAACACCTCGAAGCCGGTTGCAACGAACACCTTGCCAAACCCGTAAAAATAAAAGAACTCTTTACGGTTCTGCAGCGTTATCTGAACAATTAATGGCCCCCCCCTTTACATTTTTACACAATGACAGATATTCCTATCCATAAAACAATAGAAAAGGCATTGTCTTTCAGAAGAAACTATATTGATCATGCCCAAACCGATGTGTATCGCTTGGTAAATTCTTATGGCGATAATCTCCCGGATATAACAATAGATATATATGGGAAAACGGCTTTACTCCAATATTTTAAAACATATGAAGACCATAAGAAAAAGGAAATTTATGAAGCAGTGCAAAAAATATTAGCGCCCGAATTCCTCATAGAAAAGTCACGGTTAAAAGGAACCGACGTTATCACCCGCTTAATATCGGGGGAAAAAATCCCCGATGATTATATAGTATCTGAAAACGGAATACGGTTTTATACTTCCTTCAATGACGGAGGCGGCACAGGATTGTACCTGGACCAGCGGGAAAACAGGAAAAAGGTGCAGTCTTTTGCCCCCGGCAAAGAAGTATTGAATTGTTTTTGTTATACATCATCGTTTTCTGTCTATGCATGCGCCGGAGGCGCAAAAAGAACAACGAATATAGATTTATCAAGGAAAGCAATAGCATGGAGCAAAAAGAACTATTTGCTGAATCACATAGACATCGGCAATCATGATTTTATTACAGGAGACGTGTGGGAATATTTTAAAATATTCCAAAAAAAGGGAAGGGAATTCGATATGATAATTTTAGATCCCCCGAGCTTCTCAACCGGTAAATCCAGGACATTTACCGTTGAAAAAGATTTTCCCGAACTGGTGGGTATGGGGCTCACTATTCTGAGAGAAAACGGAATGCTCGTTTTTTCGACAAATATCGCCAAAATGAATATATCAAAAACATTTCAGCTCTTGCCAAAAATTAAACACCATACAAAAAAATTGTTTAAAATCATTGATGTTTCATCACAAGGATTTGATTTTCCCATCGATGGAATTCATTTAAATGAACCTTATTTAAAATTTATTATGTTCTCCTGTTAGCCGCTAATTGTAAACCGGGTAACGGCAAAAAAGCGACGATTGTTTATCCTTATGACATTTTATTTTTCTTTTTAATCTTATACATGGAATACACCGATACGCCCAATAATACGATTATTCCCGATAAACCAAGATATATTTTCTTATCATATCCTTTTTTCAGGTCCCGGAGAGTGAGGTCATGGCTGGGAGAGTACTTTTGCTGTTTAAAGTCTTCACGTTTTATGAACCCCAATGAACTTTCAGGAATTTCTTTTGTAAAAGTAGGCTTTTTTCTTATAGAGGGGATAGTAAAAAATACCAACCCGATTACTAAGGTTATACTAAAAACAATATACATTACTGTGTTATTTTTCTGTTTCATAAATAATTATTCTCCTGAGTTATATATTTAATTAAATTTTATAAATAAACCGGATGTTGTCAATAAAATAAGTATTAAAAAAATTATTGTCTTATTTCTTATAAACATCGTATATTTTATTCCATGTATACTGTTTTTCAATTTTTAATCAGAATGATTCCTGCAAAGGGAGGGTTAGTATGAATAGGCTATCCGGAATTATTGTTCTCATCATTTGTCTTGTATGTTTTGGCTGCAAGACTGTCTCTAAAACAAATATTATTGTCGACGAAGATGATTATTCACGCAGCATACATACTATTGCCGTGATGCATTTTGACGAACAATTAATCTCAGGAAAAGAGGTAGAAGGCACATTTATAAAAACCTATACCAATACAAATGCCGGAGAGATGCTCGCCACAATGATATCACGCGAACTGTCACAATTAGAAACATACAATGTCCTTTCCCGGGCAGATATTACTGATATCATAAATGAGAACTATGCCGATGAAAAAAACCTTGTCTCTCGCAGAGATTATGCCGGTTTGGGAAAACTTCTCGGTGTTGATTCCGTTGTCATTGGAAATATACTGACATTCAAACTGGCAAACAACCTTATTTACGAACGTGGCACAGTCTCCTTTATCGCGGAATGCATAGACACAAAGAACGGCAACGTCCTTTGGACTATTGAAGCAAACGAAAGCGCTGTTTACAAGGATGAAGTTGAACTGGCCGAAAAAGCAGTGAAAAATTCAATCGATAAATTAAGAAACGAACTGCAATAACCCGCCGTTGTCACAATCGGGAAATGTACAGCGGAGAAACACGTTACTCTATTTTTCAATGAACACGGAGGAATAAATAATCATGAAAAAAATATTTTTTCTCGCAATTCTTTTCACTTTCTCTGCTTCTTTGTGCCATGCCGAATCAGATTTGGACGGAGAATGGAAATTACGTTATAACGTATGCGTTTCCCTCTCCGGCCAGGAATTGTTTTGTGAAAAATCATCCTATGACATTACCATTTCCGATAGTGAATTTTTTTACAATGGCGAACGAATGGGAGGAGTCACAGAAAATGAAGAAGACAACAAGGTAACATTTACTTTTGATAATGATTATCTGAATTCGCTGATGGATGAAAAATTTCAAAGTTACGGATTGGATCTCTCTAAAGTAGATGCTGAATTGAATTTATACGGAAAACTCAAAGACGACAAAATCAGAGGAAAAGCGGAAGGCAAGGTGACATGGAACGCTAACGGAGTGGATTCGAAAGCCGATATTTCCGGCAAATTTAAGACAAAGAGAAAATAACAACAATTCCCCTCTGATGGGGAGCATTCCCGATTTTTTACAACTCATCGTTTATAGTATGCTTCCCTGCCTGCCGGCAGACAGGGACTCCGCTCAGCATGAAGAAACTGTCACCCTGAGCACATTCGCATGCTCAGGGTAAACTCTGTCGAAGGGTTGTGTTTCCGAGTAAAACTTATTTGTTTTGCTACACCACATATTTCGTTTTCTGTCATAATTTTATCATAACGGGAAACGCCGCCTTATGAAAAAAAATACCTATATTAAACGTGGCATACGAATAAAATTGCTTATCACCATGATAAGCCTGATTGTAGGTCTGCTGACCGTTTTAACCGTCGTTCAGATTTCCACACAAAAAGTAGTCCTGGAAAAGGAATTCGGACGCCGCATCGAACTGATGAAAAATAATCTTGTCGAAAAGGGAAAAATTTTGTCGGACAATCTTGCCCGACAAACGGAAAACAATATCGCATCGTATAACTTCTCCAATGCCGCCGAAATATTAAACAAAACCGTGCATGAGTACAATGAATTAAGCTACATCATCCTTATGGATTCTTCCTGTACGGTGTACACCCACACACTTCAACCGGAACTTCAGCAGGAAACACTCTCCGGAGAGGAAGACTTGTTTGCGGCAAACCAGCAGATTCCTGCCATTCATGAATTCTCAAAAAATGAGAATTCGTACATGGAAATCATTGTTCCGATAACCGTGAGCACCGAACAGTGGGGAACGCTCCGTCTTGGGTTTTCCCTGAATACCCTCAACAATGAAATATTAAATTCAAGAAATGAGATTCGAAAGAAAATAGAAGAAATGGTCATCAGGTCTGTCCTTACCTCCATTCTATTCGTGGCTATTGGCGTGATACTTGTCTATATGCTGTCAACCCGTCTCTCTCATCCTCTCATTAAACTCACAGAATCCGCCCGGTTATTAGCCAAAGGCAACTTTACCGCCGCTTCAAATCTGAAAATATCAGCAAAAGACGAAATCGGTATTCTTGCCGCGTCGTTTACCGAAATGTCAAATAATCTGAAAATCTCCTATGAAAAACTGGAAGAATACAGCCATACACTGCAACAAAAAGTAGAGGATAGAACGCGGGAACTGAAGGATGCCAATCAGAAACTGCAGGAACTCGATAAAGCAAAATCCGGTTTTTTATCCATTGTATCACACGAACTGAGAACACCGCTCACCTCCATCATCGGATTCACAAACATTATCAAAAAACGACTGGATACCGTTATATTCCCTCATATCGAAGCAAACACCGCCATCAAATCGCAGAAGGCAGTGCAACAAATAAAAGAAAACCTTAATATCATACTCACGGAAGGCGAGCGGCTCACAAATTTAATAAACGACGTGCTTGACCTTGCAAAAATAGAAGCGGGCAAAACCGAATGGCATATGAATACAACCTCAATAACGGAAGTCATTACGAAAGCCACGGCGGCAACCGCTTCTCTTACGGAACAAAAGGGACTTGCGCTAATAGTAGATATTGAAAAAAATATACCCGATTTTGTCGGCGACAAAAACAGGATTATTCAGGTCGTAATTAACCTCCTTTCGAACGCGATAAAATTTACCGACGAAGGCTCCATTTCATGCAACGCAAGACAATCCGATAATAACATCCTGGTTGCCATCACGGACACAGGAATAGGCATTGAACATGAGAATCTTGAAAAAATCTTTGATACGTTCAAACAGGTAGGCGACACACTTACCAATAAACCGAGAGGCACAGGACTCGGCCTTCCGATATGCAAGCAAATCATCGAACATCATGGCGGCGCCATCTGGGCGGAAAGCGAACCTGGCAAAGGCTCCAGATTCTCGTTTACCATACCCCTGCATGGCAATGGATAAATAGCAAAACACATTTTACCGTTAACGGAACGAACCGGCGCTGACCATTCAGGACATAACGATCGCAAGAGAATATGAAAATGGGGATTTGCATTTTTCTCATGTATTTTGTCTATACAACGCTTCTCTGTTTTTGATGGAATGATCGTAAAATTTGCGCAGAGATAGGAACCAAAATAAAGAATTATGTGTTTTAAGTAGCGATTTATTGATTGAATAATCTTTGTTGCATTATCTTATGAAGGTATATTCCATACCATTTCCAATCTTAATATTCGTATGTCTAAGTAATGTTTTGCTTGCAGAAAGTTCCGATGATGCAAACAAATATTATTTAGCGGCTTACAATCTTTATAGATATGGCAAGATAGATCAATCCATGGAACTTCTGAAAAAGACACTAGAGATCGATCCTGACCATGTTGAAGCATATTTTGGTCTGGGAAGTATTTATTTCAGACAGAATATGTATGAGGACGCGGCCAGAGAGTTTAACAGGGTTATTCGTATTAAACCGGAATACACACAGGCATACGAACGGCTTTGGCTGATCTACAAAAAGATGGGACTGAACGATAAGGCTGATGAGGCTCTTCAAAAGTTTAAAGAAACATTGATAAAACGTGCGCAAGCATTGTCTGTACAATCGCCACAGGAAATAAAACCATCTGCCTCATCCCCACAAGAAGAAAAGGAAGGATCAAAACTACCGGCGGCAAAGGTGGATACATCTCAGCCTTCTGAAATAAAATCATCAGGTACTACTGCATCCACGACAAGATTAACGAAGTCTGCACCTTCGGAATCGGAAGAGGAGGAATCGAAAGAATATGTGGGCGAAAAGAAAGATATGCTTTCTGTTGTAAAACCCGTTAAATCAAAAATAAAGGAATCAACATCGCGGTCTGATAATGAACAAAGAAATTCTATTTTAGGAACAGGCCCACCCAGGACAAAATCAGTAGATACCACCATACAATCCTCAGAAATCGAATCAAATCCAAATCCCAGCAGAGAATACAAATCTCAGCAAACACAAACCGAACAGAATAATCAGTTTAAATCATTCAAGAATAAGATCTCTCGCGTCTTCTGCGAATTTGCAGAACTATTAAATAAGCCGTATATCGGCAAGTTTCTAAAAGGTTTCATCTGCTATATTATAACCATCCAAATCTGGCTGTGTGCAGCAGCTTCTTTATTCATATATTTGCGTAAAACAAATGACAAGAAATATTTAAAAAAATCCAATGTAACCACGAAAAGGTAAAAAAGTATTTATAACTTTGCTGAAAAGAAAGGAGAAATAGAAATGAGTTTAATAAATGTTACATTAATTGTTTACGTTATTGCGTCCGTTGCTTACATAACAAGAGAAATCTGGAGGTCTGCGGCCACAAAATGGATTTCTCTCGGAATATTCATGTTAGCATTTTGTCTTAATTTGGCCATGGTAATACAACGTTCTGTCGAAGCAGGACACCCTCCCTTTTCTAAGTTGTATGAATCGCTCGTATTTTACGCCTGTTCACGGCATTTGTGTACATAATATTCGAATTTATTTATGAATTTAGAGTTGTTGTCGCTATGGCGTCTGTTTTGTCCATGTTGATATTGCTCTATGCCACTCTCCAGGACGATGCCGTTCGACCAATTATGCCGGCATTAAAGGGGAGCATTCCCAATTTTTTGTAAATCAAAATAAAGCCGACCATAAAGGATCGGCGCTACCATGCAATATGTGTCGTAGCGCGGGTGGTTTATCCCCCGCACGGGCCGACCACAAGGGTTCGGCGCTACGTTTTTCAAAAAGCTAAAGTGTTACAAAGAAACGTGGTCTTTAATTACATGGTTTGCATATCTGGTCTATTTACATACACCGCTTATTTTGCCCAAGATGAACGTTAGTAAATCAAAAACTTCTGTTATCCTGGCTTTCTGGTTGTTTATTTCCTTTGGAATAGTAAATTTTACCTTTGCAGGCTTGAACTATCTGCCTTCCGCAGCAGACAGCGAACATATTTACGGATCAAAATAAGTTTGATAATGAAAGCCGATTTAATTAGGCCTTCGGCAATTTTTAACAGAGTTTGGTGGGAATCGCCCACCAAACGTAGAGACGCATTGCTATGCGTCTGTACAAGCAACGTGAGACGGTGGGCAATGCCCACCCTACAACGATTGAAATTCCTCATCATTAAAATATACCCGGCAGCCTTGTAAAATGTTTAATTGGCATTCCCATGTCTTGAAATGGTATGAATAGCCTCTGTTAAATAGAGTAATTGTTCAAGATTTAAGATCTCGCCCCTTATGTGCTCATCCAGTTGCATGGAGATAAGTATTTTTTTCAATTCGTTTCTTGAAACTCCCGGCAGTCGTAATTTTTCTATGCTGTTGAGCAGCGTTTTGCGTCGTGATGTAAATATGGCAAAAATGATTTTGGTGAAGAGCGGGTAATCTGTTATTTTTCCTGCAAATTTTGCCTTGTTAACAGACATTTTTACGATGGCGGAAGATACTTCCGGCCTTGGCCAGAAGACTTCCGGCGGCAATGTCTTCATGAGTTCCACTTCCGAAAACAATTGTGTAATTACGGAGAGAATACCGTATTCCCTTGAGCCTGGAGCTGCAGCCAAACGTTCCGTAATTTCCTTTTGTAACATCAATACCATGAGGCTGATTGGCAGATTGCTTTCCAGAAGGTTAATGATAACAGGGGTGCTGATATTATAGGGAAGATTGGAAACTACTTTAAAGACAGGATTATTATTTTTAACAAGCCAGTCGGTTATCATAGTAACGACTTCAGCATTGAGTTTGTGTTTCGACCGTAAAATGTCCGCATTAATGATGGTGATGTTTTTATATAGTTTAAGAATCTCTGAGGATAATTCAAAGAGTTTATTATCTATTTCGACGGTGAATACATGGCCTGCCCTTTCCGCCAGAAACCGTGTCAGGCTTCCTGTGCCCGTCCCGATTTCTAAAACTACATCATCTTTTTGCAAAGAAGCGATGGTGGCGATATAAGAAAGAATATTCTGGTCAATAAGGATGTGTTGTCCGTATTTTTTGTTGAGAACGATACCTTTCCTGGCAAATATTTTACGCAGGAAATCAGGCGTATGGGGGATGACAGTATTTTCTTCCAGGGGGTGAGTCCTCATTAAAAAATTCTTACGTGAAATATATTCTGCAATAGAAAATCAACATGCCGGCGGGTTGGAAAATCATTATTTATTTGTTTTTCCGCATTGCGCCATCATAATTGCCATTTTTATTGCTTCCTTCATTGAGTCAGGATTTGCAATGCCTTTTCCGGCAATATCGTAGGCGGTGCCATGATCTGGCGATGTCCTGATAAATGGAATGCCCAATGTGATATTTACCCCTGTTTCGAAGGCATGCAGTTTCAAAGGGATTGCTCCCTGGTCGTGATACATGGATATTACCAAATCGTACATGCCTTTTAATGCCTTGTAAAAAACGGTATCGGCAGAAACAGGGCCGTCACATAGTATTCCAAGGTTTTTTGCCTTTTTTACCGCAGGGGCTATGATTTTTTCTTCTTCATTTCCAAAAATTCCCTCTTCCCCGGCGTGGGGATTTACGCCGCAAACCGCAATCCTCGGTTTTTTAATAGTAAAGTATTTTTTCAGATAATTATTGCTTATGGTGATTGTTTCCAGGACGTTTTTTACCGTGATACTATGAGGAATTTCTTTCAGGGCAATATGAGTGGTTACAAAGGCAACCCTTAATGCTCCACCCACCATGAGCATTACAACGCGTTTCACCCCGGAAAGGTCGCACAATATTTCCGTATGGCCGGGATAATTATGGCCGGCCATGTGGATGGCTTCTTTGCAAATAGGCGCCGTAGCAAGGGCATTGATTTTATTCTGCAAGGCAAGATGAATCCCTTTCTTTATCCATTGAAAAGATAATTCTCCTCCTTCCTTTGTCGGCCCTCTTTTTTTTATGAGATCAGGATTAAAATATTCCGCGGAGAGCAATGACAGGGGTGATGCCACACCCTCTATATCCGAATCGCCGGAAATTGTTTTATACCGAAGGGGTATTTTTAAAGATTTTATTGTGTGTTCAAATACCTCCTGGTTTCCAATTATGAGATAGTTTGCCTCACGCTTTAAGGAGGCGGAAGCAACAGCCCGTGCTATTATTTCCGGCCCGATGCCGCAGGGATCTCCCATAGTGATGCCGATGAGTAATTTTGATTTTTTATTTATAGGCAAAGTATGTGTTCTCTTTATTATAAAAACCCTTGTTCAATCAGTTTATCCCGGGTAAGGGCGCTTTTTTTCCCTGAAAAAGTATTTTCCAACAATTTCTTTATCCATTTTCCCATCATGTCTATTTCAATATTTATTCTGTCTCCGGTTTTTTTATATCCTAACGTGGTTGAAGCAAGTGTGTGGGGGATGATGGCCACGGAGAAGGTGAGTTCTTTTATATCAAAAATTGTTAAGCTTATGCCGTCTATTGCTACGGAACCTTTTTCAATCATCATATCGGTGAACTTCTTTTCGGCTGAAAAAATTATGAGGCATTGATCGGCAGCTTGTTTCTTTTCTTTTATCGCGCCAATGCCATCCGCATGCCCTGTAACAAAATGACCTCCTAACCGGTCGCCAACCCTTAATGCCCGTTCAACATTCACCTTTTCCCGGCTGTGCAATGCCCCCAATGTAGTTTTTTTAAGTGTTTCACCTGAAACGTCAAAGCTCACCACATTGCCCCTGATGGTTTTTACGGTAAGGCATACGCCGTTTACGGAAATGCTTTCACCGATTGCAAGATTGCCGTAAAAATCCCCTAGCTCTAAAAATAATTCGGCTCCATGTGAAGATGTGGAGAGTTTATTTACCATAACCAGATGTTCTACAATTCCGGTAAACATAAAAACGTCTCGTTAAGAATAACAGAAAGTATGAAATAAATACCGTTTTAAAAACCTACGGCTTTTATTCTGTTGCAGTGGCTTCATTGCCGTGTATTTTCCCGATTATTGTCTTTCCTGCTGTTACCTTTTCGCCGACAGTTACCGTTGGTTCGAATCGAATGGTTTTCGGAACAAAGACTTCTACACGGGAGCCAAATTTTATCATGCCGAATCTTTCACCTTGCTGCAGAGATTCCCCTATTTTGCACGCGCACACAATACGTTTGGCAATCCTTCCGGCAATTTGTTTTATGGTAATTTTTCCCATATTTTCTGCAAGTGATAACCCTACCAGATTGCTTTCATTACTGCTGAAACATTCGTCATCCCTTGCGTCCAGAAATTTACCGGGGGTGTGTTTGATAAATTCCACCGTGCCACGTGCCGGCATGCGATTTACATGGACATTAACAACTGACATGAAAATACTTATTTTTATCGAATCACATTTCAGGTAATTTTCTTCAAATACAGGAACGATGTGTGTGACAACGCCATCGGCAGGAGCAATAATAAGTTCCTTTCCCAGCGGAGTCTTTCGTTCTGGATCCCGGAAAAAATTAAGCAGGAATAACAAGAAGAACACCGGAACCGGCATGATCCATGGGAAAAAAATGATAGAAAAGTAAATTCCAACGATACAGGGTATGCCGAAAAGCAACAATTCTCTGATGCCATATTTTGTTAATGTGATACGCATAGTATATTACAATTAAGAAATTTTATTTGCACTGTGCCTGGTAATTTAACAGACCCCCTGCGCAAAGGATATCTATCTCGCGTGACGATAACGTGTGCGTTACTTTGAATTCCTTGTTTTTTGTTATATTGCGGATAACGTGTACGCTTCCGGGTTTTAATTTACTCTTAATATTTGCCAATTCTAAACTATCTCCCTGGTCCAGAAGGGTATAATCTTTTTCATCTTTGAAGGTGAGCGGGAGTATGCCAAAATTGACAAGATTTGCCCGGTGTATGCGTGCAAAAGATTTTGTAATAACCGCTTTAACGCCCAGATACATCGGGGCAAGCGCCGCATGTTCCCTGCTTGATCCCTGCCCGTAATTTATTCCCCCGATCAAAAAACCTCCGCCTTTTTCCTTTGCCCGCTTTGCAAACTCTTTATCGACTTTTTCAAACACAAATTCGGAAATAGCGGGAATATTTGACCTTAACGGCAAAACCTTGGCTCCCGCCGGCATAATATGATCTGTGGTAATATTGTCTCCGGTTTTTAAAAGGACATCGCCTTTTAATGTATCCGGCATCGGTTCTTTTTTCGGTAAAGGTTTGATGTTAGGGCCTCTGATTATTGTCACCTGTTCCGGATTTTCAGAAGGGGGAATTATCATGGTGTCATCTATTAGAAAAGATTTCGGTTCTTTAATGGCAATAGGTGTCCCATAATCCCCGGGATCGCTGATCACACCTCTTATTGCGGTAATAACTGCAGTTTCCGGGCTTGCCAAATAGACTTTTGCGTCGTTCGTTCCGCTTCTTCCCTCAAAGTTTCTGTTAAATGTCCGGACGGAAATACCGCCGGAAGGCGGTGCCTGGCCCATTCCGATACAGGGACCGCAGGCAACATCCAGTAATCTGCCTCCCGCAGCGATGATATCTGACAATGCCCCGTTTTTCGTAATCATTTCAAGCACCTGCCGAGATCCCGGAGAGATGGTGAGGCTGACATCAGGATGAACCTTTTTTCCTTTCAACATTGCCGCTGCCATCATAAGATCGTGATACGATGAATTTGTGCAACTGCCTATGCAAACCTGATGCACCTTTGTTCCTTTGATTTCACTCACTTTGCATACATTATCCGGGCTGTGTGGCCGCGCCACCATCGGTTCCAGGGCAGAAAGATCAATTTCAACCACTTCGTCGTATTGCGCGGTTGCGCTGGCTTTTAAAGGTTGCCATGCTTCTTCACGACCCTGCATCTTTAAGTATTTTCTGGTTTGCGCATCGCTCGGAAAGATTGAGGTGAGCGCGCCGAGTTCCGCGCCCATATTGGTAATGGTAGAACGTTCCGTGACGGTAAGTGTTTTCACTCCTTCTCCGCCATATTCGAAGATTTTTCCCACGCCACCTTTCACGGTCAATCTTCTTAATAATTCAAGAATTATGTCTTTTGCCGTGACCCATGAGGATAGTGCGCCTGAGAGTTTTACTAATACAATTTCCGGCATGGAAAAATGAAACGGCCCTCCTGCCATTGCAATTGCCACATCAAGCCCCCCTGCTCCGATGGAAAGCATTCCAAGCCCGCCGCACGTAGGTGTATGGCTATCGGAACCCAGCAGCGTTCCTCCCGGCACGGCAAAACGTTCGAGGTGCACCTGATGACAAATGCCGTTTCCCGGTTTGGAAAAATATATGCCATATTTATTGGCGAAACTTTGTAAAAACAAATGGTCGTCGAAGTTCTCGAATCCGGTCTGCAGCATATTATGATCAACGTAACTGACGGAGAGTTTTGTTCTCACTTTCGGTATCCCCATAGCCTCAAATTGCAAGTAAGCCATTGTGCCTGTTGCGTCCTGCGTAAGGGTTTGATCAATTGAAATGGCAATTTCGGTTTTCGTTTTTAACCGACCGGAAACAAGGTGTGAACTTAAAATCTTTTGAACAATATTTTTTCCCATGTTTCTGCCTCCAAATTACCGCAAACAGCGGGTAAAAATAGTGATAATATTTTTGTATAAATAAAAGCGTTTCATATACAAAAAAAATCCCACCATATAAGGGTGGGATTTTTTATTAAATTAATTTCAACAAATAGCAAACAAAAAACTATTAATGGTTTTCCGGTAATTTTACCAATCCATGACCTCCGAAAAGCAGCACATCTACTTCCTGAGGAATGGATACTTTATTAAAATTGTGCGATTTGTTAGGTCCGTGACACGTCTGGCATTTTACCAGATCGTTGGTGATTAATCCCTGGCTGCGCATCTTTAGCACTTTTCCGAAAATGGAATTTTCACTTGTATCAAGCTGTGAATGTTCAGGGCCTCCAATGTGGCACTTTTCGCAAGCATCATATGCCTTTGCTTCCGCAGTTGAGAATTTATGGCTTCCATGACAGGCATTGCAGCTTCCTCCAACCCGGTCTTCATATTCCAATCCCATTTTATGGCAGTCTCTGCAACCTTCCATGGTGAGTTTTCTTGTGCTGATCACATCGTAGGTATTGTCAAATGCAACCGGATGTCCCTGCAAGTGGGCGCTTTCACGGAAATCAAGGAACTGCGCCTGGTGGCATTCACCGCATGTGGTCGCCGATACATGGCCATGTTTCTCAGCGATATGTCCATGATCATCGCCGTGACAACTGATACAGGTTACTCCTTTTTCTGCATGCGGGCTTCCTGTCCACTGCTTTACAACTTCAGGGGTTGCAATTTTATGGCACGCAAAACAATCGGTTTCTTTGTATTTACCATAGGGTTTTACCTTTTTCTCCGCGTAAAGTTCGTAAAGATCTCCGGGCATATGCGGATGAGCAACGCCCAGATGGCAATCGGTGCACATTAATTTTTCAAGAGCCCTACCATCCGTGCTATGTTTGTTGCTCTTTGAAACGAACTCTACGTGAGTTTTATCTTTCGTAAAACCTTCTGCGTGGCAACGCGCGCAATTGCCATTTATAGTTATTATACTGTCCTCGGCAATTTCAATGAGCGAACCGTCGGAAAACGCCTGGAACGAATGCATTAAAGAGTCATGTGTTCCGTCACTCAGCTTCGCGTGGGCGTACCCTTTAAGTCCGGGGCCTACGTGACAAGCATGGCAATGTTCAACGTGTTCATTATTGTGTTTGGATTCCAGAAATGATGTATAATGTATATCCATCTCATGGCAACTGGCGCAAAACTCGCTTTTTTCCGAATAATGGTATACTTTATTTACCGTAACAAGCAAAATAACAAGAACAATTATGGTGAAGAAGCCTACCAGTTTTTTTCTTCGCTGAATAAACTCTAACAACTGCTTCAACCGCTCCATAGATACCTCCTAAATATGTTTAATGAAATCTGCTGCTTTTATAAAAAATAATTAGCGCCTAAATGACGATAGTAATCATGACGAAGGTTGCTTAGCTTTATCAAGACCGCAACTAGTATTAGTGGGGGATACTACGCACTAAAAAACTCTGTAATTCATAACTAACATTTCGTTACAACATCAGATATAATAATGTGGAATTTACGGTGTTTATTAAAAAGGCTAGAATTTTCACCCCAAAGTAACCACCTTAATACACACAAAAATCTAAGGGATTCTACCACAAAGTATTTTTATGTTCAAGTCAATTTTTAATTAGTCTGAAACACACATTGCATAATAAAAATATACTAACATTTGAAGGGTATTCAGTGTATAAACAATTGCTGTATAATATCTTATTACTTTATAAATTCAATTATTAAAAAAAAGAGGTTGTGAATGGATACCATTGCAGACAAAATCAATTGCCCGAAATGCGGTTGCAGTTTTTATGTCGAAGAAGTTCTTTCCCGGAAATACGAGGAAGCCATGAATGCGCAATTGTCCAAAGAACGGATAGCGCTTGAAGGTGAATTTCAAAAAAAGAGGGAGGAACTTCGCTCAAGGGAAACAACGCTTGAAAAGCAGAAGGCCGAGCAGGAGACAATTATAAAGGCAAAATTGGCGGAAAAAGAAGATGAAATTGCCAGAAAACTCAAACTTCAGATACAGGAAGAAAACAAAAAAAAGTTTGATTCTGTCGTTGAAGAACTGAACGAACAGCGGAAGCTGAACCAGGCGTTAAAGGACAAAGAAATCGAACTTGCGAAATTACAAAGACGTTTTGATGAACGGGAAAAAGACTTTGAACTTGAGCTTCTGAAAAAAAGGTCGGAGTTTGAGAGAGAACTTGAAGTGAAAATAGGAAAGCGTGAGCAGGAGAGACATGAATTAAAAATTGCCGAAAAGGACAAGCAGCTCAACGATCTCAGAAAGCAGGTAGAGGAGATGAAACGAAAAGTGGAACAGGGGTCAATGCAACTGCAGGGTGAGGTTCAGGAGCTTGCTATAGAAGGAATATTAAAGGAGCTTTTTCCGGCAGATGAAATCAGAGAAGTGCCAAAGGGGAAAAAAGGGGCGGATTCGGTGCAGATTGTAAAAAATGCTGCTGGCGTTGAATGCGGCAAGATTATCTATGAAAGCAAAAGAACCAAGGCATTCAGCAGCAAGTGGATTGAAAAATTAAAAGCCGATCAACTTCAGGAGTCTGCTGACATCGCTGTTTTGGTAAGCGAGGTATTGCCCGATGTGAAGGAAAAAATCATGTACGAAGAAAATGTGTGGGTATGTGATTACTATTCTTTTAAAGGGTTAGCCCTTGCCCTTCGTGAAAGCCTGATTAAAATAACAGCAGTGTCGGAGACACAAAAAAATAAGGGCGATAAGATTGTCATGCTCTACGATTACCTTACCGGCAACGAGTTCAGGATGCAGCTTGAAGCAATTATTGGAGGATTTGCCGAGTTGAAAAATTCCATTGCAAGAGAAAAACTTGCAATGGAAAAATTATGGAAAGAAAGGGAAAAACAGCTTGATAAGGTGTTGTTGAACACAACGCACTTCTATGGAGCAATAAAGGGTATTGCGGGGAGCGCAATTCCTACTGTTCCCCTTCTTGAACTGCCTCCGACCGGCGAGACACCGGGCAATAGCAAAGGTGAAAATTCCTGAATGCATTTTTTTACCGGAAAAGAAATATTCTTAAAAACAATAATTCCGGGCAGAAAAGCAACAAGGATATATTTAGGAGAGGTATAATAAATACGCCAAAACTTAAATCAGCGCCGACTCCAAAGCGTAAAAACATCTTCAAACAGTAGCTGAAGAAACTTTTAAAAAGGACAAACGCATTAATATCAGAATATCAGACCGTGACATGGTATCCCTTCAAAAAAGAGACATTGAAAAAGGTATTCCATATCAAACCATGGTCTCCGGCATTCTTCACAAATATGTTGTTTCTGGCGGGCTGCACAATGTTATGGCACACATGTCACTTTCATCAGACGCAAAATATGTGTCACTGAATTAGATTGCTGTCAGGAGGAAACTCCTGACAGCACAAAAACTATATCGTTGGGCTCACTTCGCTTAACCCATCCTTATATGAAATAGCTTCATTTTTCTTTCTTCTCTCTGGCAAACAGACCGGAAGAAAAAATATTGCAAATTTTATAACTTTTGTTACAAGTATTGTATTGCAAGCAGTATTTGAAAGGCTTTTTCAGGAATTCGAATAAATTATCAGATTTTATTCCTGATAATATACAAAAAGGAATGATATACAGAAATTGTATACTAACTCGTTAGACGAATTTGACCGTATGCGTGGCGGATTTAGATAATTAGAAACGTATCCACAAATATGATAGGTTAATAAAAACTCAACTAGGAGAGTAAAAGAGATGAAAATAAAAGTTATACTAGAGCAAGGAGAAGATGGTTACTTTGTAGCATATTGTCCATCATTAAAAAGCTGTTGGAGTCAGGGACGGACAGAAGAAGAGGCATTAAAGAATATTCGGGAAGCAATCGAATTATATTTAGAACCTGATGAAAAGTTAATAGAAGACAGTAAGCATAAAGTTTATGAAGTGGCAATATGAGACTCCCGATATTATCAGGACGAGAGGTGTTGGCAGCATTAAAACGGATGGGATTTATTGAAATCCATCGGAAAGGCAGTCATGTGAAAATGAAGCACCCGGATGGTAGGAAGATAGTTTTTCCCTTTCATGACGAAGTTGATAGATATACCCTAAAAGGCGCTCTTAAAGATGCGGAGATTGATATTGAGGAGTTTATGAAGAATCTATAGGGTTAGTTTTTTATGAAGGGGTGATAGGTAAAAGTTTCTCCCCTAATAAGGTACAAGGATCACAAATAGAAAACGCCTAATCGTTGGATTGCGTGTTTAATGGAGAGCAGAGAGGAACGAAATGCAATAGTTCTTGAATTTCATTCAATACACAGTCTGCGTTGGGTTTCATTCCATTCTACCCAACCTTATGACTATTTTCCGCCCAAAAATGAGAAAGAGGGCGTAACAACAAAATACCTTTTGAAATCGGAAGCGTTCCCAATGTGATCTGAAATCCCTCTACGTAAAGATGTTTTCCTGATTATGAATACAACAATTAATTCCATCGGCAAACATGTTTGCTCCAAATCTTGCTTTTCATCCTCAGCAAATTTACCAATACTCACAACATACCGTCGGGTGCATTCCCGATTTTTTGTAACCGTTTATGGGATCGGTGTGGGTAGGGTGGATAAAGGCGCTGGTTTTTGCGCCGTATCCACCAACGATTATCGCATGAATGGTGGATTCGCTCCGCTTAATCCACCCTACAAGGCTTGCTTTTCATCCTCAGCAAATTTAATAATCCTCACAACATACCGTCTTGTTTATAAGGAGGGAAAGTGAGTATCAGAATTGTCAGATTGGGCCGCCCAAGGGAGGGGGGTGAAGGGCTTCGAATAGGCACGGTGAGACGTCCTCCCAGAGGCGTACGTAAGGAAGAGTATGCTTCGAAGAATATCTACGACGTCTGGTTTCCGAATCTTTCTCCCAGTGAAGCACTTCTAAAGGAGTCATCGCCAGCAAAGGACGAGAGAAACTGGCATATCTTCAAAAGAAAGTTTCTGGCCGAGATGAAGTCTTCCGAAGCAAGCAAGGATTTGGATTTGCTGGCCATGCTTTCCCATCAGACGAATTTTTCTATCGGGTGTTATTGCAAAGATGAGACGATGTGCCACAGGTCGATTTTAAGGGAATTACTGCTGAAAAGAGGAGCAGATGTCAGGTGATTATGACACAATGACAGGTAATGCCATGAAATAATCTTGTATTTAAATTCATTTATGCTTTAATATCTCCGCTTCAATTTCTTTCACTCTTTAACTGAGGGTCAATATTATGGAACAAAAATGTATTATATCTGCATTTTATAATGAATTTTTATCAACAGACCCGGAGTCATTAAAAAAGTCATTTGCCCGCCATTTGGAGAGTTCTTTGGCCAAGGACGCATATACTGCAACCAGGCTGGATTTATATACAAGCCTGGCTTATACCGTTCGTGACCACTTAATTGACCGCTGGATAGCCACTCAGCAAACGTATTATAATAATGATGTCAAGCGGGTATATTATCTTTCCCTCGAATTTCTCATCGGGAGGGTGCTTGGCAACAATCTTGTCAATCTGGATTTTCTCGATGAGTGCCATCGCGCTATGCATGAACTCGGTTATGATCTGGAAGAACTTGTTGAACTTGAATGGGATGCGGGACTTGGCAACGGCGGGCTCGGAAGACTTGCAGCCTGTTTTCTGGATTCCATGGCGTCTCTGGAACTTCCCGCGTATGGGTATGGCATTCGTTACGAATATGGAATTTTTTTACAGAAAATTATCGATGGTTATCAAATTGAAACTCCCGACAATTGGTTGCGACATGGCAATCCATGGGAAATTGAACGACCTGAACATCTCTATACCATCCAATTTCACGGATGGGTAAATCAATACTACGACGCCAACGGAATGCTGAAAAACGAATGGAAGGATACTCAAAATGTTATGGCAATGGCGTATGACACACCCATTCCCGGATACAAGAATAATACCGTTAATAACTTGCGCCTTTGGTCTGCAAAATCCACGAGAGAATTTGATTTGAGCTATTTCAATCAGGGAGATTATATCAAGGCCGTTGAAGACAAACAGAAAACGGAAACCATTTCAAAGGTGCTTTATCCCAATGACAATATTTACGAGGGGCAGGAGTTACGATTAAAGCAGCAATTTTTCTTTGTGTCCGCGACGTTGCAGGATGTAATCCGCCGTTATAAAAAAACACATACCACCTTTGATCATTTTGCCGATAAAGTAGCCATTCAATTAAACGACACCCATCCCTCTATTGCAATTCCCGAATTAATGAGGCTTCTTTTGGATATCGAGGGTTTGCCATGGGAAAAGTCGTGGGAGATTACCGTAAAAACATTTGGTTATACCAATCATACCATCCTGCCTGAAGCGCTGGAAAAGTGGACGATAAATATGTTAAGAAATGTGCTGCCGCGGCATTTGCAGATTATTTATGAAATAAATCATCGCTTTCTGGAAGAAGTTGCGCGAAGGTATCCGGGCGATGCCGAAAAATTGCGCCGCATGTCGCTGATTGAAGAAGACTACGGAAAAAGACTGCGCATGGCACATCTTGCCATTGTCGGCAGCCATTCGGTAAACGGCGTTGCCGAGCTGCACTCCGAAATTTTAAAATCTCATGTTTTCAAAGATTTCTACGAATTCTTTCCTGACAAATTCAACAACAAAACGAATGGCATTGTTCCGCGCCGATGGCTGAAAAAATGCAATCGTAGCCTTGCCAAACTGATTTCAAAACATATCGGCGACGGCTGGATCAGCAATCTGGATGAGTTGAAAAAACTTATCCCGCTGTCCGGGGATGAAAGTCTTCATGCGGAGTGGCAGGAAGTAAAGCGGGAAAACAAGGTGCGCCTTGCCAGATTCATTCAGCAAACACATGGGCCCGATATTGATGTAAATTCAATTTTTGACTGCCATATCAAGCGTATCCACGAATATAAGCGGCAATTGCTCAACATATTGCATGTAATCACTCTTTATAATCGTATAAAAAAGAATCCTTCCGGCAGCGTTGTTCCCAGGACAATCATATTCAGCGGCAAGGCAGCCCCCGGTTATTATATGGCGAAATTGATTATTAAACTTATCAATTCAATCGCCCAGATGATCAACACTGATTCCCGTATCTCCGGCAAACTCAAGGTGGTATTTCTGGCAAATTACAGCGTGTCTCTGGCGGAACTCATTATCCCCGCCACAGATATTTCCGAACAAATTTCCACCGCGGGAACCGAAGCATCAGGAACCGGAAACATGAAATTTGCCCTTAACGGCGCGCTGACAATCGGCACACTGGATGGCGCTAATGTTGAAATCAGGAACGAAGTAGGACCGGAAAATATTTTCATCTTCGGCCATACAGCCCAAGAAGTTGAAGAACTGAAACGAAGAGGATACCACCCTTTTGATTATTATCAGCAGAATCAGGAGCTTGTAGAGGTAATCAATATGATCGCCAGCGGATTCTTCTCCCCGTCGAATAAAGATTTGTTCAAACCTATCACCGATTCCTTACTGCATCACGATCAGTATCTGCTCTTTGCCGACTACGCCTCCTATATTCGCAGCCAGGAGCAAGCCGGACAGACTTATCAGAATCAGTACGAGTGGACAAAGAAAGCGATTCTTAATGTCGCCAACATGGGAAAGTTTTCCAGCGACAGGACAATTCAGGAATACGCAAAGGAAATATGGGATGTGAAACCGGTTCCCATAACATTAAAACAGGAATAAAACAATTTTCCCCTCATCCTGAATATTATGGCATCTTAAGCATTAAATATTATGGAATATTATTTGCCATAAATATGTGTTATACTTTGCAAAGCAATGTCATTAAGTTAAGTGGATTAAGGCATTGTATTTTACGCCGAATCCACCAATAATATGCACAGGAAAGGTGGATTCGCTGTCGCTTAATCCACCCTTTTGTCAGGGTTGCTTAACCCAACTTCGACATTGCTTTGCAAAGCTTATCCCTTCAGGATACGAAGACACTCGGAATATGTTTTCATACATAATAAATCATGCTACCAAATCACTATTCTAAAAATATTACTGATTCACTGGCAGAGTTGCTCGTTGTGGTATCTGTCACGGAAGAAACCTTCAGGGACAACATAACCAATGCTATTATTATTGATATCAACGCCGCCGGTTGCAATATGCTTGATTATTCAGAAAATGAACTCATAGGCCAGCGTTTTTCCTTCATTCTCAGCGAAAAGGACAATAAGCCGATTTTTGAAGAAACTATGTTCTATTCTTTGTTAAACAGCGGTCCGGTACAAAAGATTGAATCTTGTCTTCAAAGCAAAAACGGAACCCTCATACCTGTGCTGCTCTCCCTGTCGGTTATGAAAGACAATAATGACAAACCGACAAAATTATTATGCATTGCGCACGACATATCAATTCAAAAAGCAATCGAAGATGCCCTGCGGCGGAACCAGCATATTCTTTCCCGTGCGCAGGAAATTGCGCGCCTCGGCATATGGGACTGGGATATGGACTCCAACAAGTTCTCATGTAACAATGAAATGTACCGAATATTCGGATTTTCTGACAGGGCATTTCCGCCAAGCATTAAGAATTTTATTGCACATATTCACCCTGCCGACAAGATTTCTCTGCGAGGCATAATCAAAAACCTTCGCGGGTTAAACAAGCAATATCGCCATGAATTTCGCATTGTTCTGCCAAACAATGAAACGCGTATTATTTACAGCCACATAGAACGACAACAAAACAATGCCGGCAAGCATTCTCTGTTTATGGGAACCTTGCAGGATATTACGGAGCTTAGGAAAAAAGAAGATCAGCTCAAGATAGCAACTCAGGTTTTTCAAAGCGCAATTGAAGGGGTTGTGGTTACGAACTCTGATTCTATAATTCATTTTATCAATCCGGCATTTACCAAAATTACGGGCTACAGTCCCGAAGAAGTCATCGGGAAAAAGCCTAAAATTTTACGTTCCAACCACCATAAAGATTCTTTTTACAAAAAAATGTGGGACACATTAAAAAATAAGGGGCACTGGGAGGGTGAAATATGGAACAGACGGAAAAACGGCGAAGCATATCCGGAATGGCTCTCAATTAATGCCATTGCCGGTAATAATTGCAAAGACACAAAATATATCGGAGTTTTTCATGACATTACCACTATCAAACAAACGGAAGAAAAATTAAATTACCGGGAAAATTTCGACGCTTTGACCGGATTGCCAAACCGGTCATTATTTATGGATAGAATTAATCAGGCCATTGCAAAAAAACAGAGAACAAAAGAAAACCTTGCGATTCTTTTCTTAGACCTTGACCATTTTAAGAATATTAATGAGAGCCTTGGCCATGCGGAAGGCGATACCTTGTTGCTGAACGTGGCAAAACATTTTGCAGGCAATCTCCGCAAAGGAGACACTCTTACACGCTTCAGCGGCGACTCATTTATTTTTTTAATAGAAGATTTAACCAATGTAAAAACGGCAATATCCATGGCGGAACGTATATTAGAATCACTGCAAATTCCGTTCAACGTAAAAGAAAATGAACTCTACATTACTGCCAGTATCGGCATTGCTATATACCCTGATGACGGAGAAAAACCTGAAGAATTAATTAAAAATGCCGAATTGGCAATGAATCGCGCAAAAACAGACGGGCGCAACAGATATCAATTGTATACCTCTGCTATGTACAAAACCGCCGTCAAACGGCTTTCTATAGAGAAAAATATGCACAAAGCGTTAAAAAACGGCGAGTTTGTCGTTTTTTATCAGCCAAAAATATCTTCTGACAGTCTGAAAATTGTCGGTATGGAAGCCCTTTTACGGTGGGAGCGTCCCGGCAGCGGATTAATTTCTCCGACAGACTTTATTCCCGTATCGGAAGAAAACGGACTTATTGTGCCGATTGGAGAATGGGTTTTGCATGAGGCATGCAAACAAACCAAAGCGTGGCTTGATGCGGGATATTCATTAAGTGTGGCGGTAAATTTATCTCCGAAACAATTTCACGATAAGAATCTCATTCATGCAATAAGGAATGCCCTGGAAAAGAGCAAATTACCCCCTTCTTGTTTGGAACTGGAAATTACGGAAAGCGCCGTGATGAATGATGTAAGGATTGCTGTTTCTATATTAAAAGAGTTGCGGGAAATGGGAATAACTCTCTCTGTGGATGATTTTGGCACCGGCTATTCTTCATTGAATTCACTCAAAATATTTCCTATACAAAAATTGAAAATTGACCAATCATTTATCCGGGATATGGATAAAAACCCAAAGGATGCCTCTTTGGTTGACGCAATTGTCTCTATGGCAGGAAGGCTTGACCTGAAGGTAATTGCCGAAGGGGTGGAAACAAAAGAACATTTACGGTTTTTACAAAATTGCGGATGCAACGAGGTTCAGGGCTTTATATTCAGCCCGCCCATCCCTGCCGCAAAATTCTCACTTTTTTTAAAAGAACAATCGGTCTTCCTAAAATCTCCTGAATCGTTTGATTTCATGAATAACCGTATTATTGAATAACTCCCAGCCTGTTCAACCCGTCAAGAGCAGCAGTACGATAACATTCCGCAAGGGTAGGAAAGTTGAATACGTTATTGATAAAATAATCTATAGTTCCGTCATGGGCAATAACGCTTTGTCCGATATGAATTAACTCCGTAGCGCTGTCTCCGATGATATGCACCCCTAAAAGTTTTCGCGAATCACGATGAAAGAGAAGTTTCATAAAACCTTTCGTGTCGCCGGTAATTTGTCCGCGGGCAATTTCTTTGTAATATGATCTTCCTATTTCATAGGGAATCGACTCCGCTTTCAATTCTTCCTCTGTCTTTCCCACAAGTGAAATCTCAGGGATGGTATATATACCGTATGGCCATATTTTTGGCATTTGCGGCATTGCAACTTTAAAAGCATGACATACGGCACGCCGCCCCTGTTCCATTGAAGTGGACGCGAGACCCGGAAATCCGATAACATCTCCGGCAGCATAAATATGGCTGACATTTGTCTGATAATATTCATTGACCTTTATTTGGCCTGTGGAATCCGTTTCGATTCCCGTCGATTGCAAATTCAGCGCTTGAGTTTGTGCGCTTCTCCCCATCGTGTAAAGCAGCAAGTCTGTGGCAACGGTTTCTCCGTTCTGAAGTATTGTTTCTACCCTGTCGGATTTATTTACCGATATTCCGGCAATCTCTTCACCGAGGATAAACCGAACTCCATTTATTTTCAGATGATCGATGAGTTTACCGGTAATTTCAGTATCCACAAAACGAAAGAGTTCTTTGCGGCGTTCAAGAAGAACTACTTCTAAACCAAACACACTGAACATAGAAGCATATTCCATTCCGATAACCCCTCCGCCAACCACCAATATGCTATTGGGAATGACTTTCGTGGAAAGAATTGCGTCCGAATCACAAATAGTGAGATTGTTAAAAGGAATGTCGTTCGGCTTTCGGGGACGCGAGCCCACTGCTATCACAATAAAGGATGCGGAGAATAATTCCTCCGCACCGTCAGGCATTTTGACTTTCACGGTATGCGGTCCGGCAAACGAAGCCTCCCCATGAATTATTGCAACCTTATTCCGCTCTAACTGCTGTTTAAATACATCACTATCGATTGAGGAAACCTGACTCTTTCTTGCCATCAGATCCTGAAATGTAATATTTTTTTTCAGGGTGCAGCTGACATTCAAAAAAGAACGGAGACTGTAGCCATGCATATGATAAATAGCATCCTTCAGCGTTTTGCTTGGAAGCGTTCCGGTATTAACTCCCGCGCCTCCCAACACATTTTCTTTTTCAATAACGGCAACGCGTTTGTGAAGCTTTGCGCCTTGTATGGCCGCCTTTTGGCCGGCAGGCCCGCTCCCTATGACAATTAAATCGAACTCTCTCATTTTAATGCTCCTGTATTATTTTAAAAGTAATACAAATTCCTTAAATATTTCTTTATGAAAATGATCGATCATACTCTCTTTCATTACCGTGAGCGCTTCAAAAGGAGTTAACCCCGTCTTGTATGACCGTTGGGCAGTCAATGCGTCGTACACGTCCGCTATGCAGCAGATGCGGCCAAATAAATGAATCTCATCTCCTTTAAGCCGCCGTGGGTAACCGGCGCCGTTTTCCCTCTCATGATGCTGCATTACAATAATCTTGCAATCTTCGGTCAACTGATTTGCATCTTCCAATAACTTGTATCCCTGATAAGGATGCGTGCGCATAATGCCCATTTCGTCTTTTGTCAATTTGCCCGGTTTGTTAATTATGGCGGAGTCTATCTTTACTTTGCCAAGATCGTGAAGAAAAAATCCCGCGCCCAATTCGCGCATCTGTTTTTCATCATAATTTTTCACCAGCACTTTAGAAAGCATAACCGATAAAATCCCAACGTTTACCGAATGCGTATAGGTATAAAAATCATGTGAAGTTATCTTCAGAAGATGCGAGGCTGTTTTATTTTCAGAAAGAATTACATCTACTACCTCGCAGAGATAACCTTTCACCGTTTCTATATTTTTAATTGTCGGATTGTCAATCAGTTTATGCATAATTTCCAGTGAAAAGTCATACACAGCGTGTGCCTTTTCCTGTGGTGAAAGTGATTTGTCATGTATCGCATCCCGTAATTCTTCAGAAACAAATTTATCCGGATTCCAGTTTTCCGGAACAGGCAAATTGACGTCTCCGTGACTGATAGAATCAATGCCTTCCGTAACGGGCGTTTCTTTTTCAGAAGCATCGGGGGTTTCCCCTTTCCTGATTGATTGAGAGTCTGTATCTCTCTGTTCTCCTCCGGCAATATCTTCGCCGGCTGCATCTCCTTTTGATGTGTCAATAACCACTTCAGTGACACATGACTTTATTTTCTCAATGTGTTCCTGTGTTTTAATCAAAAACTCACGCCTAAAAAAAGGGTGATCCATCCACGATGTGGGAATTATTACATACATCCCTATTTTCAAGTCGCGCGACTTTATTTTTTGCTGCATTTATTACTTCTCCTGTCAATTGTTGCCGAAATATTGCATAACAGAACGATGTATAGCTTCAGCAATCTTTTTCCTGGTGTCATTATTTGTTAAAAATTTTTCTTCGTGCGGATTAATAATTGTGCCGCATTCAATGACAACCGCAGGGTTTTTCACATTGTATAATACGTAAAGCCCCATGGGAGGAATCCTGTTATAAATGCCCCTTTTCCGGTCAACACATTGCATATTTTCAATATTGGCATGGTAAAGATTGGGGGTGAAGCCATGTTTCAATAATTCATCAGCAACCATTTGTGCAAATGCCTTGCTCCGCTCAGGGCAGCAATTTTGCTCCGAATAATGAAGGGAAAACCCCTGTATCTCATTCCAGAGAATACTGTTCTCTCCTTCATTCATAGCTTTTTTTATATCGCTTTCCTGAGCAGAATCGTGATGAATCTCCAGATAAAGATCAGGAACGATAGTATTCGCATATTCCACGCGTTCCTTTAGTCCGATATTACCGGCTGCCTTAAGGACGTAATACTGTATGTCATTTTTGCGGAAGGATTCATCCTCAAAATATTGCACAATGTCATCGTTAAACTCATATTCCCATTTGCCGGAAAACGACTTCGCGCCCTTATGATCGATTTTTGATGCCGGCTCTTTCACGTGTCCGGAACAAATAAATACGGTATTTACAGATTCCATAGTTTCCGCTCCACACTGCGTTGGGAAATAAATTTGAAAAACACCTGTAAGAATGAATAGAAAAAGCGTCCGGACACAATCAACAAACGCACTGTGAACTACAAATACGCTATGATAATATTTCTTCCCCTGATTCATTTTGCTTTTGTCTGATGATATTAACCAAACTCCCCCTTATAATCATTTCAATTTGTCTGTCACTCAGGGTATGCAGCGTATCACAAATCGCCCCTTTTTTCCTGTTATACACCTTTACTTCTTTTCCCTTTTTTATGGCGCCGGGCACATCTGATATCACCAACTCATCACCCTGCTCAATCTTTTCCCAGTCTCCGGGATTTTGAAATGTCAAAGGCAATATCCCGAAGTTACATAAATTCTGCCAGTGGATGCGCGCAAAACTTTTTGCAATAATCACCCGCACACCTAAATATCTTGGGGCAATAACGGCATGTTCCCGGCTTGAACCTTGTCCGTAATTCTCTCCGCCTATAATAAAATAACACGTATTCCGGTTTTTAACGGCTCTCTCATACAATGTAGTGTCGACCGGACTAAAGGTAAATTTGCTGATCTCGGGAATATTACTTCTGTAGGGAAGCGCCTTTGCGCCGGCCGGCATTATTTCATCGGTAGAGATATCATCACCCACCTTGAGAAGCGCTATTCCTTCCAATTTTTCAGGAAGGGAGTCAAACGTTGGCAAAGGTTTAATATTCGGCCCTGTTTCAAGAACTACGTGTTCCGGTTCCCTGGCGGGCGGCACAAACATTTTGGTATTAATAAGCACAACACGCGGTTCGTTAAAACGCGGGTATTCCGTTTTCAGGGTACGGGGATCGGTAATAACGCCTGTTAATGCCGAAGCAGCGGCAGTTTCAGGGCTGCAAAGATATATCAGATCTTCCTTCGTGCCGGAACGGCCGGGAAAATTTCTTGGCACCGTTCTCAGGCTTATGCATCCCGTTGCCGGAGCCTGTCCCATACCTATGCATCCGTTGCACCCGGCCTGATGCAACCTTGCGCCCGCATGGATAAGTTTTTCCAGCAATTCAAAGGAAATAAGATTTTCCAGCACCTGGCGTGTCGATGGATTAATATCGAAGGAAACACGGTCATGAACCTGCTTTCCTCCCACTATCAATGCCGCTATGGCAAAATCACGAAGGCCGGGATTTGCGGAAGAACCAATGTATGACTGACAAATTTCCCTTCCCGCAACCTCTCTTACCGGAACAACATTGCCGGGACTACTCGGACATGCAATAAGGGGCTCAAGTTCTGATAGATTAATCTCTTCATATTCATCATATTCACATTCTTCATCTGCCGTTAGTTTCACCCATGCGCCATCTCTCCCCTGCGCCTTTAAAAACAATTTTACCATTTCATCAGAGGGAAATACGGTTGTAGTAGCGCCTAACTCCGCTCCCATATTGGCAATAACAAGACGGTCCATTGCCGTAAGACACTCCAGCCCCGGCCCGTAATATTCGATGATCTTTCCAATACCTCCATCTACATCATGCCTGCGGAGCATTTCAAGGATCACATCTTTTGCACTCACCCAATCCGGCAGTTTGCCGGTCAGTTTCACACCCCAAACCTTTGGCATTTTCAAATAAAACGGTTCACCCGCCATAGCCATGGCAACTTCAAGCCCGCCTGCCCCGAAGGCAAGCATTCCCAAAGCGCCGGCAGAAGGCGTATGGCTATCAGAACCAAGCAGTGATTTGCCCGGTATGCCAAAACGCTCCGCATGCACCGGATGGCTGATGCCGTTGCCCGGCCTGCTGTACCATATCCCGAATTTTTTACATGCACTGCGCAGGAATAAATGGTCGTCAGGATTCTTATTATCTTCCTGCACAAGATTATGATCTACGTATTGGACCGACAATTCCGTTTTAACACGGGAAAGCCCCATTGCTTCCAGCTCCAGCATCACCATAGTGCCCGTTGCGTCCTGCGTTAACGTTTGATCGATTTTTAATGATATTTCAGCGCCGTAGACAAGATTTCCCTCAAGAAGGTGTCTTTCCAGTAATTTTTGTGTAAGATTTTTTGCCATAGTATGTGCCTCCTCTTTAAATCAATATTTCCCCAAATTCCGCAATACGGAGAAGCCCTGCATCGCTATCAGGCAGATAAGCATTCATGATACTCCTCATATTTTCTCCGGACAATTTTTGACCATATTTCATGATACATGAGGGAATCACAGGCAAATGTTTTTATATGATATTTGATTTGTCATATTAAATTGTTTGATTTAGAATAATAGCTAACGGCTTTAAGATATTAATGTATCTGGTTTAGTTTACCCATAAATGATATTTTTTGCATAAAAATATTTAGAATAATAGAGTATTTATTTTATCCATAGTGATAAAGAATAGGACTTAACTGTATTTTATTGGTCTTTTTTATAAGGAGATAGTGTATGGCGAAGGACTTAATGAAATGGACTAGTGTATCATCTTTACAGAACGAGATAAACCGCATGTTTGACCAGTTTTTCAGGGGATGGGATTTTTCAGGGTTCGGCACGGAAGCCGGAACATGGGCGCCCAGCATTGATCTTGCCGAGACCGATGATAATGTTGTTGTAAAAGTTGAAATACCGGGAATAGACCCAAAAGAGGTTGACATCTCCATACAAGACAATAATTTGATCATTAAGGGCGAAAAAAAAGAAGAAAAAGAAGAAAAGGGAAAGAATTATTACCGTATGGAAAGGAGCTATGGCAAGTTCTCCCGTTCTATCGACCTCCCTTCTTCTGTAGATGTAAATAAAGTAAAAGCGGAATGTAAAAACGGCGTGCTGGAAATCACACTTCCGAAAAAGGAAGAAGTAAAACCAAAACAGATTTCGGTAAAGGTCAGCTAACGCACATCGAATTGACACAAATTAAAAAAGGGCAGTCAATTCCGGAGAATCCGGGACCTGCCCTTTTTAATTCCTTTCGCCTGATTGAATATTGACTCAGAAAATCGCTGGTACGGTTACGAAATATGGCAATATGTAACACTTTAGTTTTTTGAAAAATTGCCCATGTCTTAACCCCATGCTTCAGCATGGGGTTAAGGGGAGAAATAATCATGGGCTTCAGCCCTGAGGTAAAGTTTGCCCAATATCTTTTACTGTACCAGAAGGTCATGGCTAAAGCCCCTGTCTGCCGACAGGCAAGGGTGTATTTATTGTAGATATCTCCGCACTAAAGTGCAGAGTTAATGGAGGTGAAATTTGCTCCGTGCTCCAATATTAGAGGTGCCTTATAAAATAAGGGAAATCGAAGTCTTTTTCAAAAAGCTAAAGTGTTACGACAATATTTATTCCGCAAACAGGTAATGAACCTATATTCGGACACTATTGAAATAACACCAGCAGGCTGTAAAAGAAGGGTTTTGTCTCAACAATTGTTCATAAGTTTGAGCCGTGCCATGTTGAGCGCTGTGTTTGCGGAAAAAAGTTTGTTGGACATTCGTGTGCCGCGGAACTGGCATTTTTTTACTTCTATAAAATTACTTCCTGCAACTGCAATGTAGACAAGCCCTATGGGTTTTTGTTCGGAACCGCCTCCCGGACCGGCAATGCCGGTAATTCCAATGCCGATGTTTGCCCCCGATATCTTCCTGATTCCCTTTGCCATTGCTTCCGCCACTTGCGCGCTCACTGCTCCATGCGTGGTGATATCGGCTTCCGGCACGTGTAAAATATGTATCTTTGCTTCGTTGCTATAGGCAACGATTCCTTCCAGAAAATATTCGGATATGCCGGGGATATTGGTGAGTTTGTCTGAGACAAGCCCTCCGGTGCATGATTCTGCAACTGCAATCGTTGCGCTCTTTTCCTTTAGGAGTTCAAAAACGGCGTGTTCAAGGTTTGCGTCATCCGTTCCGAAAATTGCCTGTCCAAGCGCTTTCCTCAAAATTGTTTCTGCTGCATCCAGCGCCCGTAGGGCATCCTCTTTTATAAGGGAAGATGTTGCTACATTCACCGTAACAATGCCGTCATGAACCAATGTCATTATCTTTATTAATTTTTTATTGATATCACATTCCTTAATTACTGTATTTATTTTATATTCAGGCAACCCAAATGTGTGAAATTGTCTAGTTACGATAGAATATTCTTCTGCCGGATGCTGAGTCTTGTATAATGTCAAATAGGAGTTAAGCATTTGATACATTTCTCCGGGAACGCCGGGAAGGCATACAATAGTTGTATGATTGTGGATAATGGCAAACCCTATTGCAGTTCCATGTTCGTTGGGGATAATAAGCGCGCCGGAGGGAATGGATTTTAATTTCATAGCCCCTTCGTACAGTGTATCAGCACATTGAGGTCTATTTGTATATGAATCACTGCTAAGTATGAGCGGCATGTTAAAGAGACGCGATACAGTCTCACGCGTAATGTCATTTTCTGTAGGGCCGAGGCCTCCGGTTGTAATAATCAGTTGCGCGCGTTCTTTTGCGATAGTGAGCGCGGATGTTAGCAATTCGGCGTCATCGCGAACGGAGGTGGTAAAAAGGACATGGATCCCGTTTTTTGTTAACATCCCTGCGATATACCGGGAATTCGTATCGACTATGTGACCGAGAACAATTTCCGTGCCTATGGTAATAATTTCCGCAGTAGTCATTTAACGCCTTTACGTAAATAAATGGTAAACAGAGTAAACGGTGGGCATTCCCCGCCAAACGTAGAGACGCATAGCATGCGTCTCTACATGCACCGTGAGACTACAAACATTGAAATTTCTAACTATTGAATTAATATGGTATTTTAATTAGGTTGGGTTTTAAAAGACAAAACCCAACGACGTTCAACCCACCCCTAACCCCTCCCAGGAGGGGAATTAAAAGTCCCCTCTCGGGAGGGGATTTAGGGGTGGGTTAACGGCACATTAAAATTCCTGTACATTTACTTAACATCTGCCGGTTTCGGGATGGCATATAAATTTCTCTTTTCATCTTTTGCGAATGCTAAAAAGAATAAATGAGAGTTCAGAAATGCCGTGCTCCACGACATGAAATCAAAATATAAATTATCTATACCACATTTTTTAATATCATAGACACGCAACACCTGCAAACTTTCATCCATGTAAATCATATTGGAGAACAACCCCAGCGATGCCGATATAGAATTCGGGTTTTCTTTTGCAAAATAGAGAGATTTTAAGACTACTTCTATTTCCTTTCTCCCTCCTTCGAGACACTCCTCCGCGAATTTTGCCTCATCGCCGGAAATATTATTCCCACCAATTGTCATTTCATAAAGAATCCTTTTTGTTTCCAGCATTATATCTTCCAGTTGTTGTGCCAAAAGAAAGAACTCCTCGTATGTTAGAGGTTTTTTTCTATCATACCAGTATGACGGATTTTTGAAGGGAAATGTTTCTGTTTCCTTTTCTTCCGGTAAGGCAACAGAGGCATATAAAAACAGCAGAACAACCAATATTACACCTATTACACTCTTTTTATTTTTCATCGTCATTCCGTTAAATTTTATTTTCTGTGTGTTCTTTATGAAAATGTTGATAAACATCGTTTGCCTGTTTTTCCGGCAATTTGCCGATTTCCTTTAATTGTCGTAGTGTGGCGTTTCTGATGCCTTCTATGCTTCCAAAGCACTTTATCAGCGCCTTTTTCCTGATAATGCCAATGCCGGGGATTTCATCAAGGGGCGATCGGTAGTATTCTTTATCGCGAAGTTTTCTGTGATATGTAATGGCAAACCGGTGCGCTTCATCGCGGATTTTGGCAAGGAACAGGTGGATGGGGGATGAAGGCGGAAGGAGTATCGGATCCGGTATGTGGGGTGCATGTACCTGTTCTCCCTGTTTTTCTCCCGAAATTCCCTTTTTCCCTCTGTCTTTTGACAATGCGATAAGATCTACATTGCTTATTGCGAGTTCTTCAAAGACCTTGAGCGCGACTCCCAGTTGCCCCTTTCCGCCGTCTACCATAACGAGGTCGGGCAAATCTCCCTCTTCAACGGCTTTTTTGTATCTTCGTAACAATACCTCATGCATCATCGCATAATCGTCGATGTGTCCCACGGTTTTTATTCTGAAACGTTTGTAGTTTGATTTATCCGTTTTTCCGCCTTCAAACGTCACCATTGATCCTACCGCCTGTTTGCCAAAGATATTGGAGATATCAAAGCACTCGATGCGTTCAGGCAGATTTTTCAGGCCGATGGTATTTTTCAGCGCCTGCAAAGTATGTGCATAATTATTATCAGATGTCTGCGAGACCTTGTAAGCGTTCATCGCGTTTTTTTGCGCCATCTCGATAAGCCGCAATTTATCGCCGCGCTGCGGACATAACACGGAAACCTTCTTTCCTTTTCTTTCCGTAAGCCACTCTTCAAGCAAAGAGGCATCGGGAGAATTCACCGGAATAATGACCTCAGAAGGTATAAACCGGGTTTGACTGTAAAATTGATTTAAAAATGACCGGAATACCTCTTCGAGGGTAGTATGGTTCATTGCCAGCCGGTAGGATGCAACGTCTTCCATATTGCCTGAGCGAATAAACATTACTTCAATATATATTTCATCATTCATAATATAATAGCCAAAGATGTCCCGGTCAACAAACGTCAGAGAATTGATCCTCTGTTTCTCAACCGTTTCTTCGATGGATCGTATCCGGTCCCGCAGTTTTGCCGCCTTTTCGTACCGCAGGTGTTCCGATTCCTCATACATTTGATTCCTGAGGATATCGAGAAGGTCTTCCTGCTTGCCTTTCAGAATAAGGATTACCTGTTCTGTCAGCGATTTGTACGATGCTTCGTCGATAAGATCGCAGCAAGGCCCCAGGCACTTATGGATTTGATAATACAGACAGGGCTTTGTCCTGTTTTTAAAGGCAGTATCCTTGCATTTTCTGATAGGTATCGTATCGTTGATGTATCGCAACGTTTCTCTGACGGCGCTTGCCGATGCATAGGGGCCGAAGTACATTGAGCCGTCATCTTCTATCTGACGAACAACCTTTGGATACGGGAATCTTTTTTTAATTTCCAGCTTGATACTGAGGAAATTTTTGTCGTCACGTAAATTAATATTAAATCTGGGTTTGAATTGTTTTATAAAATTATTTTCAAGGATAAGGGCTTCTTTCTCCGTCTCCGTGAGCACAAAGTCGATATCTGCCACGCGCCTTACCAGAAATTCCGTGTAAAGCCTGCCGTCAGTTCCTTTCTGGAAATAACTTTTGACGCGGTTTTTGAGATTTTTTGCCTTGCCGACATAGATTACCTTATGTTTCGCGTCTTTCATGAGGTAAACACCGGGAGATACCGGCAGGTTTTTTAATTTAAGAGATAAGTTCATATCATATTTTATATCACCGGCAGTGCGTTTTGTAAATATCTTTGACAATTAACAGCATCAATGCTATAGTTTACAATCCATGCCGTAATATGCCGGAACTGGCACACACAGGGGAAGTTATGATTCGTACTATTGTATTTTATATTGATAACTTTTATAACGGATACCACGAAAGCATACCATGAATATGAACGATCGATCAAAATTATTGACAGAACAGCGAAATCCCAATTCAATGGATATCGACAAGAAATCAACCTTGGATATCCTGGATATTATTAACGCAGAGGACGCAAAGGTATTTGCCGCCGTATATAAAGAGCGGGAAAATATTGCAAAGGCGGTAGATCTGATAGTAGACGTGATTATGAAGGCGAAAGGTCGTTTATTTTACATTGGCGCCGGCACAAGCGGCAGGCTTGGCATACTGGATGCCTCAGAGTGTCCGCCGACGTTCAGCACCGATCCCAATATGATTATAGGGATCATCGCCGGGGGAGAAAAAGCCGTGTTTCAATCTGTGGAAGGGGCAGAAGATTTCCCGGAAAACGGCGCAAAGGATATTCAGCAAAAAGGGGTGAACCATCGTGATATCGTTGTTGGTATTTCTACCGGCGGCACGACTCCGTATGTCACGGGGGCATTATTCGAAGCAAAAAAGCGGAATGCAAAAACGGTATTTATCTGCTGTAATCCTGAGACGACGCCAAATTTCGATATTGATGTCATTATCAGGCCGATTGTCGGCCCCGAGGTAATAACCGGTTCTACCCGTATGAAGGCGGGCACCGCGACAAAGCTTGTGTTAAACATGCTGACAACCACCGCAATGATCAAATTCGGCAAGGTTTATGAAAACCTTATGGTCGACTTAAAGGCAATGAACGTGAAACTTACTGACCGTGCCGAGCGTATTATTATGACATCCACAGGCATTGGGCGTGATGAAGCAAAAAAGCTTTTACAGGCGGCGTATGGCAATGCAAAAGCTGCCATAGTCATGCAGAAACTGGGGGTTGATTTCCCGGAAGCGAAGAAACGTCTTGACGCGAACAACGGATTTGTAAGGGCGGTTCTGAAGGAATAAGCGCATTCAGACATTCGATAATAATATAGCAAAACAAATATGGTTTTCGAAACATCAAACAGAGTCTTCCTTTTACAAATAGAAATACCCTTCGACTCCGCTCAGGGTGACAATAAAAGTCATCTATGAAAAACATGTCATGCTGAGCGGAGTCGAAGCATATTATAGTATAAAACTTTCGAAAACCAGATGCTTTTAACTATAACGACAAACTCACCTGCTGCAATGGAGCGCAGGTTAGGTATTTTTATTTTTTAATTTACGCTGAAACTCCATTGCTTTATTGCTTATTTCCTTTCCAGTCAGTCCTTCAAAAAGATGTTCTCTCCATTTTGTGTAATCAAATCTCTCTCTTTGAATGAGAGCGACAAATTTTTTCAGTTTCAACTATTCCAAGGTGATGATTCAATATTTCAAAACCTAATATTTTTATTTCAGAATCAGTTCTCATTATTACGCCTCCCACTCGCTTATTAAATTTATAGGATTTATTACTTTTATCTGTGAAATTTCTGTGCTTTTCTTCAGAATGCCTTTGTCTACCGTTAAAAAAAACTCGTAACACTTCAGCTTTTTGAAAAAGACATAGGTTTCCCTTATTTTATAAGGTGCCTCTAATATTGGAGCATGGAGCACATTTCACCTCCATTAACTCCGCACTTTAGTGCGGAGATATCCACAATAAATACACCGGCTTTGGTAGAGACAGGTTTGAAACCTGTCTCTACAACCTGGTACAGTGAAAGATATTGGGCTAACTATACTTCAGGGCTGAAGCCCATGATTATTTCTCCCCTTAACCCCATGCTGAAGCATGGGGTTAAGACAGGGGTAATTTTTCAAAAAAGTAAAGTGTTACAAAAACTCACATTTTAATGAAATAGCGCATGCAATATGTAAAGCATCGATAGGTCTCAAGCCTATAGAGGTTAATTTATCCATTTCCGACAGGATTTCCTCTGTTTCATTAACAAATGAGTCGGCCAAAACTTTCCATCTTTGAATCTCAATACGCCTTTCCAAAAAAGGATTGGCAGTGTTTTCAAAATCAAGAATGTAAGACCTACCTAAAGAAATATCACCTGATTTAATTTTCTCCTGGATATTCAATTTTGCTTCCGTTTCCAGTTGTATGATTAATAAAGATTGGTCATCAAACGGCCTGTTAAAACAACAATTATCAAGATATACTCTCATTTTTAAAATTGAATTACTGAGATGCATCTCGTTCAATGAAGACTATCCCTCCTTAGCCTTGCGGAAGCGGATTCGTCAATAAACCAATGTAATGCGCCGCTGGCTGAATTAAAATAAATAGACATGGAAAATGGAATGGGACACAACGCAAACTGTGTATGGAATTCATGAAAAAGTTGATTTTGACTTCTCTCTGCTTTCAAGTAAACAATGGATCAAGCCTGTCATAATTATGGTTAATCCTGTTCTTCAGTGTTTCTTCTTCAAAAAGAGACCTATTTTTTTATCTTCTACCGAAATGTGATCTAATAACCAATTACAGAGTCTCCATTGTATTTGCCGCAATAATTCCGGAGTGACTCCGTATTTTTCGAAGTCTTTTTCCAGTTCGGCGAAATCTTTTGTGAACAGGATATGTTCATCTTTGTGGTTTTTATACGATGAGTAGTTGTGTTTTATCATAATGCATTCTTCCGCATGGAAGTGATCAACCACATATCGTGAGAGATAATTTAATATTTTGGATACTTCTTCCTTGCCGGAACTCCCTTTCAATGCATCAAGCAGATTATTCACTCTTTTGAATATTTCCTTATGCTGTTCATCAATATCTTCAATATTTATTGCCAAATCATCATTCCATTGAAGCTTCATCTTTCAATCTCCGAATAAAACGAGGGTATTTCATTCAGTTTTGCAGGTTTTTGCGGCATTAAACGTAATACTATTTCTATAGCTTGTTAATCTTTCATCATGTTCCTGTCTGAATCGGGAGGGTTGATGACCCTTTCTGCACACAGTGGCAAATTCACACCATTGACAGCACGTTTTGTTTTCTATTGGCGGAAACAATCCCGTGCGAATAATAGTAAGAAATTCCTGCACGGTTGTCCAGAAAAGTTCTCTATTCTGCGTCCATTCACTATTGTTTATTGTATTTATTTGCGGACATCTTTCTCCGTTTTTATCAGTCATATCATAGGCAATATACACAAATGATGCTTCGTCAAATCGTATTTCGGGGAGAGGAGATTCATCCTTTGCATAGGTATTTTTGAGAAACTGTTCTGCCATTGCAATATAAAATGGCAATTGCAGCTTTTGCCCGCGAACGGCAGACTTTAGTAAATTTTCATCACTTGCCTTTCCTGATTTGTAATCTACCAGACGGAAATATATTTCCTGTCCGTTTTTTTTGAGGTCTATTCTATCAATTTTTCCTGTAAAAAACACGGTTGAGTTTTCATCAATTGTGCCTTTTGGCAATGACATCTGTAATCGTGTTTCAATAAATGCCGGGATATAGCCGGTGTCTTTAATTTGTCTGATATCCCATGGCAGGAATTGTGTTAACCGGGCAATTATTTCATCTTTTGTGATTTCCCAGAGAAGCGGATAGGGTATGGGTATTTGCCTCTCCGTTTTTGCAAACGATGCATGTGAAATATCACGCAGGTATTCAGCAGGATTTATATTGCTTGCTTTTCTTTCAAAATATTCACTTTCTCTTAAATAGCAATATAATTTATCAAGTATGCTATGATAGAGGTTGCCAAGTTTCGGAGAGGCAATGAAAATATTCTTTTCCGGTTCTTCCAGGGGTTCCAGTTGCAGAATTTCTTTTATAAAAAACTTGAACGGGCATGCGCCAAACGTTTCAAGCATCGTAGGGGTGAAACCTTTTTGCACCCGTTTTTTGTACCAGTGTTCTATACCGGAAACAATGCCGTCATAAGCGGTAAGATGCGGAACAAAACTTTCCATAGTATGCAGCGCCCGTTTGGAGCGTGTATAGGCTGCATGGTTTATGCCTATTGCTTTGATACAATCCGAAGGATCGATGTGATCAAGAGTCATGCGAATGACGGCCTCATCGGGTGTAAGCAGTGATACATCCTCATTGCATAATTTATTTTTTATGCCGCGCGGAACGCTCGTTTTAAGATGAATAGTGTTTTCTGTGTCCTCATTGCAGGAATATATCCTTTTTATGTTTTGACGGATGTCCATTATGTAGTGGGAAGGCGTTTTGGGTTTTCCTGTTTCATCCGAACGTTCATAGAGGAGATAAAGCCTTTCCTGCGCGGCATTGAGGAGGAAATAAAATAACAAACGCTCTTCCTCATATCCCATTAATTTTTCAGGAATATGATTTCCCATCACTTCGGATAATCTTCGCCGGGTATGATCCCGCAGAAAAGGTTCTTCAAAAATGGCGCGGGGAAATTCCTTTTCGTTTAACCCGATAAGAAACAATACGCGGAATGGTATGCCGCGCGCCGACATGGCGTTCATAACCTTGACGCCTTTGCCGGTTGCGGTGCCAACAGGTATCCCTTCCTGTCCGCATGCATTGATAAAAGTATCCACGAATTGATCGTAGGTAATTTCTTTATCAATTCGGTCAAGAATGCCGAACGTTTCTAAAAGGGACGTGATTCTTTCCATAATAAGGGTATCTCTTTGCGTCATTTCCCGGTCTGTGATTTCTGAAGGAATACGTATATATTTATCGAGAAAATGTTTCATTTTATGACACATGTGAGACCATGTGGCCTTTCCCTGCAGGGAAAGTAAATCGTTGGACAACTGCTGCAATATGTTTTTCAAGGACTCAATTTGTTCACCGTTGATAGGGCCGGTACGAGGGGAAATATTTTCCTCTGTTGGTTCTGCCAGTGCATTCCTGAGTTGTTCAAGTTTTGATATCCAGCAATGTATATCGCTGTGGATGCCAATGGCCCTGCTGATAGTATCCCAGATATTCGGCCCTGGCATGACGTCCCTTGATTCAGAAACAGGAGCGCTGAAATAGGGCGATTCCAGAATATCAATCACCATAGGGCGATAAAATCTTTCGCGATTCAGCAGGAGCAATTGTTTTATACTGACAAACAAAGGATATTTTTCTATCGGTTCCATCACATGAGTGGTAAACGGGATATAATTTTCGTGAAAAATCTCCTGAATAATATTTATGTATGGTTCAAGTTCCCTTGCCACAATGCCGATATCGCCAAATATGTGACCTTTGCCGGTGAGTTTGAGGATTTCCTTTGCGATTGTCCATATTTCATCATGTTTGCCGGAGGTATTGATTATGGCAAGGTTATCTGACGAAGGCATGCCGGGCACAGGTTTCTCATGAGAAGGGAGACTTGTTTCCGTTTCCGCATCCATTAAATAAGAAAAACCATGTCGTTCATCGAATGACAACTCCTCAATATCGTGTGCAATTCCCAGCAAAAATGACTCATAGAAATGCTTAACATAGGCAAAAGCGGAATGATTTTTTTTATAAGGAAGAAACAGCGTTGTAGGATAATATCGGAATATTTCAGAAAAAAAGTCTTGTTCTACTCCCGTTAAATCATAGAAACCATATGCCAGAATGCACTTAAATTTTCTAAGATATTCTGAATCAGGCACAAGTTTTGTTGCAGAAGAATAGAAATGTGAATAATGAGATATGTTGAGGGAATTCAGAGTGGATTGGAAAAGCGCAAATAATCGGGATACATCCGATAGCTTTTGGATATCCGCACCGTCCATAAGTTGTTCTTTAATAATATTTCTTAAATCATCCGCATTGACGTTGGCATCTGAAAGGTCTTGGATAACATGAAATATTGATCGTGCAATGGATGACGGAGATGTCACATTCTTTAAGGAAGGTGTGCGGCTCAATTCCTGTTCGATTAGTTTTGTAATAAGCCGTTCGTAGAAGAAAGATTCCTGCAAGACAAGTCCGGTATCCATTTTTGCGTCTTTGCAGATCCCCTTTGCAAGCAGATAAAAATTTAGAAAAAATACGTTGAGAAAAGAGGTGTCATTTTTCTCAACCAAATATTCCTGAAGCCTTTCAAGCATGTAGTTCGTGGGAGCAACAATGGCAACAGGGGAAAAAGGATCGTTCCTCTTTATGGCGTATAATGTGTCTGCAAATGAGTTTTCCAGCAGGGGATGGTATTGCCCCAACTTAATCGATAACATTCTCTCTCTGTTTTCTTCAGAATTATGCTACTATATAAAATTGGAGAATTTTACTGGCCATTTCATTATAATCATATAAAATTTTAATCTGCAAGTTTCTTTTTTAAAAAGTATTTTTACCGGAACAACTATTCGGGGAAAGGCAAATGGAACCATATTATCTTGCACTTATTACCGCTGTTCTTTGGGGAACCGTTGCGTTTTTAGAGAAGGTTGGGCTTTCTTCTGTTGAGCCTATGACTGCTTACATAGTGCGAAGTTCAGGGGTATTTATGGGAGTCATTATTGTTGTATTGTTTACCTCAAATCTATCAGCGGTCGGGAAGATGGGTATCAAGTCCATTTGTTTTCTGGTACTTGCGGGTCTCCTGGCAGGTTTTGTGGCACAGGTGGTATTTTATAGGGCAATTAAAACAGGGGAAATTTCAAAGGTTGTTCCTATTACCAGCAGCGCTCCGTTATTTACCTTTCTTTTCGGCTGTATTTTTCTTGGAGAAGAAGTTACTTTTTCCAAGGTTACCGGCATGTTGCTGATTTTAGGAGGGCTGATGCTGCTTCGTTAGCAGCCTCTCTATTGTTTTAGCGGAAAATTGGAAATGGAGGATTGCAAATGAGTATATGCGATATTATGAAAGAAAGGCGGAGCGTGCGTTCGTATAAGAAGGAACCCGTTCCTAAGGATAAGTTGGAACGAATACTGGAAGCGGCGAGAAATGCGCCAAGCGCTGCCAATAGACAACCGGTGTGCATTTTTGTGATTAAGGACGAAAAGGTAAAAAAACAACTGAAAGAGGCGTATAGCGAAGAATGGTTTTATACGGCTCCTGTTATCATCGGCGTTTGTAGTATTCCTGAGATATCCTGGAAACGCGGGGATGGAAAAAATTATGCTGACATTGACGCCGCGATTGCAATGGATCATCTTATCCTTGCTGCTACTGAGGAGGGATTGGCTTCGTGCTGGGTTGCCGCTTTTAAGGTCTCTGTCGTAAAATCAGTTCTTAATCTTCCTCCGGAACTTGAACCTGTAGCATTGACGCCGCTTGGTTATCCTGAAACGATTCCGGAGCCAACCTATCGTAAGCCTTTGAAGGAATTGGTAAAATATATTTAATGGGTTGCGTGCTGAAGCAATCGTTCTTTTAATTCTGCTGCGTTTCTTAGCACTTCTTCCTGGCGTTCTTCCACAGGTATTTCTTCCGTGGGTTCTAATTGGTAGAGGAAATAGTGGTCGTCTTCAAGCTTCACAGGGAGAATGAGTTCCGAGAAGAAATCCAGGGGTATATATTGATAATACGGTGGTTTGATTTTTTCATAGACAGTCATCCGCTTCGTCAGCAGCCTGCCTTCTATATCAGTTTTTTCCAGAGTAATTTTTCTTGTTCCGTAGTAAGTGAATTTTGTGGTTACCGGTGTTTGGCCGATAGGTTCATCGTCCAGATAGACCATTGCCCCGGGAGGTTCTGAATCGATGGTAATTGTACGGAGCACGCAGCCGCACAATACTGATCCGGTGGTTATACAGAGTGCAAGTGATCGGAAAATTATTTTGGGAAATTTCATAGAGTAACAAGACTTGTTAAGATACCGTTGAAAGATCAATTATTTCCGCCTCCAATGTTTTGAGGTTCATGAGCGCTACCGTACTTTTACCGCTGAGCCAGCCGCAACATTCTCCCGGATTTATGTATAATGGCATTCCCTGTTTAATCTTCGGCGTATGTGTATGGGCGCTTATAATGATATCAACATTCTCCTCATCCGCGTTGCCGCATATATTCTCCAATATATGTGTTAAAAGAATTGTTTTCCCGTCCAGGACAATAGTATACGGAGGAATATGAATATTTTTGCAAACGTCAAGCAACCCTTTTTGTTCACCGTCATTATTGCCAAACACCCCGATGAACCGGGCTTTTACATTCATCAATTCTCTCAGAGAAAAGGGGGCAATGTAGTCACCGGCATGGATAACATATTCTAAATTTTGTTTATTAAAAAAGCTAACAGCTTTTTTGACTGCCGTAATATTATCATGTGTGTCCGCAATGATTCCAATCTTCATGGCTGTAAGGGCTAAAAATTAATTCCCGGTGATTGTTTTCCGTAACGCAAGACATTTTTCGGGGAAATTTTTGTTTTAGTTTTAAAACACACCGCACCAAAAATAATGCTCAGCTATTAATAACGAATTTAATTGTTTAAGGAATTTCAAAGTTGTAGAACGAAGCGATTGCTTCGTTCGAGCGAAGTGGCACTTCGCTCTACATCAAAAAAGCAACTGCAAGGCTTAATTTAATTGTTTATGGTATTGTGGCAGGAATCAATGTGTCGTAAAGTATGGCGGAGAGGCCGGGATTCGAACCCGGGGTAGGGCTTTAGACCCTACAACGGTTTAGCAAACCGTCGCTTTAAGCCGCTCAGCCACCTCTCCTGTATATTTATAGATACTGAAATGATTATAAAAAACAATAACCACGGTTTTTTGCTGTTTTGTGAATATTTTTCCGTGGTTTTTTAACAGTAACGATATCAAAACTACAAAAACATGGCGGAGGGAGTAGGATTCGAACCCACGGGAGACTCACGCCTCCAGCAGTTTTCAAGACTGCCGCCATAGTCCACTCGGCCATCCCTCCTTTTTAAAAACTGTCCTCTGTTTTGCAAACTTCTTCCAATACCTTGCTTGCCACAAAAATAGGAGTATTTTTCTGCATGGCTAACGCGACTGCGTCGCTCGGTCTCGAATCAATTTCAACAATAGAACCGTTTTGTTTCAATATAATTTTTGCATAGAAAGTGTTATTTCTCAAATCATTGATAATAACCTTTTCTAATCCTGCGTTAAGACTTTCGATAACTTTGTTAATTAAATCATGGGTCAGAGGACGAGGGGTATTGATTCCTTTCACTGCTCGGTCAATTGCCCAGGCTTCATTCAGGCCAATCACGATGGGAAAGCTTCTTTCCCCCTCAATTTCTTTTAACACGATAACCTGGTGATCACTCGTTTCAGTAATTATAATTTTTGAAAGAGTTACGGGAATCATTTACCACTTCCTCAAAAAGAACTTCTGTTTAATACTCAATTATTGCAGTATAATGAAATGCAATAATCTCTTTGAAAATTGTAGCACATCGACACCTTTTGTCAATTAATTTTTAATTACAAGAGGTTTCAAATGGTTATAAATGAAACGTTGTTGACAGTTTTCCGGCAGGCTGATATACTGTTTCCTCTTTATGATTTTGGATCTCAATAGCCTGACTTTGTTATGATTGACTATATTATCCTTGGCATTATCCAGGGTTTAACGGAATTCTTGCCGATAAGCAGTTCCGGTCATCTGGTAATCCTGAAAAACTATTTGCAGGTGAAAGATGCCCACGGCGTCCTTCTGGAGGTAATGCTGCATCTGGGCACATTACTCTCTATCTTTGCCGTTTTCTGGAAAGACATTCTTGAAATTTTCCGATGGGTAATTATTTCCACACTGAAATTGTGTTCAGGATGTCATCCGAAGGAAATTTGGAGAGAGGATCATTATACACGGTTTTTCCTGTTGATTCTTATCGGAACAATACCCACCGGAATCATAGCGCTTCTCTTTGAAGAGAAATTTGAGTCATTATTCAGTCAACCATTTCTTGCCGCGATTGCAATTCTTATTACAGGCATCGTATTGTGGCTGACAAAATTCTTCGGCGCAAAAAATCCAGGAGGAAAACCGGTAAATGTGTTCCGCGCCCTGATTATCGGCGCCGTACAGGGAATCGCCATTACTCCCGGAATATCCCGCTCCGGTATGACAATTTCGGCCGCTTCGTATATGGGAATTAACCGCGAAACGGCGGTGCGATACTCATTTCTTCTCAGCATTCCTGCCGTTGCCGGCGCGGTGATTCTTCAGATAAAAAAGATGGATGTTGTGCACGATAAAAACCTGATCCCTCTCTTTATTGGCACTGGTGTAGCCTTTGTGGTAGGATATCTTGCCTTGCAATTCCTTATAAAAATTGTACAAAGGGGAAAATTGTATGTATTTGCATATTATTGCTGGGGTTTCGGGTGTGCAGCAGCAATCTCTTTTTTACTGAAATCTTTGTATAAATGAAGAGTTTGTATTTCTCCCGTTCGAAACGCCTTGCGAATAGTTTTGTATTTATCTTGCCCTTACTTATCCTCTATGAAGCGGGGATCACATTTTACGGTTCAGATTTAAAAAATACCGCAGATACCATCATAAAAACACCGTTAACGCTATTTGGCAAGAATGGATCATTGATATTCAATCTATTGGTGATAGCGTTTTTACTGGCATCGGTATTTTATATAGAAAAAGAGCATGCCTTCAGCGTGCTTTTGTTTTTTCCCATGTTTCTTGAAAGTGTCATGTATGCTTTTTTCATTGGTTATGCTATCGGTTTTGTCGTATATAAGATGCTATTTCCGTATTTGCTGGCTATTCCCTTTAATAGTGAAGTAGCCGGGGGAATACTCCTTTCGGTTGGCGCAGGCGTTTATGAGGAAATCGTGTTCAGGCTTTTGCTTGTTTCGGCCTTGTATTTTGGCATTACGAAAATATTAAAGACAAGCAAACCGCTCGGCGCGGTAATGAGTATTCTGTTCAGTGCGCTGATATTTACCCTTATGCACTATATAGGGAGTCTAAGCGGAGAGTTTACCTATACGAGTTTTATGTTTAGAATATTGTCTGGTATAGTTTTGTCATGTATTTTTATGTTCAGAGGGATCGGAATCGCTGTTTATACGCACGCGATATATGATGTATTTGCTCTGCTGAAATTGTTTCAGGGATAAGGAATTGTACGTGGAGAATATTGCCGTTGGAATTACAGGCGCAAGTGGTGTAGTATATGCGCAGCGACTTTTGCAAGTGTTATTGACTAAGAAAGATATTTTTGCCCATGTGTCAATTTCAGAAGCTGCGTTAAGAGTGATACATCATGAACTGGGCATTGATTTAGATTATGAAAAGCCAAATTTTGAGAAATTATTAGGCAGCCCTGCCAACAATATAGCCTATTATAATAATTCGAATATCAGTACAACGATTGCCAGCAGTCAATATCCGGTAAAGGCGATGGTTATTGTTCCCTGTAGCATGAATACCCTGTGTTCTGTGGCAAATGGCATTGCAAGCAACCTCATTCAACGCGTTGCAAGCGTAACAATAAAAGAACGAAGAACTCTGATATTGGTGCCCAGAGAAACGCCGTTATCGTCAATTCATCTGGAGGCAATGCTGAAATTGTCTTCAGTTGGAACATGTATTTTGCCGGCAATGCCCGGATTCTATCATAATCCAAAGACATTAAACGACCAGGTGGACTTTGTCGTTGCCAAAATATTGGATATGCTGGGGATAAAACATTTGCTTATACCGGTATGGAAAGGCGAAAATGACCGGATTGAATAGATAGTGATAGGGAAACTATTATGGATATCAGTAAATTTCAGAAGCTTATTGAAGAAACGTATCTTGAGAAAGATTCGAAGCGAGGTCTGGCAAAGACTTTTATGTGGTTTACCGAAGAGGTCGGTGAACTTTCGCGCGCCTTGAGAGATAATAATAAAGAAGAACTGAAAAAAGAATTTGCCGATGTGCTTGCATGGCTTTTTTCTCTGGCAAGCATATCCGGTATTAAAATGGAAGAGGCAATTGCCAAATATACCGCCGGTTGTCCGGTATGTGAGAAAATTCCCTGTATTTGTAAGGAAATCAGGTAGGGTAAAATGACAGAATCAAATAACACTGTTTTGCCGAAAGGCATGAGCGGGCCATTTGTCTATATTAAAAAGAAAAGGGGCTCCGGGTTTTGGGTTGCGGTAGGCATCGCTTCGTTTTTCTTTTTGTGTTCCCTTTTTCTGTTTATGCTGTTGATCGGATCGCTTCTGATGAGCAAGTCGATTATTGCAGGCGGTGGCGTGGAAGATGAATATGTCTCGGAGGAAATAATCGAAGGAAGCGGTGAGAATAAGATCGCTGTCATTTCTGCCAAGGGTATATTGACAAGCGAGTCTCCCGACCATTTATTTATCCGGAAACCGAGCATTGTTGAGATCATCAGGGAACAACTGAAATATGCGGCGGGTGATGTTCATGTTAAAGCGATATTGCTTGAAATCGATAGCCCCGGCGGTGGTATTACGGCCAGTGATATTATTTATCATCAGATTATAAAGTTTAAGAAGAATACGCAAAAGAAAGTGGTGGTATACATGGAAGATGTTGCCGCTTCCGGCGGATATTATATTGCATCCGCGGCGGATGTTATCATTGCTCATCCAACGACTATCACCGGGAGCATTGGCGTAATTATGCCGTTAATAAATGTGGCGGAATTTATTAACCGGCATGGTGTTGTTGACAATTCAATTGCCTCCGGTGATATGAAAGAAATCGGATCTCCTCTGAAACAGATGACGTCGGAAGAAGCCTTGGTGTTACAGAATATTATAAATGAAATGTATATGCAGTTCGTCGGAGTCGTTTCTGCCGGAAGAAATCTGGACGTAGAGGAAGTAAAAAAGATTGCCGACGGCAGAATTTATACGGGAAAACAGGCTGTTGAGGCGGGCTTGGTTGACCAACTCGGGTATCTGGAAGATGCGATTATCATGGCGAAAAAGACAGCGGGAATCGAAGAAGCAACCGTTGTCAGATATAAGAGACTCTATGGATTTGCGGAATTGTTTGGAATGCTCTGCCTGAAATTGTCTCAAAAAAATACCATTACATTAGATATTTCAAGCATGCCCGATCAGGGTATTGCAAAACCTATGTACCTCTGGAATGGTCAGTCAACCGGCAATTGATCTTATGTGAGTGGTGGAAATCTTTTTTTAAAAACCTGGAAATTCAGAAAAATAAATCATGACGCTAAAATTTTATAATTCGATTACAAAGAAAAAGGAACTATTTAAACCATTGGTTGAAGGCCGTGTCAGCATGTATGTCTGCGGCCCTACGGTGTATGACCATCCGCATATCGGACATGCAAAGAGTTATGTGAGCTTTGACGTCATTGTCCGGTATTTGAGATATCTGGGATACAAAGTGCGTTATGTGCAGAATATTACCGATGTGGGACACCTTACCGACAATGCAGACGCGGGTGACGACAAAATTCTTGCACGCGCGAGAAGAGAACGTCTGGAACCCGCAGAGCTTGTGGAAATATATACGCGCAGTTATTTCGAAGATATGGATGCCCTGAACAATTTAAGACCCGATATTTCACCGCGGGCGACAGCGCATATTCCCGAACAGATAGAACTTGTCGAAAAGTTGATTGAGAAAGGGTACGCTTATGTATCAAACGGGTCCGTTTATTTTGAGGTAAGTAAATTCAGGGAATATGGAAAATTATCCGGACGCAAACAGGAAGAACTCGAAGCGGGCGCCAGGATTGAAATTAATCCTGAAAAAAGAAATCCCCATGATTTCGCTTTATGGAAAAGAGCGGAACCTGCACATATTATGAGATGGAAAAGCCCGTGGGGAGAAGGTTTTCCCGGATGGCATCTTGAATGTTCCGCAATGTCAACAAAATATCTCGGCGAAGCGATAGACATTCATGGCGGCGGCCTTGAGAATATGTTTCCCCATCACGAGTGTGAAATAGCCCAGAGCGAGGCGGCAACCGACATGACCTTTGTCCGTTATTGGATTCATAATAACATGGTTACCGTGAATGGGCAAAAAATGGGAAAATCCCTGGGCAATTTTGTCACGCTCAAGGATGCATTTAAAAAATACCACCCGTTAACGATACGATTTTTTATCCTTTCATCCCATTACCGCAGCCCGCTCGATTTTAGCAATGAAGCATTGGACGCCGCGGACAAAGGTTTGGAACGCATGTTTAATACAGTAAAGAGACTGCGGCAGCAAACCGACGAAACAAAGAATGGCGATTCTCCTCAGAATGTTTATGAAAAAATCGGACAGTATAAAAAGGCGTTCCTTGCGGCAATGGATGAGGATATTAATACCTCAGGCGCAATTGCAGTTCTTTTTGATTTGTCAAAAGAGGTAAATGCATTACTGGATTCCGGCAAAGGAATAAGCAAAAAATGCCTGGAGGATATAAATGCGCTTTATCAGGAATTGGGCGGAGATATACTTGGCATTGTGCCTAAGAGGAAAGACGTTAAAGCTGAACTTGAGATCAAATGGTCAATACTTGAAAGCGATTCCGGCGAAGGAGATAGCAACATGTTAAAGGATGTAATGCAAGTTCTTATCGATACCCGCAGTGAATTGCGAAAGACAAAACAATTTCAGATGGCAGATTTTATCAGGAATAAACTCACGGAAATCGGAATAGCGCTGGATGACAAACCGGATGCGACTGCGTGGAAAAAAATAAAGTAAAAGCAGGAGAACGGATACTATTTTCGAACAGGACGCTCAATTTCAAGAATTACCGCAGATTCTTTCTAAACGTGATTTCCGATGTATATAAATTGTAAACAGTCTCCGTTAAAATATGTCTTTCATCACTACTTATGGCTCAAGTCAATTTTGAAAAACTCATTTCCAAAAGAGATTTGTTACACGTTATCACCGGTTTCGCAAATGCTTTTAACACACCCCTCGAAATCCTAAACAAAGACGGGCAGGTGATCGCCTGCCTTAACACTCATTCAGATACAAATATACTGCATCAGAAAAACATACCACTTTCAAATAACACCTATCCGGTGATGCTCAATGGCATTGCCATCGGCTGGGTAAAAGGAGATCAAACTGTTCGTGTTTTTTCCGAACTGCTTTCATATCTGGCAAATAAAGAATTTGAAAAAAAATCTCTTGCCACCGACATGCTTGACACCTACAGAGAGATCAATCTGCTTTACGATATTGCGGATAAAATAGTTGCATGCACCGAGGTTATCGACATTGCCCGTTTGATTATTGATGAGGCAAGACAGCTAATACACGCGCCAAACGCTTCCATTATGCTGTTGAACAACGATGATGTCCTTGAAATACTGTCGGCATACGGAAATGAATTCATCCCAAAGACCCGGTTAAAACGAGGCGAAGGCATTGCCGGCAATGTGGCGCTTACAGGCATCGCGGAAATAGTGAATGATGTGGCTTCTGACCCAAGATTTGTAAAAGGTCATAACATTGTTTCTTCCTTACTATGCGCTCCGCTCAGGATTAAAGACAGGATTCTTGGAGTGATGAACCTCAGCAGCTACCCCTCTTACGCTTACAGCGCCAGAGACCTGAAACTCCTCAATATTCTGGCATCACAGGCGGCATCTTTCATAGATAACGCAATGCTTTTTGAAAACAAAATGAAAACGGAACATATTAAAGCGCATCTACAACGATATGTTTCACCCCAAATTGTACGCTCCATTCTGGAAGATACGGAAGGAAATTCACTTAACCCATCCAAAAGGAAAATAACGATTTTGTTCTCTGACATCAGAAAATTCTCTTCCGTATGCGAAAAACTCGCTCCGGAAGAAATTGTTAAATATCTCAATGAATATTTTGCTCTCATGGTGGAAATAATCTTTGAACACAAAGGAACCGTAAATAAATTTGTAGGCGATATGATTGTGGCGCTCTTTGGCGCACCCTTTCATTGTGACAACAATGAAATACAGGCAATCAAATCCGCCATTAAAATGCAGCAGTGCATAAAGAGTGTCGGGAGCAGATGGATTCGGGATAATTTTGTAACAGGCATCGGCATAACTGCGGGAGAAGTGGTGGTGGGAAATATCGGCTCCCCACGGCACATGGACTACACCGCAATCGGAGATGAAGTAAATATCGCGGACAGGCTGCAATCCCTTGCAAAAGGCGGACAAATACTGGTGGAACGCAATGTCTACCATGCAACCAAAGACGTATTTAAATATGAACACTTTGGCAAAATCACAATAAAAGGCAAAGAAAAACCTATAGAAATCTTTAGCGTAATCTATTAAAGAACAAAGGGGGAAATAGTATGCCGAAGGTATTAATAGTCGATGATGAGCCACATATCAGGCTGTTGCTGGAACAAACACTGGAAGACCTCGAAGACAAAGGGGTGGAAATTATTACTGCCTGCAATGGCAAAGAGGCGCTGGAAATAATAAAAAAGGAGAGTCCCGACATTGTCTATCTTGACGTCATGATGCCGGAAACGAACGGTTATGATGTATGCAATGCGGTAAAAAACGAACTCAATCTCAAAAACATATACATAATAATGCTTACCGCAAAAGGACAGGAATACGATAAAAAAAGGGGGGAAGATTCCGGGGCTGATATTTATATGACAAAACCCTTCAATCCCGATGTTATCATTGCAAAGACCGCAAGTATTCTGAATATAGCATTATAGTTCCTCACACAAAGACGCCAGGTCATGCTGAGCGGAGTCGAAGCATACTATGAATGACGGGTTACAAAAAATCGGGAATGCTCCCCTACCACTTCTGCTTTTTAAAAACTTTATGCCCCGGCGCCTTTGTGTGATTACCTTTTTTATCAGAATAACTCACTCATTATACCGTTCTTTATACCCTGCTTTTAAAACCTTGATTTCTTCGGGAGAGAGTCCCTTCACCCATAGATGTTCATCCTGCATGAGCAATTGTTCGATTTTTTTCTCATACTTTTCCTTCGTAGCGCTATCCTTTTGCGCTGCGGCTTTCACCACTGCGGGCAAAAATTTCATGTAAAAATGTTTCGCCACTTCATACATACCATGCCAATGTGAATAGTCGGGTCCCATCATGCTGGCTCCATGCCTCGCCCTTCTGCCTTCATGATGCCATAATTCCCAGAACACCCACTGCACGTCATGCTCAAACGGCGAATTGGGATTAAGCGCCCCGTCAGCGACAAGTTCCTTCATTAATGCCTGTGCCGGTTTTGCGAATTTATCATTGTAGAGTTCCACAAGGCTGTCAAATTGCCTATAAAAATTATCAATATGGGTTTCATTGTGGCAATTTCTGCAGACACCCTTCATTTTTTCACGCCGTTCCTCCCAGGTAATTACATTCGCAACGCGTCTTGCAACCGTCTGCTTTACCAATACTTCATTCTGTATCACATTTTCAACAGTCTGTACTTCCTCGCCTATCTTAGGCAAAGCCTTCGTTTCGGGATAGTCTTCCTTATATCCGTCTTCATATATTACAAGGCTTATCCTGGTACTCACTACAGGACGAAGCGTCCAGCTAATGCGTTCGCCGACGTCATGGCTATTTGCCTTATAAATCCCCTGAGGGGTCATGTAACTGCTTATATGACACGTAGCGCATGTTGGCGCGGCAGAATAATCTTTTCCCAAAACCCAGTCACCTTCCTTATCCAGCGCCATCTTATCAATGTTAGCGGCAAAGGCTATGCCGTGTTTTGACTCTTCATAAACCTCCAACTGAGGGTGGTCAGGTCCCAAGTGGCATTTTCCGCAATTTTCCGGAGCGCGGGACAATTTCGCCTCAAACGAATGTCGTGAATGGCATGCATGGCAGGCGCCTTTTGAACCGTCAGGATTCAATCGTCCCATGCCGCTGTTCGGCCATGTATCAGGGTCTATAACAGGCTTTCCCTCATTTCCGTTCCTTACGATATTGTTTTTCTCATCGCGCTTAAACTTTATAATACTGCCGTGACACTGCCAGCAGCCGTTCACCGCATCAGCATTATTGGCTGGCATTCCGATAACCTTTTCCGCAAGCACGTTATCAAGGCTTGCAAGTATTTCCCCCGCTTTTGCGTGATGACTTTTCGAAAACTCCTCATGCTCTTTTCCGTGACAACGGGAACAATCTTTCGGCGTCACCAATGTTGAAATGTAAAATCCCATATGTTTCCACGCATCAATCTCTCCCTGTTCCGCCTCGTGACAATCCACACACCCTATTCCGTTTTGGGCATGCCGCGACCTCTCCCACTCCATAACGAGTGCAGAAGAGTTAATCTTATGGCATGCAACACATGTTTTATTCTGTGGAGTAATAATTATCGGAACGGGTTTTTCCTCCGCAGGGTAGCGCTGCATCAATTCTTCCGTGTGCTGCTGCAACAAAGAAACTTTTTCCGTAAGCGCCTGATTTTCTTTGCGTAATCCCTCCAAATCCGCGCATCCTGTTCCCAACAGTACCAATCCCATGAAGAAAATAAAACAAACTGCCTTTGCCATACCTGTTCTGCAAATCATCTTTTCCCCCCCTTTCACGGATACATTTTTCTGAATCCAGAAACTTTATGCGTTATTTTAGCCAATGTCATTAGCAGTGACAAATCAATTCTTTAGATACCGAAAAAATTATTTTTAATAGCTCCTGTTCATTCATTAAAACAATTGCAATTATAAATTTTATTGACTATCTCTTGTTGTTTACAGTATAATTTATTTTATATTGCAATCATAAACCTTTATTGCGTAATTACTTATGCATACACACCAAATAATGCCTACTCTTTTGATATTATGGAAAAAGAGATAATAAAAGAAATCTTCTTATTACTACTCGAGATTTTTAAGGCCCTGGTTGAAATTTTATGGGAAAAAACAAAATATTTTCTAAAGATATTTTGGATTCGATTCTTCGGGTATGAAGAAATCCCTCCGAAAGAGAAAGAAAGTCTGGAAGAATGGGGTGTCACCGGAGAAAGTGAATGGCCGAAAATAACAGAGGGTGAAATAAAAGAACCTGCAAAAAAAGGAAATGAGATTCTCCTTCCCCCCATCATTCCCGATCTTCCGGACAATTACGGGGAAAACCGGATTGTGCTGATGCAGAGAGATCCTCTATGTCTGTTTTGTTATTGGGAAATACAGCAAAACAGGATAGACGATTTTATGAAAAGCCTTTATCCATTGGCACACGACGCAAAACCTGCCTTGAGGATGTACGATGTGACAAACATCCTTTTCGACGGCAAAAATGCCAACAGGTATTTTGACATTGAATTAGTTCCGGGATCAAGAGACTGGTATATTCACCTGAAGGAACCAAACAGGTCTTTTTGTGCTGATGTAGGTTTTCTCACCTCTGCCGGAACATTCCATCCGCTGATACGATCAAATACCGTAACAACTCCCCGTATGTGTCCATCTGATATAATCGACGAAAAATGGATTGGCATCGGGGCCCTTTATGAAAAGGTATATACTTCCATGGGTTCTGAAGCAGGTTCACATGTGTTTAAAAGTACCCCGGCAGGATGGCAGAAATTATTTTCTCATTATTTATCATCACGTGAACGTGTTGATTAGTTTTTATTCTGAAAAAAACGAACTATGAATAAAGGTTATCTATCGCTGATACTGCACGCGCATTTGCCCTATGTTCGTCATCCGGAGTTTGACGCATATTTTGAAGAAGACTGGCTTTTTGAGGCGGTAACAGAAACGTATATCCCGCTGATCAATGTGTTCGATAATCTGATAAAAGAACGCATTGATTTTCGTATTACTTTATCCTTGACCCCCACCCTTATTTCAATGCTCACCGATGTGCTTTTACAACAACGCTGTCTCCGGTACATAGAAACACGTCTTGAACTCGCGGAAAAAGAAATTGAACGAACAAATAATCAACCTGAGTTTAATCAGCTTGCAAGGATGTATTACAATCATTTTTTTGATGTAAAATACATTTTTTCGGAAAAATATCAGAAGAACATCATCAATGCGTTTAAAAAATTTCAGGATATAGGAAAAATTGAAATTATAACCTGCTGCGCAACGCACAGTTTCCTCCCTCTTATGAATGATAATGTGAATGCCATGCGGGCGCAAATTCATATTGCCGTAAATCATTACGAACAACATTTTGGCAGAAAACCACGCGGCATCTGGATACCCGAATGTGCTTACACCCCGGGCATTGACCGGCTTCTTAAGGAAGCAGGAATTCGTTTCTTTATTGTCGAAACACATGGAATTCTCTTTGCCTCTCCAAGGCCAAAGTATAGCATTTTTGCCCCCATAGTATGCCCGTCCGGAGTCGCCGCTTTCGGGAGAGACGCCGAATCTTCAAAGCAGGTCTGGAGTTCAAAAGAAGGATATCCCGGCGACTTTTATTATCGTGAATTTTACCGGGACATCGGCTTTGACCTGGATTATGACTATGTAAAGCCATATCTCCACGGCGATGGGAAACGTTCGAATTTGGGAATAAAATACTACCGCATTACCGGCAAAACAAATCACAAAGAGCCCTATTCTCCGGAAATTGCACGCAATAAAGCAGCAGAACATGCCGGTAATTTTATCTTTAACAGGGAAAAACAAATAGAATACCTGGCTTCGCACATGGATAGAAAGCCGATTGTCGTTGCTCCATACGACGCCGAACTTTTTGGCCACTGGTGGTTTGAGGGTCCGCAATGGATTGATTTTCTCTTCAGAAAAATTGCGTTTGATCAGCAAACTATTTCACTCATTACGCCGATGGAATATCTTGCCATGTATCCAAAGATTCAATGCGCAACCCCTTCCCTCTCAAGTTGGGGATATAAAGGCTACAGTGAATACTGGCTGAACGATAAAAATGATTGGATTTACCGGCACCTCCACATTGCGTCAGAACGTATGGTTGACCTGGCAAAATTATTTCCTCATGCCGGCAAACATTCATTACAGCATCGTGCTTTAAACCAGGCCGCACGAGAGCTTTTATTAGCGCAAAGCAGTGACTGGGCGTTTATCATGAAAGCAGGCACCATGGTGGGATATGCGATAAAAAGAACAAAAGAACACCTCTTTCATTTTAACAAACTCTATAATGACATCCGGGCAAATGCTATCGATGAAAAATGGCTGTGTGAAATAGAGCATAAAAATAATATATTCCCCGATATAGACTATTGTGTTTACCAATAATATTATTAATTACTTTTTTCTCTCTTAAACATTTTTCGGGAAGGAGATGCAAACATGGCGTCAGAAATGATGAAGTGGCCCTATCTGCCAATGATGGATACATTCAAAAACGAAATGAACAAACTTTTTGATACCTTCAGCGGGACCGGAGGTGAAGCCTCTTTCCGGGGATGGATACCCCCGCTGGACGTATCCGAGACAAAAGAGAATGTTATTGTTAAGGCAGAAATACCCGGTGTAGACCCACAGGAAATAAATATATCCATTAAAGACGATATTCTCACCATAAAAGGCGAGAAAAAAGGAGAAAAGGAAGAAAAAGGGAAAAATTATCATTTTATAGAAAGGAGATACGGAAGTTTTGCAAGATCTGTTTCATTGCCAGCCTCTGTAAAATATGAACAAACAAAGGCAGAATACAAGAATGGCATTCTGGTGATAACATTGCCAAAACAGGAAAAAGAGGAAGCAAAAAAAATTCAGGTAACAGTCAGTTAGAGCAGCAAAAATAACAGAAACGACACTTTTTCAAGCGCGCGAAAGGAGAAATACATCATATGAAACCACAAAAAAATATCGGCAAATTTTCCCGGGATAAAGTACATGCGGAAAACGATCCTTATTTGCCAAAGAAAGGCCTCGTTGATTACTCAATCTGCAAAGATTGCAACGCGATTTACCACAATAAAAAATGGTTCCTCGATGCCAAATTATATGAACAAAAAAAATCACTGAAAGATGTTAACTGGGTGGAATGTCCCGCATGCAAGAAAACAAAGGAAAACGTGCCCAGTGGTATTGTCACGCTGAGAGGAGAATTTTTACAGCAGCATAAACAGGAAATTCTGAATCTTATTAAAAACGAGGACGAACGGTCAAAGAATTTCAATCCGTTAAAAAGAATTATGAAAATCAACGACAAAGCGGGTGAAATCGAAATCCACACCACATCGGCAAAACTTGCGCAACGCATCGGCACGATTCTGCACAAGGCTTATAACGGAGAAGTCGATTACAAAAAACATGAAAATGCAAAATTCATGCGCGTTGAATGGTCACGCTGATTGCAGCAATTATGCCACAGACACACAAAGACACGAGAAGATAAAACCAGAGAAAAGAAATCTTTAGTCAGTGAAAATCCTTGTCAGTTTATAGAGAGGCGTATTGAATTGGGAGCATTCCCAATTTTTTGTAAATCAAAATAAAGCCGACCATAAAGGATCGGCGCTACCATGCAATATGTGTCGTAGCGCGGGTGGTTTATCCCCCGCATAATACCTCCACATTTTACAAAAAATTGGGAATGCTCCCTATTGAATTTGCATAATAAAACTATTCAATACGCCTCCTCAAAAATTATTCATGTTTTTTGTAATATTACGGTTAAAAAATACCTTTACCCAGGAGCTGATAGTATGATTAATGTCAAAAAGATTCTCTTGCCAACCGACTTTTCTCCCTGTGCCAAACATGCCTTACAATACGCTTTGTCCCTTGCAACTCTCTTTAAAGCAAAACTCTATATATTGTATGTTGTCCCAAAAATGAATATCTCTATCAGCGCGGGTGGTATAATGTATCCCGCTTTCAAAATATATGAAGACCTGGAAGAAAAAGCGAAGGTGAAAATGCGCCATTTAATTCCAAAAAGATTTTTTGAACAAATAGAGGTAAAAAATATCATTGTCCGGGGCACTCCCTATGTGGAAATTGTCAAAATCGCAAAAAAACATGACATTGATCTTATTACCATAGCAACACACGGACGCACCGGAATTGCCCATACACTTATAGGCAGCACCGCCGAAAGGGTAGTGAGAAAAGCGCCATGCCCCGTTTTAACAATAAAGCATCCGGAGCACGAATTTGTAATCCCCGAATAATTTTTATAATTTTTTTATCCCTTGATCTTTTTCGGCGGTAATTCCGCAATAGACAGACAGCGCAGCGTATATGCAGGCTTTTTATGGAAATAATTATTGAACAAACACAAGAACTACCCGTCGGTAAATCTTCCGTCGAGATTGTGGAGCGTAAAGGAGCAGGGCATCCTGACACCCTTTGCGATGGCGTGGCAGAAGAACTCAGCGCCGCCTTCTCAAAATACTATTTAAAACATTTTGGAAGAATTTTACATCATAATATCGACAAATGTCTTCTGGTCGGGGGACGCTCTGAAGTTTCCTTTGGCGGCGGAAGGGTGATCATTCCCATGAAACTGATTATCGCAGGCCGCGCCACTGAATACGTCGGCGACCATGCAATACCTTTGAAAGAAATCACACAGGAAACAGCCCGTGCGTGGCTGAAAAATCGTATGAGATTCCTGGAGCCGGAAAATAACGTTGTTATTGACACACAAATAAGAACGGGAAGCGTAGATTTGCGGGCCACCTATGACAGCATGCAGCTTTCAGCGAATGATACCTCCATTGGCGTAGGATTCGCTCCGATGACGGAACTGGAAACTATTGTGTATTGCACGGAACAATTTCTTAATTCCGCAGAAACAAAACGTAACTATCCCATGATCGGCGAAGATATTAAAATTATGGGAATCAGATTAAACGATCAAATAAATCTCACCATTGCCATTGCCTTTGTGTCGGGATTTATTTCTTCAAAAGAAGAATACCTCAAAATCAAAAATATCCTCATTGAATATATCAGCTCGTTTGTAAAAAAGCATACCTCCAAAAATATTGCCATCGTCATCAACGCAGCAGATAACGCGGAGAAAAATATTTTTTACCTGACCGTAACGGGCACAAGTGCGGAATGCGGAGATGACGGTCAGGTAGGAAGAGGAAACAGAGTTAACGGCCTGATTACCCCCTATCGCCCAATGACAATGGAGGCAACGGCAGGAAAAAACCCTGTTACACACACAGGAAAATTATACAATATTGTCGCACATGAAATATCAAAAGAACTCACACAAAACCCGGGTATTCAAAACGCAGAGTGTTATCTGGTGAGCCAGATTGGAAAACCTATTACCGAACCGCAGATTATTCATATAAAATTACATTCCTCCCTTAAAAAGGAATTATTAGATACTACGTGTGCGGGTATTGTAAGAAAACACCTCGGCAGGATACCCACATTATGGCAAAGCATTTTAGAAAAACGCTTTGCCATGTTCTAAAACAGGGTAAAAGCAGTTAACGTATATTTAGTCAAATACAAAAATGAATCTCAGCTACACTGATAAGTCACCAAAAATTACAAATGATACCTATCCGCTTTTTTGCTTTACCTGTATAAATTCATTCACAGACGCCCTTTTCATTAATGCACCTATCGGAAAAAACATCGGAACATATTTCAAATAATGCCTCTCCGGAACAACGAAAGTTCATTGCAGATGCAATGCTCGGCAGACTTGCAAGATGGCTTCGGATTATCGGACTGGACGTTGTGTATGAGCCTTTTATCTCAGATGACGAACTGATTGCCAGAGCGCTCAGGGATAATCGCACCATCCTGACTATGGACAAAAAGCTGTTAGAACGCAAATCCGCGCATAATTCGTTATGCATTCATAGTTTCGATTATAAAAAACAATTGCAACAAGTGATACGACACTATACTATTGATGTCTGGTCACTTGTTTTTACTAGATGTTTGCACTGTAATACGATATTATACCCTGTCAAAAAAGAAGAAATAAAAGAACGGGTGCCCCCCTACGTATTTGCAACATCCGATGCCTTTGAAACGTGCAGACGGTGTCACCGTCTTTTCTGGCCGGGCACACACAGGGAAAATATGAGACAAATATTAAATACGCTCTTTCATTAAATATGCCCATTCAGAAATTGTTATTATCAATTATTTAATACAGAATAATTTTCTTAACTATTCTATTCAGCAAGGAGATATTTACCTTTATGGCTATAAAAACGATGTGCCGTTCCGCCAAGATACAATTCCTCATATACATTTCTATTTTTTTCTGTGCAGTATGTTTTACGGCAAATATACATGCCGAAGAAAAGAAGACGGGAGAGATTAAAGGCATCGTTAAGGCAAAAAAAGAAAAACACAGAAAATATGCTCTCGCTTATATTGAAAAGACTCCTGAAACCTATGATCCTCCTGCTGAACATGCCGTTATGGATCAAAAAAATATCACCTTTATCCCCCATGTCCTTCCATTGCTAAAGGGCACTACGGTGGATTTCCTCAATAGCGATGATGTTCGGCATAATATCTATTCTCCTGATGATGTTGCGGATAATGTAAATCTCGGCACGTGGTTTCAGGGTGAAACACGGTCTTTTACTTTCAATAAACCGGGAATGGCAACCATGCTCTGCAACGTGCATAGCGATATGCGTGCTTATATCATAGTATTGCAAAACCCTTATTTTTCATTGGTCAATGACGATGGAAGTTTTACCATAAGCAACGTGCCGGAAGGCAGCTATACCTTAAAACTGTGGACAAGACCAAAAAGGTCTTTATGGGGAAAATCTCCCGAAGCAAAAGATATCTCTATAAAAATAAAGGCAGGAGAGATTACGAAAGCAACATTTGAACTTAAATAACCGAATGAATTTTTATCGTATAGTCACAAAGAGAACCGGTTAACTTATATAGTAAATTTCATATAATTGTCAATCTTCTTTTTCTCCTGTTCATTAAGGTTTATAAAAGTAATGGCAATGTTATATGCAGGCACCTTGCGCACATCTGTCAAATCCAATTGAATCCTCACCACCTCCCCGCAACATTCCATTTGCTCGATTCGTTTCTTTTGATCTCCATAATACGGCAGGGCAAACAGTAAATTAACTTTTGTCTTTATGGGAATATACATCTCCGTCTGACAAAAGATACCCGAACAGCTTATGTTGATTGTGGTAGCAAGAACAGTAACATTCTCCTTTTGAATTTTAATCAACATGGAAGATTCTATTCTTGGATGTTTTCGTTTTTCTAAATGAATCAGTTGTTCCTTTGACGCCTTGAATCCATAATTCGAAACGTTCGGGTTCTTCTCCATTTCAAATTCATTCATATTTTCCATTCCTTGCTCTATTGTTATTGAATTATTTTGCGATGGTATTGCATTTAATTGCCGCTTGTCAATAAAATTTAATCACCGTCATTAATCCTCTGCACAGAAACAGATAAAAATGACTCGTTAACCCAAAAGAAGGCATTCTTTTGCATATATCTGTAATCGGGTATTTACACTATCTTTATTTTTTATATGCTACATAAAATTAATTGATATCCGCTATTCATACTTATCACATAAAAAGAAAGGAGATAGTGAAACACCATTTTTTGCAATCTTATATCCCATTATATTATTTTACAAGGAGATAATAGTATGCTCAAAACCGGCATGAAATTATTTGCATTAATCTTTTGTATAACAATGAATTGTCAATATATTTCCTCTGCTTTTGCTGCAAGCCCGCCAGTACCCACATTTGGCACTGCAACGGTTGATGGAGACCCGAGTGAATGGAACCTTGCGGAAGACGGAAGCGGTGATTTTTTTGCAAATATGTGGAGGGCAGGCGATTCTCAGAAACCAAATCCTTCTATCGATGCAAAGCTTTATCTTCGTTATGACTGTGAAAACGAAATCCTTTACGCATTGGTATTAGGTGAAACCGGACCAGTTTTAGAATTACCCGACGATAATTTTATAAAATTGGGAAATTCTACCAAACTTGTCGACGGCAATGATAACAACGATGGCACGCCGCCGGATTTTGCATGGATCGGGCTTAGCGGCGGAGAAGCCGAAGGATGGGAAGCTTCCGTATCTCTTGCTCAAGGAACATATAACAATTTAAATGTACATGCGCAGGTTTTTGCTGATGATGAGGAGCAGACTGCCGCGGTTGACGGAAGGGCAATAGATCTGGAGGTTCTTTGCGAACCCAATGCGGTGGAACTCACTTCTTTTACTGCCACTGCATACGAAGATGAAGTGTTGCTGGAATGGGAAACTGCAACCGAAACAGATAACGCAGGCTTCAATATTTACCGCGCAAAATACAAAAGAGGCCCATATATCATGGTTAATGAAGAACTTATAGAGGCAAAAGGAGATTCAGTTTCCGGCGCAAGTTACAGCTATGTGGACATTCCTGAACGCAGCGGCAGATACTTTTACAAACTGGAAGATATTGATACCAATGGAAAAAGCACACTACATGGTCCAATTAAGGTAGAGACAAGAGCATCTGAATGACTGCAGAAAATTAATCTCAGATAATTTTTATAAGGGAGGCAACAATGAAAGAACAAAAATTACCAGGCTATGAAGCGCCAAAAATAGAAACCTATACGGATGAGGAATTGCTTGAGAAGTTAGGGACAGCCCATACAGGTTATGTTAACGGCTACAGCTTATTATCATAATAGCTACCTATATTGATAAGTAATTCCTGAAAAAAGAGGACATTTATCACACGGGTAATTTAATACCGACAAAGGACTATACGAGTTTTCAGAAAAAAGAGCTGTGGGTGAAAGTACAAATACTTCCCCACAGTCTCTATTGTTATATGAAAAATACTGTATGTCCACTGCGGATTTAGAATTGCAAGGTTTTATCACTGTTCCTGGTAAGGAGGAGAAACAATAAGCAAGCACATAAAACATGAAGTAAATTAAAGGATATTAACAGACAAAAAAATATCCGTACTGTTACTAAACAGAATTACTTTAATAAAATAAGAAAGGATGAATAATGAGGAAAGAAAAACTTTATACAGAAAAAAGAATAAAAATAGTAGCAATGATAGCTGCAATTTTTATTCTTGTGGTAAGTTTTAATACCTGAATCTTGCACCAAATAGACCGCTCCCGTGAGGGCGGTGAAATTTGTTGTATTCGTATCAAAACGTAACCATCACCCCTGCCAAAAAGTTTTTCCTATTTGTTTTTTCATCACTTTTTCTCGCAAGGATACATATTTTTG
>VGXV01000016.1 GCA_016873165.1 Planctomycetota bacterium | reverse complement strand
AAGTAAAAAAATTACAAACCCCATTCCCTGTTCCATGGCTTGGAGGAAAATCTATTGAAATTGTCTGGATGGCATGATTAGGGTGCTTTTATGATGGTTTTAATGCCTGTGAAAATCGGTGTTTAATGAACACCACCCGCAATAACAGCCTATGCAAGCAATATTAGCAGTCGTATGTCATTAAGCAAAGGATGGTTAAGTAGTTATCTTCAACAATATTAACGTATGATGTCATTTACAAACAAGGGACACACGGCAGTACGTACTATCACGTATGGAACAAAGGTATGCAATTAAATGTTTTATATTATAAAAAGCGCATTCAGCCTTCCTGGTTCTCCATTTCCCCACTTTCTTCCAGGAATGTGAATGCGCTTTTTATTTTACATCCTCAATTTTACCTTCATGGATAGATACTTCATTCCTGAAACATTATTCGTTGCATCTGAAATTGAATACCAGGCAATCAGCATCACACAAAGCAACGGTTTTTATCAAAAATTCATTTGCCTATAGCAAAACAAATAAGGGGTTCGAAATATAAAGTGCACGCTCTCTCTCAAAGAAACAACCCTTCGACTCCGCTTAGGGTGACAATGAGCGAAGTCGAAGCATTCGAAAAACAGATGCCTTTGACTATGCAATTACTTTATATTTCCCCGACAACGGTGATCTCGGTTTCCAGCGCATATCCTGATTTTTGTTTCACTTCTTTCTGCGCATAGTGAATTAATGCCAAAACATCGCTCGCCTTTGCATCCCCCAGATTGACGATAAAATTCGCGTGTTTTTTTGAAATTTCGGCGCCGCCAATGCGCATTCCTTTCAGACCCGCTTGTTCTATCAATCTCCCCGCTCCTATACCTTCTATTTTTTTAAAAACGGAACCGCAACTGGGATATTCCGGCAGTTGAGGCTGCTTCGCCCTGCGCCACGCAAGATTGGAGTCCATAACGGATTTTATCTCAGTTTTTGGTTTTTGTGAAAGCCGGAAAGTAACATCCAGCACAATATCCTGCCGTTTGTGTAAGATGCACGTATCATATCCAAACTGAAAGTAATCAACGTCAACCGTTTGTACATGCCCCTCTTCGGTAAGAATGCGGCTCGTGCCGACTATCTCAGAAATGTACATGGTTCGCTTTCTGTCAGGAGACAAAAAATGAAGATTTTGCCACATGGCGCCGCCCACAGTGCTTGGGATATCTATGAAATGCTCGAACCCTGAAAATCCCCGTTCGTAACAGAGGGTAATAAGATCGGCAATAATCGCCCCGCTTTCCGCAAACACCTTATTTCCTTCAAGCAAGGTCGCTTTATTCGCACGGTTTCCGATAACAAGCCCGCGAAATCCCTTGTCGGTAAAAAGGATATTCGCACCGCAACCGAGTAAAAAGAAAGGGATATTGGCGCGTTTTGCCTCAGAAACCGCATGGAGCAATTCATCGATGGTATGTGTTTCGACAAACCAATCGGCATGACCGCCTATTTTGTATGTAGTAAATGGCGCAAGCGGTTTGTTCTTTTCAAGATTTGTTATGTTGAACACCAAAGAAGGTCTTATTTTTTGTATGAATCCAGCAAAGCTGCAAGGTCTTTACCTTTTTGCCCTGAAGCTTCGACTATATTTCTCAGCTTACCGATAAAATTGTACCCTTCTTCAATTTTATCCCTTAAGAGCAGTTGCACAACAAGCGTAAAGGTAAGTTTTTCGATGATTTTTCCCGCATCAGGAATATTTAAGGCAAGTATTTTTTCTTTTAATTCCAGTTTTTGATAAAGGATATCCACTGACGGAGTGAGCGTGCCGGTAAAATCGTCAAACAACGCATTGTCTTTTTGTAGATTCAGCACGTTAGCAGCGGCATCGATTACGGTAACTGTCATAGGCGCAGGTCCGCAAAGATAGAACACAATATCAGGATCAGTGGCAAGATATTTATTAAGAAGCGGGCCAATAAATCCCTTCTCTCCTTTCCATTGTTGTTCCTGTTCGTTAATATATCCCTGTTTTTTCGCAAGTTGTTTGTCTTCTTCGGCAAGATCTGAAAAGCACTTCTTATCTATTTCATTTAATATTGCAGGGTCGTCGTCTCGAAATGCTCCGGAAAGAACGGGGACAAATTTAAAGTTGGAGTTCATCGTTTGCCACTTTAACCATTTTGGCAGATACATCATGGGGATATCCTGAAGACGCCTTTCGCCCAGGAAAAATATCGCAGTATCCTTTCTCCCCTCGATAAACCATTGCTCCAATAATGCCAATATGGGCGCAAGCCCTGCTCCGCCTGCCACAAACACCGCGGTGTGTGGTTCTTTTTTCAGGGAAAAATGACCATACGGGCCTGTAAAACGTATCTTTTCACCAAGAAAACAATTCCATACACTCTGTTCCAGAATGTAGTGGTGCACAAAATTCGGCCCGATACAAGGAGCGCCTCCCCTGTCCCCTGTTTTTGTAGGATCCACCGGTGCCAACCGGACGATAAGTTTTAAAAGGTCAGGTTCGTACGAGGCAAGTGAATACCCTCTATACATACTGCTTCCGGGAGTATAGGGAATAAACTCCTTTCCCAGATTTTCGCATGCCTTCTTTATATGGCTTTCGTATTTTTTATAATGTTCTTCAACAAAATCTTCCGGCAGCATTAACTGAATATATTGGCCGGGTTTATAATCAATCGGTTTTGCAGGTTTGATCCATATCTCCATTTTATCACTGGTAATCAATATCTTTTTAACTACCCGTGCGGCATATTTTTTCACATGGAGGGAATCTTTCGGCAGATATAAACTTACGTCTTTCTCCACCCGTACCTGACATGCCAGGCGCTCGTAACTGTCTCCGATGCCTTCCTCCAGAAATTTCTTCGTATTTTCCCGCGAACGCATATCAAAATGCGGCGTTTCAACGGCAGTATATGAACCAACATCGGTATGAAGTTTTACCTTGCACTGTCCGCACGTTGCCATCCCCCCGCACGCGGCCGGAATGTTAAATCCTTTGCTCTGGAGTAACGTTAAAAGTCTTTCCCCTCCTTCGATATTCAGCTCTTTTTTAAATTCATCATCGCTTACAATAGTAAGTTTTCGTTTTTCCCCGCGCCCAAACAACTGGAAAACGATTTCGCACACTAAACTTAATGCCAGTACAAGAATGGCAAGGATACCTGCGCTTAAAAACAGAGGGGTAAGCATGTTTACTCCAACCTAAAAAATACTAATCATTCCAATGCCGGTAAATATAGCAGCCATAACGCCAAGCAGAAGGATTGCAATCGTATCTTCATCCCATGCATTTGTTGGCACAAAAAGACGCTGACGCCTCAACAAGGCAAGCCAAACAACCACCATCAGCCAGTGAAGTCCATATCCCAGCGCAGTGACGGTCGAAACCATGAAAGACGCGCCGGTAGGGATAGTAAATGTAGCGCTGGCAAGCACGATGCAATTAACGGTAATAAGTTCAAGAAACTGCCCCATTTCTTCATATACCGCCCTTGCAAATTTCCTCAATAGCACACTCAGCGTCTGAACAAATACGGCAATAGTCACAATAAATACGGTCAAATAGAAAATTTCTTCCAGCCGTACCGATAATGGTGAATATTTTGCAATAAGATTACTTCCCTTTATCAGCACACTATTGTAAATCACCCAGTTTAAAGAAGTGGAAAGGGTCGTAACAATAATAACGGCAACCCCCATTTTCCACGCTGCATCAATTTGCCGTGATTTATTCAGCAAAGGACATATACCTAATAACTTACTGAGCACTATGCCGTCAAAGAACAGGGCATTCAGCAATATCGGCAAAAAAATGAGAAACTGGGTATGCAATGTAGGATTTGTCTGAATATGCACGATTATGCTTATGAACAAACAAACGCCCAGCCCAATGGTAATTAACGTTTTTTTGGAAATTTCAATCTTTTCGCGGGAAGCAGGCGCCGGATTACTTCCATTTGTCGCAGTGGCAGCACATTCACATGAGGCTGCTTCCTGATAGACAATTCTTGCCTTAAGCAGAAAAGGCCTCAACAAGAGGCGAAATCCTGCCAACGCAAAAAATCCTCCCACCGGAGTAATCATTAATACAGTGCGGGGAAATGCCTCCGGAAGTACGGAGAAACCCATAACCGTTCCGAAGCCTAATGGCTCTCTCAGAAAGGCAAGCAGCACAAGCGCAAACGCATATCCCATGCACGCTTTTAAAATCTTTTTCTGCGCTTCCCAAAAATCAACCGTCAAGCCTTCGGAAATTGCAGCAAGCACTATGCAGTTCGTGGTAATAAGATCGATATATGCCTTGATGCTCGCAGCTATTTCAGGCACAAATGCCTGAGCAAAAAAACCGAATATCGCCACAAAAACGGAGACGATAATCATGAGCAGTGAAATTTTGTGATGCGTGCCAGCGGTGGATATTAACCTTTTGAAAGGATAGACAAGAGCAAAACTCCCCATCGTAACAAACAGCACGCCAAGCCCCATCGTGAGAGAATTTTCGAGTTTATTCGTTACCGCTAAAGAAGAACAAAACCCTAAACCGGCTCCCGCGGTTAAAATAAGATTATCTCTTAAGAAAAATTTAGAAGTTTTTCGTATATGTCGCTTTAGTCCTACCATTTGAGTTCTCCAGATTCACCCCAAAATTCATGTACCGCGTCATTGATAAACGCCTCAATGCCCCTGCTTGTGTTGGTTGCTCCGGTAATAGCGTCAAACTCATTATCGCCTGTTGCCTTCCTCTCCTTGACCATTATAATTCGCGGCTTTAACTTCATCCCGGCAAATTGTCCCTTGAACTGATCTTCCGTCATCCTGCCTCCAAGGCCGGGAGTTTCACTGTGCTCCAATACCTCTATCCCCTTCAGCGTTTCCATGTCAGGTTCCATGCATATAAAAAGCGACATGGTACTTGATTTATTATATCCGTATCCGAGTTTTGACCTGATAAATCCTATACCCTGCAATTCAGATCCTTTGGTAAATTTATATACCTTTCTCTCTTCTTCTGTTTTTACCCCGCTTGCGTCCTTATCTTCAACAGTTATCGATTCATCAAAAACCTTCCTGATATCATTCTTGTCAAACCCTTTCAACGTAAAACCCATAATCTTTTTTTCTGTTTTACGATAAGGAATGCTAAAAACATCCAAAACTGCACGTTTTTCTTTTATTTCATGGTAATCTGCAATTATCGGTGATGTATAGAAATATACCATGAGCAATCCGGCACAAGGAATGAAAGCAATAACGATAATTGAAAAAACTCGGAGTATAAATGTTTTAAGTTCTTCCATAATTATATTTTACCAAAGCTTTGCATCAATTTAATCACCGTTAGTAAATAATAGTATCACCCTTTTTCAGGTGCGATATTTTATTTTTATCATGAATGACTGTATGGGCACCGCAAGCAAATTCATGAGCAATATGGCATACATTGCCCCTTCCGCCAATGTGGTATAATTCCTTAACAATACCGTGATAAACCCGCACCCTATCCCATAAATCCATTTTGCCTTCTGATTATAGGTCGTCGTAATAGGATCGGTTATCATAAAAAAAGCGCCGAGCACCAATCCTCCGCTCAGGAGATGAAACATCGGCGGCGCAGTAGTACTTTTTGATAAAAGAGAAAACATGCCTGAAAAAACAAAAACACTGCCAAAATATGATACGGGTAAACGCCAGTTAGCAACCTTCATTTTTATCAGCCATATACCGGTAAGTATCAATGCCAAACGGCAGGTTTCTCCCAAAGAACCGTTTGCCGTACCCAGGAGCAATGAAATATAAGAAGTGATAGTCCCTTCAGCTTTAAATTCGGAAAACGGAGTTGCATGAGTAATCGTATCAAGCCCATACCTCAGAGTATGGAGATCAGGTATCCCTACAAAAGGCACCTGGTAGCCGGTTGCCAAAAATGACGGAAAACATATTGTCAGGAATAAACGGCTAAACAGCGCAGGGTTTACCAGATTGTGCCCAACCCCTCCCATTATATTTCGGAAAATAATGGCCATAGCCGCCCCCAACCCCACCAGCCAGAGAGGCGACTGCGGAGGCAATATCGCGGGAACAAGCAGGCACGAAACAAATCCTCCCTCACTAATATGATCTTCCCTGGCTATAATAGCCCATATGACATCAACAACAAATACGCCGACGCCAAAAGAAACAATTAGCCTCGAAATTACACACTGCAATCCGAAGAAATACATCGCAGGGAGCACCCATCCTATTACCAGAGCGATAAGCACTGCGCCCATAAATTTTTTTGTATCAATATTGTTGCGTATAAAGGGCTGCGTCTGTGCGGTATGCTTTGAACTGCGCAGCAGGCCGTCAAATGCTTCAAAAATTGCTCCGAAAAGGAAATTGACTTTTCCATGTGAATGGATGAAAGATTCTATCCTGTCAAGATTCTTATTAAGGGGTGTTTCAATTTTACTAAGTATTTTTTTCATGGTTTATTTAATCCGGTTACTTACATTCCTTAATAATCCGCAACAGTTCAATCTTTGAAGGACACACAAAACTGCACAATCCGCATTCAATGCATTTTTCCAAATTATAAAGACGCGCCCTCTGCTTTTCTCCCCTCTTATAGCAATGGTAATACAACGCAGGCTCCAAATTAACAGGGCAAATGTCATCACAGAAATTACAATACACACAGGCGCGTACATCCCCAAGCAAATTAGTGGTAAAGTGCAGTCTGTCAGTATTGATCATAGGAAACATTACTTTTGTGTCCTGCACCTCCAAAACGACAATATTATTCACCGTCCAGTCGATTCTTTGCGTAAAATCATTAATTTCTTTTCCTCTTAACGGACCGTTTACAAACACACGGCACCGGGCGGATTCTTTCATCCTGTTTTTTATTATTTTCTCAACAGATGTTCCCAACTGCACATTAATGAATTCATTTTCCTTAAGGCCTGTGCCCGAAAGGGCAATAAAGCGGGAATCTACGTTATCATTAAGCACACGGCTTTTGTGGATTGCTGAAATTGTTTGCGCGTCAAGAATGAGAATACCCTGAGACAGCGTATCCTGGCCAAAGTTAACTTCTCTGTTTAAGATGGCTTTTGACAAAACTACCGGGTCATCATGAGGATATTTTGCCTCTATAGCAAAAACTTCCATCCACTCATTCGCAACCGCATATTCCTTTGCTGCTGAAATATGTTCGGTTTCATTGTTGCTGATAACAACAGAACATTTCGCTTCAGGAAAGAGAGAGGTTTTTATTTCTTTTATTTTATCAAGGAAAACCGTTGTTTTGTGTCCCAATATCACCCAGTTAGGCAATGCCCATGGTTCCGTAGGACACAAGGTGGCGATGATATGCTTCACCGATTGCTTGTCCGGCAAAGCAAGATTGAACAATTCAGGAGGAAGGTCAGAAGATATTTCCTCAAAAATATTGCAGAACGGTATAGAATAGGTGTCAAAAAGATTAACGCCGCCCTTAAACACCCTGTTTTGCTTTTTTTTGATCACTTTTTAATTTTTCTAAAATAATATTGAAACTTTCAAGAAATTCGGTAAATCTGCCCGATAAAATATCAATATAGACATCAGAAGTCAAGGTAATAGTTTAAGAACTTACTATGTGTCGCAGATTGAACGGTGAGAGGGTTCCAAAGGACATGACATGACATGACGTGGCAATGCCTTTTAAACAAAATGTATTATTTGTTTACTTCAAAGATGAGTGGTATTTCCCCGCAATCGGGAAATTTATGGCACTTTACACATTCTGACCATATTTTCTGGGGAAGCGTCGCTTTTTCTACTCTGCAAAACCCGCATTTCTCAAAAAATTCAGGCGAATAGGTAAGAACAAACATCTTGTCGATGCGTAGTTCCAGTGCTTCTTGTATACAGGCCGATACGAGTTTTTTCCCTATTCCCATCCGCTGATGTGAAGCCTGAACTGCCAATGATTTTATTTCTGCAAGGTCTTTCCAGAAAATATGCAACGCGGCGCATCCTATTAATTGAGCATCCTCCGTAAATACATAAAAATCCCGCACATTTTCGTAAAGCTCGCTCAGGGAACGCGGCAACATTTCGTCTTTTGATGCGAAACTGTTGATAAGTTTATATATTTTCTCTACGTCTTCTATTGTTGCCTTACGCAACATTTGTTTTTTTTCTGTGATATCAACCGAGGACATTGTATTTCCTTATCCTGAAATCTGCTCCTAATTCCATTGCAATTTTTCTACATTTTTCAATATCAATATCGGGAATATCCACAACAGAAACCAGTACATTAGGAATGATCTTTTTGGCATCTTTAACAAACTGTATCATGGCCTGGTAAGCCTTCCCGCCAAATACCGGTTTACAGATTGCATTATATTTTTCCGCCGTTTCCGCATTCAAACTGATGCAAATGGTATCGATAAGCCCTTTTAATTCATTCGCTATCGGTCTTCCGTTTATAATATCTCCATGCCCATTTGTATCCAGGCGGATACGCTTCCCTTTTGATTTTAAATAAGCGGCTACCTCCTTCAAAACTTCCAGCCGTTCAGTAGGCTCACCATATCCACAAAAGACTATCTCATCATATTTGCCAGGGTCTCCGATCGCCACCAGTACTTCTTCGGTTGTCGGCTCCTTCTTCAGATGCAGATTATGCCCCTTCACTATCGGATAGGAAGTTCTCATACAAAATGAACATTCCATTGAACACCGGTTGGTTAAATTTATATAAAGAGAATTTCTGATAGCGTACGCTATTTTCCCTTCAGGCGCCGGTTCCCCTATGCCAAACAATGCATAGGCGTTAAAAGAAGTAATACGAATAATATCGTCAGAAGAAAGCCCGTAAATTTCAGCAAACACAGGAATAACAAAGGATAAATACGACGGCTCATTCCGCTCGCCCCTTTTCGGATGAGGAGCCAAAAAGGGACAATCAGTTTCCAAAAGGAGTCTTTCTACAGGAACTATTTTGGCAACATCCCTCAGATTCTGTGCATTTTTAAACGTTATTGGCCCGGCAAAAGACAAAAACAGTCCCAGATCAAGACATTCCTTTGCCGTTTCTTTCGACCCACTGAAGCAATGAACAACCCCTTTTAACGTCCCGTTCTTATATTTATTCAGAATTCTCAGGCAATCATCACTGGCATCGCGACAGTGTATTATTACCGGAAGATGATGTTTTTTCGCAAGCACAAGGTGTTTCTCAAATAGCGCCTGCTGGTCTTCGTGAGGACTCTTGTTGCGATAATAATCGAGTCCGGTTTCACCTATCGCAACAATTTTTGATTCTTCAAGCAGCGACTCAAGCTCTTGCCACGTTTGTTCTGAAACCTTTGTGGCGCTGTGCGGATGGATTCCAACACTTGCGTAGATATTTTCAAAACGATGCGCCAAAGCAACACACTTTTTGCTTGTGGAAAGGCTTGTTCCCACATTAATAATACAACCTACGCCAGCCTCTCTTGCGCGTGACAAAACGGAATCCAAATCTGTCTTATATTCAGGAAAATCAAGATGCGCGTGTGTATCAATAATCATCGTGTCTGTTTAAAATGTGCTCTTTGTAAACGCGTTTTTATAAAGTGTAATTGTCGGATGTTTTTTTGCCGGTGGGTAAAAAACAGAAACCACATCAAAACGCACATCTATCCCTTCTATCTTTTTTTCAGCAATATAATAGGAAGCAACCTTTATAATTTGACTTTTTTTGGCTTCTGTTACGGATAATTCAGGAGCCCCGTAACTATCGGAACCCCTGGTTTTGACTTCAACAAATACAATGGAACCATGATCATAACAAATAATATCAATTTCACCTGCCTTGCGCCGGTAATTTCTCTGCAGGATGTTATATCCCTTTTTTTTCAGAAACTTCGCGGCCACCAGTTCACCCTTCTCAGCCAGAATCTTTTTGTGATACTGAGAGCCGCCGGTTTTTTTAAACAGATTTTTCAGAGAAATAAGATACTTCATACAAAAAAGCAAAAAAGGTTGTCTCCGATGCAAAAGAATCCTAAAGCAACCGCGTTGCCTTAGGATTTCTCACGCCTGAAACTGACCAATACAAAACCGGCAATCTTATGATCCCTGTGATGCCGGTGTTTCCCTATCAGTCCTTTTTTCTTTCAGCCTGATGCCTTTGCTGGTTCTATCCCTCATGTAATACAATTTAGCGCGCCGCACCTTTCCCGATTTTTTCACCGTCACACCCAAAACCTTCGGGGAATGAATAGGGAATACACGCTCAACACCCTCCCCCTGAACAATGCGTCTTACGGTAAAGGTTTCCTGTATGCCTCCGCCATTCTTTGCGATAACCAACCCGCTAAACACCTGCGTGCGCTCTTTCTCTCCTTCTTTGATTTTGATTGAGACATTCACCTGATCTCCAACAGCAAATTTGGGGATTTCGGTTTTCATGTGTTCTTTTTCTATTGCATCAATAAGATTCATGGTTTTACTCCTCATTTAGTTAATATAGTGCCGTGCAAACACAACATCATAATTTATTCAGTAAATCGGGTCTCTTTTCCAGAGTCATTTTTTCGGCAAAAGATCTTTGCCATTCCTTTATTTTCTGATGATGGCCCGAACGCAATATTTCAGGAACTTTCATTCCCCTGAATTCAGCGGGACGGGTATATTGCGGATACTCCAGCAACCCGTTATGAAAAGATTCTTCCATTATTGAGTTCGTATCCCCCAAAACACCGGGTACAAGTCGAACCACCGCATCAACAACTACCATTGCCGCCAATTCTCCTCCGGAAAGAATATAATCGCCAATGGACAACTCAACCACATCCAACCCGATCCTGATTCTTTCGTCAAATCCCTCATAATGGCCGCATAGCAACATGAGATAGTTTTCTTTTGCCAATTCTTCAGCAACGGTTTGTGAAAAACAACGGCCTTGCGGTGTTAATAAAATTTTCTTAGCGGGCAGAGCGGTTTGCCGTTCAATCGCTTCTACCGCATTGAAAACAGGCTCCGGCTTCATTACCATTCCAGGTCCTCCGCCATAAGGCCTGTCATCTACACAACGTTGATTTTCTGCATAGTCTCTGATATTGAAAATGTTGTACTGTACAAGAGCCTTTTCCCTGGCAATCTTCAAAATGCTATGCCCAAGTACATTTTCAAACATCTCGGGAAACAATGTTAAGATATCAATACGCATGTATTATTTTTTAAAAGCAATGCCTGATTTTTTTAATATGGCGGCAACCGATTCCGTTGGTTTCGCGCCAACACTCAGCCAATAATCAATTCTTTCTTTCTTTAAGGTTACCTGCTTTTCACTGTTTGATTCCATAGGATCATACGTGCCTAAATTCTCAAGAGCCATGCCGTCACGTTCCTCGTGAACATCAAACGCACCAATCCTGTAATAAGGTCTGTTCTTACGTCCCATTCGTTTCATTCTGATTCTTACTGCCATTTTTTCTCCTTTAAATAAAATTACCGTATCATTCCCTTGCCAAAGGGCATACCACCGGAAAACATTCCCATTTTTTTCAGACTTTTCTCGTTTCCCTTAAAATGTTTCATTAGTTTTTTCATTGATTTAAATTGCTTAAGCAATTGATTAACATCCTGAACGGTTGTTCCGCTGCCATTAGCTACACGCTGTCTCCTGCTTCCATTTATTATATCAGGAGCCAAACGTTCCTGAACCGTCATTGATTTAATAATAGCTTCAACTTTTTGCAACTGTTTTTCATCGACATTCAGGTCATCCATCTTATTCCCCAATCCGGGAATCATGCCCAATACTTCTTTAATCGGTCCCATTTTTTTTACCTGTTGAAGCTGCACAAGAAAATCCTCCAGGCTGAGTGTGTCATTTTGTATCTTCCGGCTAAGCTTTTGTGCTTCTTCCAGATCGATAGCCTGCTGCGCACGCTCCACCAGCGAAACAACGTCACCCATCCCCAATATTCTGGAAGCCATTCTGTCCGGATGAAATTCCTCAAGACGGTCAAGTTTTTCACCAATACCTACAAATTTGATAGGTTTTCCCGTAACTGCCCGTATTGAAAGAGCCGCTCCACCCCTTGTATCACCATCAAGCTTTGATAAAATCACTCCGTCAAAACCCAATTGATCATCAAACTCCTTGGCGCTGTTTACCGCATCCTGGCCTGTCATAGCATCACAAACAAAATATATCTGATCGGGCCCAAGCGTATCTTTTATCTCCCGCAATTCGAGCATCAGTTCATTATCAATGTGCAACCTTCCCGCCGTATCAAGAATTACCACATCATAGTTGTTTTCTTTTGCATGTTTTACCGCTTCACGGCAAATTTTTACCGGCTGTGAATCTTTTTCAAAATATACCGCTATATCAAGTTGTTTCCCCAGCACCTTTAACTGCTCAACGGCTGCCGGACGTTGTATATCTGCCGCAACCAGCAATGGTTTCTTTCCTTTTGAAAGTATCAGTTTTGCGAGTTTACCCGCTGTTGTTGTTTTCCCACTACCTTGCAAGCCAACCAACATCACCAGCGTCTGTTCACCTTCTTTGAAAGGAATGGAAGTATCCGATTCCCCCATCAGTTTAATCAATTCGTCATGGACAATCTTGACTACCTGCTGTCCTGGCGCCACACTCTTAATAACTTCTTCACCCACAGAACGCTCGGTAACCTGCTTAATGAAGTTTTTCACTACTTTATAATTAACATCCGCTTCGAGCAATGCCAGCCGCACTTCGTGCAGACCGTCCTTGATATTCTCTTCGGTTAACCTACCCTTCCCGCGGAATTTACCAAGAACACCGCCCAAACTATTCGTAATTGATTCAAACATAATGAAATAGATTAAAATTGATACTTTCCTCAGAGAGGAACAAAACAATAGTGTAAATTTGTTATTTTATAAAATAATACAAAATATTCAAATGAATTTTACCGACAACTGGCAAGGGGAAAAGGGAGTTCCTTATATTTATGTTTATGCAATCACATTGCTACAAATACTTGCGTTAAATATTTCTATTGCAGAATACCTGTTGGTTTGCTAATATTCTCCGTTTATGTTAATATAATTCTATTATATATTTCTGCTTATAGATACTTTTCTGTTGAGGAGATAAAAAAAGCAATGAAAAGCAATATCCACCCAAGCTATGTAGAATCGGTTGTAACGTGCGGATGCGGGGAAACATTTAAAACCAGATCCACAAAACCTAAAATTGCCGTAGAAATATGTTCAAAATGTCACCCTTTTTATACAGGAAAACAAAGATTTATTGACAGCGCCGGTCAAATCGACCGTTTTAACAAGCGATTGAAAAAGAGCAAAATAATTCAAGATTCAGATACAGCAAAATAACAACACTATAAGATGAATAATAATTTATTAAAAAAATTGGAAGACATGCAAAAGCGGTATAGTGAACTGGAAAATCTGCTGGCAGATCCGCAGGTTATTGCCGATTCCGGACGTTATACGTCTCTCATGAAGGAGCACGGAAGTCTTTCCAAAATAGTTCCAAAATATACCCAATTGACGAAAACCATTACAAGAAAACAGGAGACGGAAAACCTGTTATCTGATGCGGAATTTGCAGAAATGGCACGTATGGAGTTGGAAGAACTGGAGGAACGGGAAAAGGTTATCCTTGATGAAATCAAGGACTTATTTATCTCTGAAGACAAAACCTCCGGTAAAAGCGTTATTGCAGAAATCCGGGCGGGAACAGGAGGCGAAGAGGCCGCCATTTTTGCGGCGGATCTGTTTCGCATGTATACCAGATACGCTGAAAGGCAAAAATGGAAAACAGAACTGTTCGATTACAACGAAACAGACCTGGGTGGATTTAAAGAAGTAACTTTTTCCATAGAGGGCAATAACGTCTATCAGAAATTGCGTTTTGAAAGCGGCACACACCGTGTTCAGCGTGTGCCCCAGACAGAAACAAGCGGCAGAGTCCATACTTCAACCGCCACGGTAGCCATCTTACCGGAAATTGAAGAAGTAGAAATTGACATTAATCCTGCAGATGTCCTTGTAGAAACATTCCGCGCTTCAGGACCGGGAGGGCAAAAAGTAAATAAAACAAGTTCTGCCGTCAGGCTTACTCATATCCCAAGCGGTATTGTTGTAAAATGTCTTGACGAAAAATCACAGCACAAAAACAAGGCGAAAGCAATGCGTATATTACGAAGCCGTTTATATGAATCAGTTGAAGAAAAAAAACAGCTCGAACGGGATCAAGCGAGAAGGACACAGATAGGAACCGGAGATCGCAGTGAAAAAATCCGCACGTATAATTATTCTCAAAATCGGGTCACCGATCACCGGATAAATTTTTCAGTATACAACCTAGATGATGTTATGCTGGGATATTTGGACGAAATTATTGAAGCCATTGCAAACCACTATAAAGAAGATCAGTTAAAACAGTTAGCTATAAGTATGTGATCGGAAAACTTACTAAAGGAGAGAACAACACGTCTGCTGACAACGATACCGCTATAGTTACGATACGTGGTGTCATTCAATGGGCTGTAAGGGAATTACAATGTTCCGGCATTGATTCTCCCCGTCTGGACGCAGAGGTTATCCTGTCACATCTTCTTGGTTGTGATCGCACAGAGCTTCATACACACCCTGAAAAACCGGTGCAATGCGCAATCGCATCACAATACAAAAAGGCCATTCAGCGGCGTGTTCAAAGGACACCGCTTCAATATATTACCCACCATGCAGAATTTATGTCGTTAGACTTTTATGTCAACGAAAGTGTGCTCATACCGCGCCCGGAAACAGAATTGCTGGTTGAGGCAGCCATAAAAAAGGCAAATGGTTTCTTGTCTGAAGATGAAATTATAGTTATTGACATCGGCGTTGGGAGTGGAAATATTGCTGTTTCCCTTGCAAAATACATAGATATCTCGAAAATATATGCAATAGACATTTCCCCGGAAGCAATAGACATTGCAAAAATAAACGCCCGAAAACACGGGGTGGAGAATAAAATCACATTTCTCTGCGGTAATATATATGAACCGCTGCAATCACGTGGCATCAAAATAAAAGCACATTTCATCGTATCAAACCCGCCATACATAGCTTCTTCTGAATTATCTGTGTTACAACAGGAAGTAAGGGATTACGAACCGCACACAGCGCTCATTAGCGGTACTAGCGGTTTAGAAATGTTTGAGCGCATTCTTGAAGATATAAGTTCATGGTTAAGGCCGTCTGGTTTTCTCCTTTTAGAAGTAGCGGAAAAACAAGCGCGCCAAATCATAAAAATGATGAAAAATACAAACATCTTTACATCTATACAACGTATAAAAGATTATCAGAATATATCCCGCATCCTTATTGCTCAAAGGGAGGACAACATTGGACAAGATCGTAATTGAAGGTGGACATCGTTTAGAAGGAAAAATACGGATAAATGGGGCAAAAAATGCAGCATTGCCCATTATGGCAGCGTGTTTATTACTGCACGGCCCCTCTCGTATAAAAGGAATACCCAATATTGTTGATATTCGGACCCAGATCAGAATACTGGAAAACCTCGGAGGAGAAATTCAGCACCTTGAAGACGGTTCCCTTGAAATAATATTCCGGGATGGCGAAAATAAAGAAAAAATCACGGCGCCTTATGATCTGGTGAGAAAAATGAGGGCGTCTGTCTGTGTTTTAGGCCCCTTGCTCAGTAAACGCGGCAAAGCAAAAGTTTCGTATCCCGGAGGGTGTGTTATCGGACAACGCCCCATTGATTTACATCTGAAAGGCCTTAAAGCACTGGGATCCGACATTGAAACAACCGAAGGGTACGTAATCGCCTCTGCAAGCAGACTGAAAGGCACACGCATTTCTTTAAAGGGGCAATATGGCACGACGGTGCTGGGAACATCCAACGTCATGAGCGCCGCAGTATTGGCAGAAGGCACAACAATCATCGATGATGCTGCTTGCGAACCTGAAGTGCAAGACCTTGCTCATTTCCTTAATAAAGCCGGCGCCAGGATTTCCGGAATAGGAAGCAACACGCTCACCATTGAAGGCGTTAAAGAATTACACGGCGTGGATTATGAAATCATACCCGACAGAATAGAGGCCGGGACTTTTATGATTGCCGGAGCAATAACGAAAGGCGAAATTATCATGGAAAATGTCCGTAATGACCACCTTACTGCGACAATCGAAAAACTGCGCGAAATTGGTGTGGAAATAACTACAAACGGAAAACATACCACGGTGAAAAGCAATAATAAATATCGTCCCGCCGATATAACAACAACACCCTATCCAGGATTGCCCACCGATATGCAGGCACAATTCATGGCACTGCTTTGTACAGTGCCGGGAAAGAGCGTCATTACCGAAAAAATATTTCCCGACAGATTTATTCACTCCGCGGAATTGAGAAGAATGGGGGCGGATATTCAGGTAAACGTCCCGTGCGCCACGATAAACGGCACTCCATCCCTTTCGGGCACGCATGTCATGGTCTCCGATCTCCGCGCAGGCGCAGGACTTGTACTTGCCGGCCTCGTGGCAAAAGGCACAACACACATTCACCGTATCTATCATTTGGACAGGGGATATGAACAGATTGAAAAACGGTTGTCACAACTCGGAGCAAATATAACACGTGTAAAAGAATAAAACATTTCCGAATTGTTATTTATTCACCGGTAAATTTATGTGCAATGGGCATTCTTCTGCCGGAACCGAATGCCTTCGAGGTTACTTTTATACCCGGAGCCGCCTGACGTCTCTTATATTCATTTCTGTTTACCTTTTGAATAATATCACGCACGGTTGTTTCATCAAAACCCATGCGAACAATTTCATCAAGGCATTTTGCGTCTTCAACATAAGCCTTTAATATGTCATCGAGAATATCATAAGGCGGCAGACTATCCTGATCGAGTTGATTTGGTTTTAATTCGGCGGAGGGGGGTTTGTTTATTGTTTCCTGCGGTATTATCTCCTTTTCCCGGTTTATGTGTTTTGCCAATTCGTACACCATGGTTTTCGGCACATCGGAAATAAGCGCAAGCCCACCACTCATATCTCCGTATAATGTGCAATATCCCACGGCCATCTCGGATTTGTTCCCCGTAGAAAGGACAAGATATCCGTACTTATTCGACAAAGCCATGATAATATTGCCGCGAATTCGTGCTTGCAAATTTTCCTCCGTTATATCAGGAGGAATCCCCTTGAATTCTTCACTCAATACATTCTGATAATGATCAAATAAATCCTTAATAGGAAATATCCGATAGGCAATGCCAAGGTTTTTTGAAAGTTTCACCGCATCATCAACGCTTCCCTGTGAAGAAAATTGCGAGGGCATGATTACGCCGATTACGTTTTCACTTCCCAAAGCCTCTGCGGCAAGAGCAGCAGTGACCGCAGAATCAATGCCGCCGCTTAATCCAATAACCACTTTTTTAAAACCACACTTCGTAACATAATCACGAAGCCCGAGAAGAAGGGTTTTCTGAACTGTTTCAATAGGGGAAAAAGATTTAGGAACCGCCTGTATTGCAGAATTTTCTATATCCACAATGACTAAATCTTCCTCAAAAGCCTCCGCCTGCGCAATAAGCTTGCCCTGCGCATTGATAACAGTGCTGCTCCCGTCAAAGACAAGTTCATCATTGCCGCCCACCTGATTTACATAAATGAATGGGACTTTGTACTTCTTTGCGTCATGAGTAAGCATGCGCAGCCGTATAGTATCGTGTTTTCCCACGGTAAAAGGAGACGCCGAGATATTGATAATAATGTTTGCCCCGTTTGCCATTAGTTTTTCAATGGGGTCTGTTTCATAAAGAGGACGAGTCCAGAATTCTTCATCATTCCATATATCCTCACAAATAGATATTCCAAGCGTGTAATTATTAAATCGGACAGGAGTAATGGAACATGCGGGCTCGAAGTAACGGGATTCGTCAAAGACATCATACGTAGGGAGAAGTGACTTATGGTGTATCGACACAATTTTTCTCTCCTGAATAAAAGCAGCCGCATTATGGACGAGTTTGCCGTAAGAGTGTTTATTTTTATCAACAAAACCCACGATAACGGCAATACCTGATACATGGTGTGTTATATCCTCCAATGCTTTCAGATTATGCTCCACAAAAGCAGGAACATCAAGAAAATCCTTTGGCGGGTAGCCGGTAACCACCAGTTCAGGGAAAATTACGAGGTCTGCTTTTTTCCTTTTTGCTTGTTCTATGAATGAACAAATTTTCCGTATATTATTTTCAAAATCGCCTACAATAGGATTAATTTGCGCAAGCGCTACTTTCATATATTTTTCGTAAAAGGGTTTTTATTGAGATGTGATTATACGCCTATGATATATTTATCCTGCTCAGAAACTGCTCTGCTTCTCTTTTTTTTGTTTCTAATGCCGGACTTTTTTTCACGGGATACGCTTCAGCGTTTCTGAGACGCTTATACGGCTCAGGCAAACGGGCAATATTGTCTGATGCGTTATTTTGAATCTCCTGCAAAGCAGGCAAAGTGTAACAGATTTTCCCCTCTTTTACCACCTGTATTAAAAGAGCATTTCTATCACGCCTCTCATTCTCCAGCCCTACTATATCCTCCACAAAATTATTATTTTTATCAACAACCCGGTATATTTGTTTTTTGTGAGGATAGGTCAGTTTATCTTTACTCAGCTTCATTTTAGGAATCGGTTTTCCACCATGTTCCTGCTCAACCAGTTTGTAAATTCCTCCCAACGCAGGCGCATCCTTTGATGTTACCATTTCAGTGCCCACGCCAAAGGAATCAATAGGTGCTTCGTTCTTTAGCAAATCATCAATACGATCTTCATTGAGATCACCACTTGCGATTATTCTAACATGATTCATTCCACGGCTATTTAATATTTTTCTTACTTCCCTGCTCAGTTCCGGTAAGTTTCCGCTATCGATACGGACGCCCTTAAGTTTTTCACCTATAGCGGCAGCATGCTGCGCTCCTGTGAGAGTATTATAGGTATCAATAAGGAGCACCGTGTCGTCAGGAAAGGTTTCATGATACTTATGAAATGACTCCACTTCATTTCCAAACACCATTACCCATGAATGGGCAATCGTTCCAACAGGAGGAATACCAAGTTCATACGCCGCGAAAACGTTAGAGGTGCTTTTACATCCTCCGATAAAACAAGCCCGCGCAGCAAGAACTCCTGCATGAGGACCATGAGCGCGGCGTGTCCCAAAATCAATGATATCACGCCCCCGGGAAGCATAAACGACTCTCGATGACTTCGTTGCAATAGAACTCTGAAAATTAATGGTTGAAAGGAGATATGTTTCTATGATTTGCGCCTCGATTATAGGGGCGGTCACTCGTATTATCGGCTCTTCCGCGAACACAATCGTTCCTTCCGGAACGGCAAAGACATCCCCCCTGAATGCAAAATTTTTCAGATATTCAAAAAACTCATCGCTTACATGACTGAAAGACGGTTGTTGCCTGATAAACCGGATAGATTCTTGTGAAAAACGAACATGAGTAAGATAATGGAGGAATTGCTCCAATCCTGCTGCAATTATGTAAGAACGATTTTCCGGAAGGTGGCGAATATAATATTCAAACGTAACGATATCATGCATACCGTGTTCAAAATATCCGGCAGCCATAGTAAGCTGATAGAAATCGGTAACAATTCCCAGAGAATCTTCGGATAGGAAAAGGGATTTTGGTTTTTTCATGGATGGAACAAATGAAAATCCACCGGTGGTTTTCCTACGCCATTTTTGCGTAATTTAACGTTAAGGAATTTCTAAGTTGGAGAACGAAGCGATTGCTTTGTTCGAGCGAAGTGGCGCTTCGCTCTACACCATCAAAAAAGCAGCCGCAATGCGCAATTTAATCTGCTATGTTACTATTTTAACAAGGAATAAGATAATGCCTTTTTCAGCACTATTTCCTTATCTTTTTCAATTTGTCGTTTTAAATCGTCAACGGAATTAAAAGGTATCTCATCTCTGATCCTGAAAAGAAATTGCACTTCAAGGTCTTCGCCGTAAATAGATTCGTGAAAATCAAGAATGTGTGTTTCTATTTCCATTGTTTCGTCTTCGCTTGAAAATAATTCTTTGGAAAAAGTGGGACGTAAACCGATATTGGTCAACGCCAGATATTCCTTTTCTTTCCAAAAGACCTTTGTTGCATACACCCCTTGTGGAGGCCTGATTTCATGGTGTAAATCCAAATTTGCGGTAGGATATCCCAGCGAGGCGCCCCTGCCGGATTTCTTTACGATGGTGCCCAAAATTGAAACAGGCCGTCCAAGCATGGCTTCCGCATCTTCCAGAGAACCTTCCTGTATTGCTTTTCGAATATTAGTGCTGCTGATAATCCGCCCATTATATTTTTCCGGCGGACATTCGTATGCCTCATACTGGTATTTATCTGCCAGTTCCTTCACAAGTTTGATATTTCCACTTCTATTCTTTCCAAAATGGCAGTTAAAACCAAGCACTATATGTTTCGTTCCTAATTTTTTTACGAGGATATTTTTTATAAAATCTTCCGCGTCTGTTTGAGCAAGAGTTTCATCAAATGGCAATATTAACGTATAGTCAACTCCCAGACGCTGAAATAATACCAAACGATGCGGCAAAGAAGTGATAAAGAAAGGAGTTTTGTTTTCCAGAAGAACTCTCGGGTGTATGGTGAAGGTGATAATGACGGAATTTCCGCCTTTTTCAGAAGCTAAACGCCTTGTGTATTCAATAATTTTCTGATGTCCGCGATGCACACCGTCAAAAACACCCAGTGTTACTACCGGATCATGAATTTTTCTCTTCAACTCATTTATGCTGTAAATTTTTTCCAATGATCACTCCCTCTATGCATTGTTTTAAGAACAACCATAAAGTATTGGCAGGAAAAATACTTTCATTTGCTTTTATCAGAAAATATGCGGCATTGACATTCCGGGGCAAGAAAATATCTATAAATTTTTGATGTGAGATAAAATGCCCATGGCAACAAGCATCGTTATGCAACACACATTCATTCCACGCATTGCCGCCATGTGGTCATGCAAAAATTTCTATTGAAATTTTGTGTAAATTTCCATGTGTTTATCCATATCGGCCTTCCATGCAGTCAGGAATGCTTCCTGTTTTTCGTATAAAAACCGTTTCTTGACAGTTTCCCTGGTTTTTTCAAAAAGAGATTTATCGGCAGGCTTTCTTTCAATCACAGTTATTATATAACATGCCTTTTCATCAGTAGTTTCAATGGCAAAAGATACCTCACCTTCTTTTAATTCGAAGGCCTTTTTTGCGATATTGGGGCGGTCTGCATTAAGCGCTTCAATGTAACGGGAATCTCTTTCAAAAAGTTTCGCAGGGCGGTTAATGTAATCGGTTTCACATACCAGAAAATCTTTTTTGCCATATTCAGTTTTGATTAGCTTGACAATATCATCAAACGCACTGGCGGAATAAGAACCGGTTAAATATTTTTCCGCTACTTCCTTCGATTTTTGCAACCCCTTTACCATCGCAAGGTCTTGCGCAACCTTATTTTTAATATCCTCAAATGGGGCAGGGGCAGGGTATTTCTTATCAATTACCTGAACAATAACAATTCCCTCAACAAACTCAAGAGGCATGGATGGTTCAAATTTTTCCCTGTCAAAAGCTACATTCACAATCTGGTCAGACCCCGGGAAAATTTCCCACAAATCTTTTTCGGTAAGAAACTCGCCTTTTGATTCTTTCCCGGTAGGAATGGTATGGGTCAATTTATATTTTCTGGCAAGATCAATGAAACCCTGGCGGTCAGCCTTATCTATTGTCGCATAAATCTCCTCATCCACCTTATTTATTACCTCTGATGCCTTTTCCCTTGCCTTTTGCCTGCTAAGTGTTTTTTGAATTTCGTCTTTTACCTCAGCATATAACTTGTAAGTGGTTTTTTTGATATCTTTTTCCTTTGTATCGTCTTTTGCGGTCGCGTCTGTTTTTTCTTCCTGAGCATCGGGCGCTTCCGTTTTTGTTTCCGAGGAATCGATTTTGTATTGCGTTTCCTTATTATCTTCGTAATACTTCTTAATATCTTCTTCTGCTACCGTTACAAGCGACTCCATATCATTAAATCTGGCAACCAGACATTCTATTTTTACCATTTCAGGAAGCATATATCCAGGAGTTCCGCTATGTCCATCATATTCTTTATTCTTATATTCATTATAAAACGCAACAAGTTCTTCTTCATTTACCTGAACCGAATCCGCAAAATCACTTGCCTTTAATGCCAGAATTTTTAATTTTACCTGTTCATTTTCCAGAGAAAACCGGTGCCAGAGCTCCTCGCTTGTCACTTTTGCGGATGCTCGTAATAGCACTTCCAGTTTTTCAACCAGCAATGCTTCCCTGATGGTACGTTGTATCTGATCAGGATTAAGTTTGAACGTATTACACAGGAATTGAATTAACCGTTGCCTGTCAAGATCGGGATTTTGCCCAAAAATCTGAAAAGCAATTCTCCTTAAACCATCTTCGACTTCCGGACTTGTTATCATCAATCCCATTTGATTTGCCTTTTCAACCATCATAAGCTGTTTCCAGATCATGGGAACAACAGATTCCTGCGTCTGAGGAAAAAATAATCTCTGCCATCTGATCGCCATATCGGCAAATTCATCCTGGGTAACCTTTCTTCCCAAAACTTTTCCAATAGGCTTTTTGGGTATTAATTCCATTGCGGAATAGCTAATACCCCATACTGAAACAGCAAATATCATAATGATGTAAACAATTTTTTGATTCTTTCGCAACCAGGAAGCGGATACCATTATTTCCCTCTTAAATTTTATAAAAACCCTGTATTAATGAAGCTAAAATATGACAAAGTTGGTATTCTATCTGTTCTTCTGATAATTATCAAATGCTTTTTTCATAAATACGAATATGGGTTGGAAAGGCAAATTTTCTTGATAAATAAACTCCTTCTCTTTATACTAATTTAGTTATTTTTATGCAAAACCGACAGTTACGGTAATTGTTATGCATGATTTCTTGCCCTATCGCTCTCCTTTTTTAACGAATGAATAATTGCCATTCAACAGTTTCCGGCGTATCTTTTATTGTCTCTCTGCACCGGTATTATTATGTGATTTTTTGACCAAAAAAGGGAATATTCATGAAATTAAAGTATCCATTCAACTATGTATTGATTCTAATTATTTCCATCACTTCCGTCTCCGGTATTTTTGTCGCTCCATCCAAAACATTCGGGCTGGAACCTCATTTTGAAAACCAGTCAGAAAAAGAAGATTCTGAATATAAATTCCGCCTTCCTGGAATTGTGCTTTCCTATGTTAACCGCCTGTATGTAGACCCTGACCGTATTGATAATGTGGAAATGATTAAAGGGGCTCTTGATTGGCAGGAAAGAGTCATACCGGAAGTTTTGACCGATTACTCCGAAGAAAAAAAGACAGAAACCGTTACCATAGATAATGTTTCAAAAACATTTGATTTGTCCGAAGTGCGCCGCTCCAAGGATGTATTCAAAGTGTTACAGGACTCCCTGGATTTTATTAATAAACACCGGGAAGAGGATGAATCTCTCACCACAAGCGACGTGGAATATACGGCAATCAACGGAATGTTGACGCAGCTTGACCCGCATTCTATTATTTTACCGCCAAAGCAATTTGATGAATTTAAGATTGGCACTACGGGCAAGTTCGGAGGACTGGGCATGGTGGTTGGCATACGGGACGGCTCCCTGACGGTAATTTCCCCGATTGAAGGAACTCCTGCGGCAAGGGCTGGCATAAAGGCAGGAGATAAAATTGTGGAAATTGACGGAGAATCAACCATAGATATGGACCTTACGGAATCCGTGGGAAAATTGCGCGGCGATCCCGATTCACCCGTCACGCTTTCTGTTTTAAAGTCAAAAGCGGCTCAGACAACACTCATAACCCTTAAACGGGAAATAATAGTAATTCCAACGGTAGAATCTGCATCTATCGAAGGCGGATACGGTTACGTAAGAATTAGAAATTTTCAGGATGATACCTCTCAGTGCCTTAATGAACAATTAAAACAACTGAACATTGCCAATAATAAAATAAAAGGGCTTATAGTCGATTTGAGAAACAACTCGGGAGGATTATTGGACCAGGCGATTAAAGTATCTGATAAATTTCTTGAAACTGGCGCTATTGTTGTTACCGTCGGACCTGGCGGTCATCCCAGAGAAGTAGTTGACGCAAAAAAGACGAATACTGACGAAGAATTTTATCCTATCGTGGTGCTTGTCGACGCGGGCAGCGCTTCCGGCGCTGAAATTGTCGCTGGAGCGCTGAAAGAAAATAACCGCGCGACAATTGTCGGAGACAGAACATTCGGGAAAGGGTCCGTTCAGCAACTTATCGAGTTAATGGACGGTTCGGCGTTAAAATTAACCATCGCAAAATACCTTACCCCGCTCTATACCGACATTCAATCCTTTGGCATAACCCCTGACATACAGCTTATTCCGGTAGTGGTGGAAAAGGACAATATTAATCTTTTTCATGGCATCACCGCAATACGGGAAGAAGATCTGAAAAAACATTTAGACGATCATCATAAGGAAGAAGTCCCTTTTGCCACGCTTAAATACTTCTATGAAACAAAAGAAAAAGAAGAGGGCGAAACTGCAGAAAAAGAGGAAGGTGAAGAACCGGAAACCGACGAAGACCCTTACAAGTTGCCTGATTTTGACAAGGACTTTCATATTATTTTTGCCAGAAAATTATTGGCAAACGCATCTACCTGGAAAAAAAATGAAGGGTTTTTACAAAACTCTCTTCCTATAATAGATACAATCTCGAAACAGGAAGAAAAGAAGACTGCTGAGGCGCTTCAGAGTTTGAATATCGACTGGTCTGAAGGAGCAAATGAAGGGACATCCTCCACAAACGTCACTTTTTCAACAAACCCCGTGAATAAACGGGTAAAAGCAGGGGAGAAAATTACCCTTACGGTAACCATTGAAAATACAGGGACGAAGCCGCTCTACCAACTGCGCGGAATTTCTTCAAGCAAAAACGGCCTTTTCGATAAACATGAATTTATTTTCGGAAAACTGGATAAAGGAAGCAAAAAATCGTACACCAAAACAATAGAAATGCCAAAAAATTCTTTACAAAGGGAAGACGAAGTTACCATTAAATTTGAGGAATTAAACAAAAACAACCCGGAAAATCTCAATTTCACCATTGCTACTGAGGCATTGCCCCAGCCGCTTTTTGCCTTTTCCTATCAGATTTTGGATACGGTAAAAAACTCATCGGAAAGGAATAACGGTGATGGATTGATAAACAAAGGCGAAAATATAAATCTCCTGGTAACGGTAAAAAACATGGGAGAAGGAGTTGCCGAGAAAACCGTTGTTACCCTAAGAAATTTAAGCGATAAGGAGGTATTTGTCGAGAAAGGAAGGGTTGAAATTGGCCAATTAAACCCCGGGGAAATCAAAGAGGCCGAGTTGACTTTTGCCGTTAAAGAAACTATTGCTTCCAACGAATTTAATGTAGATCTTATTATCTCGGACTCTATTTTCGGGGTATTTTTGAGCAATAAATTAAAATTCCCAGTAGTCGCGAATGCGAACAATCAGAAGATGGTATTCGATACCAAACTGTTAAAGATAAACAAAAATCATATCCCGCTGTATGGAGGAATGTCGTTCGACTCCCCTGTTGTGTCAATGATGAATGAAGGCACTATTCTCAAGTCTGACGCAAAAACCCCTGACTGGTACAGGGCGGAACTCCCCAACAACAGATACGGATGGATATCCTCTAAAGATGTAACGGTTGCAGCAAACACAGATGTGTCACCCGGCAACCTTGAACCATTTATACAACGAATCCCCCCCACCATTTCCCTGGACAGCGCGCCAAATATTTTATTCGGGGAGGAACAATTCTCCCTTTCCGCAATGGTAAAAGATGATATCACAGTAAAACACGCTTACGTGCTGGTAAACAATGATAAAATCTTCTTCAAATCAAACAAATATTTAAGCCAAAAACAACAAGCGTCATTAAAAATAGATGCAAAACACTCGCTAAAGGAAGGGCCAAACGTAATCACCATCGTCGCCCGTGACGACCATGATCTGGTAAGCATACGATCATTTGTGGCAACAAAAGGAATAACGGTAGCAAAAGGCATGTAAATTATTTCAGTTTTTAATGGCACCGCAACCGTTTAATTACTGTAAACATTAAATTATCAACAATCCTTCTTTACTTTTGCTTCTTTTGTTACGCTGGCGTTTACATGTTTATCGCGTTTGCATTTGTTTATCTCTTTTCTTTTGTATTACACAAAGGCTTGTCCTTTCTTTCTTTGTATGAATGATGAGTTAGAAGTTTTAAAAGAAGTAACACAATGCCTGAATAACGCCAAAATCCCTTACATGATAACGGGATCCATTGCTATGAATTATTATGCTTTCCCTAGAATGACAAGAGATATAGACATTGTTATTGAATTGCAGGAAAAAGATATCACAAATGCGGTAAATCTTTTTAAGGATAATTTCTATATAGATCGTGATTCGGTAACACAAGCAGTCCATAATCGTGGAATATTTAATATTATCCATAACGAATTTATAATCAAAGTCGATTTTATTATAAGAAAATCAGATGAATACCGGCAAATAGAGTTTCAAAGACGGCTCCAAATAAATATTGATAGCATTCCCATATGGATAGTAAGTCTGGAGGATTTAATAATATCAAAACTTTGGTGGGCAAAAGAAAGCCAATCACACATACAAATTTCTGATGTGAAAAACCTGTTAGGGGCAACACATACTATTGACCATACTTACATAAACAAATGGTTAGAGAAAATGAATCTGCAGGATGTATACAGGAAGGTTATCAATGCATGACACCCATCCGGAAATAGAATTAAAATTTAAGGAATTGATGATGAAAAAAACGCCGGAAGAACGGTTAAAGATGGGATGCTCTATGTTTGGCTTTGCTAAAGCAATTATCCAATCCTCAATTCAACAAAACAGAGAAAATATAACCTCTTCTGAATTGAAAGAGAAATTATTTTCGAGGCTGTATGCGAAAGAAATGGATGAGAGCAAAAAAGAGAAAATAACTGCCTATTTTTCAAATCTTGAATCTAAAAATTATGGCAGCAATCAAAAAAGATATGAACGTTAACTCAATGGAGGAATTACAGTAAGGCAAAAACGGTCACAGGCCCCTTTATTACCCGGTTTCTTTTGTTAAGTCAAATTTTCTTCTATGCTAAACAACCGCCAATTTCTCTTCATTTTGAATAATAATTTTGGGATTTTCACTTTTTTGTGGGATGGGTAACCCTTTTTCTTTTAGTAATCTAATATGTTCCTTCATACCCCATTTTGCTTTATAAATGCAATCCTCTATAGAATGGCCGATACCGCTAAAACCTTCCAAATCTTCTGAGTAGAATCCAAAATAGTCAGGTTCTTCCGTTGCCTCTATAATTAATGAATATTCTAAATCAATCATTTTTTTACCTCCTTATTTTTCCTTTTTTATTCCTGCTGATTTTAGTATAGCATGGCAGGTTCCTTTGGGAACTTCTTTTGAACCATGATAATCTATACGAACTAATTTATCCAATCCGGTTTTTCCATAATACCTTATAGACCCTTTTTCTTTTATAATCTTGAATCCTTCTTTTTCAAGAAGTCTAACAAGTTCATTAAATTTCACTGTTTCTCCAAGATATTATTTTCTCATAACGTAAAGGGTAACTTGCCCGTACAGACATGTTCCTAAGTAAACAAATTGAAAGGGCATTAAGTGATCGAACAACTAAAAAGCACCGCTGGTAAGTGTCAAGTTGACCCGCTTGTTAACTGAGATTCTTCACTGACCACTGAATACATCATTGAAAAATGCTTCTTTTTCAAGCTTAGATTGCCACTTATGGTGCCTTTTAACGGACTCCATCCTTTTTGGGATAGGAAAAGACAAAAAACGGCTTGTTTCTACAGGTCCTAGTTTTTCCATCAAAATATCAATACCTTTTTTCAATAATTTCTCTTCTTTTATATATTGGCCTTGTTTCATTTTAAATCTTCCTTTACACAAAATTCGACCGGATTCATTACCGAAAAGTTGATATTCATCTTCCTATATTTCCTTTAATATGTGGAATTTTGTTAATTATCTGGTTTTGTTATACCTTCATTTTTTGATAGCAGAACACATAACCAAAAAATGCAGTACCTCTCGTGATCAGGTCGAGCGACTTGTTATGAAATATTTTGCATCTGTAGATATCACTTAAGCTATTTTTTCAAGAATCAAATTCTCGGTTGATACATTGAAAATATCCTTTTTATTATACAGTTCTGTTGCACCAATTATTTCTAAACCGATAATTTTATTTTCTTCATCTAAATCAATATTTATTCCTTCTTCCAATTCTTTAGTGTGAGATACCTTTTTTTCTTGAATTCTTATGTAGAGAGCATCTACCTCACTATCATATTCAATCTTCATCTTATTTCCTCCTATTTATTTTTATCCATTACTGTAATTATAATTATTATACCATCTTCTTCTTTAAATGTTACTTTGATCCATTTTTCATTAATATGTTTCAAGGCATTTTTTCTACCCTTTGTTGAATATTCAATTTTTTCAGGTTCACGGATAGTGTTTTTAACCTCATCCTCAGTGATTTCTCTCCATTTCATTTGCCTTCTTGCATGTCGACTATAATTTATTTTCAAACTTTGTTCCTCTTTTTATTTTTATTCATAACGACTAACTAACTGGCAAAATAAAACAGTGTGTAGTGAAGCGGAACACCGCTTCATTTTGTCTATGTTGAATTTTTTGTTAGGCGTCTCCATACTATGTTGGGTGTTGTATCCGATCTTTACCGCCATAACTAAGCCACATCCTACGAATCATTTCAGCATGTCTAGGTTCTGCAGCAGGAGAGATTCTCACACCAAAAAGATGGAATATCTCCTCGACAGGTATTAGTACCACCTTGGAATGACGTGATCGGAAAGCAAACCTGACTTCTTTCTCATTTCTAAACATATAGTGCTTGTTAAACGGCAAGTTTCATAATTCACTCGCCCGCACTGGAGCTGCCCATCTTCGGCTATTTCCCAACAGAACTTAGAAGATAACTCCTTAGCTGGCCGTACCTAATCGTTATACCGATACCATCACTACCTCCGGCATAGGCTTCCCACATTAGGTGATCATCAAAGTAATTACTGAGTTCCGTCCAGCACGATATGTTCCAAGCGGAAGCCTTAGATCGGACATATTTTGCCCAAATCGTTCCAGAACGTTTAAGTTTCGCGAAGGTCCGAAGGACTGCGTGGTCGTAGTCTTCAGGGACTACGCACTCCCGCTTATCAGAGAATTGCGTGGCAATCGGAAAAGCGATCTGGCGAGTGTCAAGAAATTTGATAAACTTCGTCGGAGTTAAATACCTGCAGATTAGAACGTCGTCTCCCGGATTGACAGGTGCTGCAGCGGTCATGGAAAATGCCTTATTGTAGATCAACTCAACAAGTGCTTCATCCGCAATCCCGCTATTGTTCCTGACCTCGGCAAGGATTCCTTCCTCAAATTCTGCGGTATCTATGTGCGCGTTTCTTGCATTCACGATGTAGTGATCGTCATCTATTTCGAGGTAAACCATATTAACGCCTAACATTTATTTTTATCTTTATTCTATTAATGCCAGCATTCTATGGCTTACCATATCTGTTGTCAAAGGAAAATCCGTAGAATTGAGTGAAGCATTGAACATTTTTCCATAATACTTTGATAGTAGTATTAATATTAGGGACGTTATGTTTAATAGCATCGACGATTAAATTTCTTAAGCGTTATAAGACATGTCCTGAGGTATGTTGGCAAAACATTTAAATCAGAAAATGAAACGGGGTAATTTTCAGGGTACGACTGAGCGTATTGCCTGAAAATTACCCCGTTTTGATTTAACTGATATTATAACAACAAGCTACCGGGCGCTCTGGTAGTAATCGCTTAATACCTTTGCGACCTCCGGTCTTGTGAAGGTTGGAGGCGGGGCTACTCCTTCGCCCAGCATCCTTCTTACCTCGGTGCCGCTTAAGATGACATGGTTTGCCGAATCGTGCGGGCAGGTCTTGTAGGATGCCATGCCATTGCACGCTTTGCAGTAAAACGTGTGATCGAAAAAGAGCGGGGTAATGCCTATTTCATGCGCGTTAAATTCATCAAATATGTAATGTGCATCGAATGTGCCGTAATAACTGCCCACTCCGGCATGGTCTCTTCCCACAATGAAATGCGTACAACCGTAGTTTTTCCTCAGCAATGCGTGGAAGATCGCTTCACGCGGTCCCGCATATCTCATCGCGGCGGGAAATACCGACAGCATCGCGCGATCTTTTGGATAATATTTATCCAGGAGAATTTCGTAGCTCTTTATCCTCACGTCTGCCGGAATATCATCGCTCTTTGTCGCACCCACAAGCGGATGCAGAAGAATGGCGTCAACGATCTCAAGGGCGCATTTCTGAATATATTCATGCGCGCGGTGTACAGGATTACGCGTCTGGAACCCGACAACTCTCTTCCATCCTTTCTTTACAAACAATTCCCTTGTTTCAGCAGGATCAAGTCTGTAAGCAAGAAAATCGCTCGGTTTTGCCCTGTTAACAACGGTCACTTTGCCGCCAAGGAGATAATCGTCCATCTTGCAAACATAGTCAACTCCGGGGTGTTTTTTGTCATCCGTTCCATACACCTCGAGTGATTCTTTCGTTTTATCGTGATGAAAAATTTCTTCCAGGTGCAATATGGCAATTACTTCATTCGCCTTATCGATAAGGGCAACGTCATTCCCCGGCTTCATCCCCTCAATTTCCCCTTTGGTCGCAGATAAGGTAATGGGGATAGACCACGGCAGCCCGTTTGCCAGCCTCATGTTGTCCACAACGTTATCATAATCCTTCTTGCACATGAACCCCTCAAGCGGACTCATCGCACCGACCGCTATCATATCAAGGTCTGTTATCTCGCGCGAATCGAGCTCGATCTTCTTCATAGTATAATTTTTTGCCTTGTCCAGCAGCGCCTCTCTCTCTTCCGCAGAGGCTATCCGATTTATCAATTTACCGCCATGTGGGGGAATATTCTTGACCATGGTTCACCCTTTCTCCTTTCAAAACCTTTTAAATATGTGTGATTTCACCATAAAATCAAAAGGGCAATCGGGAACATTCCGTTGCTTCTTTTTTCATTTCTTGTGAATCCTGATAAAATTAATTTCGTGCCGTTATAATAAATTCTTCTTTTTCACCTTTTGAATTCCTGATCGTCCAGATTGTTTTGTCCTTTGTCAGACGCACTTTCAACGAGGCGCTGTTACTGCATATCTCAAACGGCAATTTCAATTCGATTGCCTGAACGGGACATTCTTTTACGCAGCATGCGCACGTCCAGCATGCCGACTGGTCGCGTATTTCCGCTTTCATATTTTTATTACGGTAACAGAGATTCCCGGGACAAATGCGTTCACAGCGGGCTTCCGGCAAACCTTTGCATCCGTTGCAAATTGTTTTATCGATAAAGATGCTCATTATTGTAAAGGCCGTTCTAACATTTTTATTTTGTTCGTTTCAATATCATAGACTGAATTAGCATACTTCAGCCAATGTTTATCATCCTTCTTGGGATAATCCCATCTGCTTTGATAACACGCCCATCGCGTCTCTTTCCGGTATATGAGATGTTCCACCAATACCCTTGCGACATCGATTCTGTCAATACACTCCAATGCTTCCACAAGGTTGTAACTGTCAGCAGCCATCAATTCCTTTGTATGGTTATGCAAGCATTGCAATAATTGCCGTGCTTCCAATAATCTGTTTTCATGGAGCATATAATTAAAGGAAATCCCTCCGGCATATTCATCCATTATTTTCTGAAGACGTTCTCTCGCATCCGATGGCGTTACCCCGATAGTCCTGTTTAACATACCGGATAATCTGGATTTTTCCTTTTCGATAACTTCCCCGTTAATATCGGATGCTGTTACATCTCCTATATCTTTCAGCGCTGATGCTGCCGCAATAGCGCCTTCAACCCAACAGCCACTGACGTATTTTTTCGGAGCGCCGCCAGCGGATTCTCCGGCAGCATAAAGTCCGGGAATGGTGGTTCTTCTCTCCGTATCGATCCAATACCCTGCCTGGCAATGACCGCCCACAACATACGGTTCCGTTCCGCGGATTTCCACGGATTTCTTGCGCGGCCCCATTCCGTTGCTTGCCCACAGGAGAACGATCTGGGGATTCATGTTCAGATAATCCTCTTTTAATTGCTTTTCTTCTTCATCATTCAGGTTTGTAGTGTCAAGATAACACGGCCCGCGGCACGCCTTCATTTCTTCCAATGTGGCAAAGAGCCGGTACTGGGTTAAGCATTTTCTCCCTCCTAAATGCTGATAGTGGCAGCCAAGATAGTCTTCCCCGAGGGCATTTACCTGTTTTGAATAGACGCCCACAGCAATAGTGCCCGTAGGGGCATTGACGTCCTTTACACGCAAAGGAATAAATCTGTTCTCAAACCCGGTCATTTCAGCGCCAACACGTATCCCCATGGCATAACCGGTTCCGGCATTCCATGGGCAATACCACATTAAATGACGCGCTCCGCCGGTGTTGATAGGTTTATATATTCCGGATGCACCGCCCGTTGAGACAATAACGGCTTTTGCCCGCACTACATATAAACGGTTGTCTCTGACTCCATAGCCAAAAGCCCCGCAGACCCTTTTCCCATTATAAATGAAATTTGTCGCAACGACACGATTCAGAACCTGAGCGGACGTTCTCATAACCGCTTCCGCAAGGATCGGTTTCAGCCGTTCACCAAAAATACGAACACTGCGCGACCCCCGTTTTGTGTATGCGCCATTTTCATCTTTTTCAATAGGCAATCCTAACGCCTCAACTTCCTTCACCACTTCATTTAATCTTTTTGCAATGGTGAGTGTCAGGTCTTTTCTTATAACTCCTTCAAACTCTTTCTCTACATAATCAACATACGCTTCCGGGGATTCTCCCGGATGAATATACGCATTGATGGCATTGAGCCCCATTGCAAGGCAACCGCTGCGTTCAATATGTGCTTTTTCCATAATAACTACTTTACAGCGGGGAGATTGTTTATAAATTTGCAGCGCCGCATAACAGCCGGCAGCCCCTCCGCCGATAATCAATATGTCAGTATCTATATTTTTAATATCCATTACTGCAACATCTTAAGATAAACTATTTCCGGAAAATACCGCTACCCTCAAGAATGAAGCTGGAAGTTTAATCTGATGTGGATTAGTTACTGTTGTTCCGGCAATTCCGATTGGTTTTACGAAGAAAACGCCTTGAAATAAATGTTCCAGAATTCATCTTTTCATGAAAAAAGAAAGTGTAATGGTACTTATATTTTACAAATATGTCAATTTTAAAACGTTCATTCTTCCACCATAAAACCATCCAAAAGAAAAGGGGAGAAAAACATCATTTTTATGAAAAGCGTACATCGCTGATTTAGAAGCTGGTGAGTGATTTGGCAAAATCATATCCGTAGATTGAACATTTTTTCAATATATCTTCTGTGGGGATAAAATTAATCTTTAACGGCGGCAACGCCACATTTAGCCTGAGACCTCTCAAGCGGTCTTCCATGAGTTTTGCTGCCTCTCCGCTCCATCCATACGTGCCGAATGTCGCACATTTCTTGCCTTTAATGTTGAGGCTAAATAAAATGTTTATCATATCCCAGATGGGTTTTATTGCATCCCCATTCATCGTTGGGGAGCCAAACAGCAACCCATCGGCAGATTCAATTTCAGATCGTATGTGTTCCGGGGAAATACCGGAAACATCCATCAGTTTTACTTCGGTATTTACCGTAGAAGCGCCCTTTGCTATCGCTTCCGCCATTTTTTTTGTATTTCCATAAATGGATACATATAAAATTACTATGAGTTTTTTATTTTGAGGGGGTTTCGGCGTGCTCCAATCTCTGTATGTATTTATATATTTTTGCGGATTGGTTCTCAATATAGGCCCATGACTGGGAGCAATCATTTGTATATCCAGTTGCTTAATTTTATCTAAGGCTTCAAGCACTTTTTTCCGGAAAGGTCCCATTATGTGCTCAAAATAATAGCGAAAATCTTCAGAAAAGTCATCTACCCTATCGTCAAAAAGCCTTTCATCGCAAAAATGGGTTGCAAATCCGTCGCAGGGGAAAAGTATCGCATCCTCCTGCACATACGTAAACATGGTGTCCGGCCAATGCCAGAACGGGGCATGAATAAACTGCAACTGTTTGTTGCCCAGGGAAACACATTCTCCATCCTCAACCACTTTTCCGTTGTAATCCGAATACAGAATATTCTTCAGAAACAGAGAAGACGTCTTTGTGGATAAAATCTGAGCATTTGTAGCTTCCTTTAACAGAGAGGTCAGCGATCCGGTGTGATCCATTTCAGTGTGATTTACCACGATATAGCAAATATCTTTGAGATCAATTAACGATTGCAGTTTGCTGAGGTATTCCGCGGTAAATTTTTCATGTACACCATCGATTATTGCCGGTTTATCAGCCCTGATAAGATATGAATTATATGTGCTGCCAAATCTTGCTTCAAAAACAATATCAAATGCCCTGAGTGTAGAGTTTAAAGCCCCCACCCAGTAAACGTCATTTGTAAGTTGCAAGGTCTGCATTTTTTAAATAGAAGCGTTTTTGGAAAATTTGTATTTTTCGCGTGTGCAATTTATTGTATAGCCAAACAAATCTGGTTTTCGATTCGCCTTTTAATGCTTCGACTCCGCTCAGTATGGCAAAACTGTCACCCTGAGCGGAGTCGAAGGGTTTATAAAAGTAAGGATTCGTTTTATATTCCGAAAATCTTGTTTGTTTTGCTATAAAAAGGTCTGCATGTTAGCACATGTGTATGGCTCGTTTATTGCCCCATTTTAGTTTTCACAAAATTCATTAACCCGCCCGATTTAATAATTTCCTGCATTTCCGGCGGAAACGGTTCAAAGGTAAAAGTCTTTTTCGAGGTATGGTTAAAGATTTCACTCTGCGCCAGTTTTACCTCTATCTCATCCCCTTCTTTGATTTGTTCCGCAGCTTTGGGGCATTCAAAAATAAGCAGGCCGATGTTAATGGCATTCCTGAAAAATATTCTGGCAAATGATTTTGCAATAACGCATGAAATACCGGCGGCTTTTATGGAAATAGGGGCATGCTCCCGCGAAGATCCGCAACCAAAATTCTCCCCCGCAACAATGACATCGCCTTTCCTGGCTTTTTTTATAAAATCAGGGTCAGCATCCTCCATGCAGTGCTTTGCCAGTTCATTGGTATCTGTTGTATTTAAATATCGCGCCGGGATAATCTCATCGGTATTAACGTTATCACCAAATTTCCAACATTTACTTTTCATTGTATTTATAATCTCACTTCGATAAAAATTCTTGTATTCCGCGTACTATGTTACTTGAGCGCTTTTCATCCTGCCCTGGCATAAGACTTCGAAACATTTTCTGATGAGTGCTGATATTTTTTGACATCCTGTTTTTTACGATTCAGCCGCCCTTCCATTCTCTGGTATGCCTGGTGCATAAATGCTTCCAGACGGGTTTCCTCATTTGTTTGCTCCTGACCGTCAAAGGATAATTTCAGGCAGGGGATACCATTATACTCTTTTTGAAACCGCTCAAGCACTCCATTCACGATGGTTCCCGGCATACAATGAAACGGAAGAACGTTAATGATTCCGTCAAATCCTTCTTCTACATATTCAATCGCTTTTCCTAAACTCAGAACAGGGTCTCCTTTATAAGAGGCATCAATATATTTTTTCCCCCTCTTTATAAGATTTTTGATCGTCGTATCTTTGTAAAAATGGCGTATTTGCCCCTTAAATACACTCGTAAGTTTGTGCGCATCGTATCGCTGAACAATATCAGAAATGAATTCTCCAAAATATGCCTTATAATTTTTTTCGTTAAAACATGATTCCCTGCGGCAATGTGCAATGTAGTTAATCCATTCTCCAAATGGCGGATTAAAGACTTCTCCATTGAGCCGCTCTACATTTTTAATGAGAAAATTATTGGCAAAATCATTGAGGCGCACATAATTTTCTCCAATAAGACCGATCAATGGCCGCGGTTTACTCCTGTCTACCTTTATATTTTCAAATTCTCTCCTTGCCTCTTTTGCAACATCAAGCAAGCTCATACTTTTATCAAGCGCCGCAACTGCCTTTCTCAGGCTATTCTCATATACTGCATCAGTTTCGCCCTTATTTACCTCATAAGGCCTTGTTTCCCTTTGCAATTTCTGCATGAGATCGACAAAGACAATGCCGTTCCACGCAAGTTTTCTGAACCTCGTCCCCAGCCCCTTGGTATCTTCCTCGTAATTTTCTCCCTGATCCAAAGTATAGAGAGGGACATTTGCAAGGCCAAGATCATCCAGCACCATGCGTTGAAATTTATTATACTGTCCAAACCTGCAAGGGCCGGATGCCGTTGCCATCAGAAAAGCGCTTGCTTCCGGGTCAAAATCGGGCGCCAATGATTTTTTAATAATGTCTCCCGTTGTAAGTATCGCAGGGTAGCACTCTTTCCCTGATGTATATTTTCTTCCGATATCGACGGAATTATCATCAGCCATGGGCAATGCTTCTGCAGGCATTCCATTCGCTCTCATAGCGGCAGCCACCATTCTGCCATGATCACACATATGCGGAATATAAAGTGTCCGCCTTTTTTTCGCGGCAATTTGCCGTGTTGACACCTCTTCCTGCTGCTTTTTAATTTTCGATACAGGTTTAACGTTTTTAAGGCTATCAATAAATGCCTCGCAACGGGTTATAGCGCCGACATCCGCGCTGTGTTCATCTATTTCTATGGTCAAACAAGGTTTCCCCGCCAATTCCTTATAGAAAAACTTGCTAATGAATGAATCGGGTCCGCAGCCGAAGTTTGTGATATATAAAGGATAGAGTCTCTTGTCTTTCGCTATTAATCGTGCGGCGGCAAGAAATCTTTGTCCGGTTTTCCAGTACATATTAGGATAATCATGGGAAACATCTTCAATGTCCAGCTTCAAATAATCAAGGGGAATAACCAGTATTCCCAGATCACGCAATTTTTCAGGAAGCCCAAGGTTCATTCCCGTGTCGCAGCCATTGTATGACCTGCTAATCAGAATAAACGCTTTTTCATTTTCCGGAATCTTATCCAGGATTTCCTTTCCGCGCGTCTCTAAATTTCTGGTAAAGGTGCTTTGCACCTCAAATGCCGCTTCGATTGCCTTCTCTACAATGCTTCCGGAGACCCCAACGCTTTTTGCAATTTTGTGGAGTGTTTTCACCAGAAATTCTTTCCCGTATTCAAAATGAATCACCGGCGACAGTGTCTTGAACTTCCGCTTATCCAGATCAATACCGGCACGCACAAGATACGGTATGCATTGCACATAGGGACAGGCATATGAATGGGTAAGTTTGTTGCTGACGTGTGTTAAATTGATAACGCTGGGCAAAAACAGATAATCAATTTCCCTTTCCAGTATGTCAATAACATGTCCGTGAGCTACTTTGATGGGAAAACACGTTTCCGCCGTAATAATCTCAACACCGTTATAAATAATATCTTTGTTTGTATCGCGGGAAGTAATAACCTCCAAACCCATTTCGGTAAAAAACGCCTTCCACATCGGAAACAAATCATAAAAAGTGGAAACCTGCGGTATGCCTATTTTCTTTCCAATGGGATTGTCGGGTTTGTTCTTTGAATAGGTATTAAATAACGCCTGTTTTCTTTCATTGAAAAGCCTTGACAAATGCTTTCCTTTTTTCAATGTCCTTTCATCATCAAACTTTCCGCACCGGCTTCCGTAATGAAGCGGATCTTCCCCTTCAATGCTGACCTTTCTGATTTCACAAATATTCGAGCAGTCCTTGCAAACAAAAGAGGAAAGTTCGTATCGTTTATGCCTGAGATCGAACCCCTTAAACCGCGACTTCTCCCATGTTTTCTCTTCCATTGAGATAATGGCGGAACCGATTGCCCCCATAATATCATGGTGAGGAGGAACAATTACCTTCTTCCCCGTTACTTTTTCAAACGCTGACTTCACTCCCCGGTTTGCCGCAACCCCTCCCTGAAAGAAAATGGTATTGCCGATAGGGCGGTCTTCAACCACCCTGTTTATAAAATTTAACACCACAGAATAGCTCAAACCGGCAAGCAAGTCTTCTTTCGAGGTGCCTCTCTGCTGATGATGGTTTAAATCCGATTCCATAAATACGGTGCATCTCTCACCGAGATGTGAAGGACAGCATGATGAAAGAGCTTTATCATTAAATTCCTTCTTTATATTTACATTAAGTTTTTCCGCTTGTTCTTCCAGAAACGAACCGGTGCCTGCCGCACACACCTTATTCATGGCAAAATCCACAACAGCGCCGTTTTCCAGCCGGACAAATTTCGAATCCTGCCCGCCGATTTCAAAGATCGTATCGACTTCTTTGTTTACATTAGCCGCCGCAGTGGCATGCGCGGTAATCTCGTTTTTCGCGATATCCGCGCCAATAAAATCTCCCGTTAAATAACGCCCGGAACCCGTAGTCCCTGCCCCATGGATTACCACCTTATCCCCTATTTCCAGACCTACTTCATAAAGACCCTGTTTTACGGCTTCAAGAGGTCTTCCCGCAGTCATAAGATAGCGCCTCGCCAGAATATTTTTATGTTTGTCGATAACAACGACGTTCGTACTGATAGAACCCACATCGATTCCGACGTACGCCTCGACCTTCTCACCTTCGGAAAGAAGATGTGTCTGATCGACGATTTTATAATGATCCGAATGAAGGGGGGCAAGATTTGACGCTTTGGAACTGCGGTTTTTCAAATACTCCTCTATTGCTTTCAAACCGCGGAACGGAGATTGTATTTCTTTATCTATCAGGGTAAATACAGAGCCAATCGCGCCCATTACCTTATAGTAATTCGGAATGACAAGCTCGCCGGGCTTTAATTCCAATATATCTTCAAATGCCTTCACCATGCCGGCATTTGCGACAACACCTCCCTGGAAAACGATAGGTTTCAGAAATTCTTTTCCCTTGCCGATGTTGCTTTTAAAATTCCTCGCCATTGCATAACAAAGCCCTGCAACGATATCGTAAACCGGGGTGCCTTCTTGCTGCAAGTGTATCATGTCTGTTTTGGCAAATACGCTGCAACGTCCGGCAATACGCGGAGGATTTTTTGACTTTAACGCAAGTTCTCCAAACTCTTTTTCAATGGAAATGCCCAGTCTTGTTGCCTGTTGATCCAAAAAGGAACCGGTGCCGGCTGCACACATGGTATTCATGGAAAAATCCGACACTTTCGTCTGCCCGGTTGAAGCATCACGCTCAATAAGCATCAACTTGGAATCTTCGCCGCCTATTTCTATTATAGTGCGAACATCGGGATGCAGCGTTGTCGCGGCCTTGCTGTGAGCGACAACCTCGTTGATAAAGGCAATGCCCATTAAGTCCGCTATCAGCTTTCCGCCTGTTCCGGTTATCGCAATGCCGTCAATATCATCCAAATGGATTCGGTTGAGTATATCTCTTATCACCAAAAGGAACGTTTCAACCGGCTGACCGTGTGAACGAACGTAATGATCTTCTAAAATCTCTTTTCTGTCATTTATTAAAACAGCTTTTACGCTAACAGAACCAATATCCACGCCTATATACTTTTTCTGGTACATAGTTTTTCCGTTCCCTTCATAACTTTATTATTTCATCGGGTGTTGTTATTTTACCTGTAATAGCAGACGCAGCGGCTACCGCAGGACTGCACAGGTATATCTCACTCTTCGGATGTCCCATGCGGCCTACGAAATTACGATTTGTTGTGGTAAGAGCCCTTTCTCCTTCCGCCAGTATTCCCATGTGTCCGCCAAGACATGGACCGCACGTCGGAGTAGAGACGACTGCTTCTGCGTCTATAAATATTTCAATAAGCCCTTCTTTTAATGCCTGTTTATAGATATCCTGCGTTGCCGGAATAATAATTAACCGGATAGAAGGATGCGCTTTCTTCCCTTTCAGAATTTTTGCCGCTATGCGCAAATCGGATATTCTCCCGTTCGTGCATGAACCAATAACTACCTGGTCTATTTTAATTCCGCAAGCATCATCGACGGGTTTCGTATTTTCAGGTAAACTGGGAAGAGCCACTTGCGGGGGAATATCATCAGCGTTAAATTCGTATACCATGGAATACTTGCTGTCAGGATCACTGTGATATTTCACATATCCTTTTTTAACCCTTCCATTTACATAGCTTTCCGTAATTTTATCAGGAGCGATAATTCCACTTTTTGCCCCTGCTTCAATAGCCATATTGCATATGGCAAAGCGGTCGTCCATAGATAATTCAGAAATGGCGGGACCGGTAAATTCCATTGCCTTATAGAGCGCGCCGTCAACGCCAATTTTTCCTATGGTATATAATATGAAGTCCTTGCCCGACGTCCAGCGTTTTGCCTTGCCGTGAAAAACAAATTTGATCGACTCCGGCACTTTAAGCCAGACCTTGCCTGTGGCAAAACATGCGGCCAAGTCCGTGCTGCCCACACCGGTTGAAAATGCTCCAAGCGCGCCATAGGTGCACGTATGGGAGTCGGCTCCGATTACAAGTTCGCCGGGAGCAACAATTCCTTGCTCCGGGAGCAGGGCATGTTCAATACCCATGCGTCCGATCTCGAAATAATATTTCAGACGGTGTTTTTCTGCGAATACACGGAGGGATTTCGACTGTTGGGCGGATTTAATATCCTTATTCGGAGTGAAATGATCGGGGACTAAAACAATTTTTTCAGGATCAAAAACTTTTTTGATTCCTGCCTTCTCAAATTCCTCAATGGCAATGGGAGCTGTGATATCGTTCCCAAGGCAAATATCCACATTTGCATAAACGAATTGGCCGGGATGCACTTCCCGGACACCACAATGCGCTGCGATGATCTTCTCTGTGATTGTCATTCCCATAAATTATGCTCTGCATGGCAATACTTCCGTTTTTCTCTTGTTAATGGAAGTGGTTATTTTAATGAATACCTTAAAAAAAATTAATTTTCCGAAAATCGCGTCCTATTCCATGATTTTAAAAATAATGGATCCTGTAGATATTTTTTGTGACACTTGTGGCATAAATCAAAACGAAACGTTCTGTATTCCTCGTCATCTCTATCGCCTTCCATATCTTCCCCATCCGACCGGTCGTTATCTTCGCTATCGTCTTCCATTTCCCACAGTTCTTCATCCAGGTCGTCTGTATCCATTATGTCGTCACAGGTGGAATATACTTCAATTTTTACAACATAACGTATATCCTCACCCGCAAGTAACGGTTTCCCACACATATCACATGTATAGTGCACCATCAACGTTCCTCCAAAGAAAAAAATCATTTACTAAAGTTAAGTTCCTGCTACCATTCAAGCCATTGATCTAAGTCTTTTTATTCTCTCATCAATTGGGGGATGTGTGCTGAAAAGCGAAACAATCGAACGGCCACTCAACGGATTTACAATAAAAAGGTGTGCTGATGCCGTTCCCGCATTTAACGGTCTGATCATTGCGGCTTGATGCAATTTTGCAAGAGCGTTTGCCAATCCGTCAGGACTATGCGCCATAAGCGCTCCGCCTTTATCAGCGGCATATTCTCTTGAACGCGAAATAGCCATTTGTATCAGCAAAGCGGCGATAGGAGCTACTATCGCAAGAATGAGGAAGGCTATCGCTCCACCCCCTCCGCTATCTTCGTCATCATCATGACCACCAAACATTGCAGTCCACTGAGCCATATTCGCCAGCATAGTGATTGCGCCGGCAATTGTTGCAACGATGGTGGATATTAATATATCTCTATTCTTAATATGAGAAAGCTCGTGCGCCAGAACGCCTTTCAGTTCTTCACGGGTCAAAGAGTTTAATAATCCTTCGGTAACCGCTACAGCGGCATGATGAGGATTTCTGCCGGTAGCAAAGGCATTCATCGACTGGGTGGGAATAATATATAAATTTGGCATAGGCAAATTGGCATTTGCCGTAAGCTCTTTAACAAGGGCATAATACTCCGGCGATTCCTGCCCTGTAATCCGGCGCGCCCTGTATATTCCCAGCACAACTTTATCACTGAACCAATAACTAAAAAAATTCATCCCCATTGCTATCACAAAGGCAAACATCGCCCCTTGCCTGCCGCCAAAAATACTTCCCGCCCAAATGAGCAATAGGGTTAAGGCTACTAAAAGAACGGCTGTTTTGAAATAATTCATATATCCTCTACTCCAAAACAATACATGCTAAAAATACTTTCACTACCAAGGTCTGCACAAAAATTTACTATTTTTAAATGTTTTGAGACCTCAAAAGTCATTATAAATGCCACCTATTTTTTGTCAAGGAATTAAATAGGCAAGATAATGAAGGATTGATTGTTTCAAAAAAATATACACAATATGTCATATTTAACTCATTATTTATAAATATTTTATGGATTATTTCCTCCATTCCCATTTATTCTCCGGCATTTTTCCTCTTACGACCGTATTTGTTGGGAAAATAGCAGAAAAATACACATATCTTATTGTAAATACATAGGTTAAGCAAACAGCAGTATCAATAAAACATCCTTTTGTTAAAATTACATTACAAACAATTTTCTCTGCTCCGGGATATTTTCAAAATGCTTTCCCCAATTTATACCGCATAACGGTTCTTCCGTTATATCTGGATTTTTACAACCACAAACATAAGCGTTTATTCCATAAGTACTTGCTAAATCTGCGATGTTACGGTAACTATTCCGTCTATAGCTCACATCGAGTGCATGTACACGGGATTTTTCTGCCAACAGGCTGATGGATTTACTCTTTTGGTAATGCTCAAGTATCTCTTTCAAGAATGAGGTTTTCCGAAGTGCGGTATAAAGATTTTTTTTAATGTATGGTCTTAAAAAGAGATAATTAATACCCATATCGTTTATTCCGTACTTCTGCAAAATACTGAATAAGGCCTGCAAATTGAGGTTGGTATCGGTTATTCCGGGGATAAGGGGGTCTAATTTTACTTCGGGAACAATCCCGATGGCACATAATCGTTCAATATTCCGGATTCTTTCGCTCGGGGAAGATGCATAAGGTTCTATAATTCTTTGTACATTTCGGTCTAATGAGGTAATGCCTATCTGAATATGAACTAACTGTTTATATTTTTGGAACAGATCGAGAAATTTTGCAGGTATCCGTCCTTTCGTCAGAAGATTTATCCCAATATCATGCGCTAACAGGATACTCATTAATTCATACGACAGGTTTATTACTTGTGGAATTGGTTGAAGGGCATCACATGAAGAACTGAAAAAGACATATTTAGGCAGTTTCCTTCGTCGGGACAGTTCTTTTTTTAACTTCTCAGCCATATTTTTATATATACATACCCTTCCATCTCCGGGATAGATTGAATATCCTCTTGCATAACAATATGCGCATTGATGGCTGCACCCTGTCGTGGGATTAATTGTTGCAACCTCGCTCAAACATTTCAGCGTAGGCCTCGCTAAGACAGCCGCTTTGCGTTCAATAAATTCTATGTGCATTTTCCGATAATAGGCAATGTTACGGTTAACAGATATTCCCCATCACCCCTATTCTCCTGAAACGCTTATTTTTTGTTTAATAGAATGCCGCCATTTGCCCGATAAAAAAGGGAATCTTTTTCTATGGCATCCCGAAAAACATCGCTCTCTCCCTGATTATCAAGCAACATGCCAATGCCAATGATTTCTTCTGTCTTTGAAGGAAAGGAAACCCCCTGACTGCTGTCCTTTGCATGGTACATGTCATTCCCCTGAAAATCCGCTAAAACACCCAACCCCCTCTCCATACCGGCGCCCTGCGAAACCACTCCGCTTAAATAGGTATCGTTCCCTGAGTTATCGATAAGAAACCCGATGCTGGTATCATGTCCGCACCCTTGTGAAACACCAAAAGAGCATTCGTATTTGTCGTCCCCTTCATCGTCTGCCAGCATTCCAATTGCCGAATGTATTCCCGCGCCTTGCGCGTAACGGCTGGCATGATAGGTATCGCTTCCTTCCGTATCAAACAATAATCCCATTGAAAAATAATACCCGCTGCCCTGAGAAAAATAGTCGCCATGGTATTTGTCAGCGCCTTTTTTATCAATAAGCACACCTATGCCTCCTGATGCCCCCACGATGGTAGTTTCCGGCCTGATACCCATGCCAATGCCCTGGGACATGGACTGGAAGGATTTTTCCGGGTCCCTGAAATCAGGATATTTTCCGCCTGCAAAATAGAAATCGTTTCCGTTGTCATCCTCCAATACGCCGATTCCCTTTGTAAAGCCGACTCCCTGTGAATACTGGCGGCTGAAATATGTATCATTTCCATTAACATCAACCAGTTGCCCCAATCCAAAAAAACCTACTCCGATATTTAAAGCATTTCCACTGTAGAAATCATCCCCTTCATTATCTATTACCATTCCTATTCCATAGAGACAGGAACCTTGGGCAAAGTTTTGCCCCAAATACGTATCATCCCCCTCAAAATCCTTCAGAATGCCGATTCCGAACCTTCCCGTTCCCTGCGAAAAAGGATTTTTCCCATCATAGGTGTCGCTGCCGGAAAAATCAATGCACACGGAAACGGGCATTTCCCTCCCCGATGCCCCTGCGTTATTGAAATAATAATCATTTCCTCCGAGATCCACAATAACCGCTGCATCATCATAATAATATGTAGCGCCGGTTCCGCCGATAACAATTTTGCCTATGTTTGTATCCTGCACCAGCAAAACATCACCGGAATAACCTCTCCCCTCTCCGGGTTCTTTATCAGAAGAAGTTTCTGTGGTAGATGTGTTTTTAAGGGATGTTGGTATGTTGAACGGCTGCAAATGCGTTTCTGCTTGATCATCCTTCTGATTTTTCAGACTTTCGATCCTATTGAGCATCAGCGCTGCGGCTTTAAATAATTTTGAAAGATCAACCTTTTGGGATAATTCCAGCGCTTTGGCAATGTCGGACGGTTCAATAGTTTCATTGGGAATCCATATCTTTTGCGCAGACTGATACAAAAAATCAAACTCTTCCTTTGTTAAAGTATGAAATGCATCGCTAATAAATGAAACACACGGAACAATATCATCAATGAGCCCCTGTATCTGTGATGGTAAATCACCCCCGGAATTTACTCCTTCTTCATTTAGTGAAAATTCAACATCCAATAGCTTTGCCGCCGATTGAATCTGATCGGAACCCTTTTCTTTACAAAGAACGCTGTGGATGATTTTTCCGGCTTCATACGTATCCATCGGATTTTGCAACAAATAATCTATTATGGACAACCGAAACGGATTGGATTCTTCATTTGATTGATATCCTTCCCTGGAATACGCTTCCTCTCCCATTCTCTGAATGGTATTGGCGCACATTTTTTTGTATTCTTCGCTTTCCATAGCAAAGCGGAGAAATGATTGTCCTGATTCTTTTTTAGCGCTTTGAGTTATGTTTGTTTCTTTAGGCATTCTACCACTTTGATTCCTCGACTCCGCCCGGAATGACGTCATCTGAGCGGAGTCATCTATGAGCGGAGTCATGCTGAGCGGAGTCGAAGCATTGAAATTCCTTGTTAAGATAGGAGGTCTTACAGGAGATTTCACCTTCTTTAAAAATTTCGCGATGAGCCTTGGTTTACATTCAATTTCATTGTTCTCCCTTACCACCGTCAGTGTCGGAACGGCTTCCGCGCCCATAGCTTCGATAATACTCTTGAATTTGATTAAATTTTTTCCCTCATTATCTATGAGAGGTTCGTCATTAATCTTTGTGATGATATCTCCTGTTTTCAGCCCGGAAATTTCTGCCGGAGAACCTTTTGTCGTCTCAATAACCAAAATGCCCTTCTCGTTCTCCATAAAAATACCAAGCCATCCTTTGTTGAAATTTACTTTTTCCTTATCAAAGGCCGTTCCCGAAAATCCGAAGAAATTTTCCGCAGAAAAATCTTTATCACTGACAGATACCGAAATATCCTCTTTTGCCGGTGCATTGTTACAGAACATATTTGCTGTAAGCACATTTAAAAAAATTACGATAGAAAGAATTTTCATAAACATTGCATGTTTATACTACCTTTATATTTGCTTGACAAGATAAATTAAAGTTACTATTATTATCTCCAAAATCTTGATCTTGTTGTTTAAAATCGCAATCGATGACCGGCAACCGGAAGTCGTTCCTATGGAATTGGTAAACCATCAGCACGCCCACAGAAAAATATAATAACTTTTTACAAAATACACCTATGTAATGGAATATTTATTGGAAGAAGAAAAACCGCCGTTAATCCTCGTTGTAGACGATGTTGAAGCACACCTTGAACTTATCGAGGCGATATTGACAACAGAAAATTACAGGGTTGAAGCCACAACCGATGTAAATAAGGCTATCCGGTTTGCAGAAATTCATTCTCCGGAATTAGCCGTTCTGGATGTGATGATGCCGGGAATGAATGGCTATGAATTATGCAAACGACTGAAATCGGTATCAAGGCGAAAGTTTTTCCCCGTAATCCTTGTAACAAGTTTAAATCAGATAGAAGACAAAATAACAGGCCTTGAGGCGGGAGCGGACGATTTTTTCAGCAAGCCATTCAATACCCTCGAACTTACCACAAAGATTCGTTCCCTTATCAAACTTGAGAGACTTCAGGACGAACTGGAATGCTCTGAAGACATAATCTTCACCCTTGCAATTGCCATTGAAGCCAAAGACACCTATACAAAAGGACATTCAGAGAGGGTGGGTAATTTATCAGCAGAATTTGCCGGTTTTTTAGGATTTCCCGACAAAGATATCATTAATATCAGAAAAGGCGGCATATTGCATGATATCGGGAAGATAGGGATAAATGAAACAATACTCCTTAAAAACTCCTGTCTTTTCCCGAACGAAATAGACCTTGTCAGGAACCACCCTGTAATAGGATCAAAAATCTGCAAACCGCTCTACTCCTTACGTCAGATACTTCCTATTATAAGAAATCACCACGAGAGATGGGACGGAAAAGGCTATCCGGATAGATTGGAAGGCAACGAAATACCCGTGATGGCGAGGATTGTAAATATTGTGGATACCTTTGATGCGATGACATCTATACGGCCTTACAGGGAAAATGTTTTTACACGCGCAGAAGTCATAGAAACCATGAAAAAAGAAAAGATGTCGGGGCAATGGGACCCCCACCTTATCGATAAATTTGTAGAGATGATGGAAAAACAATATCTCAATCAGTGGCCATTGAAGAAGGATTAGGGTTAAACGTAGAGACGCATTGCTATGCGTCTCTACAAACAACGTGAAACTTTGATTCCCCGACTCCGCTCAGAACGACGTCATGCTGAGCGGAGCCGAAGCATTGAAATTCCTTAAACATCACATTACGAAAAACCTCTATGATAAAAATTGCTGTGGTAGGCGCAGGAAAGGGCGGCAAGGCCCTGCTTGATATATTTCATGCCAATGGCGGTGTGCAGGTGGTAGGCATAACCGATACGGACAAAAATGCGCCTGCTTTGCGCCTTGCAAAGGAATTGGGAATTGTTATTGCAAACGATATCAGCGGACTCTATAGCCAAAAACCCGATGTTGTTTTAAATGTCACCGGCAATTCCGCTATAACCGAATTAATCAGGAAGTCATCCCCCTATCCTTTGGAAGTCATCGAGGGCACAGGGGCAAAATTTCTCTGGGAACTGGTGACACGGCAGCAGGAAGCCAGAAAGGACATGGAGGCGCTGTATCAAAGCGGACTCCTCATTACACGGGCAAAAAGTTTGGCGGATGCCCTTGACGAAGCGCTTCGTTCCGCCATGAGGCTTACGGATACACCTGCCGGCAGCATTGCAATTATTGACGGCGAAGAAATGGTTATGGCTGCGCAAAAAGGATTAAGCAGCGATTTTCTGAAATCACTGCGATGGAAACCCAGAGGGGAAGGCATTACCCGTTATATACTGGAACAAACGGAACCGGTCGAGTTTCAGGATATTGAGAAAAACCCTTTATTTCATGATACGGTGATTCTAAAAGAAGGGATAAAATCCCTTCTTGCAGCGCCGCTGCTTCTCAATGGCAGCACGGTCGGCATACTCTATTTGGATGATTTCAAGCCACGGGTGTTTACAGAACGGCATAAAAACCTCATAAAACTCTTCTCTGCAATGGCCGCCCAGGCGATCGAAAAGTATAAATTGCTTCACAATTTGGAAGCATCCATCACATACTTTCAGGGGATGCTGGATGATTCGGGGGATATGATTATCACCACCGACTGCGAAGGAAGGATTGTTAAATTTTCAAAGGGTGGCGAGAAGATTTTAGGCTACAAGGAACATGAAGTCAGGGGCATGAAATGTTCTGAACTCTATGTGAATAAACGAGAAAGAACAAATATCCTCGAATTGCTCAGGGAAAAAGGCGCCCTGTGTAATTATGAAACCACACTCCTCAAAAAAAATAACACACCAGTTGACATAAGCCTTACCATATCGGAATTACGGGATAAGGCGGGAAATGTTATTGGCACTGTAGGGATAAGCAAAGACATTACCGAAGAAAAACGCATGAAAAGCGAGCTTAAGAAAAAGAATAAGGAACTTGAGGAACTGACCAACAACCTGGAAGAAAAAGTGCTTGAGAGGACAAATGCGCTTGAAAAAATGAACAGGGAACTTGTCAGGGCAAACGAGCTGAAAGGCCGTTTTATAGCAAACGCAAGCCATGAACTCAGAACGCCCCTTCATTCCATAATAGGTTTTTCCGAAATACTGCTCCAAAAAACCTTTGGAGACTTAACCGAAAGACAGCAAAAGTACCTGAACACTATCTTCGGATCCTCAAAACATCTCCTTTATCTTGTTAATAATATCCTCGATCTGGCAAAGATAGAGGCAGGCAAGGCAGAAATTTCATATCAGACATTTCCTGTAAAAAGCGTCATCGACGAGGTATTGAGTGTAATAAAACCGCTGGCGGAACGGAAAACAATAGCGCCAGAACTGGCCATTAACTATGATGCCAATTTTACCGCAGATAAGATAAAGTTTAAGCAAATCCTCTATAATCTGGTAAGCAATGCCATTAAATTCACCCCTTCTCATGGCAAAGTAGGGATAAATGTAGATAAAATAGCCAGCGGCAGGAAGATATTCCCGTGGGCAGCGGAATCTCAGGAATTCCTTAAGGTCTCCGTGTGGGACAAAGGAATAGGCATTAAACCGGAAGACAGGGAGCGGATTTTTGAGGAATTTGAGCAGATTGACTCTTCCAAATCCACTGAAGGCACAGGACTCGGCCTTTCACTTACAAAAAAACTCGTGGAAATACACGGAGGCCATATAGAGGTCGAAGGAGACATTGGCCAGGGTTCTGTCTTTACTATATATATGCCATTCATACTCAGGGATGAATATCCGGGAATGACATCACCTATAACTTCTCTGACCGCTTTGCCTGAAAAAAAACAAGAAGGTCCGCTAATACTTGTAGTGGAAGACGATTTGCCTACGGTAGAAATCCTTACCGTTCATCTTACCCAGGCAGGCTACAGGATAGCGTATGCCTATGACGGCGAAGAAGCCCTGCTCAAGGCAAAAGAACTTAACCCCTTTGCAATCACCCTGGATATCATGCTGCCCAAAAAAGACGGATGGGAGGTGCTTCAGTCGCTTAAGGCAAATCCGGAAACCAGAAACATCCCCGTAATAATTCATTCTATCGTTGAAAATAAAGAGCTGGCCTTTGCTCTGGGGGCAACAGACTACCTGGTAAAACCGGTGGAAAGGGCAATGCTTATCGAAAAACTTTCAGAGATGTCTTTTGTCACAAAAAAAAGCCGTTTTCATATAAACATCCTCGTCATTACCAGTGATGAGACCACGCTGGAAATCCTTCATAACGCCATTGAAAACGAGGGGCTGCTGATGCAATCGGCTTCTGATATTGAAAGCGGACTCAGCCTTGCATTAGCGACAAAACCAAATTCTATTATCATTGATTTGGGCATACATGAGAAGGGATTTAAGATAATAAAAGAATTTCAGGAAAATCCCGCTTTAAAAGACATACCTATTTTTGCTATTGCCACAGAGACGCTGTCCCCAAATGAAAGGCTGGAAATGGTGGATCAGATTGAAAGGGTGCTGTGGAAGGAATCATTGGGAACCAAATCTTTCATAAACCACTTGAAAGATATTGAAATATTGCATCCGAAAAGAGCCGGGCTTGTTGATGAACTGACGGGAATTTTCAATCACAGATATTTTCAGATACGCCTGGTTCAGGAAACATTGCGGGCGGACAGATATAAATTGCCGCTGGCGCTTATGCTTTTTGATATCGACCACTTTGAAAACTATATTGCTCAGAAGGGGGAATACTACGGCAATCTTGTCATTAAAAAAACTGCGGAACTCATCAAAAAAAATATACGAGGTTCGGATATTTTTGTCAGATACGGAAACAGCTCTTTTGCCCTGCTGTTAACAAATACTCTTATGCCGCCGGCAACCAGGCTTGCAAAGAGATTTGTTTCTGTAATTCACGACTATCCGTTCCTTCATGAAGAAGTACAGCCCGGCGGGAAAATAACCATCAGCCTGGGACTTGTTGAATTTCAGTCGCAAACTCCGGAAGAATTAATCTACGCTGCAGAATCTTCTCTCTCCGCCGCTGTTGCAAAGGGAAGAAACAGGACAGAAGTATATCAAAGAAGCAAAACTACATGAACAAACTGTTGCCATAATAAATTTTACAACCCAAATCACAGCTCTGCACTTCAAAACAATGTTTTAGACAGAATATCCTTTACTGCTTCTTCTGCACCGTATCAGTAATCAGACTTGTCCCGGTTCGTGAAATCCGGAAACGAGTTGAAATGCGTTATACATATGGTATGATTTTCCAGTATATTTTTATGACAAAAAACAACATTCTTCTTACCCTCCTTCCCCTTGCCTGGCCAAATATGCCACCCATCGGACTTGGATTTCTCCAGGCATTTCTTGAAGAAAACGGAATCGGCGCCGATATCATTGATTTTAATCATTCCTTTTATGCCTTGTCAGGGCAATTGCTGCAAAAACAGTGGGTTGTCAGTTGCAACACCTCTCTTGAAGAAACCATATTTTCTCTTATCAAGGAGAACTATCCTGATGAATTTGACAACGCGATAGAAAAAATGCTTGCCTATGATGTAATCGGATTTTCCTGCTTTAAAAGCAATTTGTACATGACACTCAATATTGCCAACGTGTTGAAATCGAAAAAGAACAACGTAAAACTTGTGTTCGGGGGGCCGGAAATAACGCGTCAGTTTTTTAAAGGTACCGGAGTTTTTCGGGAAGATATTTTTCAGCCGGCAGATTACCTGATTGTGGGTGAGGGCGAAATACCATTGCTCAATTATCTTGGTGGAAAACATTGTAAAGGGAAGGTGGCGGGATTTGAACAACTTCATAATCTGAAAGACCTTTCTTTCCCACGATATAATGGAATCGATTTAAGTAGCTATCCTAAAAAACATGCAATCCCCCTTCAATTTTCAAGGGGATGTATCAGACGATGCAACTTTTGTTCGGAAAGACTTCTTTATAAAGGGTTCAGGACGAGACTGAGGAAAAGCATCCTTGATGAGATTGCGTACCACAAAGAGAAAAACAACGGTGAGTATTTTATATTTTATGATTCTCTTATCAATGCAAACATTAAAGAACTGGATTTGTTATGCGAGGGCATCATCGAAAGATTTGGTTCGATTCACTGGGAGGCGCAAATAGCAATCAGGAATGATATGGAACATTCCGTTTTTAAAAAGATGAAGCAAAGCGGCTGTTATAACCTTTTTGTCGGACTGGAATCGGCATCAGATACTACCCTTAAAAATATGAACAAAGGATTTAGTCATGATGACGCCCTTAGTTTCTTTAACGCCCTTCACAAAGAGAATCTGTTTTTTGGTGTGAGCATTATTGTGGGGTATCCCGGTGAAACGGAAGATGATTTCCGGACGACGCTCAATTTTATTATTCAGCACAAAGATGTTATTCCACAGATTGCGCAGGTAAACCCTTTTACCTATTATGACGGCACAAATGCCAACAAAACGGCAGACTATAAATCAAATCCGGCAGCAATGGAAAGAATGGAAATATTTGTTGAAGAAATCAAAAAAAACAAGATTCGGCACACTAATGCGTTTCTCGGGAATCTGATAGAAAAAAATGACAGAGATAAATGAAGTTGCCATAGACCGGATACTCAACCCTACTTCGATTGATTTGGGGGAATATGTCATAAATCCGTACATGGGTTGCGAGTATTCCTGCATGTATTGCTATGTAAAATCGAACAAGGCCGTTTATAAAAAAAAGAAGCCATGGGGAACTTACGTAAACGTGAGAATGAACGCGCCCGATCTTCTAAAAAAGGAAATCGAAATGACGAGACCGAAAACAGTTCTTTTGGGGTCTACGACAGAATGTTTTCAGCCTGTAGAACATACGTATCAGATCACAAAAAAGATTATAGAGATTTTACATAATAATAATGTATCGTACGTAATACTTACCCGTTCTCCTTACATACTTGAGTACCTTCCATTATTGAAACAGGGGTTTTGCAGCAAAATATATTTTACGACGAATAATTTCAACAATGACCTTAAACAACTTTTAGAGCCGGAAAGTCCTTCATTTGCTGAGAGAAATAACGCCATTATTACGCTTCTTGAAGAGGGATTGACGGTTATTCCCTATTTTTCTCCCGTTGTACCGTGGATAACGGATTTAAAAAATGTATTTTGCTCTTTCACAAAAGCAAAATGCATTGAATTCGAATTTTTAAATTTTAACCTGAAGGATATTCATGAAATAGTAAATCACCTACTAAAAATTGAACCTTCGTTAAAAAAAAGATTTGACGACATGCTCAATGACAAAGAATTCTATGGGCAAATGTGGGGCAATATCGAAAGGGATATAGAAGCCCATGCAGTGTTATGGAAAAAGGAATTTAAGATATACAAACACGATTTTGGCAAGTTTTTTGAGAATAGTTACTCATGAATAATAATGATTGACCTTAAAAAACAATAATGATATAAAGTAATAAAGTTATGTTTTTCTTGTTAATTTCGGCAGGACATAAATACGGGAGGAAAGTAATGGAAAAATGGGAATGCAGTGTATGCGGTTACGTATATGATCCGAAAAGTGGTGATCCTGATAATGGAGTGGCGCCGGGTACTTCTTTTGAATCGATACATGACGACTGGGTATGTCCGTCATGTGGAGCAAATAAAGATTTATTTGACAAACTTGATTAGTAGTATTGTTTGATGAAACCTCTTTTTTATTCTCTTCTTATGTTAAATTTTTTACAAAAAAATATTTGGATGTGCATCGGGATTGTTTCTGTGGTGACATTTTTTTCGTTTTGTAAGCATGCACTGACGGAGACAGAAAAGAAACCTGAGTCTCATCAACCTGCGGTAACCTATTCAAACCCTTATTTTAAGGGCACCAGGGAAGACAGAATTGCTCAGGTTGAGAAAATAACAAAACTTTTCGGTGTGGAATGTAGTTATTGTCATAACGAAGATTTGACCGTTTTTACGGAAGAAGGTGAAGTTTCAAAAAAAATGATGGCAGCCTCTGTTGCCCTTGGGGTAGATTGCGATTACTGTCACGTGGATGGGAAACATTATACAGAAAAGGAAAATCAGGCAAAGAAGATGTTCGAGCTTTGTGAAACAATGGCTACGGGATGCGATTTTTGCCATGCGGGAAAAGATCAACTGACGCCGAAAGGCGCTCAGGCAAAGACGGCTTTTGTCACGCGTGACTGGGTGACAAAAGGCACAAAGCAATGTCTGGAATGCCATATTGAGAAAAAACAGTTTGCCCTGAATTTCTACGGATGGCAGGTTTTAAATGCCATGAAAGGATTAAAAGGGATGTGAACAGGGATTATGACGTAATAATAGTGGGAGGCGGACCTGCGGCGCTTGCAGCGTCAGTATATACGTGCCGCGCATTATTAAAGACGGTAATCTTTGAAAGAAAATTTACCGGCGGACAACTGGCCGGCACAGACATGATCGAAAATTACCCGGGTTTTCCGGAGGTAATCAGTGGTGTTGATTTAACACAACGAATGGAGAACCAGGCAAAGCGTTTTGGATTAAATATCCGTTATGAAGAAGTTTTAAAACTACGAGTAGAAGATGATGGTCTTAAAATAGTGACCACGGATGCCGGCGAATATGCGAGCTATGTGGTTATTCTTGCCTGTGGCGCTGATCCCAAAAAATTGGAAATCCCGGGAGAAAGTGAATTTTACGGAAGGGGAGTCAGTTATTGTGCCACGTGTGACGGAGCATTTTTCAGAGGCAAGGATGTAGTTGTCGTCGGCGGCGGTGATTCCGCTTTGACGGAAAGCATTTTCCTGACAAAATATGCTAAAACTGTGAAGATAATTCATAGGCGGGATGCATTCAGGGCAACAAAAATTTATCAGGACGAAGTTTTTTCTCATCCCAAGATAAAAGTTATGTTTAATACAACCGTTATAGAAATCCATGGCAAGGAAAATGTGGAAGGCGCTATTACCAGAAATGTAGCAACAGGGGAAAAAAATAATTTACCGTGTCAGGGAATTTTTATTTTTATCGGAAGTATACCGAACACATCATTTTTAGGGAACTTATTGTGTGTTGATGTGGGGTGCCATATCGAAACAAATATGCACATGGAAACGGAAATAGAGGGCATTTATGCCGTAGGCGACGTAAGAAAATGGTCGTACCGGCAAATTGCAACTTCCGTGGGTGATGGTGTTACCGCTGCTATTGCTGCCGAACATAAACTTGCCGAATTAAAAGCATTTGGCAAAATAAAAAGATAGAAAACCTGCAGTAATTGCCAAAAAAAGCTGTTTTTACCGCCTCTTTTTTTATAAAATACTGCTCATTTATGAAAATTTCTCAATGTTGCTTGAAAGGCAATTCGTTCGTTTAAATAAAAAGACAATGTTATAAATTTTAACCGTAGGGAGGAATTGCAATAATGAATGTAAAAGAACTCATTGCAAAAGCGGCGAAACATGAAGACGAATCGCAAAAATTTTATCTGGATGCTTTAAAACTTGTTAAAGACCCGGCGTCAAAAGTCTGGCTAAAAGAGCTTGCGCAGGAAGAAATAAAGCATAAAGAGATGTTGCAAAAATTTGATGCTTCAAAAGTAATGGACTTCAAACCTGATGAAACACAGGATTTGCATATCACCGAATTTTTGGTGGATAAAGATGTATCGGAAATCAAAGACTTTCAGGATGTCTTGATTATTGCCATGAAAAAGGAACAAAAGGCGTATAATTTTTATGTTAGCATGGCTCAATCAACAGAGAATCCCGAAATGAGAAAAATGTGCAAAATCCTCGCCCAGGAAGAATTGAAGCACAAGCATAAATTAGAAACAGCCTATGACGATATGGTATTTTCAGAAAATTAAGTCGAGATAAAAAAGCAGGGTAAATTTTTTTAATTTGCCCTGCTTTTTTTAATAATAAGATTCTGCCGGTGTGCTTTTTCGGTCCGGTGGTTCGTAAGGAAAAATCACATCACTTAAATTTTCACCGAAAACAGCGATATCGTTTAAGTTGTTGGAACCAAGACTGTAATTGCTTGCAAGTTGTATGTGATTGTAACAATTCACAAATGGTTGATAGGGGTATGCCGTTTCCGGGTCAAAACCCATTATTATCGTTCCTATGCTATCCACCGCAACAGCATTATCTCCTGCAATCAGCACACCCGGTGTTACATAAGAGATATTTTTTACCCATGGTCCTTCTCCTTTATCAATAGCAGTTATTCCATCGATAAACGCAAAATCAACCGGAAATGCCCTTGCGATATCCACTATATTATAAGGAATTTGCGTTCTTTCGTCCGGAAAGTGCACATACTGCATTCGGGCGCCGGTTCCATTTATGCCATATTCTTGAATGGGCAACAGACCAATCAGATTTTTCAGAGACAAGGTAATCCCTGCAGAACTATGGACTTTTAATTTAGAGACGGTAGTAAGGCAGTCCGTTTCGAGAAGATGATTGTTTACCAGGATGGAACCGTAAATAAGTCCGTTTTCGATATCTACTTGAGTAAAATCAGCGTACGGTTTTGCCTTATTCAGATCAACCAAAGTTGCTCCGAGATGGGTTGCAATTATGTCGTATCCAAGTATTGCAAATGCCTCCATCGTATCTGAAGGATGGGTGGCTCCTTCAATGATAAATAACGAACCTGCGCCAAGATCAAGCAATACTTCTCCAAGCGCCTTTACTACCATTGGGTTCGTCACGTAAGTGTAACCAGCGGGCAAATCCAGACAATCTCTTGTTGCAACGAGATTTATTTTAAGCGAAATTTTATCTCCGTAAGAAAAAAAAGGGGTATTTTGGTAGAGCTTCACAACCATCTCTTCAATACGTTTTTTTAATTGCGGATAGGAGCTTTCACTATAAGAACTGTGTTTTGAAATGTAAACAGAATGTTTTTTCTGTTGCCTTTCTCCGTAACTCGTAAAAGAAAGGGGGAGTACGCTCAGGGCAATTGTTCCTGCTGCCCTCCTGAGAAAACCCCTTCTGGTGAAACCTGTATAAAATGCACTCATGCGGCTTCTATTCTTCAGATGGAATACTGATTCATCAGTATTCCATCTGAAACGTATAATAAAATTTCATGTTACTGAGATGCTAAACGCCGAATTTGTAATATTTTCGCACGTCTCTTTTTATCTTCTATGCAGAGGCCATTCCCTTTGGGAATATATTTATATTAAGGAATTTCACTTTTTGTAGGGTGGGCAATGCCCACCGTTTCACGCTGCTTGCAGAGACGCATAGCAATGCGTCTCTACGTTTGGTGGGTAATGCCCCACCAAACTCTGTTAAAAGTAGCCGAATGCCTAATTTACATCCCCGCAGTTCCTGATTTTGGAATGCCGTGTGCCAGAATATGGTAAAGCTCATCTTTTATAGCAAGCCTGCGCTTTTTCAGATCTTCAAGCGCCGTATCTGAGCGTGGTTCGATATTGTATTCAACCCGGTATACCTCACGATCAAGTTTGTGGTATTCATCAAAGAGTTTTTTGAAGTGATGGTCAGACAGTTTCAAGTCATGAATTTTTTCCCGGAATTCAGGAAATTCATGCACAAGGTCGTGATGTTCGCTTTGCATTTTTCATTTCCTCTCTATAAAATTCAAATTAATTATTTTCGGCTGGTAATTTCAATAAGATGATAGCCGAACTGCGTCCAGACCGGCCCGTGAACTTTGCCGACTTCTTTATTGAATACTACCGTGTCGAATTCCTTCACCATTTGGCCTGGACCAAATTCTCCGAGGTCTCCCCCCTGCCGTCCTGATGGGCATTGAGAATACTTTTGGGCCATCTTGGCAAAGTCTTCTCCATTTTCTATCTTTGATTTAATATCTTCACATTCTTTTTGGGTCGAAACCAGAATATGACGCGCCCGCGCTCTTGTCATGCGATACTCCTTTCGTCGTTAAAATAATTGCCAACTATGCGTAAATACACCGAAAATTGCACAAAAGCCGAACCGTCTTTCCGTCACCCGGCCTCATTTGCCATTTTTATCCTTATGCCTTTCTATGAAAGACAATCACTTTCAGTTTATAACCGTTATTGCCACGAGTCAAGAAAAAGTATTTTGAAAATATGCGATTTGTTGGGAATACGTTGAAAGAGGATAGTTGTTTTAATGCGCAAAAATGAATGTTGAGTCAATGCTTTTCAAATGTGTTTCTGACTAAAAACTTATTTGATATTTCGAAAACCTGATTTATTTGGCTATACTTGCCGCATATCCAAGGATTATAAATTGTAACTCGTCACCCTGTTTCTTCCCCTTTTTTTCGATTCTAACAAGGCAGTATCCGCAAAATATATTAAATTTTCTTTTGTGCAGTTGTCAATGAATGGGGTTATTTCTGCAACGCCAAAACTGGCGGTGACATTGAATTGCTTGCCGTCGATGATAAATAAATATTGTTCAATTGTGGAACGCATTCTTTCCGCAATAATTTGTGCCTTTTCCTTTTTTGTCTCATTGAGGATGATGGCAAATTCCTCACCGCCATACCGGGCAATAATATCACATGTGCGTAAGTGTTTTTTCACTAATTGACACATCTGTTTAAGAATATGATCGCCGACCGGATGTCCATAGGAATCATTAAATTTTTTAAAATGGTCAATGTCAAAAAAGATTAAACTTACGACACATTCAGTTTTTAAGGCATTATTCAGTTCTCTGTCGAGAAAGACCTGAAAGAAACGATGATTATATACCTCAGTCAGCCCATCAATATTTGCAAGATTTTCGAGTTGTTGATTTCGTTCTTCCAGTTCTTTGTTGAGTTTTTGTAACTGCAATTTTGCCTCAATATGCTCTTTATTGAGTTGGACGTATGTCATATTTAAGGCGCTCAGGGCGTTATTTGCGTCAATTAACAAATCTTCTATAGGTTTTGGTTTTTCGATTTTGAAACCGAAAATTTCTGCAATCTTTTCTATTTCCGAATCTACCTGTTTTAAAATACATTCTATAATTTCTTCATTAAACCCAAGCATTTCCTCTGATTTTTCACTAAACTTTTTATGGTATATACATGGTTCAACAGGTTCGTTAAAATAGAAAATGTTGACTACCAGTCCCGATAAGTGAACAACATTGGCAAATAGTTTGAGTTTTTTGTCTTGCCCCTCATACTGTTCGGGAAAATGATGGTATCGTATCGGCACAATAAGTTCATCCGGAAAAGACCATCTTTTCGTAATTTCATACCCTATAAGAGTATGGTCTGCCCCGATAACCTGTTGTTCAAGTTCAATGCTATCATCGTTGCCATCGTTTGCTTTGTTTGTTATTACCTGTTCGTATTGTTTCGGAAAAGTATTTGCGAGAATAAGTTCTCCGATATTTTGCAGAAGCGCTGCAGTAAATATTTCTTCCGAATAGTTCTTGTTGATTTCACTCATGATAAGTTTTGCCGCAACGGCAGATGCGAGGGATTTTTCCAGAAACTTCTCGTAATTGAATGCGTTTGTTTTGTTATTTGTTTGAATGGTAAGAAAAGAAAAGGAAAGAACGAGGCTTCGGATTGCATTTATCCCAATTCTTGACACCGCTTGCAAGACCGTGCTGATTTTGACAGGGAAGCTGTAAAATGCGGAATTTGCGATTTTCAATACTTTCGCTGAGAGAGAAGCGTCTTTCGAAAGCAGGTCCGCTATATCTTTAACGCTGGTATCTTCTTTTGAAGAGAGAGTGATTACCTTTGTTGCAACGGTTGGCAGGGTAGTAACCGACTGGGAATTCAGCACGCTCTTTATAACTTCGTCACGTGTTGTTGTTGTGCGTGTGCCAAATTGTGTCTGTTCTTTATTGATCATTTTGTGAAAATAAATGCTTTCCAGTATCTATAAAGTTTAAAATTTTATTCTAAAAGAATACTATAATATTATGGTACTTTCTTTTACCAAACAATATTTAAATTTTCTACAAAATTTTCCATTCGAAAAGGTCGGGGAAGGTAATATACAACACCTTTTATTTAACGATCTTTGTTCATTTCCTGTACAATCTCTTCCAGTATTTTATCGGCCATTCTCGTTTCCACCTGGCATGAACCGGCTTTCTTGTGTCCGCCGCCGCCATATTTTAACATCAAAGACCCGACATCAACATGAGATGTCCGGTTTATAATGCTGTGGCCACATGTGATAACAACATTTTGTTCATGTAATCCCCACATTACCTGGAGAGAGATATTTTGGTCAGGATAAAGACTATAGAGGAGAAAACGATTTCCCGTGTAAATTTCTTTCTGACTCCTTAAATCAAGCACAACAACCCTTCCGTAAGTTTTTGTATTCGCTTTAATCATCTCACGAAACAATGTGTCCTGTTGAAAATAGAGTGTCACCCGTTCCTGCACGTCTTTATCGGCAAGAATTTCATCGATAGTCTTTGCCCTGCAGTAATCAATCATGTTTAGCATCAATTGATAGTTGCTTATTCTGAAGTCTTTATATCTTCCCAGCCCTGTCCTCGAATCTGTAACAAATGCAAGGAGCACCCATCCTTTTGGATGTAAAATTTCATCAGCGGTAAAATTTGCGGAATCCGCCTTGTCAACCGCCTTTAATAATTCTTTTATAAGCGGATTCGTAAATTTTTTTTCTCCTCCGTAATATTTATAGATTACGCTTGCCGCGCTGAGTGCGGAAGGATCGCTTAACCCTTCATAACGTCCGTATGTCTTTCTTTCATCTTCGCTTGAGTGGTGATCAAACCAAAGGCCGCATCCTTTTACATAGGGAATATTGGCAAGAATGTCTTCGGAAGTAACTTCCACTTTTCCATCCTGAATATCCTTCGGGTGCACAAATTTTATGTCATTGACAAGGCCGATCTCCTTAAGGAGCACCGCACAGCCCAGTCCGTCAAAATCAGAGCGTGTTAAAAGTTTCATATCTGTAAAACCTCCATGCAGAGTGTGGAATAGTGAATGTATCGTTACTAATAAAAAAGACTCTATTTTAATTTTAGTTTAGTTCTTTTTGCGATCCAGCGTTGATGCAAATGCGGTAAATTTTTACTATGAGTGATCAGAACAACCTCATCTTCCTCTTTTAATTTGGTTTCGCTGTCAGCAATGATGAATTTCTCATTACGGTAGAGAAACATCACGCGGCACTCATCGGGGAGTTTCAATTGGCTGACAGAAACCGCATCGGTGTTCTTTGCAATAAATGAAAATACACGCGCCTCGTTCTTGATTAATGCGGAAAGTTCCATCAGGTCTTGCCCCTCAAACATATCGGCAAGGTAACGTCCGATAGTCTGTTCCGGGATAATTGCATCTTCGAGCCCAAGTTCTATGCAAATATGTTCAAACTCAGGGTCTTCTATTTTTGTCACTACTCTTGAGAATCCGAGCGAACGCCCCACGAGACTTGAAAGGATGTTGCTTTGATCATTGCCCGTCAGGCAAAATAAAAAATCCGTATGTTGCGGGTCTGCCTCTCTGAGGATTGCAGGTTTGCTGCCGTCACCGTGCAGAAAACCGCAATTCAATTCATTTGATAATGCTTCAATGCGCTCTTTGTTTTGCTCTATAATAATTACTTCATGGCCACGGGCAAGCAGTATCCTGGCAGTCATTGCCGATAAAGAACTTGCCCCCACAATTACCGCCCTCATAACGATTCTCCTCTCTTTCCAAACCATGTGCCGGGATAGAGTACAACAAGCAATGCCAGTATTTCCAGTCTTCCCGCAAGCATATCAAAACAAAGGATTCCCTTCAAGACCGGTTCTAAGTCGCTGCGGGTAATACCGGCAGATAAACCAGTCGTACCTATTGCCGATACTACTTCAAAGAGTGCGTCTAACGGATTGTATCCGTACAATATAAATGGCATCCATGATACAAGTGTGAGAATAACAAACAACATAATTACCAAAAGCATCCGTATAATATCATCAGATTCCAGGCGCTTGCCGGTCAGTCTTGGGTATATTACTGCATGATAGGGAACGGACGTCCGTTTTATTGTAAACTGTATCATACGAAACAAAACCAGCATCCGCAGCATTTTTATTCCCCCCGCAGTTGAGCCAATGCTTCCGCCGCTTATCATTGAAAAGATTAATGTTAGTTTTGATGCCGGATCAACTAAAGGCAGCTCCATATTGGAAAACCCTGTGGTTGTCTGAGCGGAAAAACCAAGGAATGGCAAGCAGATTAATGCTTTTTTCCACGGCATTGTTCCGCTGTTTACCGCAAAAAAAATCAATGCGCCGCTTGCAACGCACCCACTGATAAGCAATGTCCGTAACTCGATATCAAAAATTGTTTTTTTCCATCCGTTGTGGAAAATCCGATAATATAATGGCAGCGATATTGCTCCTAACAGGCAAAAAAGCATAATGCTATATTGGCCAATGGGAGAAGCGATGTGAGACACATTACGATTATACATGGAGAAACCGCCGGTGGAAACTGCGGATAAGATATGCGTTATCGCTGCAAAAAAATCTCCTATAAGCAGCCATGCGACAAAAATACCAATAAGAGTGAGAAAAAGGTAAATATACAAAACATGGCGCGCGTGGGTTCGTGTCGTGGTTACCAGGGTTTCGCTGGTTGGTTCCGATTCTATCAACCGTTTTGCCGCAATATTGTTACGCATGAGCAAAGCTACTGAAAAAACCACAAAACCGAGACCTCCATACCACTGCATCCATGCCCGGGTAAAAAGAAACGTTCGTGTTTTGTCTTCTACAGTGGTAAGTGTGGATAATCCTGTTGTCGTAATTCCCGATGTAGCCTCAAACAAAGCGTCCAAAAATGACAGTCCGTCATTCATCAGTGGGATGCACATGAGAAAGGGAAAAAAAATGAATGTCAGACCAATGACAGAAAATACCTCATTTACCTGTATATGGGTAGGAGCAGGCAACCGTAGAAGGGCAACTCCGTACGACAATAATACCAATTCCATTAATGTGTATCGCAGAGTAAGGGAATATTCCGCAAAAATCAGCGACATCCCAATGGGTACGAGGGTAAGCAACGCGAGTATTAATGCAAGCTGGCTTGTATATTTCAGGATAACATTCTTACGGACTGCGTATGTAAAAACGTCGATTTGTTCATCAGTGCCTATGAAGGTCTTCATGAAACACCATTTTCCTCAGCCTTCAGCATGTGGAGTATTGCGGAAGATAAAGGGGATAGCGCCCTTTCCTTTATGCCATCCAGTTTGTGAGAAAAAGACAAAAAACTTTACGGAACAATTTCTTTAACGATACTCAGCAATTTTTCCAGTTGAAAAGGCTTTTGCATGGTGACAAGCGCGCCTTTTGATATGGCAGAATTTAATTTCACGGTGGATGTGAAAAAGTGACATTGTTCTCCGCCGGAGATTGCGATTATTTTTGCTTCGGGAGAAAATTCCAGCAGTTCTTCAATAAACGCAATTCCATCCTTTCCTGGCATGTAAATATCCACTATAAACAATTCATACTTTTTCAATTTACACATTTCAATTGCCTGTTGGCCGTTCCTTGCGTCTGAAACCAGATACCCCTCGTCTCTTAAAAATGTTTTCAAAAGATTTCGAATTTGAGAATCATCGTCAACAACGAGTATGCTTTGCATAATATCCCTTCAATTCATCCGTTTATAAAAAAAAGACAACCAATCAGATCATATTTGCATGTTGCTATTTCATGCATAAAGAAAGAGTATTGCCATATGTTTTCAATAAATGTTCCATAACGACACCAATTTTATACAATTAGATGATGCATTTCCATTAAAATTACGCATTTCAGCCTAATACCAATAGTAGCTGAAAAAGATTATTTCAGACGGTATATGCGAAATCCGGGAAAAGCAATGTCCCTGACAAGAGAAGTCATATGATAAAACGGCTGCCGGGTAAAATGTTCCAGATAATCTTTGTCATTATCGTAAAAGACAAAAAGGACGGATTTTGGCATTGTCCCTTTATAGGTTACCCGGTCGTATATCTCTTTTTTCTCAGGGGTATCTCCCCCGCCTCCCAAAATGATAGGCCATAACAATTTAATTCGCGGTCTTTGATCTTCCGGAGTGAGATAATAGAGGGTAAATACGTTAATATTGGAAATAAAAATGCATTCTTCGGTAGTATGAAGCAGCGTTTCCGTGATTCTACGGTGATCGTAGTAATCCCATGAATTATCCGTTTTGCCTCCCACATAAACGGAAGGCTCTATTGCGCCGTTTGAACGGCTGTTAGGAATATAATAATTTACCGTCAGTAATATTAAATGGATTGAAATTACAATGCCGCCCATGATACGCCATAGCCATGTGTTGGAATTTGTTATGCACATGCCTAGCAGAGCAGGAAACACCCATGCGATAAGCAGCCATACGCGGGAACCGACCGAGCCAAATGGCGTAATTTGCCAGATTCCGGCAAAGTTAAGAGCGATAAAAACAACGATGCCCCAGAACATCTTCCTTTCCATTTTATTGTGCTTTGAAATATGGAATATTGCCGCAAAGATTGCCAGTATTGCGGGAATTCCCCATACGAAGGGGAGCACACTTCCTCCGGAAAAGCGGGCATAAAGGCCGTCGCCCGACAGGGTGTATAACAAATTCAGGAGCGCTGTTTTCAGCGAAGCCGGGGGGATGGAAGGTTTTTTGGGGAATAATTCCATTCCCAGCGCAAGCATTGAAGCAAACCGCGGCGCCAGTCCCAGTGAAAATCCAAGGGCGCACCATGCGCATTGTATCGGAAAACGCCTCAGTCCTGGCCATTTGAATACCGCATAGCAAATAACAAGAGAAACCGCGCTGGGGAGGAAAATGATGTGATTCCATATACCCAGCGACAGCAAAAAGCCGGTAAGTATCCATCCGGTTATTCTCATTGCCTTTTTTGCACTATTGCAGAGTTTTACATATATCCAGATAGTGCCAAAAAAGAGAAATGGATTCAGCACAAAAACTTCTCCGCAAAGCCGTGAAAGCATAACCACCGGCGGGAAGGTAAGAAGGAGGCAGGCAGCCCATCGCGCACGAACGGGAAAATATCGCCGTAAAATATCGAAAATCGCGGCAATGGTGATTAGGGTAAACACGGGGCCAAGACATCGCAGGCTCCAGATAGAGTTTCCAAGAAGTTTCACACAGAGGGCAAGCATATAGGAGTGAACCGGAGAGGTATAGTTGTTAAAAATACCGGTAAGGGGACGCGCTCCGTCGAGAATCATCTCCGTCAACAGGCCAAATATCGCCTCATCCCTGTGAAGTCCGACAATGCCATCCAGTTTCCAGAACAGGAGGAAGATTCCTGTCAGGAATCCCAAAAAATACCAAAATCCTTTTTTTGCTATCAAGATTTTTGTATATACCTGCAAATATAGTAATTTTAAAAGGTACTTTTGCTATTATTCGTTATTGTTGCTGTACGGGGTTGTACAAAAAGAGCTTACGCGATACTGTTAAGGATTTTCAGTCCCTTTTCAATAGTTTCTTCCGTTGCGGCATATGAAATGCGGAAGTGGGTGCGGCGTTCGGAGAAAACACTGCCCGGGATGATTAAGAGATTATTTTGGATAGCGGTTGAAACAAATTCTTCATCAGTTCCCCAGGGAACCTGCGGAAAGAAATAAAAAGCCCCTCCGGGTTTTACAATATGAAACTTATCCTTTAGCCCTTCATACATCATATCCCTCTTCTTCCGGTAATCCGCGATGTATTTGCTCAGATCGAATCCCCATGATCTGGTTACCGCGTGCTGCGCAAAGGAAGGGGCGCATACGAAGGTGTATTGCTGTAATTTTATCATTTCCCTGATGATGTCGTCAGGGCCTGCCGCGTAACCTAATCGCCATCCCGTCATGGCAAAGGATTTGGAAAATCCGTCGAGGACAAGCGTTTTATCATAATACTTCCCGATGCTCTCAAATTCGTTGTTGTAGTCATAATCGTGGTAAATCTCATCGGAGATTACGAGCAGATTGTGTTTTTTCGCAAGTTCAGCGATGTCTTTCAATTCCTGATGCGTACTCATTACCCCTGTAGGGTTGGCAGGGCTGTTAATGACGATTATTTTTGTCTTGCCGGTAATGTGCGGCTGAATGCGTTCCGCGGTTAATTTGAAATCGGGGTAAGTATCGACATACACGGGTTTCCCGCTGCAGAAATTTGCCAGGTGTTTGTATATTACAAATGCGGGATCGGGGATTATCACTTCATCACCGGGATCCACCAACGCCATAAAGGCTAACGTTAACGCGCCGGAGACACCCGAAGTGACAATAATGCTTTCCGCATCCACGCCTCTTTCCTTCTTAAGGCGCTCCATGAGGACATTGCGGAATTCCGGTATGCCTTGTGTTATGGTGTATTTGTTTGCGCCTTCGTGAATGGCATCGATTGCTTTTTCTTTGATTTCTCCGGGAACATCAAAGTCCGGCTGGCCTATGCTGAGGTTCACCGGACTTTTCATTTTTTGCGCAAGGTCAAAGACCTTTCTGATGCCGGAGGAGTCTATGTGAGACATCCTGCGGGCGATCATTTTTTCTCTTTTTCAGCCTTTCCTTCGGTTGCTGCTGCTGCCGCTGCGGGCGCTTCAGCTTTCTTTGCGGCCTTTCCTTTGCGTTTCAGTTTTTCTACTCTTACTTTTGGAATGCCGAAAGCAGAGGACTCCGGAGTCCAGCGTCCTTCTGCTTTTAATATTGCAATACGTTCTATTTTTCTATATACATTCCTCGGCCTTGCAAGCTTTCCTTTTGGTTTTAAACTTTTATCAACACTCATAGTTTCTCCTTATTTCATCTCATACGCACAGGATAGCATCCTGTAAACTGTTTTTTATTCTGATATTCAAAATTGGCAACGGCCTTTTGGGCATTAGCTAAATCGGTGTTGTTCCAATCTTCAAATTCTCCCACACAAACAAAAATCTCTTGTCCCGTATTGACGACAAAAGCGTTATACCCCAGCGATTCCTGCAGCAACCCGGCTATTTCTTTGGCGCGTGACACGTTTGCTTTTGAATTTTTATATGAAATCACGCGTATTGTCCATTTGTCTTTTATCGTTGATTTATCCTGTAAAACGAGTTTCGCTTCTTGTCCGGATTTTTTTTCAACTTTCGGAGCAGCGTCCCTTGCTGTCTTTGCCTTTGGCGCTTCTACGGATTTTGACTGACCGATTCCGCTATGCTGCGTTTCTTTCGGCTCTATTGTTTCCAGCCACTCTTCTGCCTGGTTGGTTACACCTTTATTGTATCCTACCTTGTGTCCGACGAAGAAACAGGCGATAGAGAGAAAAGTTGCGGCAATCGCGCCAATAATGAGCGTTTCCTGCCTTAATACTACCTCGTCTTTGCGGAGCACTATTTCATTATTCCTCGGAGGAACGGAAGCAGGTGGCGCAACAACTATTCTTTTCGGAGGAACGGTCTCTGACGCAACCGGAGCAGGCGTTGCCTGTGGCTTTTCCGTTATTTTTTTCTCAATCGAAAGTTCTTCAGTGCTTGTATTTTTAATCCATTTCAGGGGGTCGGATGGTTCCGCCTTTACTTCAGTATCCGGTGAAACGGAAGCGGTTGGCCGATTCGTTGGTATATTTTGAGGTTCTTGTCTTATTTTCTGCTGAGCCGGAACCCCGGCTGCCTGCTGAGATGTTGCTTCTGCTGCCTCTGGTTTCGGTGGCAGTTCACCTCTTTGTGAGTCGTCTTTTTCCTCAGGTTTTTTGAACAACTCAAAAAAAACCTTCGAATCACTTCCTTTTACCATAGTTTATTACTCCATTATGTGGGAGTTTTATAAAATTATGTGGTTTGCACCACATTATTAAGACACTAAAATAAATAAAAAAGTGACTCAATCACGCCAGTGTATTCTCAAACGACTATAACAACGTAACAACACAAAACACTTTCAAAAGAGTGTATAAAAAATGCAGTATAAAGTCAAGTGATTCTGTCATTAATATAGAATACGTTGACTCTTATATAAACTTTGTTATACTGGAAAAGTCAAAGTTATTCCCATCCTGAAAATGACGATGGGAAGATTATGACGGGTTTTCAGGAACAATTATTCAGCAAAAGAGACTGTAATCCATAACGAAAAGGTTTTTTCCCTCAATAGATTATTTAGTTGAATATAAAAAGTGTCTTCCTCGGTAAAAGAAAAAATAGAACAACTCCGCAGTGTCATACGATACCACGACCGCAAATATTACGTAGAAAATAATCCGGAAATTTCCGATTATGAGTATGATCGCCTGCTGAAGGAACTACAAAACCTGGAAAAAGCGCATCCTGAACTCATAACTCCGGATTCTCCCACTCAGCGGATTGCAGACCATCCGATCAGTCAGTTTCCCGCCGTAGAACATAAAATACCAATGCTGAGCATCGATAATACATACTCCAGCGGCGAATTGAAGGAATTTGATCAGAGGATCAAACGTATGGCGGATATTGCCTCCGATACTGACATCGAATATGTTGTGGAATTGAAAATTGATGGGGTAGCCATTACCCTGTGGTATGAAAACGGATTATTTATCCGCGGTGCAACCCGCGGTGATGGTTTTCGGGGTGATGACGTTACCGCAAACCTCAAGACAATCCGGCAGATTCCCTTAAAATTGCCGGTATTGGATGCGCCATATAAAGTGCCGCCGGCCATGGAAATAAGAGGGGAAATTTATTTGCCGAACAAAGAGTTCCGGCAGATAAATGAGGAAAGGGAAGAGAAGGGAGAGATTCAATTCGCCAATCCGAGAAATGCCGCGGCTGGGTCGCTGAAACTTTTAGACCCCCGCATTACCGCCCAAAGACACCTCAAGATGTTTGCCTATGTTATAGGTTATGTTGAAGGAACGAAGCCGGAATCGCATATGCAGTGTCTTGATTTTATCAAGGTTATGGGATTCCCCGTGAATCCTCACGCGAAATTATGCAGAAATATTGATGAAGCGATACGATATTGTTCCGAATGGGATAAACGGCGAGGAACCCTTGACTATATGGTAGACGGGATGGTCATAAAAACAAATTCCCTGGCGCTTCACGAACAATTAGGATCAACAAGCAAGGCGCCGCGGTGGATGATATCTTTCAAATTTCAACCGGAACAGGCAATTACAAAGATTGAGGAAATTGTTGTGCAGGTAGGGAAGACGGGCACTCTTACGCCTGTTGCCAATCTCACTCCGGTATTGCTCGCGGGAACTACTGTTAGCCGCGCTTCGCTTCATAATTTTGACGAAGTGAAGAGAAAAGACGTCAGGGTCGGGGACTATGTTGTCGTACAGAAGGCAGGAGAAATCATACCGCAGGTCGTAAAAGTGGTACAAGAAAAACGAAGCGGACATGAAAAGGTTTTTGCGGAGCCTCATTGCTGCCCTGTATGCAAAGGGCCGGTAAGCAGGGAGGGAGAAGAGGTCTATTTGCGATGCTACAACCCTTTATGTAAAGCGCAGGCAAAAAGGCGTATCCAATACTTCACAAGCAGAGACGCCATGGATATCGAAGGGTTCGGCCCTGCCCTCATCGAACAATTGGTTGATAAGGGGATCATAGAAGACTATTCTGATATCTTTTCCCTTCGATATGAAGATTTGGTAAACCTGGAACGCATGGGAGAAAAATCTTCGTCCAATCTGATACGGGCAATAGAAAACAGCCGCGGACGGGATATTGATCGTCTGATTTGTGCCTTGGGTATTCACAACGTCGGACAACACACCGCCGAAGTTTTATCTGAACATTTTGACGCCCTTGATAAACTGGCGGAAGCGACCGTGGATGATCTGGAAAAGATACATGAAATCGGACCCGTTGTGGCGCAGAGTATTGTCGATTTTTTCCGGAGCAAACACACTCGGGAAATTATAAGAAAACTCCACGAAAAAGGAGTGAATACCAGAAAACTGATTAAAGATATTCCCCAAAAGAACAAAAAAATATCGGGAAAATCTTTTGTGATAACCGGCAAACTGCAAAAATATTCCCGCAGCGATGCGGAAAAGCTTATAAAGAGGCTCGGCGGGAGAGTATCATCGGGTGTAAGCAAGAAGACCAACTATCTCGTTGCCGGAGAAGACCCCGGTTCGAAGCTGGATAAGGCTAAAGAATTTGGAGTGGAAATTCTTACCGAAGAAGGCTTTGATCTGCTGACCGCCTGATCCAAGGAAATAATACCGTAATATTATTATTTCAATTGTTATAACAAAATAGTATAAAGAATCAAATATTGTAAAATATTTGAATGCTCTACTTTAAAAGGGATAACCCAAATGGAAAAGATTATAAAAAACGCGTTAAAACTGGCCAAAGCCGACTATGCTGAAGTACGTGTTCACGAGGGAGTCAGCACCGGCATCACCTATGTTGGGAAAGAGCTTGAAAGCATCGGAGAAAAAAATACTTTTGGCGGATGCGTACGGGCGCTGGTAAACGGAGGGTGGGGTTTTGTCGCTTTCAACGATTTGGAAAATCTTCCAAAATATATTGAAATGGCCTGTGAGCAGGCAAAATTTGTCGGAACGAATAAAAGCCGGCTTGCTCCGGTTCCTATAATAAATGATCATACAAAAACAGAAGCGGACAAAGACCCGGCGGAGATATCTTTGAAAGAAAAGCAGTCTCTTTGCGACAAATACAACAATATAATCCTTTCTTCAAAACAAATACAAACCTCTAATGTTCGCTATATAGACTCGCACGGTTCGGTATATTTCGCCAATACCGAGGGAAGCCTTATTGTTCAGGAAACAATTTTCTGCGGCATTTCTCTGCTAGCCATGGCAAGAGACGGCATGAACGTTCAGCAGGCCTATCATTCCGTCGGGGATTTGCGGGGATATAACAATGTGATAAATATGGAACATGAATGCGAGAAAGTGGCAAAACGCGCGATTGACCAGCTTTCGGCAAAGCCGGTAAATGGCGGCAAATATACGGTCATTATTGACCCGAAACTGTGCGGGGTTTTTGTTCACGAGGCGTTCGGGCACCTCAGCGAGGCTGATTTTGTCTATGAAAATGCTCAGTTGCGGGAGATCATGGTTCTCGGAAAACGCTTTGGCACAGATGCCTTGTCGATTGTTGACGACGGCACGTTAACCGGAGAGGCAGGATACAATAAGTACGATAGCGAGGGCACTCCGACGCAAAAAACGTATCTTATTAAAAACGGCATCCTGACAAACAGGCTTCATTCGAGGGAAACAGCGGCAAAGATGAATGAAAAGCCGACAGGCAACGCGCGTGCTATCAGCTATGGCAATGAGCCCATTGTCCGCATGACGAATACTTATATGGAATCGCGTAACGATACCTTCGAAAAAATGTTATCGGAAGTCGATAACGGTATTTATGCAATCGGCGCTTTAGGAGGACAAACTAATATGGAAATGTTTACCTTCAGCGCGGAAGAGGCTTACATGATACGCAACGGACAACTGAAAGAAAAGGTGCGTGATGTGGTTCTTACCGGAAACGTATTTGAAACTCTCATGAATATAGATGCGATTGGAAACGATCTTAACATATTCGGGGGAATGGGGGGATGTGGCAAGGGAGGCCAGTCGCCTTTGCGTGTCAGTGACGGCGGGCCTCACGTTCGAATACGAAATGTTGTTATCGGAGGGCGATGAATGGATGTAATGGAACTCCTTACTTTTGCGATTAAAGAAAGCGCGTCGGATGTTCATATCAGCTCTGGTGAACCGCCAATGATACGTATCCATGGTGATATGAGAAAGGTCGACATGTTGCCGCTGGACAGGGAAGACGTGCATAAACTCTTGTATGATATTCTTAACGATCAGCAGCGCAAGGCATACGAGGAGCATTACGAGCTGGATTTCGCTATCGCAATAAAAGGTATCGGTCGTTTCAGGGTAAACGCCTTTATGCAGAACAGAGGGGAATCCATTGTGTTCAGAACCATTCCCGAAAAAATCCCGCTTCTGGAACAACTGAATATGCCCGCCATTGTGACGGAATTAACGAAAAAGGAGAAGGGTCTTATCCTTGTAACCGGGCCTACCGGCAGCGGAAAATCCACCACTCTGGCGGCAATGCTGGACCTTATTAACCGGGAATATAAATGTCATATACTTACCATTGAAGACCCCATAGAATTTGTCCATCAGTCGAAAAACAGCCTCATCAATCAACGGGAATTGGGATCAAATACCCATAGCTTTTCAAATGCCCTGCGGTCGGCGCTTCGTGAAGATCCCGATGTTATTCTGGTGGGAGAAATGAGAGACCTGGAGACTATCTCGCTTGCGCTTACCGCGTCGGAAACGGGGCATCTTGTGCTTGCAACGTTGCATACCTCCAGCGCCCCCAAAACGATTGACAGGATTATTGACGTATTTCCCGCAGAGCAGCAACAGCAAATCCGTACTATGCTGTCTGAATCGCTTCAGGCGGTAATTACCCAGCAGCTTATTAAAAGGAAGGAAGGTTCCGGACGTATCGCGGCGCTGGAAATTATGATAGGCACTCCGGCGGTAAGAAATCTGATCAGGGAAAATAAAATTGCTCAAATCCCTTCGGCATTGCAAACCGGACGCCAGCATGGGATGCAGACAATGGATCAGGCGCTGATAGATTTGTGCAGGAACGGTCTTGTTTCTAAAGACGCTGTTAAGAATCTTGTAAGTTCCCCCGCTGTTTTGGATGGCATAAAGTAAATTTTTAAGGAGTTTTCCCCCGTGGAGATAAAAGATTTATTGGAGGAAATGGTACGGCTGGATGCTTCTGATATTTACATTACCGTTGGCTTGCCACCCGTATTCAGAAAGGAAGGAAGCAATATTCCCGCAAGCCATGATGCATTGACCGCCGAAGATACCCATGCCCTTGCCGAATCAGTAATGAGCGAAAAACAAAAAGCGGATTTTTATGAAAATATGGAAATGAATCTGGCTTTGTATTATCCTTCGCTCGGACGTTTCAGGGTAAATATATTTTTTCAGCAAAGGAATATTGGTCTTGTTATCCGACAGATAAAAATAAACATTCAGACCATTGACGATTTAATGCTTCCACAAGTGTTCAAAGACATTGCCATGACAAAACGGGGGCTTGTGCTTGTCGTAGGCGCCACCGGTTCAGGAAAATCTACAACACTGGCGGCGATGATTGATCACCGGAATGCGAATAATTCAGGGCACATTATTACGGTGGAAGACCCCATTGAATTTGTTCATCGTCATAAAAAGTCCGTTATCACGCAGAGAGAGATTGGCATTGATAGTTTGTCATTTCACAATGCGCTGAAAAATACCTTACGCCAGGCGCCGGACGTTATTCTGGTGGGAGAAATCCGCGATACCGAAACAATGGAATCGGCCATTATCTTTGCGGAAACAGGACATTTATGTTTAGGAACGCTTCATGCAAATAACGCAAACCAGGCGATTGAAAGGATTATTAACTTTTTCCCCTCGGAACGGCATGAACAAATATACATGCTCCTGTCACTGAATTTACGGGCAATAATTTCACAAAGATTAATTCCTGCAAAGGATGGAAAAAGGGCAGGCGCCTTTGAAGTATTGCTGGATACTCCAAGGATAAAAGACCTTATTTTGAAAAAAGAGATAGGGATGATGAAGGAAATGATGGCAAAAGGAAACCAGGAAGGGATGATGACGCTGGACCAGTCATTGTTTCAGCTTTTTAAAGAAGGGAAAATAAGTTATGAAAACGCCATTGCCTATGCAGACAGCGCAAATGATCTGCGGCTGAGGATAAAGTCGGAAGGAATTGAAGGTGAGAAAGAAGGGCAGGCGACACGTTTTAAATTAAAGTAAAAATATTTAATGTTTGATACCGGAAAATACTGATTTACTGCAGGTATAAAATTAAAAGAACGGGGTTTTATTTAAATGAATACTATTGAAGAAAAAGTATTGGAGCAGGCGCTGAAACATACGGCACAGGCTGAAGTTATTTATGAAGAAGGGGAAACACGTTCGGTAAGTTTCGAAAATAATAAACTAAAATACATAAATACGAAATCCATCCGGGGAATCGGCCTTCGGGTGATAAAGGATGGGAAAATAGGGTTTTCCTGTACCACCGATTTCAGAAAGCCGGAAAAGCTCGTGGCGAATGCGCTGGAAAGCGCTGAATTCGGGCAAATTGCCGCGTTCGATTTTCCCGGGCAAAAAAAGTATCCGAAGGTAAATGTTTTTGACAGGGCGGTTATTGATTTTCCCATCGAGAAATGCGTAACCATCGGAAAAGAGGCAATTGAAAGGGCGCTGGCGGTTGATCCCGGCTATGAATGCAGTGCGGGAATAGGGAAAGGTCATGGAAAACGACGCCTCCTCAATTCAAAAGGATTGGATATTACCATTGAGTCGACTTCGGTGGGAATCGGCATAGAGATATTGAAGATTAAAGGCCAAAGCCTTCTTTCAATCAGCGAGGGAGAGAGTTCGAAAGGACTCGTTACCGATCTCAACAAGCATGTGAATAAAGCGCTCAATGATTTGAAATGCGCAAAGAAAGAACTGAAATTAAAGACCGGCAATTATCCCGTGGTAGTTACTGCAAAAGCGATGGACGTCTTTCTTTCCACATTTGAAGCCGGATGCAATGGGAAATTATTACAAAAAGGCGCGTCTCCCCTTACCAACAAGTTGGGAGAAAAGGTGATAGATGCAAGGGTGAGTATTTACGATGACGCGACTATTGATTTTGCTGATCTGAGCTATCCTCTGGATTCGGAAGGAGTGCCCGCACAGCGCACGCCGTTATTTGAGAAAGGCGTGCTGAAAAATTACATTTTCGACCTGCAGACTGCCGGCATTATGAAAACCCGATCAACAGGGAACGGCAACCGGGGGTTTTCTTCCCAGCCGTCTCCCGGATACGCAAATATCATTGTTGAAACGGGCGATATGCCTTTTGACGCTATGGTAAAGGATGTTAAATACGGCATTCTGGTAGACCAGGTGCTTGGCGGCGGACAAAGCAACGTTCTGGCCGGTGAATTTTCCGTAAATATAGACCTCGGGTATCTTATCGAAAACGGTGAAATCGTAGGCAGGGTAAAGGATTGCATGGTTGCGGGGAATGTGTTTGACGTATTTAATAATATCGTTGCGATTGGCGATACTGCGGAATGGCATGGATCAACAAAGGTGCCTCCGTTTTACTTTAAATCGGTAAATGTCGCGGGAAATGCAGACTGAGAATAAGAAACCTTATTTTCTCGGATTTCACAGAAATATTTTCATACTGGGGATTGTAAGTTTTCTTACCGATGCCAGTACGGAAATGATTTATCCCATCCTGCCGGTCTTTTTATCCGTGATTCTCGGAATCGGCACGGTTTATATTGGCGTGATCGAAGGCATTGCGGAAAGTACGGCAAGCGTGCTGAAGGTATTCTCGGGGTATATTTCCGACCGCTTTGGAAAGCGCAAACCGTTGGTTGTTTTTGGTTATTCTCTTTCAACAATAGCAAAACCTTTTTTTGCCCTCTCCGGAGCCGGATGGCATGTTTTAGTTATACGATTCGCCGACCGGATTGGCAAGGGAGTGAGAAATGCTCCTCGTGATGCCATTATCGCGGAATCTGCACCGAAGGAATCATTGGGAAAGTCGTATGGTTTCCACAGGGCGATGGATACCGCAGGCGCCATAGTCGGGCCTATCCTTGCCTTCATTGTGTTGTATTTTCTGAAAGAAAATTATCGCGCGGTTTTTGCGTTTTCATTTATTCCTGCGTTTCTTGCTGTTGTATGTATCATAATTTTTGTTAAAGAAAAAAAGAAACCGCCTTCTGAAGAAATAGACCCTCCTAAGATCAACTTCAGTTCATTCAGTAGAGAATTTAAATATCTCATCCTCGTTATTGTCTTGTTTACCCTGGGAAATTCCAGTGATGCTTTCCTTATTTTACGCGCAAAAACAATCGGAATACCTGTTGCCGTAATTCCGGTTTTGTGGATGGTGTTTAATACGGTTTATGCCTTAGCCGCTATGCCTTTTGGCATGATTTCCGATAAAATTGGCCGGAAAAAAGTAATACTTTTGGGGTTTTTCGTGTACGCCATAGTTTACCTTGGATTTGCCTTTGCTTCGAAGCCATACCATGTATGGTCGTTATTTATTGTGTATGGGCTTTACTACGGACTTTCTGAAGGCACATTGCGCGCATATGTCGCGGATATTATTTCCCCGACGCATCGCGCTACGGCATTTGGCATTTATCATACGGCGGTGGGCATTACATCCTTTCCCGCCAGTGTTGTTATGGGGGCATTGTGGAAATACATCAATATCCAGACAGCGTTTTGCTTCGGCGCGGGGATGGCATGCATGAGCGGAATTCTGCTGGTTGCTCTGTTTCGAAAAAAGAAATAAAAATATGATGTGAATTTGTATGAGTGGGCTTCACACCGAATTGCCGTAGTCGGCATGAAACAAAACGAGAAACCATAGCTTGAAAATAATTGTTTTCCATTCTATAATTACCAGCTAAATGGGAAGGATAAAAATTATTTCGGTACAGTTGTAGCAGCGTACAATAATAGAGTATAAGGAGTTTTGTGGGAGAAAAGGAATTTACAAAGAATCTCAGTTTAGATGGAGATGATAGGATAAGAATAAAAATCAGTACTGAGAAAGCAATTGTTACCGATGTTGTCATCCAGTATGAATCCAAAATAAGGGACAAATGGTATCCTATAGTGAGATATGATTGCTCTCATGGGTTTTTCCACCGGGATTTATTGAACCCTAAAGGAGACGAAGTGAAAAAACCAATACCTATACAAAATCTAAAAGATGCCTTAACATATGCAGAACAGGACATAAAAGATAGATGGGAATGGTATAAAGAAAAATTCAAAAAGGGGATGAAATAATGACAAAGAAAGAATTTGTTGAAAGAAACATTGGAATGACATTTGATTTTATAAAACAGTTAATCGATCACCCTGAGACCATAGAATCTATACCTGATGGTGTAGAGCTTGATTTTGTGGATAAAGAAATGCCTTTAAAAATAAAAGAACAGGTAAAAGGTAAAAAAGTTGTAAGGTACAAAGTCGAGCATGTCTTTGAGCCGATTAAATAGTAAAGTAAGATATTACCTGAATCTTGCACGAGAGGGAAGAAAAAGTAGGTGAAATCATCTGGATTACCTCATTATAATAAGGTAAGTGACATTAACCTAATAATAAGAGGAGGTAACCCAAATGGTTAAAGAGCAAGATA